>SHZF01000068.1 GCA_009692425.1 Myxococcales bacterium | reverse complement strand
GGCGTCACGAGCGTCACGGTCAAGCTGTGGGGCGGCGGCGGCGGCGGCTGCTCGCCTGGCAACGGCGGCGGCGGGGCGCTCGTGCACGCGACCGTGGCGGTCAAGGCCGGCGATGCCCTCGAAGTGCGCGTGGCGGGCGGCGGCGTCTCGGCGGGCGGCGGTGGGGCGAGCCTGGTGTTCGTGAACGGAGTGCAGGCCCTCGTCGCGGCGGGCGGCGGCGGCGCAGGCTGCGACGGCTGCTCGGGCTGCGAGGGCACGCCACAGATCGGTGCCGGCGGCGGCGGCGGAGCCGTGGGCGGCGCGGGCCAGGACGGCACGGCGGACAACAAGTACAAGACGAACTCTGGCGGCGGCACGGGCGGCACGGCCAACGCCGGCGGCAGCGGCGGCCAGCAGACGAACGCGTCGGCGTATTCTGGCTGCGAGGTGGCGGGCGTGGCGGGCCAGGCAGACGTCGGCGGCGCGTGCACGGGCGGCTCGCAGTGCAAGCCCGGCACGTCGGCCAAGCTGGAACTGGCCGCCACTGCATGCCCCGGCAACGGCGGCAGCGGCGGCGGCGGGGCCGGACGTTTCGGCGGCGGCAGCGGCGCGGCGAAGTACACCTACACGGGCGGTGGCGGCGGCGGTGGCTCATCGTGGGCGGGGCCAGCGGCGACCGTGGTGACGTCGGCGGGCGGCCAGTTCGACAAGCCCGGCGGCACGGGCGACCCGGCGTGGCTGGGCGGTGCGGGCGAGGGCGGCGTCGGCATCCTGAAGCCGTTCGGGGCGGCGCCGACCGCGGGCAAGGCGGGGCGGGTGGTGGTGACGTTGTAGGGTGAGCGCGGCCTGTCGACGGCGGCAGGGCCGCAGCGGGAAGTCTGTCGAGAACGCGCCCCCAGGATCCACCGGCCAACCTTCCCCGGCCGCCGAATTCGGATGCAGTTCTAAGCGACTAGGAGGTTGGCAGTGAAGGCGTACACAGGGTACGTCGAACCGCCAACCGATGACGGCAATGACGAAATGCGCCGAATGCGACGGATCGGGGCTGCGCAGACTTGAATCCACCTCAGCCCAAGGGTAGCGTCCCCGTTACGAGCCGAGTCGCACGCAGCGATCGGGCCGGAAGTGAGGTCAGGTGGTGGGCAACGGCGCGCGGTGCCAAAATGAACGACCCCGTCCTCAGCGCGGGCCGCTCGTAGTGGCGGGCGTTCGGATTGTGGTGCCCGCTGCCGCGGCACTGTGGGCATGTCTCGCCTTGGCGCCCCGCTGCGTCTGGGCAGTCGACCCGGCCAAGGCTGCGGCCGCGATGGCCCAGAAGGCAGCGCAGGCCTATGAAGCCGGCGACCACGCCCGGGCGGCGCAACTCTACCTTGAAGCCGCCCGCACCGATCCAAAGCGCCCCGAGTACCTCTATGGCGCGGCGCGCTCCGAGCAGATCGCCGGCCTCGCCGACAAGGCCGAGGCGCACTTCAAGGCGTTTGCCGCAGCACCCGGCGGTGACCCCGCGATGGTCGAGAAGGCGCGCGCCCGCATCGACGAGTTGCGCAGCGCCGGCGCCGATGAACGAGGTCAATCCGCCGAGGCGGCGCTGCGGCGGGGCGATGCCCGCTTGGCGGCGCAGTTGTGGGTCGAGGCGGCGAATCTGGCCCCGCGCCGCCCAGTCTACCGCTTCCGGGCCGGCAGTGCGCTGGCAGACGCCGGCATGCTCGATGCGGCCCGACCGCACCTGGAGCGGTTCGTAGCCGAGGCCCCGCCCGACGCTCCGGAACTTCCGCGGGCCCGCCTTCTGCTGGAGGCACCACCGCCCAAGCCCGCGCCCGTCGCCGAGGCCCCCGCCCCGAAGCCGCCCGCGCCGATGACCGTCGTGCCGAAGTCCACCGCGCCGAGCGCGCGAACCACGTGGCCAGCATGGGCAGCGGCCAGTCTGGGGGTCGCATTGGGCGGAACCGGCGCGGCACTCTTCCTGGGCGCGCTGGACGACCGCCGCTCGCTCGACACTGCACTTTCGGTGCGATCGGACGCCGGTCGCATCACGGCGCTGTCGTATCGTGAAGCGCGCGACTGGGGTGACGACATCGCCGCAGCCAAGACGCGGGCTTCGATGCTGGTTGGCCTGGGCACGGCCGCGACGAGCGCCGGCTTGGGCTGGCTGTGGTGGGACCGCCCGGCCGCGGCCCTGTTGGTTCCAGGCCCCAGTGGCGCCCGCCTCGCCATGGCGTGGACGTTTTGATGGGCCGCGCGCCCCGCATCGCGTGGTTCGCCGCGTGCGCGTGCATGGGCTGCTCGGAGGCCATTCCGGAGCCGGCCCGCTTCGAATTCCAGACCAGGGACGAGCGGCTCGACGCCCCGGCGGCGGCCAACGCCGATGTCTTGGACGCGGGCGGGGATGCCACTGCAGCAACTGCAGCGGACGCTGGCCGCACCCTCGCGGACGCCGCGGATGCACAAGCGGCGGGAACCATCGACGTGCCAGCCGCCGAGGCGGGTTGTCCGGCGGGCTGCGACGACAAGCAACCCTGCACGCTCGATGAATGCGAGGCGAGCGCGTGCGTCCACAAGTCGGTGGCCAACGGTAAGGCGTGTGCCATAACCGGCGACCCGTGCACAGTCAGCTCGTGCATGGCCGGCGTGTGCGAGTCGAAAACACCGCTGTGGCAGCATGTGATTGGCGGTGCGTTCGAAGACCGGGCGGCAGCCATCGCCGCGGTCCCAGCGGCGGCTGGCGTGTCGGGCTGGGTGGCGGTCGGCCACGACGCGGTGAGCGCCAGCGACAACGATTCGGCGGTGTGGCGTTTCGACGCGGCGGGCACGCTGATGTGGAAGTGGGTGGACCAAACAAGCGGCTCAACGCGCTGGCATGCGGTGCTCGTGACCGCCAGCCACGCAGTCGTCTTCGGGGACTTAGAAAACGTGGAGGGAGTGGATTCACAGGGCGTCTTCGCCACGGTCGCGCTGGCAAGTGGCATGGCCGGAACCAAGCAGTTCAAAATCACGCCGTTGAGTTTCAACCGGTTCAGGGCCGCCGCCCCGCTCGGCGTAGGTTGGGTCGCCGTTGGCAGCACGGGCGGCAAGTCGACCCCTAGCAACGGCTGGATTGCGGTGCTCGACGCCGACGGCAAGGTCTACAAGCAGTGGAACTTCGGCGGCCAAGGCGAAGACGTGGCGACGGCGGTCGTGTCAGTGGGCGACGGTTTTGTGGTGGCGGCGGCACTCGGCCTCGGCGGTGTTACCGGCGCCGACATCGAGATCGCGCGCTACAACGGCAACGGCCAAGTGCTGTGGAAAGCAGGCGCCGCGGGGGACACCGACGAGCGCGATCCACGGCTGGCGGCCTTGTCCGATGGCGGCCTCATCGCTGCCTGGAACGAAGGCACGAGCGCTGCGGGCGGCATCTACGAGGTGCGCATCCAGCGCCTCGACGCCG
This sequence comes from Myxococcales bacterium, assembly GCA_009692425.1. Lineage (GTDB taxonomy): Bacteria > Myxococcota_A > UBA9042 > UBA9042 > UBA9042 > SHZF01. The sequence continues at coordinate 20,596 of SHZF01000068.1, read as the reverse complement.
CGGGCAAGGTCGTCGTCAACACCAAGCTTTCCGGTCTTGGCAAGTCGGCGTCGCTGCGAGCGTTCGGCCTCGCCGCCGCGCCCGATGGCACACTGCGGCTAGCGGGCGCCCTCACGAGCGGAACCGAAGTCAATGGCTGGGTCGCGGGCCTGTCCCCGTGGGGTGCCGTCCTGTGGCAGGAGCTGTCCGGCCCCGACACGTGGCTTGGGCTCGGCGTGGCGGCGGACGGCAGCATCGGCCTGGCAGGGACAGCGACTGGAACAGACGACGGTGCACACGATGCAGTGGTCCGACGCGCCGATGCGTGGGGCCGCGTGGCGTGCGCGAAAGCGGGAGTGTGCAGCACGAAATCGCTCCAGTCGTGCAGCACCAAGTCGTTGTGCGCGGCCGATCTCTGTTCCGCGACGGCCGCCTGCCTGAAGAAGCCGTTCCCCATCGGCACCGCGTGCGGTGCGGCTCAGGTGTGCGACGCCGGTGAATTGTGCGCCACGCCGAAAGCCAATACCTGGAAAGTCATCACGAAGGAGTCCAAGTTCGAGCCCGCGTCCTTTGCCATCAAAGCGGGCGATTCCGTCGAGTTCACACTCGAAGGCATGCACAACGTCATCGAAGTGGACAAGCAGACGTGGGACGTGGACGGCAGCCTGCCGAAGTTGGGTGGCTTCGCTGTGGACTTCGGCGCGAAGAAGGTGGTGACCTTCCCGACGGCGGGGACGTACCTGTACGTGTGCGCGGTGCACGCCGGTCTTGGGATGAAGGGCTCCATCGTCGTGAAGTAGGCGACCCCAACCGACCGGCGGCGTGTACCCGTGTTCGCCGGTGCCCCTCTACCCGCCAAGTCGCGCCACCAGCGCGCGATACGTATCGAGCATCCCCGCCATCGAATAGCGCCGCTCCGCCACCCTGCGGGCGCGAGCGGCTGCGGCGGCGACCTCTGCCGGCGATGCTGCCAGGTGCCGCATGCAGGCGGCCAACGCGCTCGCATCGCCCGGCGGCGTCACCCAGCCGCAGCGCTCTTCGTCGACGAGTTGAGCCGTTTCCGCCGCAGCGTCCATCAGCAGCAGCACGGGCTTGCCCGCCGCGAGCAGGTTGGGCGTCTTGCCTGGGATGCCGAGGCCTGCGACCCCGGGCGACAGCGTGACGAGCCCGACGTCGGCCGCGCCCAGCACGTACGCCTGTTGCTCGCGCGGGCGCATGGGCGAACACACGACGTTGGCCAACCCGTGGCGCGCCACCACCGCCCGCAGGGGCGCCTCGCCCGCGCCCGCGCCCACGAAGAGGGCGATGATTTTCGGCACGGCGCGCAGTTGCACCATCGCCTCGACCACCGTGTCGAGTCCCTGCACCCGGCCGAGGTTGCCGGCAAACAGGAACACGCAGCGGTCGCCCAGCCCGAGTTCGTCGCGCAGCGTTGGCGTGCCGAGCGGACTCGGCTGCACGAGGTCGAGGTCGGCCCAGTGCAGGGCGACGCTCACCGGCGCAGTGCGTGGCCCGCCGAGTTCGCGCACCTTGGCGGCCATGCAGCGTCCGAGGGTCACGATGGCATCGACCTGGCCATAGACCGGATGATAGAGGGCTTGCAAGGCACGCAGTTGCGGGCTCCCCGGCGCCGCCAGTCCCGCGGGCACGAGGCTTTCGGGAAACACGTCGTACACCAGCAACACGACCCGCGCACCGCGCACTCGCGCCGCTTGCACGGCGGCCCACGCCATCACGCCGGGCGCCACAACGACGAACACGATGTCGCCGGGCGCCACTTCGCGTGCCACGGTCGCGGTCATCGTGGTCGCGACGACGCCCACGCGCGCCGCCCGCTGCCACACCCGATTCTTTGGAATGCCGAGCGTCGGACAGCGCACCACGTCGATGCCCTGCCACGATTCGCGCCTGGGGGCCGCCGTCCCCGTCCCCGTGAAATCCGCTGCGCCGACGATGGCGCGCACGGTGTAGTCGCGCGCCAACCCCACCGCAACGGTGGCGACCGTGACGCCAGAGCCTGCGATGTCGGGAGGAAACGCCTCGCTGACAAACACAAGGCGCGGCATCGCAGCTACAGACCGGCGGTGCGCGGCGCCAGCATCGCGTCGAGCTTGCCCACGACCGCGGCAAAGCTGCCCTTGTCGGCGTCGGTCAGCGTGCGCCGCTCCGTGCCGTGGTAGTCGATGGGGTCGACGACGGTCTCGCCCTGGTTCAACTGGTAGTGCAGGTGCGGCGCCGTCGAGTGGCCCGTGTTGCCCGACTTCGCGACGACCTGCCCCGCCACCAGGGTGTCGCCCGGCTTGACGAGGTTCTCGTTCAAATGGAGAAACTTCGCGAGCGTGCCGTCTTCAAACTGGACCTCGATGCAGTTGCCGTTCGCGCCCCAGTTCCAGTTCGCGCGTGTCACCTTGCCGGCAAACGGCACCTTGACGTCGGTGCCCACCGGCGTCTTGAAGTCCATGCCCTTGTGCAATGGCCGATCCTTGAGCAGGCTCGTGATCTGGTCGTAGCCGTCGAGCGGACCGTTCTTGAGGCGCAGCGGGATTTCAATGCCCGACTCGTTCCAGTAGCTCGAGAACGCGTCGCCGCTTGCCTGGAAGCGGTAGGCGCGCACCGCCTTGCCCGGCTTCTTCGCGTGCAGGCGGGCGACCGCGACGTCGATCTGGTTCGCCTCGTTCCAGCGGTACGCCACCGCCATCTCGTCGCCGGGGCTCAGGTCGCGGCGCAGGTCGAGGTCCCACACGAACAGGCGCGAGTACACCGCGGCGAGCGCGTCGCCGTCTTCGGGCACCGCCTCGTTGAATGTGCGCGACGGCGACCCTTGCAGCACAGTGCGCACGACCTTCCACTCGGTGCCCCCGCTGGCGGCGGTGGGCGCTGCGGCCGGTGGCGCTTTCGGCGCGGCGGCGACCGGCTTCGGCTGGGCGGCGGGCGCATCGGGCGAAGATGGCATGCGCGCCACGATCAGCACCAGGTTCAAGATGACCGACACGGCCAACAGCGCCCACGGCAGCGCAGGGCGGGGCAGGCTCGACAGGGCAGCATCGCGGAACATCATGGTCGACCTCGGTGCCGCACGGGTGGAGGCGGCGGCGAGGTGACGATAATGCACGTGCCGACGAAGTGAAGTTTTTCGCCGCGCAGTTCGCCACGACGGCGGCGGCTACTTCTTGATTTTCTTGCCGTAGAAGATTTCCAGCATCTCGCGCCGCACGCGCTTGCCGACCTTCTCGGCAGCTTCGGCGTCGAGGTCGTCAATCCCCAACCCAAACAAGTAGTTGTCGAGCGACACGGCATGGATCAGCATCTTCGTGTGGAAGATGTTCTCTTGGTACACGTTCACATCGGTCAACTGGTAGCGGTCGCGCACGTCTTCGTCGATGAAGTTCTGGATCGAGTGGATCTTGTGGTCGATGAAGAACTTCTTGCCGCTCACGTCGCGCGTAAAGCCCCGCACCCGGTAGTCGATGGTGACGATGTCGGACTCGAAACTGTGGATCAGGTAATTCAACGCCTTCAAGGGCGAAATCCGCCCGCACGTCGAGACGTCGAGGTCGGCCCGAAACGTGGCGATGCCGTTGTCTGGGTGCGCCTCCGGGTAGGTGTGTACGGTGATGTGGCTCTTGTCGAGGTGCGCGACGACCGACTCCTTGCGCGGCCACACGGGCCCGTCGCCGTCGGCGCCCGCCGCCACAGTCGGAGCGCCAAACTCGCCCGGCCGCGGCCCCGGTGCTTCCTCCCCGCTGGCACCGACGCGATCGGTCTCGACGGGGTCCTCGGCGATGAGCAGCGTGACGCTGGCCCCCTGCGGCTCGTAGTCCTGGCGCGCCACGTTCAGGACGTTCGCGCCGATGATGCGTGCGACGTGCGACAGGATCGCCGTCAACCGCTCGGCATTGTAGCGTTCGTCGATGTAGCGGATGTACTCGTGCCGCTGGCGCTCGGTGTGCGCATAGCAGACGTCGTAGATGTTGAAGCTCAGCGTCTTCGTCAGGTTGTTGAACCCGGTGAGCTTCAGCTTCTTGAGCGGTTTTACGGCCATGACGCGCCCTGCCGCACGCGGCGGAGTCGGGCGGACCCACGCGGCGGGGCGCGGACTCTAGGGCACGGGGTGGCGCGGTGGCAACTGCCGGGCATCGAGGTGAGTCGCGGTCGATGAACTGTATGCGGGCACGGACGTGGGGTTTCCGCCCGCGGTCTCTGAACTGGGGTGACGAGCCACGTGCGCGCACTGCGGCCAACGCCCGCACAGAAACGCAACAAAACAATAAAGATTAGCTATTTGCACCCAGGAATCGGCGCGTTCTTGCAAGCGCCCGTCGCCTTGTCGCACGAGTCCGCCGTGCATGCCTTGCTGTCGTCGCACGACTTCGCCGCACCCGGCACGCAACTGCCGCCCTTGCACAGGTCGATCAGTGTGCAGCCATTCAAATCGTTGCAGCCGGAGTCATTGTTCACCGAGAAGCACTTGCCGCCGCCCGGGTCGCACTTGTCGTCGGTGCAGGCGTTCTTGTCGTCGCAGGTCGTGGGCGTCCCGACGCACTTGCCCGCCTTGCACGCGTCGCTCACGAAGCACGCCAGCCCGTCGTTGCACAGCGACCCGTCCGCCGCGGCCTTGACATCGCACTTCTTGTTCGCCGTATTGCAGAATTCCGCCGTGCATGGGCTTCCGTCGTCCTTGCAATCCTTGTCGACGGCGCAGTTGTTGCCGCAGCCGGGGATCGGCGCGTTCAGGCACACGCCCGTCTTCGGCTCGCACGAATCGGCCGTGCATGCCTTGCCGTCGTCGCAGGTTTTCGTCGGGCCCTGGCACTGGCCGCCCTTGCAGGTCTCGTTCACGGTGCACGGCAAGCTATCGACACAGGAATTGCCGTTTAGATTAAGGTAGTTGCATGCACCCGTGTTTGGTTCACACAGGTCCTGCGTGCACGCATTGTTGTCCGTGCAGTTCTTGGACCCCGTGGGTTGGCAGTCACCGTTCTTGCAGGCGTCGCCCACGGAGCAGGCCTTGCCGTCGGTGCATGCCGTACCGTTCTGCACGGGCGGATGTGTACACGTCTTGGTCTTGAGGTCGCACGCCTCGCCCGTGCACGTCTTGCCGTCGTCCTTGCAGTCCTTGTCGACGGCGCAGAAGTTGCCGCACCCCGGAATCGGCGTGAACACGCACGTGCCAGTCTTCGCATCGCAGGCGTTCGTCGTGCAGGCATTGCCATCGTCGCACCCTTTGGGCTTGCCCGCCTGGCACGAGCCGGCCGCGCACACGTCGCCGACCGTACACGGCAACCCGTCGTCGCAGTTCTGCGTGGTTGGCGTAAACAGGCAGTTGCCGGTCTTCGGGTCGCACGCATCCGCAGTACAAGACTGGTTGTCGTTGCATGCCTTGGAGTTGCCGCCGGCGCAATTCCAATCTTTGCAGAAGCTGACCTGGGTGCACGCATTGCCGTCGTCGCAGAGCGTGTCGTTCGCCACCTGCTTGAAAAAGCACTGCTTGTTTACTACGTTGCACGTCGCCGTCGTGCACGAGTTGGTGTCTTCCTTGCAGTCGGCGTCCTTGTAGCAGAAGTTGCCGCAGCCGCCGATCGGCACCGCCTTGCATTGGCCGTCTGTGGTGTTGCAACTGTCCGTCGTGCACGGATTGCCGTCGTTGCACGCCTTCAACGGTCCAGCACCGCACTTCGAAGCAGCACACTTGTCGGGTCCCGTGCACGGATTGCCGTCGTTGCACTGGGCGCCATTGGCCGCATTCGAGCACGCACCCGTCTTGGCGTCGCACAGGTCGTCGGTACACCCGTTGCCATCGCCGCACGCCTTCGGATTGTAGCCCTGACACTTCGCATCGACGCAGATGTCGAGACCGGTACACGCGTTGCCGTCGTTGCACGCCGTGTTGTTGGCGGCCGACTTCGAGCCACACTTCTTTGCGGCCACGTCGCACGAGTTGACGATGCACGGGTCGAGCGACTTCGGACAGTCCGCGTCCTTGGCGCACACCAGCGAGCACCCCGCGATCGGCGCGCTCACGCATTTGCCAGTCGCCTTGTCGCAACTGTCTGCCGTGCACGGGTTGAAGTCGTTGCACGTCGGCTGTGCGCCCGCCTGGCAGGCGCCCTGCTGACAGAAGTCGTTCTGCGTACACGCATTGCCGTCCTGACACGCGCCACCTACGTTGTTGTGCACGCAATCGCCCGTCGCGGGCAGGCACGGGTCGGCCGTACACACGTTCTTGTCGTCGCAGTTCGTCACCTGACCGCCCGCACACTTGCCGTTCGCGCAACTCTCGAGCTGCGTGCACAGGCTGCCGTCGTCGCACGCGGTGCCGTCCTTGACGATTTTCGATGCGCATTTCTTAGTGACCGCGTCGCACGCCTCGGCCGTACACGAGTTGTTGTCGCTCGCGCAGTCCTTGTCGGCCGTGCAGTTGCCGCATTGGCCGATGATGGGCTTGAACACGCAGGTGCCCGTCGCCGCCTCACACGAATCCGCCGTGCACTTTTGGTTGTCGTCGCAGGGCTTGGCGCCACCGGGAACGCACTTGGCCGCCAGGCAGGTGTCGCCCAGCGTGCACGCTTTGGCGTCCGAGCACGTCACGCCGTCTGCCATCGCATAGGCGCACGTGCCGTCCGCCTTGTTGCAGGACTCGGTCGTGCAGACATTCTTGTCGGAACAGTTCTTTGGCGCGCCGGCCACGCAGGCGCCGTCCTTGCACGCATCGGCCGCCGTACACGGGTTCTGGTCCGTACACGGCGCCGAGTTCGGCGTGAACACGCAGCCCTTGGCGGGGTCGCAGGCGTTGTTCGTGCAGCCGTTGTTGTCGTCGCAAACCTTGAGCACGCCCGTGCACTTGCCGTCCTTGCACAGGTCGCCGCCGGTGCACTGCGAGCCGTCGTCGCACGCCACGTTCGTCTGCGCGGCGAACACGCAGCCCTTGGTCGCGTCGCAACTGTCCTTGCTGCACGGGTTCTTGTCGTCGCAAACCAGCGGCTTGCCTGCACCGCACACGCCCGCCGCGCACGCATCGCCGACCGTGCACGGGCTCGAATCGGCGTTGCATTGGGTGCCGTCGCTCACGGATTTGAGCGCGCACTTGCCCGTGCTCGCAATGCACTGATGTTGCGCGCACTCCGTGTTGCCCGCCGTCGGGCACGTCACGACCGATTTCGCGTCGACCTTGCAGGTGCCGGACTCGCACACCAGTGTGCCATTGCAGAGGTTGCCATCCTCCAGCTTGGCGCAATCGGCGGTCGCCTTGCACTCGCACGTCGCGGCGCCGGCCTCGCACTTGCCGTCCTTGCACACATCCTTGTCGGTGCACCCGTTGCCGTCGTCGCACGCAACGGTGTTGTTCGCGGCGACGCAGCCTGCCTTGGGGTCACATGCGTCGCTGGTGCACGGATTCTTGTCGTCGCAGTCGATCTTGCCGCTGGTGCCGGCACACTTGCCGTCCGCGCACGCGTCCTGCACGGTGCACTTGTCGCCGTCGTCGCACACGCCTGCGCCCGCCGTATGCTGGCAGCCCTTGGTCACATCGCACGTGTCCGTGGTGCACGTGTTGTCGTCGCTGCACGTGTCCGGTGTCCCGCCACACACCCCGTCGGCGCAACTGTCGCCGGTCGTGCACAGTTTGCCGTCGTCGCAACTGGCGGCCTGGTTCGCGTTGGAGCAGGCGCCAGTCTTCGCATCGCAAGCGTCGGCCGTGCACGCATTGCTGTCGTCGCACGCGGTGGCCTTGCCGGCCTTGCAGGTGCCCGCCGCACACGCATCGCCGACCGTACATGCGTTGCCGTCTTCGCACGCGTCGGAGTTGGGGGCCTGCACGCAGCCCTTGGCGGGGTCGCACTGGTCGTCGGTGCAGGCATTGCCGTCGTCGCAGTTGGCCTGGTTGCCCGCGCACGCGCCGCCGCTGCACGCCTCGCCCTGGGTGCACGCATTGGCATCGTTGCAGGCCGAACCGTCTTGCACCGGCGTGACGGCGCACTTGCCGGTGGTCTTGTCGCACGTCGCCGTGCTGCACGCGTTGGTATTCGCACACGCCACGGCCACGCCGACCGCACACTTGCCGCCAGCGCATGCCTCGCCGGTCGTGCACAGGTCGCCGTCGTCGCATGGTCCGCTGTTGAGACCCGTGGCGGTGCACCCTGCCGCGAGGTCACAGGTGTCCTTCGTGCATGGGTTGCCGTCGTTGCACGCGACGACCTTGCCGGTGCACAGGCCGCCCTTGCACGCGTCGGCTTCGCTGCACGCGCTGCCGTCGTCGCAGCCGCCACCATCGGCGACCGCCTCAAACACGCACTTGCCGGCCTGGGTGTCGCACGAGTCCTTCGTGCACGCATTCTTGTCGTCGCACGTCGCGGCCGCTCCGACCACGCACTTTGACGCTAGGCAGCTGCCCGAGGCGCACGCCCCGTCCGCGCTGGCACACGCCTTGCCTTCGGCGCTCGGATGGGTGCAGCCCTTGCCGTTCTCGCACTTCTCGTCGGTGCACGGATTGCCGTCGTCGTTGCACGCCTTGACCGCACCAGCGGAGCAGGCGCCAGAAGCACACTTGTCGTCGGTGCAGTCATTGCCGTCGGCGTCGCACGCCTCGTCTGCTGGACTGTTCGCGCACTTGCCGGCGGCTCCGTCGCACTTGTCTGCGGTGCACGGATTCTTGTCGTCGCAGGCTGACGTCTCGTCGATCGCGCCGTCGCAGTTGTCGTCGAAGCCGTTGCAGACTTCGGCACCGGGCGTGACGGGCGTGCACTTCGCTGGCGGCGCGCCCGACGTGGGGCACTTGCGCGTCGAAGGCAGCTTGCACGTCGTCTTGCCGTCGCCACCTGTCGCCATGAACAGGCATGCGGTCGTCAAGCCCTGGGTCACGGAGTCTGCGGGGCAATTGCACTCGCCGATGCCGTCCAGCGGCGCACCCAAGACGCTCGCCGGCACACATTGCTGCACGGTTTGCTTGTCGATGGCCGTGACGGACTTGCAGACATACGCGGTCGGGCACTCGGCGTCGGCCTTGCATGCCTGGCCGCAAAAGCTGCCGTCGTCGCCGTGAGGCACGCACGCGCCACCGGGGCCGCAGTCGGCTGTCGCGTTGCACGGATTGCAGAGTTGGGCCGCAGCGACGGGGCCGCCAGGTGTGTCGGCGGCAGGGATCGCGTCGGCAGCAGGGATCGCGTCGGCGGCAGGGATCGCGTCGGTGGCCAGGATCGCGTCGCCCGCGCTTGCGCCGTCTCCAGTCGGAACCACATCGGCGCCGGGCGCCGTGTCGTCGATGGCCGCGTCGCCTGGGGCCACTGCGCCATCTGTCCCCGCCGCGTCATCGGCTGGCGTGGCTCCGTCGTCGGCTGGCGTGGCACCGTCTGCGGGAGTCGGTGTCGAGTCGTCGGCTGGTGTCCCGTCGGCGGCTCCGAGGGCGTCGCCAGGGGGAGTGCCGTCGCCAGGTGTGGTGCCGTCCGGGCCGGTCGATGTTTCCGCGAGGACTTCAGGGAGCGCTGCGGTGTCGGCTCGCGCGGCGAGATCCGGCGCACCGACGTCCGGCAGTGCGGCCGCGTCGAACGGCGCAGCGTCAGACACGCCGCCATCCACCTTGCCCGCGTCCGCCGCCGTCGAGCCCGAACCGATGCCGGGCCCATCGACAGCTGCGTCTTCCGCACAGGCGTAGAGCAGGGAGAGACTGCAGAGCGCCGTCGCGCGGAGGCTCGGTCGCAGGGTTCGGAGCGTGTGCCGGTTCATGGTCGCCTCAGAGGGGTGGTCGTCTCGTGCGGGGCACGCAAGCCCGACATGCTACGTTGTCCGCTCGGCCGGAACCACGTCGGCGTCGCCCGGCCAGTTCTCGCCTCACACATCTTCACATCTGCTGCAGTCGCAGCATTCGCATAGAAACGCCAGCCGTCGCGGTCGACGACCACCGCCGCTCGTGGGTAGACAAACTCGCGCGGCCAGGGCAGTCGGCCCCCACCGGTCAGTTCAAGACCCACGCGATCCGCTTCGCAATAGACTAATAAATCCAATGGCTACACCGCCACGCTCAGGCTGACGGCGCCGCGCGCCCTGTTTCGGCTACCTAGTTGCAAACCAGGGGCTTGCAAATAGCCGGCTTGACCTTGGCGTCGCAGTCAAAGCCGGCCTTGCACACGCCGCTGCATTTTTCGCCGGCGCCCGGAAGCGGGACGCACTTGGGGGTGACCAGATCGCACATCAGGTCGTCGGCGCAGGATTTGAGCAAGTCGTCCGCGCACTTCTGGCCAGCTGACGGCACATCGATGCATACGCCGCCGCTGCACGTCCATGGATCAAGGCAGCCGCTCCACTCGCCGATATCGACATTGGCGGGTTGGCACGGGCCGCCCTTGGCGGAAAGTTGCTGGCACGTCGCCTTGCCGGTGGGCCCGACGCAGTGCACATCCCAGCCGCCGCACTGTGTCGAGTTGACGCAGGCGCCGCCCGTGGCAGTTTTGGGTTCGCAGGTGCCGATTTCACCGCCGTCGTTGAAGCAAACCAGCCCGACTGCGCACTGGGTCGATGCGTCGGAAAGGGCGTCAGGCGTGCACGGTTCGCCTTTCTTGGGCATGGGCTTGCAGAGGCCGCCGGTGCCGGAGTCGATGCATTGCAGACCAGCGGTGCACGCCCCGACGATGTCGCACGGCGCGTCGATCTTGTTGAGCGGCGCGCACTTGGCCTTGCTGCTGCAGTACAGACCCGGCTTGCACTTGACCGGATCGCAGTCAGCGCCGGCGTCCTTAGGGGTGTCGGCCACGCACAAGCCGCCGAAGCACACCACGCCGGCCACGCACTTGTCATCGTCGCCGCACTTTCCGCCCAACGCCACCCGCTTCTTGCAAAGACCGGGGCAATTTTCCTTGCTGAAGCAGTAGTTCGACGCGCATTCGACGTTGAACCCACAGGCGGCGCCGTCCGCAGCATTGCCCTTGAACACCGTCTGGCAAATCGGTGGGCCATCGACGAAATCGAGTTCGTCGCAGTGTTCGACCGCCAATGCCAAGCACGCGGCGGCCGCTGCGCCGTTGTAGGTCAGCTTGCCGGAGGCCACCAACGCCCCCAACTTGGCAAAAGTCGCGGCATCTGCGGCCGTGATGGCCGCCACGCAACCGACTTGGGTGGCGTAGGGCATCTTATCTTGCGGCGTGCAGGTCTTGAAGTTCGCTTGGCAAATCGCAGAGGCGGCGGCAGAGGCCAGTGCGGCGAACGCAATCGGCGCAGGCTGGGCTGCATCGATGGCTGCGTCGGCCGGGGCGTCACTTTTGGCGTCCGCGGCGGCCCCGGCGTCGCCGATGTCTTGCGCGGTTTGAGCGTCGGCTGCCGCATCCGCAAAAAGTCCATCCGGCGCTATGGCGGCGTCTGGCGCATCGGCATCGGCGCTGCCGGACGTGGTATCGACTTTGTTCACTTCGGCGGCAGCGGCGGCATCCGCGGCGGCACTGGCATCGCTGGCGACTGCACCGGGCGCGGTGGCTGCCGAGCCCTGCGGCGTGGCGCTGGTGCACGACTGGGCCAGGCACGCAGCGGCGGCGGCTAGGATAGTGCAAAGGGTTTTCAGGGCGGGTTGGCGTGGCATGGACTTCCGAAGCTTGGGAGAGAAGAAGTTTGCCGCGAGGTGGCGCGGTGGGCCAAGAATCTGTCACAAACGCCGACAATTTTGCAAGGCGCAGACGGCCACCCAACATTGCGATCGCAAACCAGCAACCGTCGGGCGTCTCGACGGATCCCAATGACATCGTAGCCATTGGCGGGCCACCGGATATCCCGGACCATCCTGTCGCGTGTCCGGGCCCGTCCCAGGCGACTCATGTGGCACGGTAGCGCACAGACACAGGTGAGGCTTGGTCGCGGCTTCCCAAACGCGACAGACGTCACGTAGAAAACCAGTGGTTCCAGGTGCGCTCGCTTCCGTCAGGCGCTCAGTGCCGCGATTGCCGTACCAACCGACGGCGCTGGCCGACACAAAGACCTCGGGCTTGGTGGGGAGTCCGGCGATGGCGTTGGCGAGCAGCAGCGTGGATTGCTCGCGGCTGCGCAGGATCTCCGCCTTGCGCGCAGGGGTCCACCGTTTGGAGACCGACTCCCCCGACAGGTGGATCACTGCGTCGATCGTACCGACGCCGCCGATGTCGATCACGTTGGTCGCAGGATCCCAGAACGCCTCGCCGGCCTTTGGTGCGCGGCGCACCAAGCGGATCACCGTGTGGCCGCCTACGGTGAGAAAAGGGATCAGCTGCTCGCGGCCCGCTGCGCATCCTCATTTCTGGAGCGAGCGGACTGGTCGGCCGGAAATTCGGCATGCCGACGGAGATCTTCGGCGGTGCGTACGTGCCGGAAGGCAAAGCCCGGTGCTGCTCAACACGGACGCGCAGGGCAAGACGCCCTCTTCACCGGCGGCGTCTTCTTGTGTTGTCGCCCGCGCTCCTCTAGCATCGCGCCCCGTGTTGCCCGCTGACGCCCCACCTGCCGCGAGGTCCGATTGTCGCCGACTTGCGGTGTGCATCGTGCTCGCCGGCGGTCTGTGGGCAGGGTCGGCAGTTGCTGCAGCACCCGACGGCCCCTCCTCCGCTGCCGATGCGGCCTCTGCTACCCCCGATGGCCCGGCTGCGGACCCCGACGCGGCCGCCGCACCGGGCGAGGCCGACAAGCCCAAGACCCGCGGCCTGTCGCGCGAGACCGCCGAGCAAGGCGAGCAGGAGTTGTTCAAGTCGGTGCGCGTCTTCCAGCAACGCTATGTCTTGAAGGCGGGACGAGCGGAGTTGCAACTGGGTGGCGGTATCACATTCAACGACCCCTTCGTGCGGCACACGATGGCGACGGGCAGCCTGCTCTACCACATCAACGAACAATGGTCGGTCGGCGCGGGCGGGGGCAAGTTCTGGGGCGTGCGTTCGCCGCTGTTCAATGCGATCCAAGACGATTATGGCCTCTTCCCCGAGCGCTCCGAGATGCAGGCCGGCGGCTTCGGCGAGGTGAGCTGGAGCCCGATTTTCGGCAAATTCTCCAGCTTCGGCCTCGCCGTGTTGCAGGCCGACGCCTACGTGGTGGCCGGTGGCGGCGCGATGCGGACGACGCGCGGCACCGATCTCAAGCCCGCTTTCGAACTCGGCGTCGGGACGCGCGTGCACACGTTGCGCTGGCTGACGCTGTCGTTCGAAGTGCGCGACATCGCGGTCATTGAAAAGTTCTTGCCCCAGAATAAAACGGAACCGTCATCGAACTTTGTCATGCAGCACGTGTTCGCCGACCTCCGCCTCGGCTTCTGGCTGCCGCCGACGGTACAGTACCGTTACCCCCGCTGAACGGCTGACGCGCGACCAGGATCATCAGGATGCCGATGCCCAAGCCCGACCGCTGCCGCCGTCGCTCGATGCTCGCACCGGGTTCGATGCTTGCAGGGGGCTCGAAGCTGGTACTGCGCTCGAAGCTGGTACTGCGCTCAACGCTGGCACCACTGGGCTCAAAGCTGGCACCGCGGAGCGTGCTGGCCGGCATCTTGGCGGCCCTCGCCCTCGCCAGCATCGCGCAGCCCGCACTCGCCGACGACGTCCTGGACGACGCCCCCGTCGTGCGCCGCACGCTGCAGTTTCGCGCCGGTCGCCATGAGGTCGCGGGCCAGTTCGGCTTTACCGTCGGCGACCCGTTCGTGCGCAACGTGCTGCCCGGGGCGCGCTACGACATGCACGTCTACGACTGGTTGTCGGTCGGCGCGGACCTGCTCATCGGCATCCCGCTCAAGACTCCTACGTCGGCAGAGATCGAGTTCAAGGTCGGCAAGACGAGCGACAAGTTCGTCATGGAAGCGTCGCGCATCGCCTGGCTCGCGGGGGGCCACGCCACCGTGTCGCCGTTGGTGGGCAAGTTCATGGCGTTCGGCTCCTTGCCGGTGACGTTCGACGCCCACGTCACGCTGTCGGCGGGCGTGGCCGGCATCGGCGGCAGCGAGAACCTGCCCGGTGGCGTGTCGGTGGCGCCTGGCGTCGGGCTGGGGGGGCGACTCTTCGCTTCCCGGGTGCTGGCCGTCTGCTTCGACGTACACAACATCTTCTTGAGCCGTGCGCTCGCCGTGGATCGCAACAGCAAGGCCGCGCTGGTGGCGGGCTTCGGCTCGAACGTGCTGGCCGTGGCGGGCATCAGCTTCTTCATGCCTCCCGACCTGAGCCGCGCCGAATAGCGCACCCGCCCGGTTCGCCGCAGATTGCGCGCGCTGCAGGTGGTCAGGCCACCCGTTCAGCCCATTCGCTCAGCCCGGGCGCTCGATCCAGCCTTGCGACGCGTCTGCCAGTTGCAAGAACTGTGCGTATTTCGAGTACCGGGCCGGCTCCGCATCGACATCTGCCGCAGCGAGGAGCCCGTCGATGAACGGCCGCAGGCTCTCGACGGCCGGCGTCTCCACCTCGAGTTCGAAGCGCTCCGCCCCCGCCGAATAACGGGCATGGTCCAGTTCCAGCGCGAGGTCGGCCGGCGGATCCGCGTCGCCGGGGTTGGCGCGCACGTCGGGCCACGGCACGCGGTAGATGCGGCGGGTCGTCGCCAGCGCCCCCAGCACGTGCAGGCGCGTCGGAGCGGCCAACGGCTCGCCGAGCATGCCACCTTCGGCGCGCGGTATCTGGAGCCAGCGGTCGGGGTCCAGTTCGGCAACGGTAAGGCCTGCGCGCGGCGCCCCGTTGGCGAGCACGCGCCCCTGCTCGGAGGCATCGAGAGGCCGCTCGCGCTCCTCGACCCGCAAGATGCCGTCTTGGAGCACGGGCTCCGCCTTGCAGGTCCACCACGCCAACCGCGCGCCGGAGCCGGTGGCGTCGGCCGTGCGCAGCCGAGCCATCGCACGGCGCCGCCGCAGCGCCCGGTCGGCCGTGTCGAGGTAGTAGTTCGTCTGTTCGCGTACGGTCGGGGTGCCGGCGAGCCGGTTCAGGTGAGACCGGAGCCGATCGAACGCGGCGACGTCCGCGAGCAGCAGTTTCAGTTCGACTTCCTGTGCCATGCGCTACAACCCCAGCACGGCCTTGGCAATCGAGAAGTAGACGAGAATCCCCAGCAAGTCCGACAGGCTGGCGATAAATGGCGTCGACGACACGGCCGGGTCCAGCCCCAGCCGCTCCAGCAGCATCGGCATCATCGAGCCCAACACCGTGCCGGTGAGGACCACGCAGACAAGTGACGTCCCCACGACGATCGCCAGGTCGCCACCGTTGCCCCAGATGAGGGCACGGGCCACCCCGATCGTGCCAAGCAGCAACCCGAGCGCCACACCCATCGAGGCCTCGCGCGCCAACACCCGCAGCGCGTGGCCGAGGCGCACCTCGCCGACCGCGAGCGCGCGAATCACGATGGACGCCGATTGCGAGCCCGCATTGCCGCCCGAGCTCAGGATCAGCGGAATAAAGAACACGAGCGCCGTCACGCGCTGGAACACCGACTCGAATCCGCTCAGCATGTCGCCGGTCAGGATCTCGCCCAGAAACAAGCCGACCAGCCACGGCGCGCGCTTCGCGAACCAGGTCACGGGCTTCGTGTGAAAGTAACTCGTATCGACCGGCTGCACGGCGCCGACGCGGTGGAAGTCGGCGGTCGTCGTGTCGGCGATGATGTCCATCACGTCGTCGACCGTGACGAGACCGAGCAGGCAACGCTCGCCATCGATGACGGGCAGCGCGATCAGATTGTAGTGGCTGATGAGGCGGGCCGCGTCTTCGATCGACTGGCTCGGGTGCACGGCGACGACGTCGGGCCGCATGATGTCGGCGACACGGCGCACGGGGTCGGCCAGCAGCAGTTCGCGCAGGGACACGACGCCCGCCAGCACGCCCGTCGGGCTCACCACGAACACATAGTAGACGGTCTCGGCCTCGGCGCCGTGCTTGCGTACCAGGGCTTCGACTTCGGCGACGTTGAGGTTTTGGGCAACGCGCAGCGCTTCGGTCGTCATGTGCGCGCCGGCGGAGTGCTCCGGCCACTTGGCAAGCGTGCGCGCTTCGGCCGCCTGCGCCGGTTCCATTTGGGCCATGACGGCTTCGGCAACCGGGGCATCGAGTTCGCCCAGCGTGTCGGCGCGCTCGTCGGCCTTCATCTCATCCAAGATGCGCGCGGCGTGCGGGATGCCCAGGCGTTCGACGAGGTCGGCGCGGCGGTCCGAGTCCAGACACTCGACGACCTGTGCCGCGAGTTCGGCGCTCAGGGCACGCAGCACCCTCTCCGCCACGTCGAGCGGCTGGCGCGCCACGAGGTAGGCGATGTCTTCGCCGTGCAGACCATCGAGCGCGGCGTGGATGGTCGCGGGCGGCGCAGTCGAGAGCACGGCCAGGTCGAGGGCGGGAGCCGGTCGCGCATCAACCGGGTCCGCCGAAGCGAGGAATGCGGGGCGCGCAAACTTGCCCGTCGGCTGGCGTGCAGGCGTCATCCCTGGGTCACCCTCGCCCGGCTGCACGCAGGAACATGTAGCGCACCGGGTCCAATTCGTCGCCCATCGGGTACGCCGCGCCGAGCGCGTTGACCGGGCCCAGCGTCTCGACCACCAGCACCGACGTGCCGCGCCCGCGGTCGCGCCCACGCCATCCAGCCCGCTCGGCATCCTGCCGGGCCAGCAGCTTGTCTTGCAGGTCGAGAGTGTCGGCGAGGTCCGCAGGCAGTGCCGACGCCAACGCCAAAAGCACCCGCCCGGCGGCTTCGGCGTCGGCGGCGGCGCGGTGGGCCTCTTCCAGTTCGATGCCCAGGCGCTTGGCGACCAGGCCGAGCTTCATCGCGCCCTGTCCCTTGTGGATTTCGCGCGCGAACACGAGCGGGTCGAGCCACTGCAAGGTCGGCGGCAGCTGCAGGCGCAGGCGTGCGAACTCCTGGACGAGGAATCCGCGGTCGAAGTCGGCGTTGTAGGCCACCGCGATGCGGCCTTCGAGCAGGCGCAAGACGATCTGCGCCACGTCGCCGAAAGTCGGCTGGCCGGCCACGTCCGCGTCGGTGATTCCTGTGATCTTGACCACTTCGGGCGGCACACGGCGCCCCGGGTCGAGCAGCGTGCTCCAGCGCTCGGTGACCACGCCGCCTTCGAAAAGCACGACGGCCAGTTCAATGACGCGATCGCCGCGAGCCGATTCAAGGCCGGTCGTCTCGGTGTCGAGAACGGCAAGCCGACCCAGGTGCCAGGGCGTGGCGGTCATGGGCGCGCGGGCCGCATCCGCAAGAATGCCTCGCCGACCCGGACGGACGCGGGCACGCTGGGCACGGCTTCGAGGCCCGGGTTCGCGAATACGAGCACGACCGTCGACCCCATCTCGAAGACGCCAAACTCATCGCCGCGCGCCTGATCGAGCGGCGGTTCGAGCGTGCACAGGCCGCTGCCCGGTTGGCCCTCGTTGGCGCACAGTTCGGTGAAGCACACGCGCATATGACCGACGCACGTGGCGCCCACCATGACGAGCGCGGCCGGCCCGAACTCCGTCTCGCAATGGGCGACGAGGCGCTCGTTGCGCGCGAAGACGCCGTGCACGTGGTCGAGGCCGAGGCGGTTGACCGGATACAGCGCGCCCGGCAGGTAGCGCCAGCGCACGATGCGGCCGCGCCACGGGCTGTGGACCCGGTGGTAATTCTTTGGCGCCAGGTAGCCGACCGCCCAGGTGCCGCCGCGGTACGGGTCGGCATCGAGGCTGCCGCCGAGCAGCGCGTCGAGGGTGTATTCGACGCCCTTGGCCTGGATCAGCGTGCCGCGCCCGAGGGGGCCGCACGCGGACAGCACGCCATCGCACGGCGAAGGAACGACGCCCACTTCCGCGTCAATCGGCCGCAGTCCAGGCTTGAGCCGCCTGGTGAAGAACGCCTGGAACGAATCGTAGTCGCTGACGGGCCGCTCGGCTTCGGCGAGATTGACGCCATATGTCTTCGAAAACATATGGATGGCCGCCTTGAGCACCGGGCGCGGCGGCCGCACGCGGACCACGACGCCCATCGCCTGCGACACCCGCGGATGCGAGAGCAGGTCGAGCCAAGCGGGCGGTTGGGTGGGCGGCGGCATCGGAACCTCTGGCGGTGCGGCGGTGGGCCCGGCGGGTCGCTGGGCATTCGTGGCTATGCGGTCACCTGCAGCGATCGCGAGCGCGACGCCGCCGCGTGCAGGCGCGGGTGGTCGAGGTGCAGGTTTACCATCAAGGCGCGCAGCCCGTCGTGGCGCGTGAGCACGGCGTCGATGTCGGCCCGTTCGATGCCGTCGACGCTGAAGTCCTCGCAGCAGAAACTCGCCATCAGCGTGCCCATGACCATCGCGCCCTGCAGCGCGTCCGCATCGATGTCCGGTTGCGTCGCCAGGTAGCCCATGAAGCCACCCGCAAACGTGTCGCCGGCACCGGTCGGATCGATGACGCGCTCGAGCAGCATGGCCGGCATGTGGTGCGCGCGGCCGGCATGGAACAAGGTGGCGCCGTGCTCGCCCTTCTTCACCACGACCGTGCGCGGCCCCATGTCGTGGATGCGGTGCGCGGCCTGGACGACGTTGCCAGTCCGGGCCAGCATCCGCGCCTCCTCGTCGTTGACGAACACACAGTCGATTTCGCGCAGCACGTCGCGCAGGTGGTCGGGTTCGCCCGCGATCCAGAACCCCATCGTGTCGAGGCCGACGAAGCGAGGCTTCTCGACCTGGCGCAGCACGTCGAGTTGGAGCGCGGGGTGGATGTTGGCAAGGAAGGCAAGGTCGGCCGAACGTGCGGCGCCGTGCAGCTTCGGCTCAAACTGGGCGAATACGTTCAGCTCGGTGAACAGCGACGTACGCGTCTCGAAGTGCTCCGAGTACACGCCGCCCCACCGGAAGGTTTCGCCGGGCACCCGCTCGATGCCCGCGGTGTCGATGCCGCGGCGCCGCAGTCGGTCGATGTCGGCCGGGCGGAAGTCTTCGCCGACCACTGCCACGATGTGCGTCGGGGTCAACAGCGACGACGCCATGCCGCAAAAGGTGGCGGACCCGCCGAGCACGCGGTCGACCTTGCCGTGGGCAGTCTCCACGGAGTCGTATGCGACGGAACCGACGACGACGAGCGACATGGGGCCTCCAAGCGGTCAGGCGACGGGCGGCAGGTACCGGTCGAGGAAGAGGCCGAGGCGCGCGCGGGCATCGGCTGGCATTGCGGCCGGCGCCGTCATGATGGCGTTGGCCAACGCATCGCGCGCCGGGCACGGCCCATGGGGCGGATCGGCAGCGACAGCCGCCACGATGCTGCACGCGTTCTGCACGTTGGCCATCAAGACCGCGATGACCTGATCGACCGACACCGCATCGTGGTCGGCATGCCAACAGTCGTAATCGGTGGCCAGGGCCAGCGTCGCATAGCTCAGTTCGGCCTCGCGGGCCAGGCGCGCCTCAGGCAGGTTCGTCATGCCGATGACCGCGACGCCGGGCCAGGTCCGGAACGTCAACGACTCTGCGCGTGTCGAGAATTGCGGCCCCTCGATGCACACGTACGCGCCGCCGACATGGTGGCGCACACCCACGCGCTCGCACGCCCGCCGCAGGGCGCTCTGGACACGGGCGCTCACCGGGTCCGCGAAACCGACGTGGGCGACCACACCGCGGTCGAAAAACGTGCGCGGCCGGCTGACGGTGCGGTCGATGAACTGGTCGACGAGAACCATGTCGCCCGGGCGGATGTCTTCGCGCATCGACCCGACCGCGCTGACCGAGATGATGTCGGTGACCCCCAGGCGCTTGAGCACCCACAAGTTCGCGCGGTAGTTGATCTCTGACGGCGAGAAGCGGTGGCCTCGGCCGTGGCGGGGCAGGAAGAAAAGCGTCGTGCCGTGCAACCGCCCCTCGACCACGACATCGGACGGTGCACCGAACGGCGTGTGGATCTGGTGCTCGGCGACGCGCTCGAGGCCGTCGAGTTTATACAGGCCACTGCCGCCGATGACGCCGATGACGGACCGTTCCATGTTGCTGCTCCGGGTACACGATCGAGGGCGGGGCGCGGAACCTAGCACGCAGCGCCAGCGGCGGGTAGGGGACGCCGCTGGACGGTTCGCTCAGCGCAGCCAGGCGGGATTGCTCTTGAGCGGCGTGCCGAGCTTGGGCTGGTACCATTCGCCGACGCGGACCGCGACGTTGACCACCGGCACGTTTTTCGACTTGATCAGGAACGTGGTCTGGTTCGGCAGCGCCGGGCTGTTCTGGGGCTGCTTGCACCCGTCGAGTTGGACGACGACATCATGCGGGGCGTACGACTTGAGGCCGGTGGCCGTCGTCGTGCCGTTGGCGAACGTGAAGCCGATCGCGTAGTCCCATCCGCTGGTCTTCGCGTTGTAGTAGTGCGGCAGGTTGTGGCACTGCCCGACGTAGGTCTGGCGGCCTTCGGTGGCGACCGCCTGGAGCGCGGCGATCTGGGGCGCCGTCAGCACGGTCGGAAACGGCGCCGAGAGCGTCTGGAAGCCCGCGGCCTTGGGCAGCCACGCCTGCACGATCAGGTCCGCGGCGTAGTCGATGCGCATCCAGCCGCCGCCGTCCGTCGTCATGTCGCAGTAGATTTGGACCGTATCCGTGCCCGCCTTGAGCCAGAACAGGGTCGACACGGCCGACGGGTTGGCCTTGCGAATCGCGAGACACGACGCGGCGGGCTGATCCTTCGTGCCAAGCTGGGCGCACACCTTGCCGTCGCCGACC
>SHZF01000067.1 GCA_009692425.1 Myxococcales bacterium | reverse complement strand
GAGACGGCTTCGTCGTGTGCGCTCGACTGCGATTCGAAGTGGATGGCGGCCATCCAGTGCGCCAAGGCCGAGTGTGCCAGCGAACTTGGCGCGTGTACGGGCAACCCGAAGTGCGGCGCGTTCTTTGTGTGCGCGGCGAACTGCAAGTGCAACGACAGTTGCCTGAAGGAATGTACGGGTCTGCTCGGCGCCGACACGATGGCGGCTTCTTTCGCATCGTCGCTCAGCACCTGCATCACCCAGAACGAGTGCCCGCAGGTGTGCCCGACGCCGACGGCCGTATGCGGCAACGGCAAGTGCGAGGCCGGCGAGTCCCCGTCGAACTGTTCCAAGGACTGCGGAACCCCATTTATTTGCAACAACAACGGCAAGTGCGACAGCGGCGAGACGACCAGCAACTGTCCGTTCGACTGCAAGGCGACCGCGGTGTGCGGCAACGGCAAGTGCGAGGCGGGCGAGACGAGCGCGACCTGCGCAGTGGACTGCCCGGCGAGCGGCAAGCACCCGTGCGACGATGCGGCATTCTGTGGCAAGGGCTCGGCGACGTCGCTCGGCTGTTATTGCGACGACACGTGTACCCAGCAAGGCGACTGCTGCTCCGATGTCACGGGCAAGAAGAGCAACGCGTGCACGGGTTCGACCTGCGCAGCGTGCCAGCCGAAGGCTCCCTGACGCCGCGATGGCGGCCCGCGCGCCAGTTCGTTCGTGGCCCTGATCAGCGCACCAGGTCCCACGCCAGCTTGCAGCACAAGGCGGCGACGACGGCGAGCACGGCCCCGCGCACCAGGCGGTTGCCGCCGCGTACCACGAGCCGGCTGCCCAGCGCCGCGCCCGCAGTCTGGGCAACGGCCATCGGCAGCGCGATAGGCCACACGACGAGGCCCTGGGCGCCAAACCACAGCACGGCGGCCAGGTTCGACGCGAAGTTGACGACCTTGGCGTGGGCCGACGCCGCCGCCAGCGAGTCGCCCAGCCAGCGTACCGACGTCAGGATCAGGAACGTGCCGGTGCCAGGCCCGAAAAAGCCGTCGTAGACGCCGATCACCCAAGCCAACACGGCCGCCATGCGTTGCGCGCGGGGCGTCGGCGGTGCAGGCGCGATCGGGGGCGCGGCGCCAAAATCCCGGCGCAAGGCCAGGTACGCAGCGACCGCCACCAGCAGCACCAACACGACGGGACGCAGCAATCGGTTCGGCACCACGAGCAGCAGCGCCGCGCCGACCAAGGCTCCCGTGAAACCGAGCGCGAACGGACCGGCCAGCCGCGACTTCTCGATGCGCCCCCAGCGCCAGAAGCGCCACAGCGCGGTGCCGGCGCCGAAGACGGCCTGGCCCTTGTTCGTGCCGAGTGCGAGGTCCGGCGGCAAGCCAGCCAACAGCAGCGCCGGCACCGTGATGAGACCGCCGCCGCCCGCGATCGCGTCGACCACGCCGGCGACAAAGGCGGCGCTACACAGCGGCAGCAGCAGGGACGGGTCGGGCATGAACCCCCTTGGGCAACGCGCGCGGGGCGAACGGCGTCTGGAGCCGAACCGGCCCACGCCGGAAGCGCGATGATGACCGCGCGCACGCCGGGCGCCAATCGTGCGGCGAGGCGCGACTGCCCCAGGTTGCGAAAACCGATTGCCCCGGCTCCTGCGCTTGACTACCTTCTGTCGGCCCCGGCTGCGGGCCCAAGGTTGCCGTGACCGACCGACCCACGAGAGCGCGCGCCGTGTCGCTGGGTGCCTCGTCGCTGGGTGCCTTGTGTGCGGTCTGCCTCGGGTGCCATGGACTTCCGGACCCGCCCACAGCCGCGAATGGTGCAGCGGGTGTGGTGCCCACGCACCTGCCGTCCGCAGTGGCCGCGCCTCCCACCGGCGCCGACCTGGTGGGCATCCACCACTGCGACAGTCCACGGGAGCCCTACGGCGCGACCTGGGGCGAACGCGAAGGCGCGCTGTCAGGCATCAGTTGCGCGGTCTCGAGCGATACCGGCTACAAAGATGGCAAGGCGTTCGCGATCCAGGTGGTCACGGTCGATGGCAAGAAGGTCGAAATCCACACCGCCAACGCCTACATGGTGATGGCGAAGGCGGCCGCGGCGGCGGGCATCAACCTCTCGATCGTGAGCGGTTTTCGCACGATGGCCGAGCAGACGTACTTCTACAACTGCTACGTGAAGTGCAATTGCAACAACTGCAACCTCGCCGCCAAGCCGGGCTACTCGAATCACCAGAGCGGGCACGCGCTCGACCTGAACACGTCCGCATCCGGCGTCTTCAGCTGGCTGACCAAGAATGGCGGCAAGTACGGGTTTTCGAAGACGGTTCCATCTGAAGACTGGCACTGGGAGTGGTGGGGCGGCGGGCCCGGCGGTGCCACGTGCGCGGTCGGCTGCGTCGGCTCGTGCGACGACAAGAACGTGTGCACGGACGACAGTTGCGGCGGCGGCAAGTGCGTCCACGCGAACAACTCCATCGTGTGCTGGGACGGCGACGCGTGCACGGCCGGCGAAAAGTGCTCCGCGGGCAAGTGCTTCGGTGGCAAGCAGAAGGACTGCAACGACAGCAATCCGTGCACCGCTGACGGCTGTGCGAGCGGCACTTGCACGCACGGCGCGCAGGCGGGCGCGTGCTCGGACGGCAACGCCTGCACGACGGGCGACCAGTGCGCGGGCGGCGCGTGTTCGGGCAAGCCGTTGGCCTGCGACGACGGCTTGCCATGCACGGCGGACGCTTGCAAGAACGGGACATGCACGCACAGCGGCCCGGTCCAGACGCCGGGCAAGGCGTGTTCGGGCGGCAGCGTCGTCGCAGTCGATGCGTGTGGTGCAGCGAGCTTCGTCGCGGCGTGTCCGGCGGCGGCCGTGTGCGTGGCCGGTGCGTGCATCGCGCTGCCCCCGTCGGATGCAGGTGCGTCGGCGCCAGACGTGGGCGGCGCCTCGGCAGACTCGACCGACACTGCAGATACCGCAGACACCGCCGACGCAGCCGAGTCACCAGACGCCGGGGCCGACACGGTGGCGTCGACGGGGGACGGCACAGCAGAACTGGCGGAGTCGACGGCGAGCGACGCGGCGAGCGGCGACGTGGACGCCGATCGGGAGGCCGGCGCCGCCAACCCGGGCGACGTGGGCGCTTCCTTGGACGCCGGGCCCAGCGAGACCGCGACGTCAGGCCGACCGGGAGGTGACAGCGTCGCAGGGTCGGGCCGCGTCGATGTCCGTGCGTTGGACGCGAGCGGTTCGAACCGTGCTCCGGCCACCGCTTTCTTGGCGGCGCCCGCAACGGCGGCGGGTTGCGACGCGAACGCCAACTCGCGCGGTCGAAGTCTGCCAGGAACGACCCTCGCCTGGCTGGTGGTCGCGCTGTTGGCCGCGGTCCGATTCGCACGGCGCCGGGTTCGCGATTGACGACCGCTACGCTGCAAGTGGTCGCTGCCCACGGCGGGCTCGACCTGCTCGCAGCGGTGGGCGGTCAACTGTGGGCAGCGCGGGGCCGAGAACTCGTCGCGTGCGACCTGGCGGGCACTCCCTCGTCCTCGCCCGACTGGCACGTTGCCGGTCATTGGCCCGCCGCGGGCTGGCACGCGCTGGCAGGGCGGTGGACGTGGTCCGCCGTCGTCGCCCGGTTGGGTCGCGTGCGCTCTTGCGGTTGGCGTCGGGGGCGTGGCTGGCGGCGCTCCCCGGCGGAGTTTTCCGCAGCGACGACGGCGAACGGTGGCCGCTCCTTCACGGTCGTGCGCCGCTTTGCGCCCGGCACGGTGCGGCATCTCCATTTCATCGACATGGACCCGCTGACCGGCGACCTGTGGCTCGGCACCGGCTACCGCCCGAACGAATCGAGCCTGTGGCGCTCTGGTGACGGCGGCGCGACGTGGCAGGCGGTCGGTCGCGGCAACCTGCGCTTTCGGGCGGTGGGCTTGGCGTGGCGTGCCGCGGCGTTTGCTGTTCGGCCTGCGCCAGTGGCCGCTGGCGGCTCTCGAACTCGCGGGTTGATGCCCTGCCGCGTGCGCAGACCAGCCCAGCGTGGTTCGCAGGCCAGCCCGGCACCACCACCGGGCTATTCGCGACCCGAACCCACCGCCAACACCCGCTGTGCCACATCGGCGGCCGACATCGTGCCTGCCAGGATCGCGGCGAGCGCCCGGGTCAGGTGCGCCGTCGCCTTGCGTTCGGCGGCCAGTTTCGCCAGCGCTTCGGTCGCCCGAAAGCCATCGACGCCGCCAAGTTCCGCTTCGACCTCGGCCGGCGAACGCCCCGCGGCCAACAGCCGCCCGGCCTGCACGTCGCGCCGTTGGGCCTCGCGCTGCACGATCAGGAAGCCCAGCCCCGCCAGCCCGTACGCCGTGCGCGCCTGGCCGCCGCCGGCTTCGACCAACCGCGCCATTTCCGCTGCGGCCCGCGCGATGAGCAGCGCCAGCCCTGCGGGCCCGAGGTCGAGCGCCAACGCGAGCCCCAGGCCGACGGACAGCGCCGACGCGGCGGTTGCCGCCAGTTCGACGCCTTCGAGGTCCGGATTGCCATAGAGCAGCAGGTTGTCGCCGGCAAAGGCCAGCGTCGCGGCGCGCTCCACTTCGTCGAACCGGCTCGCGACCACGGCAGCGTTCGGCCGGCCGCGCACGAGTTCATCGGCCAGCACGGGGCCCAGCAAGGCACCGATCTTGCGGGTGGCGAGTTCTTCTCGCAGCACGCGGCTCGGGGCGGCCAGCGTGCTCGGTTCGAGCCCGCGCACGGCGTGGACCACGACGTGACTGCCATCGACCACGGCGCCCAACGCGACCGCCACGGGGCGCAGTCGTGCGACCGGTACCGCCACCAGCAGGGTGTGCGAGCGCTCGGCCAGTTCTGCGGGCGTTCGCGCCAGTTGGATGCCCGCCTCCAGCGCGGCGGAAGCGACCGCAGTCTTGCGTTTGGCGGCGGGTGAGCGCAACGCGGCCAGGGCATCGGAGTCTTCGTCCCACAGCCAGAC
Source organism: Myxococcales bacterium (assembly GCA_009692425.1). GTDB lineage: Bacteria > Myxococcota_A > UBA9042 > UBA9042 > UBA9042 > SHZF01. The sequence continues at coordinate 19,168 of SHZF01000067.1, read as the reverse complement.
GTCGTGGCCGCGGCGCCGCGCCTGGCCGGCCAGCACGCGCCCCCAACGGCCGGCACCGACGACGCCGACCGCAGCAACGCCTGAGCCGGGGGCCCCGGTGCCGCTCATGCGCCCCTCGCATTGCGCGCGTGCCCGTTGGCTTCGTGCAGGCGGCGCCCGTCGAGACGATTGGCGTACCAATACAACAGGTTGGGATTGGCAACCTCGATGGCATCATTGGCCGCGTGCAGCACGGGCACCGTGTGGTACATGCCGAACACCCGCAGCGCCTCATCGACGAGCGCGGCCGTCCCCAGCGTGGCCACCTGCTGGGCCAGGTGAACTTCGCCCGCGTCGGCCTGGGCCTGCAACGCCGCGCGCAACCGGTCGAGGCGCGCGTGCAGTTCGTCTCGGGTGATGCGCTCGCCCTTGCTGACGCGCAAAAGCCGCCACAGGTCATGCTGCGGCCAGCGCCCGACAAGCAGATCGAACACGGCAAACGCGACCACCGCCGTCGACACCGCCACCGTCTCGCGCCGAAACGAGCGCGCCACGGCATCGCCGAGTTCGCGGGTGTATTCCGCGTCGCGCTGGGCATCTTCGGCCAGCCCCGCCGGGCCGAAAAAGAAGCGCGCCAGGTCGAGCGGCCGGCCGTGGCGATCGAGGCTGCGGCCCTCGCCGTCGACCGGATTGCCGACCACGTCGAGCGGCGTGCCGAACCTCAGGTACAGCGTGTATTCCATCGCCATCATGTTGCGGACGAAGCGCGCCACGGTGCCCATCTGGCTGAACTCGTCGTCTTCGATCATGTAGCGGTGGCGGCCGTCTTCGCGCAGGTGGTCGGCACACAAGGTCTCGGCTTCGAGCACGAGGTGGTAATTGATCGTCAGCGGGCACACATAGACGTTGGGATTCGTCTTCCCAGCCACGAGGTTGCGCACATTGGCCGACAATGCCGTGCCGAGCAGGCCCAGCTTTATGTGCGACTCGACCCGGTTCGACCGTGCGCGCGTCCCGCCGGGGAAGAAAAGCGAATGATACCGACGCCCCAACAGCACCTCGCTGTAGACCTTGAGCACTTCCTTGTACAGGCCGTGGCGGATGCGCCGATCGACCTTGTACGCGCCGAGGTTGTGCATGAAGAAACTGGTCAGGGGATTCGAGAAAAGATTCTTGCCTGCACCGTACGTCAACGGCGGCATCCCCGCCGCTTCGAGCGCATAGCCGACCGCAACGCTGTCGAGGTTCGACGAATGCGTCGGCACCACCACGATCGTGCCGCGCTGCGCCAGTCGCCGCACGTGGTCGAGCGCGCCGCCCACCTGGACGCGTTCGCCGAGCTTGCCGAGGTCGCGCAGCAGCGTCGCCGGGCTCTGGGCGTTGAACAGGACGCCCAACGCGCTCGGCAGCACCTTGGAGGCGAACTTGTAGACGCCGGGGGTGAACTTGCCGCACACGTCGTGGGCGTAGGCGCGCACGAGTTCGCGCAAGGTGGCGACGCGGGCGGCCTCGTCCATGCGCCCAACCTGGCGAGCCAGCCGGTGCCAGTGGCCATAGTCGAAGATGTCGAGGTCGGAAGCGCCCCTGTCGAGCCGCGTCATCTCGCTGTACGCGACCTCGTTGAGCACGTACTCCAGGCCATCGCGGTCGGGACTGCGCCGCGCGCGTTCGAGTCGGGCCTCGACGACGCGGTCCTCGACGTCGCGCAGGATCGCCGGACGCTCCGACATGAACTGGAAGATCCGGGGCTCAGCGTCGGCAAACATCGGCAACTCGCGTTTCGCGGCGAGCGTGGACCGGAGACCCCGGGGCGTCAACGCCTGCCTACAGTTGAACCGATGGACCCACGCTGCGGTTGAATCCATGGACCCGCGGCATGTACCCTTGCCAACCCGGCGCCGCCCGCTGTGCCATGAGGAACTTGCCGATGCGCGCTTTTGTCTTGTGGATCGCCCTTGGCGCAGCGGCCTGTTGCGCCTGCAGCGGCGGCGGAGCCAGTCCGACGCTGACCGGAACGGCGACTGCGGGATCGGCGGCGGGCGACGCGGCCAGCAGCGCGGACGTCGCAGGTAGCGGCGCGGGCTCCGATGGCGCCGTCGGCACAGCGACCGACGCGGACGCTGGCGCGGGCCGACCGGCGCAAGCCTCGTGCATCGGCATCAAGGCACCGCCGCAGTTCGCGATCTACAACGATCAGTGTGACTTTCTGGCGATGTGCCCGGCCGCCGGCAAGTGCTACTGCGGCAAGGGCTGCACCACCGACAAGCAGAAGTGCAGCGCGGCCCTGTGTGGCGGCGTCGACACCACGTGCTGGTGCGGCGAGACGTGCCAGGCGCAGAAAAAGATCCAGTGCCCGCAGTTCATCTGCGACAAGCTCGACATCAAGGACTGCCAGCCACAAGACGGCTGCGTCTTCAACAACGCGCCGCCGCCCGCCACGTGCGCGTGCACGAAGATGCCGGACCACGAAGCGGATTGCTGGTGCGGGTCGAAGTGCAGCAAGGACATCCCCGGCTACCTGGCGTGCAGCGAGGCGAAGTGTGCCGGCAAGAATCCGAACGGCTGCGTGGCGGTGCCCGGTGTGAAGTTCAAGTCTTGCTACTGCTCGACATGCGGCCTGTTGGGGCCGACTCCGACGTGCTTCTACGGCGAGTGTCCGTGAAGGTCGCGCTCGCCGTCGCGGCCGGCAGTGCGCTGGGCGGCGTGCTGCGGCACGCGGTGGGCGTCGCGCTGGCGGGGCGCGCGCCCGGCGGCATCGTGGTCGCGACGCTGGCCGTCAACGCGGTGGGGTCTTTCGTGCTGGCGTGGCTGCTGGCGCGCCAGGTGCACGCGCCGCTGCCTGGGCTCGCGTGGGCGGCGCTGACGACCGGGGTGCTCGGCGGCTTTACGACCTACTCGACGTTCAACGGCGAAGTGGTGCGTCATTTCGCCGCAGGTGACGTGGCGGCGGCGGGGCGCTACCTCGCCGCGACGGTCGCGGGCTGTCTCGTGGCGGGCAGCGCGGGCTGGCTGTTGGGGCAGCGCGCGACGGGATAGGGCAATCCGGAGCTAGTTCGACAGCCGCGGTCAGGGGGCTTCGCCCGCGTCGGCCGGATTCAAGAACAACGGCACCGTCACCGACCCCGTCACATTCTTGCCGACCGCAAACTTCGCCGTATCGATGGCCGTCCGCACGCACGTCAGGTACTTCGAATCCGTGAACTGGGTCTCCTTCAGGAACAGTTCGCCCGTGCCCGCCTGCCCCGCTTCGGCAGCGGGCCGCACGGCAAACTTCATGAGCATCCGCCCGCGCGCTTGGGGGGCTCGCTGCCGCAACTCGACGTAGCAGTCGCGAATCGGCGGAAAGATCGCGCGCACCGCAGCTTCGGCATCGGCCTCCGCCACGTCGCCTTCCAGTTCGAACGCGCCGTGGGGCTGCGTCGCCTGCGGTGGCAGCGTGCCCGGGCCACCGGCCTGCACATTCTTGAGCGCGGGCAGGTTCGTCGGAATGTTCAGGTTGGGGTCCACGCCCTTGGTCTGCGGGTCGGCGAGCTCGTCCTTCTTGACCACCGCAGCGCCCTTGCCGGCCCCCGCCGAAGCGGCGTCGTCGCCCGGCGTGCCGTCCTGACCCACGGCCGGATCCCCAGCCGGTGTCGGACCCGAAGCGAGCCCGCCGACGAGCAACCAGAGGGTGACGGCGACGAGCACGACGAGGGCGCCGATGCCGATGATTTTTTTGTCCATTCTGAGTTCCTTGCTGCGTTCGTCCCCAGATCGCGTTCCCGTCGCCTACAGGTGCCGGTCGATGAGCGCTGCGAGTTGCGCCTTGGGCCGACCGCCAAGAACCTGCTCGACGACGCGGCCGCCCTTGAACACGAGGAGCGTCGGAATCGAAGCGATTTGGAAGTCGCCGGCCAGGCGCGGGTTCGAATCGACGTCGACTTTGCCGATCTTCGCGCGACCCTGGTACTCGTCGCCGAGTTGCTCGATCAGCGGGGCGATCGCGCGGCAAGGTCCGCACCACGTCGCCCAGAAATCGACCAGCACCGGCACGTTCGCGGTGCCGACCTCCGCCTGGAAATTCGCATCCGTGATCGTCAGCACATTCTTGCCAGCCATGATCTGCATCCTTGGGCACCCACACGCGCCGGGCTGGAAAGATAGGGTGGCGCGCCAGCAGGCGCAAGGCCGCCCACGCCCCGGACCCGTCTCGACGGCCCGGAGAGGCTCCAGGGTGGTGGGTCCTGGCAGCCCTGGACCCTTGCCATCGCAACCCCGTTCAGCGACCGTCTGCGTCGGTTCTCGCGGTCGCAGCCCGCGCGGCCAGGGTCGTGCCATGCCGTTGAGCGACTACCTCCAGCACCTCGACCACCTGCGCCAGTTCACCCAGACCGTGTCGCAGGAGCTTGTCGCGTGGTCCGCTCCCGAGAAGCGCGCGACGCTTTTGGAGCGGGTGGCAAAGGAAGCCTCCGAAGGGGCGTCCGAGTTTCTGGCGCCGCTGCTCGACGGCTCGTGGCGCACGCCGCCGGACGAGGTCGAGCGCCGCATCCGCCACCTGTTGGACGCCAAGAGCCTGTCGGAATTCGGCACGGACCCGTTCGGCTACGCGCCCGATTCGATCCGCAGCGTGCTGCCGCTGCTCGAGTTCCTGCACCGCGTCTGGTTTCGCGCCGAAGTCCACGACGTGCATCGGGTGCCAGCCGGTCGATGCTTGGTCATCGCAAATCATTCTGGGCAGTTGCCATTCGACGGGGCGGTGATCGGCGGCGCCCTGCTGCTCGATCGCGACCCGCCGCGCATGCCGCGCTCGATGGTCGAGAAATTCGCGACGGGATTGCCGCTCACCGGCACCTGGTTCCTGCGCTGGGGCCAGGTGACGGGGCTGCCCGACAACTGCCGGCGGCTGCTCGACAACGACGAGTGCGTGCTGGTGTTTCCCGAAGGCGCGCGCGGCATTTCCAAGCCGTTTCGCGAGCGCTACAAGATGACGGCGTTCGGCCACGGCTTCCTGCGGTTGGCCCTGGAGACGAACACGCCGATCGTGCCCGTCGCCGTCGTCGGTGCCGAGGAGCAGACGATAAACCTGTACGATGTAAAGGTGTTGGCCAAGCTGCTGCACATGCCGGCCTGCCCCGTCACGCCGCTCATGCCGCTGCTCGGCCCGCTCGCGATGCTGCCGGCGCCGGTCAAGTATCGCGTGTATTTCGGTGAGCCCCTGCGCTTCGAGGGCGACGCGAACGACGACGAGGCCGTCATCGCGCCCAAGGTCGCCACCGTACGCGCCGCGATCCAGGCCATGCTGGAGCGCGGCCTGGCCGAGCGCCGGGGCTGGTACATCTGATGGCGGCAAGGCGGTACTGATGGCGAAGAAGCGCACGCTGGCCGTCGTCACGGGCATTTCGGGCCGACTCGGGCAATTGCTCGTGCGCCGGTTGCACCGCCTCGAAGGGTGGCAGGTCATCGGCATCGACCGCCGCGCGTTCGGGCGCCGACCCGCCGACGTCGAGCACCTGCGCATCGACATCCGCCGCAAGGCCTGCGAGGACCTGTTCCGCACGCACCGGGTCGACGTCGTGTTCCATTTGGGGCTGATGCACGACCCGCGCAAGGACACGGGCGAGCACCACACGTGGAACATCTTGGGGACGCAGCAGATTCTTGAATTCGCCCAGCGCCACGGCGTGCCCAAGGTCGTGATCCTTTCGACCGGCGACGTGTACGGCCCGCAGTCGGACAACCCCGCGTTCATCAGCGAGGATGCACCGTTGATGGCGGCCCAGCGCTTCCCGGCGATGCGCGATCTGATCGCGGTCGACATGTACGCGCAGTCGTTCTTCTGGAAGTTCCCGGAGATCGAGACGGTCGTCCTGCGGCCCGTGCACATCCTCGGCGGCGTGCGCAACGCGGCGTCGAACTACCTGCGGCTGCCGCGGCTGCCGGTGCTGTTTGGCTTCGACCCGATGGTGCAGGTGTTGCACGAGGAGGACGCCGTGAGCGCGATCCAGATGGCGGCGCGGCCGGGTGTGCGCGGCGTATTCAACGTCACCGGCCCGCAGGCGCTGCCGCTGCGCAAGCTCGTCGAGGTCGCAGGCAAGCCGACGATCGAGCTGCCGCATGTCGTGCTGCCCGGGCTGTTGCACCGGATGTTCCAGTTTCGGTTTGCGGAATTTCCAGCTGCGGAGCTGGACTACATCCGTTATGCCGCGACGCTGGACGGCAGCCGCGCCCAGGATGTGTTGCGCTGGCAGCCGCGCTATGGCGTGCGCGACGCCGTGCGGGCGGCGCTGCGGGCCGACGTGTTCGACGGGGCCGTGCCAGAACGGACGCCAGGTTCGATACGGTAGAGGCCGATCGGCAACGTCGGGGCCAGCGCCGGCGCCGGGTACCAGTCGAACGCCCTCTCCTGGAGGTTGGGCACGCTGCGCTCAAACACGGCGACGCAGTGGGCCTCGCGACACAGGGCTTCGCACGCCGGGTGGCGCCGCGGCCACGGCAGCCGCGCGCGATCCGCGGGCAGCAAAGCGTGGCAACGCACGCCGAGGGCCCCATAGACCGGACCCGCCGCGTGCGCGGCAGCCGGGTCGCGCAGGTAGTCGCGCACGCCCATCCAGCGGTCGCCGCTTTCGAGAACGAAGCCGGGCGCAAACAAGTGGATGCCATGGTCGGGCAGGTCATCGTAGCGCCGCGTGACATAGGTGGCCGACCTGCCGTCGTGGCTGTGGCGCCCGATGTCGGCGTGGAAGGTGGCATCGAGGTCGGAAAGTTGCGGGGCGAACACTGCCCCGGCCGTCGCCACCGCATCGGCGCCGACCACGGCAACGACGGCGACAGCGAGCGGGAGGCGAAAGCGTGCGGCCCAGCCGGCGCCCGCCGCAAGCAACGCCGAGGGAGCCCATGCCGCCGCGGCCACGACCAACAGCGCGGACGGCGCGTGCAGGCGCAGTTCAGACGTCTCGTTGAAGTCGAGCAGCATCGGCAGGGCCCACACGACGGCGCCAATCAGCAGCGGGCCGGCGGCGCGGCGTGTCAGCGGATGAAGCGCGGCGGCCACCGCCACCACCGTCGCCGACACGGGAAAATAGCGGCCATCGAACGCGAGCCAACCCTGTACGAGGCGGCGCGGCAGTTCGAACAGGAACGCGGGGCCGAACTGAGGCAGGTTGCCCAGCGCGAGGTCTTCGGCGGTGCGCGCCTGCAGGAACAGGATGTCGGGCACAAGCACCAGAGCGCCAACCGCCATGGCCAACCCGAGCATTCCGGCGTGGCGGCGCACCGCTGAGGACCCGCGCCCGCCGAGCGCGACCACGGCTGCGGCGACGGGACCTGCGACGAGGCAATCCGGCCGCGACAACCCGCACAGGACGCCGAGCCCGACGGCCGCCGCCAGCGCGTGCGGTGCGCCAGTGTCGAGGAACGCGTGCAACAGCACGAGCGCGCTCGCCCACCACAGGAACGCGGGCACGAGCATGCTCTCGCTGCCGTGGTCCAGCACGCTGACGGGCAGCAGCGCCACCAGCCATACGCAGCACACGGGTGCCCACCCCAAGGTCGTCGCGCCGATCGACCCGGCGCGACGCCCGGCTTGCAAGAGCAGCGCCGCCAGCGGCCACAGCGTGACGGCTCCCAACACGGCGTGCAGGTGCTGCACGGTCGCGGCGGTCGTGGGCAGCACCTGGAACAGCGCGTGGTCGAGCAGGGTCGTGGCCGGGCCGTAGCGCGGCAGGTCGTCGAGCGCGATGGCCTGATCGATGTGCAGCCAGCCGAAATAAACCATCACGAGGCGGTGCGGTGCGACGAGGCGTACGGTCAGCGCGACGGCGACGGCGACATCGACCGCCAACAGGGTCCGCGGGGAGGTGGCAGTGCGGACCTGTCGGCGCGCCACCACAAGCGCCCACGGCACGGCGGCGAGCGCGAACGCGAGCAGGGCCCAGGTGACCGGCAGCAGGCCCGGCGTCGGTGGGCCACCCGGATCTTTGCGGCCGGTCGCACTGCGGCCTGCCGTCGGCAGCGCGCCGTGTGCGGGAGCGGCCGCCGGGACGGCGAGCGCTTCGGCCCGCCGGACGGATTCGGTCAAGTCTGCGAGTGCGGGGCGCAGCGCGGTGGCCGGGGCGCGCGGATCGGTCAAGACCAACACAGTGCGTAGCGCCACACCGGCCGCACCCAGCGCGCCGCCGGGCGCCCCGTCGGGCAGCGCGACCGCGAGCCAGCGCGCCTGAATCGGGCCGGCGGTTGGGTCCACGGCAGCGTCCGACGGGGCGATGGACAGGTGGACAGCGACTCCTTCCTGCGTCGTTTCAACGCGTGCGGTGACGCCAAAGCGCGCGCGGCTGTGGCCTGCCCAGGAGGTGGCTGCCGGCACCACATCGAAGGGGGCCGCGACGCCTGGCGCCCCGCTGAGAACGCACGCCAGCGCACTGGCGACCTGCACGAGCCGGCGCCAGCGGGCTCCACGACAGGGTGTCACCGGTCGGCTCCTACAACGGGCAGCACGAAGCCCAGCCCGGGTCGCCACGGCAGGCGAACTTCGGGTTCGACAGCCCCCACGGAGCCCGGCGCCACGGCAAAATGGCACATCAGCGCGGCACCCGCCGCCGCGACGTCGCAATGCCACAGTCCCGGGCTGGCGCGCGGCGGCAGGTCCACGGCTACGGACCGCGCACCGGAGAGCTTGTCGAGGGTCCAGGCGGCGTACCCCGCAAAGGTGGAGACGACTGGCCGCGGCGACACGGGCTCAGGCAGTACCGTGCGGCGTGCGATGCGCTGCAGCAAGAGCAGCGGCGCGCCCGGATCGCCCGCAAGCGTCCACAGGCCCTCGGTCGGCAGCGGCGTGCGCCCGGGCAATGCGCCGACGCTGGTGTCGTAGAGGCAAGCGCGCGGGGCGCCATCGGCGTCGAACCACAGGGCGGCGCGCGCGGCGGGTTCGGCGTGAGCCGCCGCGCCCCCATCCGATGTCGCGCCGGGCAGCGAATTGTAGCCGATGACGCGCGCTGCGATGGAGTCGACCTGAGCAATCCAGCCGACCGTGCCCAGCCGGAGCACGGCATCTTCGGAGGCGAGCGGGGTCGACCGCAGCCGCCACAGGATCGCGCCATTCGGGTCGGCCAGTGTGCGGCGCGCGTCGCCGTCGAGCGCTCCGCCGCCACGGATCACGACCGCCCAAGCGGCTTGCGCGCGGCCGTCGGCCCGGTTGCGCACGACCGCGCGCGCCATACGGCGCACCTGGCCCGCGCTGAGGTCCGCGCACGCGAGGTCGAGGCCGACCCACGTGGTGCCGTCGGGCTCGCCGTGGACGATGTCGGCGCGCAGCCACACGCGCTCGCGCGACCCTGCGGCACCGGCTGCGGCGCACGCGACGGCGTCCCAGCCCACGTCGCGGGCTGCGCTGGCGGTTGTCGTGGCGGCGCCAGCGAGTTCGACGACGCGCACGGGCAAGCGCAGCGCGCCGTGGCCGGGGATGGCGTCGGCGATGCGCCCGGGTTGGAGCGCGATCGCCAGCGATTTCACCCAGTGGTCGAGCCAACTCGGCGGGGCATCGACCACTTCGCCGGCCCGTTCGTAGAGCACGGGTTGCCCGGCATCGGCTCCACCGACCTCGCCGGCCTTGCCCGGGCCGCCGGCGAACCATCGCACCATCGCTTCGGCTCCTGGCGTCACGGCGGCACCCGCGACGTGCTCACTGTGGACGACCAGGCCGGCGGCGCGCTGGGCCCAGGCGGTCCCGGGATGCAGCACGGCGAGGCTCGACAGAGCAAGCGCGTGCCCCGCGATGCGCCGCAGCGGCTGCGCCCACGCTGAACTTCGCCGTGGCCCGCCGGTCTGCACGCGCCCTTAGCCGGCCGCGTGCGGGGCGCGGCGGCGCCGCCACGCCAGCGCCCACAGTGCAATACCGAGCGCCCAGGGCGATGCGCCCGTTCGACCCGGTGGCACGGCCGCACAACCCACCGACTGCAGTGGCGTTCGGCCGCTCGCCGGAGCCGTGCCCCTGCCCGCCTTGCCGCCCACGATGCCGTCGGCGCCGCGTACCGCTGCGTCCAAGCCGCCAGGCGCAGAGTCCAAGGCGGCGGGCGCAGCGGCATCGGCGCGCGGCGCACGACCGGCCGGTGCGCCATCTCCCACATCCCCAGGGGCACCATCGAAAGTGGACGGCGCCTGATCCGCCTCGACAAGGCCATCGGCTGCGGCACCGCCATCGCCCGTGACCGCGGCGTCGGCGCCTGGGGCCGCGTCTTTCGCGGTGGAATCCGCGCCCGTTTGGGCATCTCCGGCAGTGGCATCCAGGGCTGTGGCGTCAGCGCCGGCAGTGGCGTCCAGGGCGGTGGCGTCAGCGCCGGCATCGACGAGACCCGCATCCAGTGGGGCCGTGTCGACACTGCCCGCATCGCCGGTGCTCGTGTCGAGCGAGCCCGCATCCGGGCTGCCGCCATCGAACGCGGCCCCATCGGTGCCGCCTGCGTCGATGCCAGGGCAGGTGCCGCCGCCAGGGTCCGCACCGCCCATCGCCTTGCACGTCGCGGTCGCCGCGTTGCAGCCCGCGGCGCACGGGGTCCACTTGCGCTTCAGGCACCCGACCGCGTCCGGCGCGCACACCCACGCGTGCGTGCTTTTGTCGCTACACCCACCAGAGCCTGCCTGGTTGCACTCCGGCACGCAGCCGGGTCCGCAGCCCTTGTTGCAGTCGTAGAATTCGTTGCCCGCGTCCCACCCACAGCACTGTGAACACGTCTGCGCCGACGTGGCACCGTCGCAGTACGACAGCTTGAGCCCGTCGCACTGGCCCTCGTAGCTGACGCCGCCGCACGGGTCCACGCCACCACCCACGGGCGCGTCGGCGGGCTTGCCGTAGCAGCCCTGGCCGCTGTCGATGGTGCACGCTCCGGCCACGACGCCGACGCCGTCGGGCGAGCAGTCGGCATCGTCGGTGCACCCCTTGCCATTGCCGCACTTGCCGGTGCAGATCGAACATCCGCACACCCAAGGCGGGCCGAAGCACTCGGCCGAAGCTTTGCACGCGTTCGTCGCGCCGCCCGTCACGCAACTGCACGCGCCGTTGACGCAGGTGCCGTCGGAGACCACCTTGGTGCTGGGCGCGGCTGGAATCGTGCGCGTGATGCAGTGGATGGCGCCGGACCACAGCGCGATCGTGTCGGCGCGCAGGCCAACGTGCTTCCAGGCCGGCATCGCCTGCTTCCATTGGCCCTGCACGGCCTGATCGAGCGCCACCTTCATCGGGTCGTTGACACACTGTAGCCCGCCAGCACAGCCGACGAGTTCGTCGCAACCCTGCACCGCGAGGCCTGCCGTACACTGGCCCGCCGCGCACGACTTGCCGGCCGCGCACTCAGAATCAACCACGCACGCGGAGCCGGCGAGGTCGCGGCACGTCTTCGTCGCGTACGCCGGATACACGTTGACGCCGTTGGCGAAGGTCGAATTGATGAACGTGCGCGGGAAGTTCTGGTTGCCCGCGCGCGCCCGCGGCATCATCGACAGCCGGTGCACGGTGTACGGCTTGCCGTTCGGCGCCAGCAGCGCGGCCCATTGCGCGGCGTTGTCGTCCATGCGCTGCTTGTTCGTGGCCCACGTCGCGGCGTAGTCGGGCGCCGCCTTGTCGGGATTGACGACTTTTTCGGGCACACCGTCGCCGTTTGCATCATAGGTGATCGTGTCGTCGTAGCGGCCGATCATGACGGCGTCCGCACTGATCCACTTGAAGAACATGTCGATGTGGCCGGTGCCGTCGTCGGTGATGTCCTTCATGATCACGGTCTTGTCGCATCCGCCCCACTTCTTGAGCACGCTCTGCACCTTGAGCGCCGAGAAGCCGGTGTTGGCCAGCGCGCGCAGGGACGTCGTACACGTGCCGATGCCGTCCGCTTGGATGTTGCCGCCCTCGAACTTGAACGGCATCCGGTACACCGTCGCGTTCTTCCAGTAGTCTTGGGCCAGCCGCGTCGGGATCGCGTCGTCTTGCGGCCGGTTCTGGTAGTATACGAAGTCCGCAAACGCGAGGTTGCCGGTTTTCTTGTCGAGCAGCGGCCAGACGCCGGAGTCGATGTGCCAGATGCTGTCGTGCGGCATCACGACGAACGTGACCGCGCCGATCTCCGCACCCGTCGCGCCGAACTCGCCGAGTGCCTTGACGAAGTCCTGCTTGGCCGCGTCGGACCCCACAATCACGAAGGCTTGGACCTGCGGCTTCGAGAAGCGCACGAACTGGATCGTCTGTTCCGCATACATGCGCCGGACCGGTTTGTTCGCAGGCATGCCCGTGGTGTAGGTCGTCCAGACCTGCGCCATCGTCTCCCACTCGGCCATCGGGCGGAACTTGCCGGCGGGCGGCGGCTGCGTATTCGCAAACCACGGCTTGTTGGCCCAGCGGAAATCGTCGTTGGCGTCGGCTCCCCAGCCGAACGATTTCTCGAGCGCCGTCTCGTAGGCGGGCAGCAGTGGGGGCACGGCTTTCTCGTACGCGATGACCACGGTGCGCGGCGCAGGGTGTACCGGCGCGGTCGGGGCCGCGTCCGTGCATCCGGCGACGAGGCACGCGGCGGCCAGCGCAGAAGCCGGCGACCAGCGGCGTACACAGCGGACAACATAGCGGACAACATAGCGGACAACATAGCGGCGGGTCAGCATTGGGCGTTCCGCTGGGCTCGAGTCGACAACCGAATGCTACGGCAGGGCGGAGCGCCGGAGGAAGGCATCGAGGGCGGCGTTCAGTTCCGGGTCGCCGCGGCCCTTCAACTGGACGACGACCTTGCCCGTGTCGGGGTGGGCGGCCATGGCCAGCACGTCGATGAGGCGGTCGCGCACGGCACCCGTCCACTGCGGGAGGGCCTTGGCAGCGGCGAGCAAGGCGACGCTGCGCACCTCGAGGCCGCGGGCCACTGCAAGTCCGTGCGCTGCAGGGGCAGGCTCGGCCCGGGCGCGCGCTTGCCAGGCCCAGTCCGACGCCACGCTGCCGAGCGCGACGGCGATGGTCTCGGCAGTGGCGGTCGACGGCTTGGCGTCCAATGCGCGTGCGAGGTGGCGCACCGCCTCGACCCGCGCGCACGTGCCCAGCCCGGCGAGCGCTGCGGCCTCCAGCTTGGCACCGGCGCGGGCATGGCGCAGCAGCAGTTCCAGTTCGGTATCGCCACCGATCCGTCCCAACGCCTCGGCCGCCGCCTGTTGCAGCGCCGCGTCGTCGGCGCCGCGTTCGAGCACGGCGGCCAGCACCGGCGTCGCGCGCCCATCGCGGGCCGTACCCGTCGCCAGCAGCAGACCAAAGGCCCATGCCTTGCGCTCCGGTGCACTCCAGACCCGGTCGGGGGGCACGTGGAACGCCAACGCATCGACCAACGCCGGCACCACGCCCGGCCCGAGCGCGCGCAGTTCGCTGGCACAATTCGGCCCCGGCTTGCGCAACTGCAGGTACGTTTCGGGCCGACACCCGGTGACGGCAGCGACCGCGGCAAAGGCACCCGGGTTCGTGGTCCGGTATGCGTCGATCCAGGCCACCATGCGGGCGCGCGCGATCGGCTCGACGTGACGAGCCTGCACGCCGAATCCCGCAGCATCCGGCCCCGGTGCGACCGGTGCTGCCGACGCCGAGGCCGCCAGCCCGAGCCCGGCAAACGCCAGGGCTGCGACTGCGCCCCACGCCTTCGAGTGGTTCACGCTGGGCATATTGAACGGGATCGCCTGGCTCATCGCACCACCTCCCACCACTTCTCCACCGACGGCGGACCCTCGGGATTCGTCCCGCAGTGCACTTCGCCGAGCAGGATGTGATAGCCGTTCCAGTCATCGACGAAATGCACTCCCATGCCCTTGCCGGCCTTGCCCGTCAGGTTGAGCCCCGTGCCGAGCCGGTCTTCGAGGTCCTTCTTGAAAGCGTCCTTGCCGCCGATTTCCGGCCCGAACGGGTTCGGGTGGTAGATGTGGTCGGCTATGACCAGCGAGTTCACCGTGCCGGGATTCCACGCCACCTTGCCACCGATCTCCTCGGTCAGGGTCGGGATCGCAATGATCTCCTCCTTGCTCAACCCGATGGCCTCCACGATGGCGTCGAGGCCTTTCTTCGTCTCGACACCCGCCTGTTGCGACCACTGCATCAGGTCAATGTCCTTGAGCACGTCGTCGATCGCGACCTTGGCGTCCTTCTTCTTGTCGGTCTTCGGGTCGTAGTTCTGCTTGCCGACGAACTGCGCGACCGCACCGTGGCCGTCCTTCTGCCACTTCTCGTACATCTGCTTGGCGAGGGCGTCCGAGGCCACCATCAACCGCCAGCCGCGCGGGGTCGCGCTCGGCACGTAGCTGAGGATTTCGTCGACGTGCCCGACGGCAAGCCACGCAGTGTGAATGCGCAGGAACGGACCCTGCACGCGCTGGGCGTTGTAGAACGCCTTGGTTTCCGGGAGGATTTCTTCTTGGCCCTTGGGAATGTCACCACCGATCAGGATGCGCCCGATCGGGTACGAGTCCTTGCCGTTCACGTACGGCGGAATCAGGTCATGGTTGCCGTGGCTGTCGAGCGAGTTGCCCTTCCACGGCACGAGGTAGGCCCCGAAGATGCCGGCGTCCTTGCCGAGCACGTTGTTGCGCAGCCAGAACAAGGGCGCCAGTTGCAGCGTCGCCTTGCCGTCCGCACCCTGGCGCCCCCAAGAGCGGCCGTTGAAGAAGCGCATGCCGTGCACCTTGCCGCCAGCGGCCGGCACGCTCGTCCAGCCGGTCTGGTAGAGGTCTTGGGTCCAGTGATCGTTCCAGTTGTTGTAGGTGAGGTACGTCGCGCCCGAGGCGGACACGGTGGCGCTCAAGTCTGCGACGAACTCCTTGTAGGAGCCGGCGCTGCGCACCTTGTCGAAGGTCGACGTATTGCCGAAAAGCATCCACGGCGACACGCTCAACTTGACGGAATCCTGCTTGTCGGGCGCGCCTTCGACCGCGTAGGTCAGCGTCACAGTGCCGTCCCAACCCGTCTCGGTCATGCGGAAGCCGATGCCTTCGATGGCGAGTTCGAGGCCGTCGCGCACCATCGCAGTCGACAGCGGGAACTTCGGCTCGAAACTGCACGCCGTCGGGTTGCAATCGTCCCACGCCTTGCAGCAGGTCGCCGCGCCTGTGCATGTGTGATTGACCGGCACGCACGCGCCCCACGCGCCGCCGATCAGCAGGTACTGCCCGCTGGAGTCCTTGAGCCACAGACGCACGTGCTTGGCGCCCTCGGCGTCCAGCGTCAGCGTGGCCTTCGTGCCATCGGGTGCGGTCGGCCACGGGCGCGCGACCACGCGGGCGAGGTCGAGCGCGTCGTCGATGCCGTTGATCGCCTCGTCGTAAGCGTCCTCGACCTTGTCGCCGTCGTCGTCGTCGAGGTTGGGCAAGAACGAGGCGCCGAACTTCGTGTTCTGGGTCATCTCGTTGTCCTGATCCGCGGGGTCGCTTCCATTCACGATGCCGTCGCGGTTCGCGTCGACCACCAGGTCCGGGCCGGCGGCACCCGTGACGGGCTCGCTGGCGCCGTCGGCCGCAGTGGCACCGTCCACGGGTGTGGTGACTGGGCCATCGGGAGCGGCCACGCCGTCTGCCCCGGCAACCGAGTCCGTACCTGACACCGCGTCACCCGAAGCGCCCGCGTCGGTCTTGGGCACGAACTTCTGCGTCGACGGTGGCGTCGTCGCACACGCGAGCGCCAGTAGCACGGTGGCGCCTGCAGTGGCGAATCGAAGGGTCAACTCTCGCATCGCTGCCTCCCTGTCCCCGACTTCGTACGCAGCACCCCGCAAAGAGCGGCGCAGCAAGGTAGCCGGTCCCCTGCGCAGGTGCAACGCAAAACCGTGAAGTTCGCTTCATCACCGCGCCCGGCCAACCGCAGTTCTCGTTCGTTCCCGCGCCCGGCCGGCTATTTTACCTTGCCGCGCAGGTAGGTGTAGCCGTCCTTGTTGTCGATCTGCTGGATGTCGACGGCCAACTCCGTGCCCGCCGGGATGCACGTCTTGCCCGGGTTCTTCGGGTCACACGGCGCGAACGCCCCGAGGTCGAAGGCCGGCAGCGGGAACGAGCCGAGCCCAGCGCCCAGCGACTCGACGAGCTTGGGCAGCATGACGGTCTTGATCATCGTCACGAACAGGTCTTTCAGGCCCTTGGCTTCCGCATTGATCTTCGCAATCTCGAGCTCGACCACGTCGATGCTCTTCAGCGCAAAGCCCAGTTCCTTCTGGCCGGTCTTCGGGTTGTCCACCGCCTTGAGTTCCGCCGTCGCCTGCATCATCGCGAACAGCCACAGGTCGATGGGCGTGCCGGCAAAATCGAGCTTGGCGTGCAGTTCGAGGTCGCCGATCTGCAGCTTGAGCGTGCCCTTGCCCACGTCGACGCAGGTGTTCAGGATCGGCGGCAGCAGGAAGCGCGTCGAGATCGACAGGTCCTTGACCCCGTACTTGGCCAGGTCGACGCTGCCCAGTTGCTTCTCGCTGATGGACAGCGTCATCAGGCCGCCATTCCATACCGCGTTCAGTAATTCATTGGCGAAGTCGTCGTGCAGGCCGACCTCGAGCGCGAACTTCAGCCCGGGGTTGAACACTTCCTTGCCGGTCGGTCCCAGACAACTCGCGCGGCCGATCGAACCCAGCGTCGTCACATCGACCTTCTTTTCGCTCGTGACGGAGCCATCCAGGCCAATCAGCATCCCCGGTGAACCCGAGGCCGGCGGCACGAACTTGATCTGGCCAATCTTCGAGTTGAGCTTGAGCTTGACCTCGGCGCCTTCGCCAATGAACGGCTTGAGCGGCAGGTCCTGGTTGATCGCCAGCTTGCCGAGCGTGTCGCCGAGCACCGACCCAATCTGCTTCTGGATCTGGTCCTGCATCACGCCCTCGATGAGCGGCGTCAGCACCCCAACGATCGCGTTCGTCAGCCAGTTCAGCAGCTGGCCAGCGATGCCGGGGAGCTCGACCTTCAAGTCCTTGAGCGTCACCTTCGTGTTCTTGGCCTCGGACTTCGGCTGGCCGGTCTTGGGGTCGATCGTGATCTGCACGTCGGTATCAACGGTCACCATCTCGGCCTTGACGTAGACCTCCTGGCCTGTCACCGGAATCTGGATTGGCGCAATGCCCGCCTTGCCGTCGATGACCAGTGTCATCGCAAATTTGTAAATCTTTATGCCCATGTGCAGGCCGTTCTGCACGACCTGCAGCGACACTTCGGGGTAGCCCCCGTTCTTGGCCTTGTCGCCCATCTTGATGTCTTTCGGCGCAAGCGTGCCTTGGAAGACGCCGGCCTGGTTGATGGGCACGCCGCCGCCGCCGCCGCCCAACAGGCTGCCAAAATCGAGCGTGCCGAGCACCATCTCGAACACGCTCGCGAGGTCCTTGGGCTTCTGGTGGTTGTGCGGCGGGCCGGCGTCGATGGTCTGCTGCGCCATCCAGAAGCCGATGCCGTCCTTGACCGCGCCGGCCGTGGGCTTGGCGATGTCGGTCTGGTACCACTTCGTCGAGTAGTAGTACGTCTGCACGCCGGTTGACACATTGTCCCACTCGTCCTTGGCCTCCCACACGATCGGGTTCATGCCCTGAACGGACTGGTTGTCGAGGCTGAACGCCCCGTCCTTGCCCCACTTGATCGGCGTGCCGTTGATCGCGAACGACTTGATGGCGCTCCACTCGTCCAGCAGCGTGCCCTTGATGACGACCTTGGCGTCACCCTGGCGCGTCTCGCCGCGCTTGGGGGCGGTGATGTTGACAAGCGGGCCCTTGGAGTCGCACAGCAACGTGATGCTGCCCTTGAGTTCAGGTACGTCTTTCGACTTGCCGGCGAACGTGTACTTGCCGTCCCACGAGAACGAGAACGAGCCGCCGGTGCCGTTGACGGTGACACCTTCGGGCGGGCCGACGGCGATCGGCTTTTCGAGAATCATCTCCGGCACGTCGTTGCCGAACTTGTCCTTGCCGAGGCCAAAAATCTGCACCGTGTCGTCTTCCTTGTAGACCGGGGCCTTGGGCTTGGCGTAGAGCGTCATCGAGATGGGCTTGCCTGGCGTGACTTCGAGCGCTGCGGGCTTCTGCTCGGCCGTGCCGTCGAGCCCGCACTTCACCTCGTACTTGCCGGTCTTTTCAGATCTCAGCTTCTTGCCGGTCAGGGTCAGCCCTGGGGGCGGGTCGACCGTGAACTTGGCCGGATCGACAGCGACGGCGTTGCCGTGCGCATCCTCGGCCGTGCAGGCGACATCGGCGCCAGCCTCGCCGGCCTGAATGCTGGCGGGCGCGACCGAGGCCAACGTCCTGGCGGGCTTGCCGGGCACGACGGTCAGCGTCGCAGCGGTCGAAGGGGCATCGGGGGCATCGGCGCGGCTGCACTTGACGTCGGCTTTCCCAACCTTGCGGCCCTCGATGGTCAGATCCTTCGCTTCGCCGTGCTCGGGCGGCGCGAGCGTGACCGTCCAACCGGCGATCGCGCCGACGTCGTTGCCGAACGCGTCTTGGCCCGCACACGTCACGCTGGCCACGTCGCCGGCCGCGATCTGGGCGGGCGTGACCTTGGCGGAGAGCGAAGCCGCGGGGCCCGCCGTCACGTTCAGCAGCGCCGGCGTGGCATCGCTGAGCTTGGTGCCGACGGTGCACGCCACTTCGAAGTTGCCGACGGTGCGCACCGTGAGCTTGGCGCCGTTGGGCTTGATGTCGGGGTTGGCCTTGGTCGCAAATGCGGCCTTCACGGCATAAGTCGGCTTCGGGATCAAGATGTTGCCGGGCTGGCCCGTGCACGTCACGGTCGCTTCGCCGCCGGCCGCGATCTTGGCGGGGTCGATCGTTGTCTCGACCGACGTCAGCGTATCGACCTGGCCCGGCTTGAGCCCAAGCGCGAATGTGAGGTTCGAGGTCGAAGAGGTCGGCGCGGGGTCATCACTGCAGGCAGTCGCAACACTGCCGAGCGCGAGGCCGAGCGCGAGCCAGGGCAGGAACCGGCGGCGGCGAACGGAGCGACTGGGCATGGCGCGACCTCGGGGGCACGGCCCATTCATGGCGTGCGCGGCCGGGTAGGCTAGCAGAGTCGGTGGCTTCACGCGAGCGGGGTCGGGCAATGGCGGTGATGGCGTCCCATTCGCCCCAGACCTGGTGGTAGAGGACGCGGGAGTCCCAAAGCAAGCCGGTCAGTCCGGTGCCGTTGTCGCCCATCGCAGCGATGAGGCCGGTCGTGTGGGTCGCTTCGAGATACCAGTTGTCGCCCGCCGCGCTCG
>SHZF01000016.1 GCA_009692425.1 Myxococcales bacterium | reverse complement strand
AGGACCGTTTGACGGAGCGAGGGACGGTTGCCGTAGAGAACGAATGCTGCTGCGGTCCGTGCCCGTTGCGCGCGAAAAGACTCAGTGGCCGGCGAAAAGACTCAGTGGCCGGCGAAAAGACTCAGTGGCCGGCGAAAACAGTCAGTGGCCGGCGAAAACAGTCAGTGGCGAGAGAAGAGAGTCAGTGGCGAGAGAAAAAAATGCGACGGCGCTTTCGCCGGACAGGGAGCCTCCAATGCCGGGCGACAAGCAGAGTCCAGAAGTGACGGTCAAGATCAAGGGCAACACCGCGATCGCCACCGACAGCGGCGAGAAGCTAGAGACCCGCGGCGGTCCGGGGATTCTCTCGGTGACGGTCGATCTGCGCCTCGACAATCCCGACATGTTCTCCGTCGAATACGACATGATGAAGCTTGAGAAGCCGAACCTGCTCGATGCGTTCGAGGCCGGCACCGAGGTCGAAATCCAACTCGGGTTGGCTGAGAGCGGCGTGCTGTGCAAGGGCGAAATCTGCTACATCGAGCCGAGCTTCGACGTCGAGGAGGGCTACCGCACCACGATTTCGGGCTACCACAAGCTGCACCGCCTGACGCGCGGCCAGCGCAGCAAGACGTGGGGCGAAGGGCTCAAGCCGGACGTGGTGCCGACGACGCCGGCGTCTGACGTGATCAACGACTCGAAGGCACACGTGGGTGGCAAGAGCGACTCGCTGTCGATGGGCGAGGTCGGCTCGACGGACCTCAAGCTGGAGTACGTGCCGCAGCTGAACATGTCAGACTTCGAGTTCTTGCGGGCCCTGGGCGCCAACCTGGAGTTCAAGGCGGACCCGGACCAGGCCGCCCAGGTCAAGTTCAGCAAAGTGGACCCGTCCAAGGGCCCCGTCATGTCGCTGGCGCGCGACCGGGCCGACGCTACGGCCGGCGAGGACAGCCTGATCCTGCACACCCAGTTCCGCCTGTCGACCGTGCAGCAGTACGCTGCGGTCGAGGTCCGGGGCTGGGACCCTGTCAAGAAGAAGAACATCGTCGCCAAGGTGACGTCGTCGACGTACATGTTCGATGGCACCAAGGGCTGGGAAGTCGCGGGCACCGCGCTGTACAAGTCCGGTTCGACGGGGCGCAAGTACGTGGTGATGGACCAGCCAGTCAGTTCGCAGGCTGAGGCAAAGGCGTTGGCGCAGTCGCTGTTCGACCAGTTCTCCATGGACTTCCTGACCGGTGAGGCGGTGGTCAAGGGCAACCCGAAGCTGTTGCCGGGCGAGACGATCGAATTCACCGGTTTTGGCAAGGCGTATAGCGGCAAGTACCTGATCACGGCCGCGACGCACACCTACCGGCCCGATGAAGGGTACCGCACGACGATCGCGTTCTCGCGCAATTCAAAGGGCGCGTAGTTCGTCCGGCGCGCGCGCTGTCTGAGCGCCCGATCGTCGCAACCCTGCAACCCCACACACGACCGCTGACCAAGCGGCACACCTCTCGCCGCACCGGCAGGGGCGCTCGCAGGGCGCGGCGGCCTCGGTCCGTTGACAGTCCCGGTTCGATCGCTAGGATCGGCCACTCGCGCGAGGATGCGAGCGGCACGAGCAACGTCATGCGGCCCTCGGACTACGATCAGGAGGAGCTCTTCATGATGCTTGAGCCGACGCTCACGATGGTGGCGGCGGGGCGAACGGACGGGCACCGCTGCCCGGTCTGCGAGCGTGCGGACCTCGATTGCGAGGAGGACGCCGGCCAGGTCAAGGTGCGCTGCCCGCAGTGCGGGTTGTTTTTCAAGGGGATGCTGGGGTAGCCCGCGGGCAGAGCCAGAAGGACGTCGATGGTCAAGAGTTTCCTCGGACGAGGCGTAAAGTTCCCGCTGCAGACCAATCCGGTCGGCGGGCTCGCCATGTCCGAGGGCGCCGACAACATCCAAGAAGGCGTGCAGTGCATCATCGGCACCGCGGTCGGCGAGCGCGTGATGCGGCCGACATTCGGATGCCGCATCCACGACTTCGTGTTCCATCCGAACAGTGCCACGACGTGCGGCATGGTCGCATTCTACGTGCGCGAGGCCTTGCACAAGTGGGAGCCGCGCATTACCGACATTCAGGTGATCGCGCAGCCCGACCCCAAGCGCGAATCCGTCATGATGGTCGAAGTGAACTACAAGATTCGCTCGACGAACACGGACCAGAATTTCGTCTATCCATTCTACCTGCGGCGTGAGCAAGACCTATGATTCCGAGCCCGAATCTCGACGACCGCACCTTCGAGGACATCGTCCAGGAGGCCATCCGGCTCATTCCGCAGTACTGCCCGGAGTGGACGAACCACAACCGATCGGACCCCGGCGTCACGCTCATCGAGCTGTTCGCGTGGATGACCGAGATGACGCTGTACCGGCTGAACCGCGTGCCGGAGAAGAATTTCCTCGCGTTCTTGGAACTGATGGGCATCGGCCTGACGCCGCCCCAGCCCGCGCGTACGGTGCTGCGGTTCGTCATCAATCCCAAGGCCGACATGGTGACCGTGCCGCCGGGTACGCGCGTGGGCACGAAGCCGGGACCCGACGGCCTGTACGTCACGTTCGAGACCGAGACCGATCTGGTTGTCACGAACGCCGACCTCGCCAAGTGCATGTCGCAGCACCACGACACGTTCAGCGACAACACCGGAATGCTTGGGCGCCGCCGTGAGGGGATTCCGCTGTGGGCGGGCGTGCGCGGCGTCGAGCGCTTCCTGTACCTCGGCGACAAGCGGCTTGCGGCCTTCAACGAGTCGTCCGTGCTGACGATCCGCACGACATCGACGGCCGACGTGCCCAATGCGCTGTGTCGGATGCTGGAGTGGGAGTACTTCGACGGCGAGCGCTGGCGCGAACTGGCGAGCCCGGCGCTGGAGACCGAAAAGGACCAGATCGCGCTGCTCGGGCCGGCCGACCTCAAGGAAGTGACGTTCAACGAGAACACGGGCCTGTTCCTGCGCGGCCGGCTGGCCGAGGTGCCGCAGAAGCTCGACGAGACGCTGTGCGACCTGATCAAGATGCGCCTCGAACTGGTCGGCGAGGGCGAGCGCCCCGAGCAGATGTTCGCGAACATCGAGGGCACGCTCTACCTCAAGCTCGACCTCGACCGGAACTTCCAGCCGTTCGGCAAGGACCCGCAACTCGACTCGGGCTTCTACCTGTGCTGCGACACCGTGCTCGGCCACCCCGACGCCGACATCCGCATCGACCTCGAACTTGCCGACCCGAGCGTCGTGCCGGCCCCGCAGGCCAGCCCCGAACTGGTGGTGTGCTGGGAGTACTGGAACGGCAAGCGCTGGAAGCTCATCGGCCGCAAGGGCTTTGGCGACTACGACGAGGAGGACCCGGGCCTGGAGTTCAAGGACGAGACGAACTGCCTGACGTCGAGCGGGCCGATCGGCTTCAAGCGCCCCAAGGACTTCAAGGCGTCGGACGTCAACGGCAAGGAAGCCTTCTGGGTGCGCGCCCGCATCGAGCGCGGCGACTACGGCGTCGCGGGCACGTATGAACTCGAGAACGACAAGTGGGTGTGGAAGGACACGCGCCCGCTGCGGCCGCCGACGCTCAAGGCCATCAGCCTGCGCTTCGTCGAGCAGGAGCACCCGTTCGAGAAGGTGATCGCCTACAACGACTTCGTCCACACGGACTACTCGCAGATGGCCAGCGAGGAAATGAAGCCGTGGCAGCCCTTCTTGCCGATCAGCGAGGAGAGCCCGACGCTGTACCTGGGCTTCAAGGATCCATTCCCGAACGAGCGCACGCAGCTCTACTTCGAGTTGGCCGATTCCGATGGTCCCGGGCGCCGGCTCAAGGCCCTCGCCGGGCAGACCTCGAAGCAACTCGCCCAGGTACACGCTGACCAGATCATCAACTGGGAGTACTGGAACGGCAAGGATTGGACCGGGCTCATCGTGCGCGACCATTCGTTCGGCTTTACCCAGTCGGGCTTCATCGAGTTCGTTGGCCCGAAGGACCATCGCAGCAACAAGCGCTACGGCGAGAACCTGCACTGGCTGCGCGCGCGCCTGGAGTTTGGTGGCTACGACGAGCCGCCGATGCTGCGCAACATCTTCGTCAATTGCGTGTACGCGTCGAACGTGACGACCTACGGCGAAACGATCCTTGGGTCGTCGAAGGGCGTGCCGAACCAGTCGTACCGCTTTCCGCGCGGCCCGGTGCTGCCCGGCCAGGAGCTGTGGGTACGCGAACGCGAGCGGCCGCCGACGCCCGACCAGGAAGAACTGGCGGCGGCGTTCGGCGACAAGGAATTCCTCATCGACGACGCCGAAAACGAGGGCGTGCTCGTGCGGTGGAAGGAAGTCGAGAGCCTGTACGAGTCGAAGCCGGCGTCGCGCCATTACGTCAAGGACGTGGTGACGTCGGAAATCCGCTTCGGCGACGGCGTGCGCGGCATGGTGCCGCCGAAGAGCGACCGCAACGTCGTGTGCCGGCGCTATCAGGTCGGCGGCGGTGAAGAAGGCAACGTGCCGCCCGACAACGTCACGGTGCTTTTGCAGTCGGTGCCCTACGTCGAGTCGGTGCGCAACATCTACGCGGCGGCTGGCGGCTGCAACCTGGAGACCGTCGAGGAGGCCAAGCGCCGCGGACCGCACATGCTCAAGGCCAAGGGCCGCGCGGTGACGGCGGAAGACTTCGAGTGGTTGGCGATCGAGGCTTCGAACTCGGTGGCGCGCGTGTGTGCCCTGCCGACGCACGATCGCGAGGGCGAGGTGACGGTGGTCATCGTGCCCAAGGTCGCGGAAAGCCATCCCGATTTCTTCGACAAGCCGATCCCGGCGACGGAACTGCTGCGCAAGGTCCGCAACCACCTCGCCGACCGCAAGCTGCTGTCGTGCCTGATCAACGTGCAGCGGCCGACGTACCGCGAACTGTCGGTGCAGGTCGAAATCATCGTGATGCAGACGGCGGCGGCCGACCGGGTCAAGCGCGACATCGAGCGGCGCGTGCGCACCTTCCTGCACCCGCTCAAGGGCGGGCGCGACGGCAAGGGGTGGCCGTTCGGTCGCCCGGTGTACCGCGTGGACCTCTACCACGTCGTCGAAGACGTGCAGGGCGTTGATTTCGTGGACCGCGTGCGGCTCATCGACGAGACGACGAAGCTTGAAGTCGATAAGTTCAAGGTGACGGCCGGCGAACTCGTGCACGTGGTGCGGGTGGAAGTTGTCGAGAAGGCCCATGAGCGCATTGTATAACGCCTTTCCGGTTTCGGGAGTGTCATGACCGACCGCCACGCCATGCCAGCGCGACCCGGCGCCGGGGGGCCTTCGCGGCCAGGAGAACGGCGAGCCAAGAAGCTCATCGTTCCCGAGCTGACGGGCATGCCATGGAAAGACGCGTGCATCGTCATCGACCAGGCGGGCTTTGCGCGCCCGACACCGCGCTACGTCGAGGCCTATGCGGCCGACTTCACGGTCGTGCAGCAGGTGCCGATCCGCGGCCAGTTGATCGATTCGACGGTCTCGATTGAACTCAGTGTCGCGCGCCAGAGTTGGGTGCGCTTCCTGCCGCAGCTGTACCAGAACACATCGGACGGCGCGAACCACCTCGCACACGAATACCTGTGTATTTTCCAGCAGCTCCATGATCGGATCGCCGAGCGCATCGATCGCATCCCGGAGTTGTTCCAGCCTCTCGACACGCCGCCCGAGTTCCTGACCTGGCTGGGCAGTTGGATCGCGCTGCAGTTGGAAGCCGATTGGTCCGAGGAAAAGCAGCGGCGTTGGCTGCGGCACGCGCCGATGCTCTACAGCATCCGTGGCACGAAGGCGGCGCTGCACGCGCTGTTGGAGATGTACACCGGCGTGCGCCCCGACATTCTCGAAAACCAGTGGCCGTTCGAGCCGTTTCGCGTGGGCGTCTCGAGCGAGATCGGCGTGACTTCGACGATCCTGCCGCCCTTGAACCATGCACATTGCTTCGTGGTCGAGTTGCCGCTGGCGCCGACGTCGCTGCCGGACGATCAGATCGTGCGCATTCACCGCATCATCCAAGCCGAAAAACCGGCGCACACCATGTATTTCCTGACGTTCAAGCAAGCGGCCTTGAGCGACGACTACCAGCCCTTCATGACGATCGGCGAGGATGCGATGCCGGAGTAGGCGATCCGTCGCTTGCCCTGGTACCGACCGACCCGACCGGAACCCACCGCGCCTCGCTTCCCGACGCCCCGGAGAACCCGCAGCCATGGCCGAAATCACCCAGCGCAACTACAAGCGGCTGAACTTTTTCCGCGGCTTCCGCACGACGGAAGGCGATTGGAACGACGGCGAGCGCTACCACACCGAGAAGCACAAGCTGCACAACCGGATGATGCACGGCCCCGGCCTCGTGCCGCACGCGCTCGGCGGGTTCCGGGTGACGGGGCGCGGCCGTGGCGAACTCGCGGTCGAGGTGCAGTCGGGCTATGCGGTTGACGGCCAGGGCAACGACATCTTCCTGTGGGAGCCCGAGATCAAGCAACTGAATCCAAACGATTTCAAGCTGCCAGCGACCGTCTACCTCGTGGGGCGCTACATCGAGGAGTTCAGCGACTTCATCAGCTACAAGGAGAACCTCGACTTCAAGGGCCACCGCCGCGTGACGGAGTCGGCCAAGGTCGAGTGGACCGTCACCGAGCCTGACGTACACGCCGAGATCGAGCTCGCCCGCGTCGCACTGACCAAGGATGTCAAGCGCATCATCGACGCCAAGGACGCGTTCAATCCGGCTGCGAACGAGATCGACCTGCGCTTCGTGCCGGTTGCCGGCATCGTCGGCTCGTTCATGAACCCGCAGACGATGTGGGAGCTCATGGAGATGATCCGCCGCTCGAAGGCGATCTACACCTACCTGTACCACACGCTGCGCATCCTGCCTGCGGCCGACGTGCTGCACGCGTTCATCACGCTGGAGATGTTGATCCACGCGCAACTGGTCGATTTGCGCAACGTGTTCAGCCTGTACCTCATCATCCTGCAGCTGCAGTGGGCGCTCGTGATCGAGATCGAGGCGAACGTGCCAGCGGTGTCGAGCCAGCGCGACTTCTCGAACTACAAAAAGCACATCGAGATCGCGCTGCAGAAATACGAGGAGCGGCAGTTCGGGCTCGACTTCTTCAAGAGCCTGCTCGGGTACCAGAACGAGTGCCAGAAGTTCATGGACACGATGTTCCAGAAGAACATCAAGCCGGCCAAGAAGATCGAGGCCTCGTCGACGGACACGAACGCGGTCATCGAGAACATCAAGGTGCGCTCGGCCCCGTTCCAGGACCACATGAACATCGAAGGGCAGGACATGACGATCATCGACATGATCGACCCCTGCGAGCCCGACAGCGAAAAGTCGCACAACTGGAAGGTGACCGGCGAGCGCGACAAGTACCGCACGCGGCAGAAGCTCAAGTACCCCGACGGCGTCATCGTCGAAGACGCGGGGATGGCCTTCGAGGGCGGCCAGTTGGAGTACGAGATCAAGAACGTCGAGCCGGGCAAGGATGTCTACGTGGTCTGGCGCATGGACTACGTCTACGGCGACTGGGAGTCGGAGGTCGAGGCGAACGACCGGCGGCTGGCGAACTGCGTGTGTGCGGGGTCGGACCGCAAGTTCCGCTGGCGCAACTGGGTGTACGTGGTGCCCGCCGAGCACGTGCGCGAGGTGACATTGCGACTCAAGATGAAGCCGGTGACTGCGGGGCGCGACATCAACGTGTTCAAGATGTGGGCGTTCCAGCCGACGAAGCGCTCGTAGCGAGGGCAGCCTGCTGCGGCGGGAAAGGAGGCGCGCATGGTCTGGGACTTTTTCAAACAGCTGGGCCAGGGCCGCGTCGACGGTGCCGTCAACAAGGTCAAGGCCAAGCAGATGGGCGTCCTGACCAAGGCCAAGGGCGCGGCCGCCAAGCAGGTCAACAAGGCCATCGACGCACCCGGCAAGGCGGCGGCGAGCGCGCTCAAGGGCAAGGGCGGCAAGAAAGAGGATAAGAAAGAAGAAAAGGAGGGCGGCATGGGATGGTTCAGCAAGAAGAAGGCCGAGCCGGAATCCGGCCGTGGCGGTGGCGGTGGCGGCAACGACGCATTCTCCGAGCCGGAGAAGACGGTCGCAATCGACATCAGCCAGATCAACATGGGCACCTTCAAGCCCGTGGTCGGGTGGGTCGTCGTGCTGAATGGGGAACTGCGCGGCCGCGACTTTCGCCTCGTCGATGGCAAGAACACGATGGGCACGGCGGCGGACTGCGACGTGGTGCTGACGGACCCCTACCTGAGTTCGAAGCACACCGTGATCCGCTTCGAGAACGGGAGCTTCACGCTGGTCGATCTCGACTCGACAAACGGGACCTACATGAACGATCGCCGGATCACGAAGACCGACATGATCGACAACGACAAGATTCGCCTGGGCCGCACGGAGCTCAAGTTCAAGGCGCTCGAATGAGCCCGTACCGCACCGAACCCAGCCCGCGCCGCACCGAACCCAGCCCGCGCCGCACCGAACCCAGCCCGCGCCGCTCCTGCGGCCCGACGGAGGCCTGCCGATGACCCGCGCCCGCCGCTTTGCCCTGCCGCCCCGCGTGCGCCGGGCTGCTCCCTTGCTCGTTGCGCTCGCCGCGGGGTTGGTGCCGCTGCAGACCACGGCGGAGAACGAGAACCGCATCTTCTTGGAGCACGTCGAGTACGACGCCAAGGAGATGCTGCTCACCTTGCACGTCGACATCTTGGACGCGAAAGGCTCGCCGGAGGACGGTGTCACGGCCGACGCGGTCGAACTGCTGGCGTCGAACCAGCCGCTGAAGATTGCGGACCTGCAAATCCAGTCGGCGGAGAAAGCGGGCGAGCCGATTGCCGTCGTCGTGCTGATGAACGCTTCGGCCAGCTACCAGATGCAGGGCGAGTCGGAGAGCATCTCGACCTACGCGGCCGAGAAAGAGGGCGTTGCCAACTTCATCGGTCACCTGTCGGGCAACGACAAGGTGGCCGTGATCCGCTACCGCGAAGACACTGCGCCCGAGATCATCTACCCGTTCGCGTCGAACTTCACGCAAGCCAAGGAGACCGTGCAGAACGACACGGTGCCGGCGCGCGAGGATGGTCCGGAGACGATCGGCGGGTCGGGCAAGAAGGAGGGAGCGCGCATTCCCAACTTCACGCTCGCCTTCAAGAAATCGATGACGTACCTGCAGGAGAGCCTCGACAAGCTCGGTTCGGCCCGCCGCCGCTTCGTGGTCGTCATGTCGGACGGCAAGGACCCGAGTACCGACATCGGCAAGATCCAAGCGAAACTCAAGTCGTTCCTGGAGACGATGGACGAATACAAGATTCGCGTCCACACGATCGGCTTCTCAGCAGACGACCCGAAGTTCTTGCCGCTGCTGCAAGGCCTGGCCAACCAGACCGGCGGCACGTATGTGCGCATCGATTACAAGGATTTTGCCACGATTCCTGCGGTGTGGGACACGATGGCGTCGCGCATCAAGAAGCAATACGTCATCAAGGCGAAGCTGGCTGAAGTGCCGGACTGGGGCGAGCCGATCAAGGGCAAGGACGAGGCGAACTACGTCATCGGCATGAAGGTCAAGCTCAAGGACGGCGCGGTCGGCGAGGCCATCTACAACGACGTGCGGTTGCCCTCGCCCAGCATCAACTGGGGCAAGATCTTCAAGATCGTCGGCATCGTGCTCGGCGGCATCCTCGGCGTCGGCCTGCTCATCTACGTCATCGTGATGGTGGCGCGCCGCAAGGGCGATGCTCCGGCGGAAGGCGGCAGCGGCGGTGGCCAGCGCCAGCAGTACGACGGGCCGAATCGCGGCAAGTTGATCGTTCTTCAGGGGCCAATCGCGGGCAACACGTTCCCGTTGATCGACGACGTGACCACGATCGGCTCGATGAAGGGCAACACGATCATCATCGAAGACGCCTCGGTGTCGCGGCGGCACGCGGCCATCAAGATCGACCAGATGCGATATGAAGTCGCGGACATGAACTCGACGAACGGCGTGCTGGTCAACGGCCAGAAAATCCACAAGGTGTTCTTGAAGGACGGCGACAAGATCCAGATCGGGACGACCGAGGTCCTGTTCGCGCTCAAGTAACTGGTTGGTGCGCCGGGTTCGCGGCTGAAGCCGACTCACGGCGACCCGAAGGCGGTCGCTAGGTTCTTGCACCCATCATGACTGCCGAGCGGTCGACCTTGTCAGGCGCGCGGGCTGCGCCAGGGCCGGCGACAATGCTGCTGACTCGCGCGCCCGCAGCGCATGGGCACTCGCGCGCAGGACCTCCGCCGGCGTGCCGCAGTCGAACCAGTGGCCGCGCGGTTCGAAGAAGCGCACCTCGCGACCGATCGCCATCGCCGGCACCAGAGCGTGGCTGACGAGGCCCGACTGGCGCGTCGGCATCGGCAGCCAATCGAGCAGTTCAACGCCGTAGACTGCGACCCCGGTGTAGATGGTCGGCACATCGGCGGCCCCGGGCGCGACGGGGGCCCCTGCGATGCTGCGAATGCGGCCCGTTTGCACGTGGCTCGCGCCGACCACGGGCAGCAGCGGGTCGTGCAGCGCGAGCGGCCCCGTGGTGCCCCCCGCCGGACTCGCTTGCACCCACACGTTGTGTAGTTCGGGCCGCCGGTCGAGGCGGTGGACGACCATCGTCGCGAGCGCCTGGGGCCGGTGGGCGCGGACGACATCGCCGAGGTCGAAGTCGTGCCACACGTCGGCATTGGCCAGCAGGAATGCGCCGCTTGGACTCGCGCGCAGGAAGCCCTCGGCGTTCTTGAGCCCGCCGCCCGTGCCGAGAATGTGGGGGCGCTCGTCGAACCACGTCACGCGCACGCCGCAGCGGGCCCCATCGCCGACCTGATCGGCAATTTGCTCGCCGAGGTGGTGCAGGTTCACGCCGACTTCGCGCACGCCTGCCGCGGCGAACTGCCGCAACGCGCGCTCCACCAGCGGCTCGCCGCCGACGGGAACCAGCGGCTTGGGTGTGCGCTCGGTCCACGGCTTGAGACGCGTGCCGAGACCGGCGGCCAGGATGAAGCCACGCATCGCGCTCATGGAGTCCTCCTTATGCGAGTCCGCACCACGGAGCCGGGCGCGGCTGCGGCGAGCGTAGGAGTGAGTGCGTGCGTGGGCAAATTCCTGACCGTGTTGCGCGCGTCTGGCGGACCTTGACACCCCCGCCGCCGCGCGCTACCTACCGCCGCGGCCGGCGTCGGTGGACGGCAGGCAGCGCGCCAAGGATTTCATGAGCGAACCTTCCGCCACCTCCGCAGCACCGCTCGCGTTTTCCGCGGACGCCAAGGCCCGCATCGCCGGCCTGCTGGCGCGTTACCCGCAGGACCGCAAACAGGCCGCCCTGATTCCGGCGCTGTACGTCGCGCAGGACGAATTCGGCTGGCTCAAGCCCGAAGTGATGGAACTCGTCGCGCGCGAACTCGACGTGCCGCTGACGGCCGTGCTGTCGACGGCGATGTTCTACACGATGCTCAAGAAGCAGCCGCTCGGCCGCTGGCACGTGCAGGTCTGCACGAACGTGTCGTGCTACCTGCGCGGTTGCGATGGCCTGATGGACGTGGCGCGGCAGGAGCTCGGCATCGGGCCCGGCGAGACGACTTCGGACGGTTTGTTCACCCTGAGCGCGGTCGAGTGCCTCGCCGCCTGCGGGATGGCGCCGGCCCTGCAGATCGGCAAGAAGGACCACTTCAACGTGTCGACCGACCAGATGCGCCAGATGCTGCAGGACCTGAAGGCAGACGCTCGCGCGCACGCTCCGGCTCTGGCCGCTGCCCCGACTCCTCTGCCATCCTCCGGGCACACGGCGCCCACGGCAGGTCCCCATGGGTAGCCCGCACGCCGTGACCGTGCCCCACCCGCTCGAGACGCGCGTGCTGTTGCGCGACCACGAGGGCAAGGACTACACCCAACTCGCCAACTACCTCGCACGCGGCGGCTTCGGCGCTTGGAAGAAAGCGGTCGAGATGGGCCGCGACAAGGTCCACACCGAGGTGCGCGCGGCGAACCTGCGCGGGCGCGGCGGCGCGGGCTTTCCCGCAGGCGTGAAGTGGGGCTTCCTGCCCAAGGACGGCCGGCCCCGCTATCTGGCGATCAACGCAGACGAAGGCGAGCCGGGCACGTTCAAGGACCGCTATTTCTTGGAAGAAGACCCGTTCCAGATGCTCGAGGGCATCCTCCTGACGTCGTGGGTCATTGGGGCCCACGCCTGCTACGTCTACGTGCGCGGCGAGTTCTGGCGCGCCATCGACGTGTGCGAGCGCGCGATTGCAGAGCTCTACCAGGCCGGCTGGCTCGGCAAGAACATCCAAGGCTCTGGCTTCGACCTCGACGTGTACGTGCACCCCGGCGCGGGTGCCTACATCTGTGGCGAAGAGACCGCGATGCTGGAGTCTATCGAGGGCAAGCCGGGCTGGCCGCGGCTCAAGCCGCCCTTCCCCGCCAACATCGGCCTATTCGGCATGCCGACCATCGTCAACAACGTCGAGACGATGGCGTGCGTGCCGGTCATCGTGAATGACGGCGCCGACGCCTTCAACGCGCTCGGTTCGCCCAAGAACGGCGGCACGAAGCTCGTCGGCGTGTCGGGCCACGTCAAGCGCCCGGGCCTCTACGAAGTGAAGATGGGCACGACGATGCGCGCCGCCATCTACGAACTTGCCGGCGGCATCCTCGACGACCGCGAACTGCTTTGCGTGATTCCCGGTGGCTCTTCGTGTCCGTTCCTGACCAAGGACGAGATCGACGTCGCGCTGGACTTCGACGCGCTCAAGACCATCGGCTCGATGTTCGGCACGGCAGGCATCGTCGTCATGCACGACGGCACGAACATGGTCGAGGTGCTGACGCGCGTCGCCCACTTCTACAAGCACGAATCCTGCGGCCAATGCACGCCGTGTCGCCAGGGCACGGGTTGGCTGTACGCGATCGCGAAGCGCATGGGCGCGGGCTTGGCAGCGGCCGGCGACATCGACCTGCTGGTATCGGCGTGCAACCAGATCGACGGCAACACGATATGCGCGCACGGCGAGGCGGCGGCGTGGCCGATCCGGTCGATTGCGCAGAAATTCCGACCGCAGCTCGAGTCTGCCATGCGCGCCCGCATGACGGCGTCGATGTGATGCGAAGTGGCGGCATTGGGATGCGAAGTGGCGGCATTGGGATGCGAAGTGGCGGCATTGGGATGCGAAGTGGCGTCGATGTGATGCGAGGCGGCCCATGCCCCCACCAGAACTGATCTTGTTCTACGTGCTGGCGACCGGCACGCTGGTTGCGGCGGCCGTCATGCTGCTGCCGTCGACGGGCCGCAACCCGATCCACTCGGCCATCGCGCTGATCGCCGCGTTCTTCTGCCTGGCGGGCCTGTACGCGCAGTTGTCGGCGCACCTGCTGACGGCGCTACAAATCATCGTGTATGCCGGCGCTATCATGGTGCTTTTCACATTCGTCATCATGTTGCTGAACCTGACGCCCGCGGACATGCGCGAGCCTCGCTTCGCGTGGTGGAAGGTTGCGGGCGGCGTGCTCGGGCTGTTCGTGTTCGGCAAGCTCGCCACCGTGATCACGCTGGCGACCGGCGGCGAACAGCCCATCAACCTCGCAGACCCGATGAACACGCCCCTCGGCTCGGTGCGCGACGTTGGCCGGATGATGTACACGACGAACCTCGTCGCTTTTGAACTGGCGTCGGTGCTGCTGCTCGTCGCGGCGGTCGGCGCGGTCGTGCTCGCCAAGAAGAAGCTCGACTATGTGGACGCGCCCGAACCGTCGCCGGCCCGCACGCACCTGCACCGCAACGTGCCGGCGGGGACGGTGCTGCCCCACGGCGCCGACGCCGACCCGCCCGCCAGCCACGGCGCGCACCACTAGCGCTGCGCAGGACCCGCGATGACCGTCATCCCTCTCGGCCACTTCCTGCTGCTTGCCGCGATGCTGTTCGGCATCGGGCTGGCCGGCGTGCTGACGCGCCGCAACGTGCTCGTGCTGCTGATGTCGATCGAACTGATGCTCAACGCGGTCAACCTGACGCTGCTGGCGTTTGCGCGCTACCGTGGCTGGACGGACGGCCACGTGTTCGCGTTCTTCGTCATCGCCGTCGCCGCCGCCGAAGCTGCGGTCGGCCTGGCGATGGTGCTGGCCGTGTTCCGCTTGAAGCGCACCGTCTTCGTGGACGACCTGCGCCTGCTGAAACGCTGACCGCCGCGTGGCGGGGACGGGCGACTGCCCTGCCCTGCCGATCGCGGCCCGCATCGTGCCCCGGGGAGTACCGCCCGTGTCGCTCGCCGACCTGACCTTCGACTACAACGCCGCCGCGCTACTGCCGGTGATCGTGGCCCTGCCGCTGCTCGGCGGGATCGTGACCGGCCTGTTCGGCAAGCACCTGTCGCGTGGCACCGTCCACGTAATCGCGAACACCGCGGTGCTGGCGCCGTTTTTTATGGCCGTGCTCGCGTTCGTGCAGTTGCGCGCTCTCACGCTGACGAATCCCGATGCCGCCCTGCGTTTCGAGCTGTACCGGTGGATCGCGGCAGGCAGCTACACGTTCGACATCGCCTTTCTGTTTGATCCGCTCAGCGCCGTGATGTGCCTGGTCGTCGCCGGCGTCGGCTTCCTGGTCCACCTGTACTCGACCGCGTACATGGAGGACGACAAGGGCTACGCGCGCTACTTCAGCTATCTGAATCTTTTCGTGTTCTCGATGCTGATGCTGGTGCTTGGCAAGAACCTCGCGATGCTGTTCATCGGCTGGGAGGGCGTCGGCGCCTGCTCGTACCTGCTGATCGGCTTCTGGTTCAAGGACATGGACAAGGCCGTCGCGGGCCAGAAGGCCTTCATCGTCAACCGCATCGGCGACATCGGCTTCGTGATCGCCATCTTCTTGCTGCTGGCGTACGCCAACGGCTCGGTGGACTACGACTCGCTGCGCGCGCACTTCTCCGATGCCCACCGCGTGCTGATCGATCCGGCGACGATCACATTGATTTGTCTGCTGCTTTTCGTCGGTGCCGCCGGAAAATCCGCGCAGATTCCGCTCTACGTGTGGCTGCCCGACGCGATGGCGGGCCCGACCCCGGTGTCGGCGCTCATCCACGCCGCGACGATGGTGACAGCGGGCGTGTACATGGTGGCGCGCATGAACTTCCTGTACGCGCTCAGCCCGGCCGCGATGACGGTCGTGATGGTGGTCGGTGCACTTACGGCAGTCGTGGCGGCGTCGATCGGCCTGGCGCAGAACGACATCAAGAAGGTGCTGGCCTATTCGACGGTCAGCCAACTCGGCTACATGTTCGTCGCCGTCGGCGCGGGCGCCTTTGCGGCGGGCATCTTCCACCTCTTCACGCACGCTTTCTTCAAAGCCTGCCTGTTTCTCGGCGCTGGCGCAGTCATCTACGGGCTGCACCACGAGCAAGACATCCGCAACATGGGCGGCCTGAAAGCGAAGATGAAGGTCACACACTGGACCTTCCTCGTCGCGTGCCTCGCGATCGCAGGCTTGCCGCCGCTCGCCGGTTTCTTCAGCAAGGACGCGATTCTGGCCGAAACGGTCGGCTTCCACCCGGACACGGAGAAGCTGAGCGCCTACTACGACGCCAGCTTCAAGAACCAAGCCTTGCGCGCGCTGGCTCGGGAGCACAAGCCCGGCACACCGTTCGAGGCCGACAGCGCCAAGATCGACGCCCGCCACAAGCAAGTGAAGGCGGCCTACGTCGCTTCGGTCGAGAAGCTGGCCATTTGGCGCAAGGTCGCGCTCGCGCTGTGCCTGCTGGGCGCGCTGATGACCGCGTTCTACATGTTCCGGCTGTACTTCCTGACGTTCTGGGGGCAATTCCGCGGCGACCCGCACGCCTACCATGACGCCAAGGACGCGCCGCTGTCGATGGCACTCGCCCTGCAAATCCTCGCGGTGCTGTCGATCGCGGGCGGGTGGCTTGGAATGCCCTTTGCGCACGGGAAGCTCAACTGGTTCTGGCACTGGCTCGACCCCGTGTTCGCGCGCGGCCATGAATTCGTCGGTGGCCACCTGTCGGCGGCGCTCGAGTACGGCCTGATGGGCGCGTCGGTGACGGCCTTCGCGATCGGTGCCGGCGTCGCGTGGTCGTTCTACAAGGACGGGCCTTCAAAGCAGGCGGCTGCCATCGCAGCGTCGGCACGCGGGCTGCACGCGGCGCTGCTCAACAAGTGGTACGTCGACGAACTGTACGACGCGATCCTGATCAAGCCGCTGCGTTCGGTGTCGATGGCGCTGTTCCAGGTGGTGGATCGCGTCGTCATCGACACGATGCTGGTGTCGCTGCCGGGCTGGACCTTGTCGGGCCTGTCGTACCTCGTGCGGTTCGTGCAGACCGGCGAGGTGCAGGTGTACCTGGTCGGCATCGTCGCGGGCCTGACCGTGCTGGTGATGTACTCGCTCTAACCGAGCACGCAGGGAAGGGTCGCCGAGATGGACACCGCGCTCACTCAAGCTTGGCTGCAACTGGACCCGTCGCACGGCTTTCCGCTGCTGACGGCACTGGTGCTGATGCCTACGCTTTTTGCGCTGATCGGCGTCACGATCCCGGGCTCGCTGCAGTGGGCGCACAAGGCGCTCTCGCTGGTCGGTTCGCTCGTTACGTTCGGGCTCGGCATGGTCGTGTGGGCGCTGACCGACACCGCGCGGGCCGGACTGCAGCTGACCGACGATTCTTCCTGGATTCCGAGCATCGGCGCGCGCTGGACCCTGGCCATCGACGGCCTCAGCCTGCCGTACGTGCTGCTCACCGTGTTCCTGACGCCGCTTGTCTTCGTCGGCGCGTGGTCGGCAATCGACAAGAAGTGGAAGGAGTTTGCGATCGCGCTGCTCGTGCTCGAGACCGGCATGCTGGGCTCGCTGGTGGCGGTCGACCTGCTCGCGTTCTATGTATTCTGGGAGGTGATGCTTGTCCCGATGTACCTGATCATCGGCATCTGGGGCGGGCGCGACAAGGTCTACGCGACGCTGAAGTTCTTCCTGTACACGATGTTCGGTTCGCTGCTCATGCTGGTCGCGATCGTCTGGATGTACCTGCACGCCGGCAACACCTTCCAACTCGGCGCGTGGACCCAGCTCGACCTGACGGAAACGCAGCAGCATTGGCTGTTTGCCGCGTTCGCCCTGGCATTCCTCATCAAGGTGCCGGTGTTCCCGTTTCACACCTGGCTGCCGGACGCCCACACCGAAGCGCCGACGCCCGGCTCGGTCATCCTGGCCGGCGTGCTGCTGAAACTCGGCACGTACGGGCTGCTGCGGTTTGCCATCCCGCTTTTCCCGGCCGCGCTCGGCTGGGCGAGCCCCGTGCTGCTGGCTCTCGCGGTCATCGGCATCGTCTACGGCGCGATGATGGCGTACGTGCAGACCGACGTGAAACGGCTCGTCGCGTACTCGTCGGTGAGCCACCTCGGCTTCGTCATGCTCGGCATCGTCGCGTTCAACGAAGAAGCGCTGCAGGGCGCCATCCTGCAAGGCGTCAACCACGGCCTTTCGACCGGAGCGCTCTTCCTCCTCGTCGGCTTCCTGTATGAACGGCGCCACACCCGCGAGATTGCGGACTTTGGCGGCATCGCCAAGCGGATGCCGGTGTTTGCGGCGTTCTTCGTGTTCGTGACGATGTCTTCGATCGCGTTGCCGCTCACGAACGGCTTCGTCGGTGAGTTCCTGATTTTCGCGGGCGCGTTCAAGGAAGGAGTGCGCTCGTCGATGGCCGCGGGCGAGGGCACGAGCTGGCGCACGATGATGCTTGTGGGCACCGGCATCGCGACCTCGGGCATCGTGCTGGGCGCGGTCTACATGCTGTCGGTGGTGCGCCGCGTGTTTTTCGGCCCCATGACGAATCCCGACAACGAGGGGTTGCACGACCTGACCGGCCGCGAACGCCTGCTGATGGGCGCGCTGTGCGTGTTCATCGTTTGGATCGGCGTCGCGCCCGGCCGCTGGCTGGGCATGTCGGAGGCCACGGTCCACGCGATGGTGCAACCGCTGCGTCCCGCGATCCTGCAGGTGCGGGCACCGGCCGATTTCCGGCGTGAGCAACTGCTCAACGCCGACGCGCGCGCCGAGTAGCGGCCGCTGCGACCGACGAAGGAAAGCCGCGATGCTTCATGACCTTGCGCTGTTGACGCCCCTGTTCGTCGTGCTGCTGGCGGCGCTTTTCACGCTCGTCGCCGACCCGTTCCTGCCGGCCCACGGCACATCCCTGCCAGCCCTCAGCACATCGCGGCGGTTCTGGGGTCCCTTCAATGCAGCGGCATGTCTGGGCGCCCTGGCCGTCGCCGCGCTGCTGTGGAAAACCGGGCCGCACGAGATGCGCACCGTCGCGTTTGCGCTGCACATCTCAGCCTCGAAGCTGTCGCTGTTCTTCGTCGCGCTCGTGTGCCTGTGCGGCGCGGTGGCCCACTTGACGAGCCCGCGCTATCTCGAAGAGCAGGGCATGGCGTACGGCGAATACTATGCACTCGTGTCGTTCGCGGTGTTCGGCATGGGCGCGATGGTGTCGGCCGAGAGCTTGCTGACGATGTTCCTTTCGCTCGAAATCATGTCGCTCTCGGTCTACGTGCTGGTCGCGTTCAAGCGGTCGAGCGCGGCGTCTGTCGAAGCGGGCATGAAGTACTTCATCGTCGGCTCGGTGGCGTCTGCGGTGTTCCTGTACGGCGCGGCGTTCCTGTTCGGCCTGTCGGGTGGCACCACGTTCGTCGAAATCCAGCGCGCGTTGCAAAACCCGCGGCCCGGCGACGACCTGTGGCTGAGCCTGGGGGTCACGCTCGTGG
Source organism: Myxococcales bacterium (assembly GCA_009692425.1). Classification (GTDB taxonomy): domain Bacteria; phylum Myxococcota_A; class UBA9042; order UBA9042; family UBA9042; genus SHZF01. Next base: position 61,111 of record SHZF01000016.1, on the reverse strand, counting down.
CAGCCGCGTTCCTGGTCAAGGTCGCGGCCGTGCCGTTCCACATGTGGGCGCCGGACGCGTACGAGGGCGCGCCGACGCCGATCACGGGCTTCATGTCGGCGGGCGTCAAGGCCGTCGCGTTCGCCGCGTTCCTGAAGGTCGTGTACGGCGCGCTGCAAGGCCCCGGCGCGGCACTGCTCCACGTGCCGCTGCCCAAGGTGCTCGCGACGACGGCCGTCATCACGATGACGGTCGGCAACCTGTTCGCGCTGACCCAACTGAGCGCCAAGCGGATGTTGGCGTATTCGGCCGTGGCGCACGCCGGCTACCTGCTGCTCGGCATGGTGGCGGCGAGCCCCGATGCGACGTTGAGCGGCTTCCTGACCCCGGGCGCCGCCGTGCCGTTCTACCTCCTCGGCTACGCGCTGGCGTCGCTGGCGGCCTTTGCGGCGCTGACCGCACTCGGCCACGCTGGCGAAGAACTGACGGGGCCGACCCAACTGCTCGGTCTCGGCCGCCGCCACCCGCTCGCTGGCGCGGTGCTGGCGCTGTCAATGATCAGCCTGGCCGGCGTGCCGCCGACGCTCGGCTTCTTCGGCAAGCTCGTGCTGATTCGTGAGGTGCTGGCGGTCGATGGCGGCGCGTACCTACCTCACATCGTGATCCTGGTGCTGAACTCGGTGGTGAGCGCCTACTACTACCTGCGCATCACCGTGCACATCTACATGCGGCCCGAAGGCAAGCGCACAGACGGCAAGAATGGGGAGCACGTCTACATACGCGAGACCGGCTTGACGTGGGCGATGGGGGCGACGGCGGCGGCCATCCTGGTGCTGGGCGCCCTGCCGGAACGGGCCATCGGGGTCGCGACGCGGTCGGCCGCCAGCGTGCGCACCCGGGCCGCGACGCTGCATGTGGCGAATCAGGCGCAGGCGCGGTTGGCCCACCGCAAGTAGCAGGCAGCCGCGCGAGCGACGCAGATCAGGACGCCCGACCGCGGCGGGCTACCACAGCGTCGACTCCACCGTGGCCAGGACGCCCGACGCCGTGCCCTTGCCGCCGCCAGCGAAGATGCGGCCCGCCTCGACACACATCCCGAACAGGTAGCGGTCGGTCGCGAGCGTGATGCCGCCGTTGAAGTTCTGGACCTGCGGCAGCCCGGCGCTTTTCGCACAGGTCTGGCCGGGACCGCATAGTTGGCCGGAGACGCCGCCCTTGGACGGGGCCGCCGCATCGCCGCCGAACACGAACAGCTGGTTTGCCGCCGCGACGACGCCCGCGCCCGCCTTGCCTGACCACGAGGAGTCGAGCTTCGCCAGTGTGCCCAGCGTGCCGCCGGCACCGACGGAGCCCGCTTCGAGGTTGGCATCGGGGCCGTTGCCCGCGAGGCCCGGCGTGAAGTAGACCCATTGCTCGTTTGCCGACGTCACGCGCGTCGTCACCGTACTGTCGACGCGCATGGCGCCGAGTTGCCAACGGCCAGAGACCAACGACGGCAGGCCGGACGTGGTCCACGTGCCTTCGGTGGTCTTGCCGCCGCTGCCCACGGTCACGGTCAGGCGTACGAGCTTGACCGGCAGGGCGTTGCCCGTCGATCGGCCACCGCCTACGAACACATGCCACGTAGCGCCGGCGGCCGGGTCGCGCGCACTGACGGCGGCCAGCCCTTCGCGGGCCTCGGGCAGGCTGTCGAGCGACGTCCACGACGACAGGTCACCGAGCTGGCGTGGGGCGGCACCGGACGCGGGCACGTTCGTGTCGGTCCAACTGGAGTCTGTGCCATCGACTTCGAAGACGAGCTTGCAGTCTGCTGCAGTCTGGTCGGCGGTCGCAGTGCGATAGATGGCGTACTTGGCCGCGCCCGTCACCGGGGCCCACTGCAGCGTCGGGCTCAGTTGCAAGCCGGCCGGCACGCGCAGCGAGAAGGGCTCGGACGGCAGCGTCAGGCCGTTGGGATTGGCAGCGTTCGAAGCGGCCATGCGCGCAGCCACCCGGTACGTCCACAGGCCCGCAGTCACGCCGCTGCCCACCGCGACGTCGGCGCCCGTGAACTGCGGGGCGTCGCCCGGGTCGAGCACGTGGGCGCGCAGCGTGGTCGCGACCGCCCCCGCACCACCATTGCCACCGATGACGTAGAGCGAGCGGCCGACAGCCACCGCGGCGTGCAGCGTGCGGGCGACCGGCAGCGGCGTCGGCAGCGTGCGCCACGCCGAGAGCTTGCCGACGTTGTCGACCTGGGCCACCTCGAGGCTCGCCAGCGCGCCGGACTCCGTGCCGGTGTCGCCACCGATGGCGTACAGGAAGCGCGCGGCCGTCGTCGCCCGCAGCGACACCAACTGGAGCGCGCGGCGCCCCTGCTGGAATGCCACGCCGGTGCTCGTGAACGCCGCCAGGTTCTCCGACGGTGCCGTCACGCCGAGTGCGGCAAATTCAGCCCACGTGGCGTCCGGGTGGTTGACGCGCACGACGCACGATGTCCCCGCCGCCAGCGTTCCGGGTGTGTTGAATTTGATGGCCTGCGCGGTCGGCGCGCCGACGAGCGCGGGCGTCACGCTCGATGTCACACCGGCCGCATCGGTGCACGCCAGGGTCACGGTGGCCTGCGCGGAGAAGCCGCTGCCCAGCACCGTGACCGACGCAGCGCCGCTCGGCACCGAGCCGGGCGCAATCGTCTCGATGACCGGTGGCCCCGCCGCCGTCACCGTGAACCCGGCCAGCAGCACGCCAATCGAGCCGTCGGGGTTGGCGACGATGACGTCCCACGCGCCGACTGCGAGGCTGGCCGGTGCCAGCAGCGTCGCCAACTGGCCGCTGACGAAGCCGACGCTGCTCGCTGCGACGATCGTATTGCCGTCGGCGCTGCGCAGCCACACCCGCATCCCATTTTGCAGCGACTTGGAGCCGACCGGCGGGCTCGCCGCCGTGCGCAGGGTCAGCGCGGTGGCCGTGCCCTGCTTGCCGAACGGCGGATCGACGAGCCCGAGCTGAACCGTCTGTGTCGCGCTGATCACGAACGCGCCGGCCAGCGTCACGGCGCACGTGTAGTTGTCGTCGATGAGGATTTCGTACGTGCCCGCGGCCAACAGCTTCGGCGCGGCCGGCAGTTGGACCGTGAGCGTCTGGGGCTTGGCCGGGTTGTAGCTGAAGGCGACGCTCGTCGTCACGCCAGTGCCCTGGTTGCGCACCGCAGCGGCCACGGGCTTGCCCTTCGCCGAACCGTCGCCGAAGCCGGAGCCCCACACCGTGAGCGGCAGAGCGAGCGGCTGGAACACGACCGGCGGGTCCGCGAAAAACACCAAGGGCTTGGCCTTGATGGTCGCGGCATTGAACTTGGTGGTGCCGCAACCGGGGCCGTTGGAGACCGACACGCTGTAGGTCCCAGGCGCGACGCCGTTCCACGTCGCTTCGAGCTGGGTGGCCGACGTCACGCTCGTCGAGGCCGCCTTTGCCGTGCCGAGCGTGACCGTAGTGCCGGTGAGGAAGTTGGCGCCGCCAAGGGTCAGCGACACCGTGCCTTCACAGGTCGCGGCGGGCTGGACCGTGGTGACAGTCGGCGGCGGCCCGACGGAGAACGTCGCTTGGGCCGGGCAACCCTTGTCGCTCGGATTCTCGATGACGATCTTGTGGTTGCCCAGGCTCGTCGGCGCAGGCGAAAGCGTCAGCTCGCTGCAACGCTGGGCCGCGCCGAACGCGACGACTTCGCATGAGCCGCCGACCGTCACATCGACCTTGGCGCCGTCGATCTCGACCTTGGGCTTCTTGCCGCCCAGGAGCAGGAAGCCGGAACCCAGCAGCTTGATCTGCGCGGGCACGGCCCCAAAGCACGCAGCGGCGGGCACGACGGCATTCACCGCCAACGTCTGGCACGGGTCGAACACGCTGCAGTCGATCAGGCAGCCGTCGGTGTTGTCGGAGTTTGCGTCGTCGCACGCCTCGACGCCGGCCCACTTGACGCCGTCGCCGCAGAACGCCTTCTTGCAGCCGGTCAGGCAGGCGTCGGTCTGCACCGCGTTGCCGTCGTCGCACGGCTCGACGCCGACGTGCACGACGCCATCGCCGCACGTGGCAGCCTTGCAGCCGACGAGGCACGCGTCCTGGTTCGACAGGTTGCCGTCGTCGCACGACTCCTTGCCGGCCTGGACGAAGCTGTCGCCGCAACTGGCAGGTGTGCACGTCGACAGGCAGCCGTCCGTATTCGCGACGTTGGCGTCGTCGCAGGTCTCGCCGGGGTCGAGCACGCCGTCGCCGCACACGCCGCCTTGGCACAGGGGCGAGCAGCCGTCGCCTGGCACGAGGTTCGCGTCGTCACAGTTCTCCTTGCCTTGCCACAGGAACCCATCGCCGCACTGCGCCACCTGACACGTCTTGAGGCACGCGTCGGCGTTGGACGCGTTGCCGTCGTCGCAGCCCTCGCCCGCCTGCACGAGCCCGTCACCGCACGCAGGCAGCGTGCATTGCGCGGAGCAGCCGTCGCCTTCCTTGCCGTTGCCGTCGTCACACGCCTCCTGGCCCAGCCACACGACGCCGTCGCCGCACGTTGCGGCCTTGCAGTCCGAGCGGCAGGCGTCGGTGGCGTTCGTGTTGCCATCGTCGCACGCCTCGGTCGCTCCGCCCTGGAGTTGCACGAAGCCATCGCCGCAGCTCGCCTTCTGGCAGGTGGTCAGGCACGCATCGGCGTTCGACTTGTTGCCGTCATCGCAGCCCTCGCCAATGTCGAGCTTGCCGTTGCCGCACGCGGGCAGCGTACATGTCGCGCTGCAGGCGTCGCCGCCCTTCGTGTTCCCGTCGTCGCACGCTTCCTTGCCGGCCCAGAGGACGCCGTCGCCACATTGCGCCGCGCTGCAATCGTTCTTGCACGCGTCGTTGGGGTTGCCGTTGCCGTCGTCGCACGTCTCGCCGCCCGCGAGCACCTTGCCGTCGCCGCAACTGGCCAGCACGCAGGTTGACAGGCACGCGTCGGCGTCTGATAGGTTGCCGTCGTCGCACGCCTCGGACGCGCCGCCGGCTGCACCCGCCTTCTGCACGACATTGTCGCCGCATGTGGCGAGCTTGCAGCCCTTCGTGCAGCCGTCGGTGTCGTCGCCATTGCCGTCGTCGCAGGCCTCGACGCCGACGTAGAGGACCTTGTCGCCGCACACCGCAATCTTGCAGCCTGCGGTGCACGCGTCGCTGGGTTCGGCGTTGCCATCGTCGCACTGCTCCGTGGCACCGTTAGGCGCGCCGACCACGCCGTCGCCGCACAGCGCGGTCAGGCAACTGTTCGTGCAGGCGTCGCCGGCGTCGAGGTTGCCGTCGTCACACTGCTCGCCGGGCTGAAGCTTGGCGTCGCCGCAGCCAGCCGGCTTGCACGAGTTCGAGCAGGCGTCGTTGTCGTTGCCGTTGCCGTCGTCGCATGCCTCGACGCCGGCCCACAGAATGCCGTCGCCACACTTGGCCGGCTGGCAGATCGAAAGGCACGCGTCGGAATCGTCGGCATTCGCGTCATCGCACGCTTCCGCCGGTCCGACCGGGGGCGTGCCGTTCGATGCGTTCACGACGCCGTCGCCGCAGTTCGAACTCACGCACGTCGAGAGGCACGCGTCGCCGTCGTTGGCATTGCCGTCGTCGCACGCTTCGCCCTGCTGCACGAGGCCGTCACCGCAGGTCGCCAGCTTGCACTCATGCGTGCAGCCGTCGCCGTCGTCCTTGTTGCCGTCGTCGCACGCTTCAACTCCGACAAGCACGATGCCGTCGCCGCACGTGTTCGCCGTGCAATTCGGCTTGCAGGCGTCGTTCGCGCTCGCATTGCCGTCGTCGCACGTCTCCTTGGCCCCGCTGGGCACGTTCAACACACCGTCGCCGCACGAGGCGGCCAAGCACGTCGACAGGCAACCGTCGGCGTCGGACACGTTGCCGTCGTCGCATGCCTCGCCCTTCTGCACCGCGCCGTCGCCGCACGACGGTTCTTTGCACTGGGCCGTGCACCCGTCCGTGTCGTCCTTGTCGCCATCGTCGCAGGCTTCGACGCCGGCCAGCACAACGCCGTCGCCACACGTTGCCTTCTGGCACGAGGCCCGGCACGCGTCAGTATCGACGAGGTTGCCGTCGTCGCACGCTTCGACACCCGTCTGGACCACGCCATCGCCGCAGCGTGGCACCACGCACGCGGGCAGACAGGCGTCGTTCGGGTTCGCGTTGGCGTCGTCGCACGCCTCGCCCTTCTGCACCAGGCCGTCGCCGCAAGTCGGCAGCTTGCACGTGTTCGTGCAGCCGTCGTTGTCGATCAGGTTCTTGTCGTCGCACGCCTCGACGCCGAGCCGCACGATGCCGTCGCCGCACGCCGCCAGTTGGCAACCGTTCGTGCAGGCATCGCCGGGCTCGGGATTGCCGTCGTCGCAGGCTTCCGTGCCCACGTGCACTTCGGCATCGCCGCACGTGGCCACGAGGCAGTTCGAGCGGCAGGCGTCGGTGTTGACTGCGTTGGCGTCGTCGCAGGCCTCGCCCGCTTGCACGATGCCATCGCCGCACGTCGGCAGCTTGCAGGCCGTGCTGCACCCGTCCGCAGCGTTGGCGTTGCCGTCGTCACAGGCTTCGTGGTCCTTCCAGACCTTGCCGTCGCCGCACCGCGCCGGATTGCACGCTGCCGTGCACCCGTCGGTGTCGTCGAGGTCGGCGTCGTCGCAGCCCTCGGGGATGAACGGTGCCGACGCCGGCGCGCCCTTGGCAGCAGGCGGCGTGACGCCCTCGAACAACCGGACGACACCGTCACCGCACGCGGCCACCGTGCACGCGTTGGTGCAGAGGTCGTGGTCGTCGGGGTTGCCGTCGTCGCAGGCCTCGCCAGGGTCGATCACCCCGGTCCCGCACCCGATGACGACGGCCTTGTCCGGCTCGCTGCACGCCGCCAGCGTTAGAACCGTCACCGCGAAGCATCCGAAGCGCGCGCGTTCAATCATGTTCGCAAACATAGGCCTTCTTGTCGGAGCACTTGTGGTCGCTCCAGCCCGACGCGCTGATGCCGGCGCAGTCCGCTTCGCCGTCCGGGTCGTTGTCCGGCTGGGTTTGGGCCCACGCGGTGAACAGGGCGGCGAGGAACTTCGAAGGGGCCACCTGCCACACGAACGTGCCTTCGGAGAACTGGTCCGTCAGGCCGATCCACGCCGAGCCGAGGGCGCCCAGCAGTGTCTTGACCGCGTCGTTCTCTTCCTTGGACTGCACCGCGACCAGGTGCGCGCCGAGCACCGTGCACGCTGCCGATGCCTGGCTCCACGACAGCGCCGTCGTGAAGCCGACGTAGCATGATTTGCCCAGCTGCTTCTGGGCGTCGCCTAGGCTGCACTCGAAGGCGCACTTCGGCCCGCAGAAGTCGCCCGACACCTGATTGCCGTCGTCGCACTGCTCGGCGCCGGCAAACACGAAGCCGTCGCTGCACGACGCTGCGACGCAACCCGGCAGGCAGGCGTCTCCGGTGTCCTGGTTGCCGTCGTCGCACGCTTCGACGCCAGCCTGGGCGAAGCCGTCGCCGCACACGGCGACCTTGCACGTCTTCAGGCACGCGTCGGTGTCGTCGGGGTTGCCGTCGTCGCACGGCTCGGCGCCGGCCTGCACGAAACCATCGCCGCACTTGGCGAGTTGGCAGTCCGCCACGCACGCGTCACCATTCGACGCGTTGGCGTCGTCGCACTTCTCGGCCGTCGGTTCGACGAAGCCGTCGCCGCACGCCGCCTTGACGCACGTGTTGAGGCAGGCATCCGTGTTCGCCGTGTTGCCATCGTCGCACCCCTCGACGCCCGCTTTCACGACGCCGTCGCCGCACTTGGCCACCACGCACGTGTTGAGGCAGCCGTCGGTCTGCGTCGGATTGGCATCGTCGCAGCCTTCGACGCCGACCTGCACCACGCCGTCGCCGCACTTCGCCTTGACGCACGTATCGAGGCAGCCGTCGCTGTTGGAGAAGTTGCCATCGTCGCACGCTTCCGGCGTCGCCCCGCCGCCGGAGCCCAGCAGGTAGCCGTCGCCACACGACGCCTTGATACACGTGTTCAGGCACTTGTCGGTGTTCGTGTTATTGCCGTCGTCGCAGTCCTCGCCCTTTTGCACGATCCCGTCGCCGCACGTGCCCAGCTTGCACGTCTTCGTGCAGCCGTCGGTGTCGTCGGGGTTGCCGTCGTCGCAGGCCTCGACACCGATGTGCAGGACGCTGTCGCCGCACTTCGCCAACTCGCACGTCTTCAGGCAGGCGTCCGTATCGTCGGCGTTGCCATCGTCGCAGGCTTCCTTGCCTTTCTGGGCAAACCCGTCGCCGCAGCTCGCCCCGACACACGAGCCGAGGCAGCCATCCGTCTCGTCCTTGTTGCCGTCGTCGCAGGCTTCGCCTTTCTGCTTGATGCCGTCACCGCACTTGGCCACCTCGCAGGCGCCAGTGCAGCCGTTGGTGTCGTCCTTGTCGGCGTCGTCGCAGCCTTCCTTGCCCTTCCACGTCACGCCGTCGCCGCACTTCGCGGGCACGCAGGACTTCAGGCAGGCGTCGGTGTCGTCCTGGTTGCCGTCGTCGCACGACTCGGTGACGCCCTTCGGCGCGTTCACGAGGCCGTCGCCGCACGTCGCCAGCACGCACGTCGGCAGGCAGCCGTCGTAGGGGCTCGCGTTCGTGTCGTCGCACTGCTCGCCGGGCTGCACGAAGCCGTCGCCGCATGCCGCAAGCTTGCAGCCGAGCGTGCAGGCGTCGTTGTTGCTCTTGTTGCCGTCGTCGCACTGTTCGACACCGGTCCGCGCGAAGCCGTCGCCGCATATCGCCAGCAGGCACGCGTTCAGGCACGCGTCCTGATTGTTGGAGTTGCCGTCGTCGCACTGCTCGGCGGCGCCCTTGAAGCCGTCGCCGCACCCGGCCTTGACGCACGTGTTCAGGCACTCGTCGTTGTTCGACTTGTTGCCGTCGTCGCACTGCTCGCCCGGCTGAACCTGCGCGTCGCCGCAACTGGCCGGCTTGCACTGTGCCGTGCAGCCGTCGCCGTCTTTCTCGTTGCCGTCGTCGCACAGTTCGACGCCCTGCTGCACGAGGCCGTCGCCGCACTTCGCGAGCTTGCACTCGTTCGTGCACGCGTCGTTCTGGTTGGCGTTGCCGTCGTCGCAGCCTTCGCCCGGGCCCTTCTGGCCGTCGCCGCACTTCGCCTTGAGGCACGTGTTCAGGCACGCGTCCTGGTTCGACTTGTTGCCGTCATCACACTCCTCTGACGCCCCTCCGGCGCCCGCGGGGCTCTGCACGAAGCCGTCGCCGCAGGTCGCGGCCTTGCACTTCGTCGTGCAGCCGTCGGCATCGTCCTTGTTGCCGTCGTCGCAGGCCTCGACGCCCACGTAGAGGAAGCCGTCGCCGCACACGTTCGCCTTGCACACCGGCGTGCAGTCGTCGTTGCCCGTCTGGTTGCCGTCGTCGCACTGTTCTGACGCGTTTCCGGCAAGTTGCACGACCGCGTCGCCGCAAGTCGCGACGATGCAGGTCGGCAGGCAGCTGTCGTGCGTGTCCTGGTTGGCGTCGTCGCACGCTTCCCCTTTTTGCACGAAGCCGTCGCCGCAGGTCGGCAGCTTGCACGCCGTCGTACACGCGTCGGTGTCGTCCTTGTTGCCGTCATCGCACGCTTCGACGCCCTGCCGCACCAGCTTGTCGCCGCACACGGCCACCTCGCACACGTTCGTGCAGGCGTCGTAAGGATTCTTGTTGCCGTCGTCGCACGCGTCGGTGACCCCGTTGGGCACGTTGACCGCGCCGTCGCCGCACGAGGCCTTGACGCACGTCGTGAGGCAGGTGTCGCCGTTTGACGTGTTGCCGTCGTCGCACGCCTCGCCCGGCTGGGTGAAGGCGTCGCCGCAGGTGGCGAGCTTGCACGTCGTCGTACAGCCGTCGTCGTTCGCCGCGTTGCCGTCGTCGCAGGCCTCGACGCCGACGCGGAACTGGCCGTCCCCGCACTTTGCGAGCTTGCAGTTCGGCAGGCACAGGTCGTTGCTGTCGAGGTTGCCGTCTTCGCACTCCTCGCCAGGCTGCGCGAACCCATCGCCGCAGCGCTTCAGCTTGCAGGTCTTCGTGCACTCGCCATGGTCGTCGTTCTTGCTGGCGAGGTCGCACTCTTCGAGCGAGTCCTTGTCCTTGCGCTGCACGCCGTCCCCGCAACGCGCCTTGGTGCCGTCGTTGCGGCAGGCGTCGGTGTCGACCGCGTTGCCATCGTCGCACTCCTCGGGCTCCTCCACTTCGCCGTTGCTGTGCTCCGCAGAACACGCGACGGACGCCAGCAGCGTCGCCCCCAGAATCCCCGCCAGCTTGTTTGTCTCGAACATTTCGACGTCACTCCTGTCACGCACTCCGCGGACATCCGCTCCCCTGCGCGGGACGCGCCGGAGTCGTGGCCAGTCATGCAATGTTCATGCCAAATGGCAAGCAATCTGACCGAACGCCGCAGGCAGGGTTGCGGTGCAGCGCCAGGGCCGCGGTCGCACCCGTGCCCGCACATGTGCACCGCACACCGCATAGGAGTCCCGCACACTCGCGACGGCGACCGTGTGCGCGCAGCGCGGGCTAGCCAATCCCCGGTGTGTCATGCACACTCCCGCGGGCTCCGACCGCCTCGAAGCTTTGCCGATTCGCACCCATGGCCAGCGTCCACCAGCGCTACCGCATTATCGAGAAGATCGACGCCGGCGGCATGGCGGAGATCTACAAGGGCGTGGCCGTTTCGATCGAGGGCTTCGAGAAGCCCGTCGCGATCAAGCGCGTGCTGCCGTCGCTGTGCCAGAACCAGAAGTTCGTCACGATGTTCCTCGACGAGGCGCGGCTGTCGATGCAGCTCAACCACGTGAACATCGTGCAGATTTTCGATATCGGTCGTGCCGACGACACGTACTTCGTCGCGATGGAGATGGTCGATGGCAGCAACTTGCGGCGCATCATGCAGCGCAGCATCGACCGTGGGCAGCCTTTTCCGATTGAGATCGCGTGCTACCTGGCGATGGAGGTCGCCAAGGCGCTCGCGTACGCCCACGAAAAGTCCGACGCCAACAACCAGCCGCTCGGCATCGTGCACCGCGATGTCAGCCCGCCGAACGTGCTGATCTCGCACAACGGCGAGGTGAAGCTGACCGACTTCGGTCTGGCGCGGGCGGCGTCCAACCTCGCCATCACCGATGCCGGCGTGGTCAAGGGCAAGTTCGCCTACCTGAGCCCGGAGGCAGTCGGCGGCAAGAGCATCGATGCGCGCGCCGACATCTACTCGGTCGGCATCATGCTGTGGGAACTGCTGTGTGCGCGGCGCTTGTTCGTCGGCAAGAACGACCTCGACACCATCGAACTGGTGCGGGCCGGCGCGGTGCCCAAGCCTTCGACGCTGCGGCTCGACGTCGACAGCGAGCTCGACAAGATCGTGCTACGTGCGCTTGCCAAGAACATCAAGCGGCGCTACCAATCGGCCCGCGAACTCGAGCAGGAACTCGCCGCCTACCTGTTCAAGCACAACAAGCGCGTCACCGGTTCGGACCTCGCCACGTTCATGCGCGGCCTCGTCGCCGAAGGGCAGGACGTGCAACTGGTCGACGTGGCCAGCGTGCTGCGCGCGGAAATGGTGGAACTCGGGCGCGTCGGGCGCCTCGACCTCACGGTGGGCCAGGTGCCGTTGCGGCCGGATGACCTCAAGGCGCGCAGCGTGTCGAAGCTCGGGGCCTCGGCGCTACTGGACCGCCTGCAAGACGTCCCGCTCGACGACATCGCGGAGACGGCCGCGCACGGCACCAGTCTCGCGGACCGCCTCGAAAGACACGCCGACAAGTCGCACGCCAGCGGCACCCGCGTCGCACCCGCCGCTCCGGCCGGCAAGGGCAGGCGCATCGTCGGCATCGCGGTCATGGTCGGCGCTGCAGTGGTCATCGGTGCCGCAAGCCTGTGGTTTTTCTGGTTCCGTTGACACCCGTTCCCGCGGGCCCCGGCAACGAAGCCGGTGCCGCTGCATAGCTGCCGCCCGCGCGCGGCCAGGAGAAGCAGCCATGAAGTTCTTTGTCGATACGGCCGTGGTGGATGAAATCCGCACCGCACTGTCGTGGGGCATCCTCGACGGCGTCACCACGAATCCGACGCTCGTCGCCAAGACGGGGCGTCGCTTCGAAGACGTCAAGCGCGAAATCCTCGCACTCGTCAAAGGACCGGTGTCGCTCGAGGTCACGAAGATGGACTTCGCGGGCATGATGGAGCAGGCCCACGCGCTCGCGGCGGAAGGTCCCCAGGTCGTGGTCAAGGTGCCGCTAACGAAGGAGGGGATCCAGGCGTGCAAGGCGTTGTCGGATGAGGGCATCCGCACGAACGTAACGCTGTGCTTCAGCGCAAACCAGGCGCTGCTGGCCGCCAAGGCGGGCGCCACCTACATCAGCCCGTTCGTGGGGCGCCTCGACGACATCTCCGAGGACGGGATGCTGCTGATCGGCGACATCTTGCAGGTGTATCGGAACTACGGGTTCCAGACGCAGGTGCTGGCGGCGTCGATCCGGCATCCGGTCCATGTGTTGCAGGCGGCCAAGCTGGGCGCGCACGTCTGCACCGTGCCGTTCAAGGTGCTGGAGCAGTTGTTCAACCACCCGCTGACGGACCGGGGCAACGAGCAGTTCCTCAAGGACTGGGCCAAGGTGCCAGGGCAGGCCTGAGTTGCTGCAGTTGGATCGCGACGAGGAAGACGCGCCGCCACGTGCGAGCCAATCGACGAGCGGCCGCGTACGCCGCTCCAGTCGTTGGGTGGCGCGCCTCACGCTGGCGGGTCTGGCCGTGGGGCTGCCGTTCTGGCAGGGCGGCGCGTCGTGGCTCGCGGTGGCCGTGGCGGCCGGCTGCGTCGGCGTCGCATGGCTGTTCGCGTGGCCCGCCGTGCCCCACAAGCCGCCGCGCACGCGCATCGCGTGGCTGTGGCTCGGGTTGGGTGCCTACAGCGCGCTGCAGGTGCTGCCGCTGCCGCGCGGCCTCGTCGCATTGCTGCACCCGGCGGCCGTCGATCTCGCCGATGCCGCGACGCGAGCCTTGGCACTGGCACCGCGGGCGTGGTTGCCGATTGCGTTGACGCCGGGCGACGCTGCGTTCCAGGCTGCGGTCTACCTGATCGCCGGGGCGGCGTCTGCGCTGACCGCGTTGGTCCTGATGGGGTCTGGCGGTCGCAGTGCTGTCCACCGGTTCGTCAACCTGCTGCTCGGCGCAACGGTGGCAACCGCCCTGCTGTGGCTGTTGGCGCACGTGCCGGAACTCGAAAGTGTCACGTCGCCAGGCCTGGCCGCGTTGGCGCGGCGGACCACGTTCGTAAACCCGAACCATATCGCGGGCTTTATCAACCTCGGCATCGCGCTCGCCATCGGGCGCGTCGTCGCGGCGCCGACGTCGGGATTGCGGTTCGCGTACGGTGTCTGCGCCACCTTGCTGGCCGTCGCGGTCCTTGCCAGCACGTCGAGGGGTGGAGCGCTGGCGCTCGGCCTGACGGTGGCGCTGACGATATTGAGCATTCCGCGCCCGGCCAAATCCTCGCGTGCCGATGTCGCGGCCGAAACGCGTGACGCCCGGCGCCGCGTGCTTTCGATCGCGTTCGGCATCGGCCTGGCCGGCGCGCTGCTCGCGCTGCCGATCCTCGAAGAACAGTTTACCAACGGTGATCTCGCCGGCGACCCCAAGGTGGCCGTGTGGCGCCGACTTGCGGACCTGCTCGGGGGCGCCTGGTTGGTCGGGCGCGGCGAAGGCGGCATCGCCGTGGTGGTCGGGATGGGCGAAGGGGCCTTTCCCAAGCGGACCGACTTCGCCGAGAACTTCGTGCTGGAGCGCCTGGTCGGCGCCGGCCTGCCGGCTTCGATCGTGTTCTTCGCCGGGCTGCTCTGGGTGTTCTACGGCCTGCGCCGCCGCGGCCGTGGCATGACGTCGGCCGCTCCGCTTTTCATCGGCCTGACGGTGATGCTGGCGCACAACCTGGTGGATTTCTCGCTGGAGTTGGCTGGCTGCCTCGTGCCCTTTCTCGTGCTGGGCGGCGCGCTCGAGCGCATTCTGCCGCCGCCGTCGGCGCTGGCGCGGGCGACCGATGTGGACCGCTCGACGGACTTGCGGATCACGCGGCGCATCCTGTGGGGTTCCGGTGCGGCGCTGGCGCTGGCGGGCGCGCTCCTGGCCGGCGCCCACCAACGCCAGTCGCGCGACGTGTCGGTCGCGGTCGGCGCTCTGGCTGGCACCGAGGCGGTGGCGTTGGTGGCAGATGCCTTTGCGTACGACCACCACGCATTCTACCTGCTCGGCCGCCAGTCGCTCGAGGCGGGGGATCGGCCGACGGCCCTGCTGCGATTCGACCGTGCCGTCGCCCTGCGGCCCGACAGCATCCATGCGCGCCTGTTTCGCTTCGCCACGCGGCTGGAGGTGGGCGACCGCGCGCGTGCACTCCAGGACCTGAAGTGGCTGCTGCGCCACGGCGAAGGCGAGGGCAACCGCGTGTTCGATGTCTGTGGGCGGTCGCGCCTGTGCGAGCCGGTGCTGCTGGACGCCATCGTGGCCGACCCGACCACGAGCGAGACGGTCGCCCGCCATTACTTCGAAACCCGGCCGGACCTGGTGGAGCGCATCGCCGTGACCTTGCGCGCGAAGTATCCGGACCGGCGCTTCGCCGTGGAGGGCCTGCGCGGGCTGCTCTACGCCAAGCGTGGGCTTTTCGAGCCGGCGCGGCGCATTTCTGCGGAGTTGCTGGCGAATCCGGCGACAGCCGACTACGGCTGGATGTTGGAAGGGCACGTGCTGGGCCAAGTGGGCCGCCTCTACGAAGCCTTTCACCTGTTCAAGGAATTGTGCGAGCGGACCGGCAACTACGAGGCGTGCACCAGCGCGTCGATGTGCATCGTGGGGGCCAAGCGACCGCGCGAGGCGCTTGCCTTCGTGCGGTCGCTCTGGCCCAAGCTGCGGGACCAGCCGGCCACAGCGTCGCTGTACTGGCAGTGGATGGCGCAGGTGCAGTATCAGCTCGACCGCTTCGATGATGCGCTCGAGTCGGCGCGCGTGTCGCATGGACTCCGCCGCGACGATGTCACCACGACCCTCACCTTGGTGGCTTGCCTGACACGCACAGGCAACCATGGCGAGGCCCGCGACCTGCTCGACCCGTTGCGGGCGCATTTCCCCGACAATGCCGAGGTCAAGCGGCTGTGGGCCGAGATCGAGGCGGAAACGCGACCGGTGGCGTTGCACGGCGACGCAAGCGCGACGGACGAAGCCGAACCTCATCTGGAGCGTTGAACGGGCCTCGTCGGATTGACAACGGCGTAGGCGGGCGGGTAGGGTTTTGCCGTCGCGTCGGGCGAATCTGCCGAGCCGGACCCGACCACGCCTGCCGCGCCCCCCACCGCCCCGGATGTTGCTGCTACAGGGTCGCCTGCGGTATCCAGAGCGCCATCCCCAAGGACTTCTTCTCATGAAGATTCTCGTTTCGGCCAAGCGCGTCAGTGACCCCAACGCCCGGCTGCACGTCGCGGCCGACGGGCGCTGGGTCGAGGGCGACGTTGAGTACATTCTCAATCCTTTCTGCGAGAACGCCATCGAGGGCGCGCTACAGCTCGCCGAAGCCCACGAGGGAACGGAGACGGTGGTGGTCGGCATCGGCGACGAAGACACGGCCCGATTCCTGCGCCAGGGCGCGCTGGCCCGCGGCATCGACCGGGCCCTCCTGGTCAACGCCGACGAGGCCGCAATCGACTCCGACCTCATCGCGCGCATCTACGCGGCCGTGGTCGCCAAGGAGGAGCCCGACATCGTGCTGCTGGGCAAGCAGGCGGTCGACTGCGATTCGAACCAGGTCGCCCAACTGCTGGCGGAGTACCTCGGCTGGCCCCAGGCGACGTTTGCCTCCAAGATCGAGGTGGTGGGGTCGGAAGTCCGGGTGACGCGCGAGGTGGACGGCGGCCTCGAGGTCCTCGGGCTGACGCTGCCGTGCGTCATCAGCGCGGACCTGCGCCTGAACGAGCCGCGCTATGCCAGCCTGACCGGCATCATGAAGGCGAAGAAGAAGCCGCTCGATGAACTCGAACTCGACGATCTCGGGCTTGGCGCGGCAACGCCCAAGGTCCGCGTGGTCGCCATGAGCACGCCGCCGGGTCGCGTGGCGGGCGTGATGGTCAAGGATGTCGACGAGTTGATATTGAAGCTGCGAACGGAAGCGCGCGCCATCTGATCGACACTGTGGAGGTTCCCCATGGGCAAGATTCTTGTCGTCATCGAGCACGACCACGGCCAACCGAAGAAGGTGGCGCTCGCCACGGTGTCGTTCGCGCGCCAGGTTGCGGCCAGGCGGGGCGATTCGATTGAGTTTGCGGTGCTGGGCTCGGGCTGCGCGGGCGTGGCCGAGGCGCTGACCGGGTACGGCGCCACGGCGGTGCACGTCGCCGATAACGCTGCGCTGGCCCACCCGGTGGCGGCCGTCTGGGCCAAGGTTGTCAGCGACTTGGCCAAGGCGATCGGCGCCACCGCCGTAGCGGCCGCAGCGACATCGCTGGGCAAGGACGGGCTGCCGCGGGTGGCCGTGCGCCTCGCCGCGGGGATGGCGTCGGACGTGGTCGCCCTGGTCGATACAAAGGCCGGCATCGCGTTCCGCCGCCCGATGTGGGCGGGCAACTTGCTCGGCGACGTCGTAATCGACACACCGGTACAGGTGATCAGCGTGCGCGCTTCGGCGTTCGACGTCGCGGCGCCGACAGGAGGCGCCAGCCCGGTGCAGGCATTCGCCGCCAGCGTGGACGCGGGGCGGGCTGCGGCGCGCTTCGTGTCGTTCGAAGGCACGGCATCGTCGCGACCCGACCTGAACGAGGCCACCATCGTCGTGTCAGGGGGGCGCGGGCTCAAGCCGGAGCGCGGCGGGTTCAAGGTCATCGAGCCGCTCGCCGACGTGCTGGGCGCCGCGATCGGGGCGAGCCGGGCCGCCGTCGACGATGGCTATGCGCCCAACGACTACCAGATCGGCCAGACCGGCAAGGTGGTCGCGCCGCAACTGTACTTGGCGATCGCGATTTCGGGCGCGGTGCAACACCTCGCCGGCATGAAGAACTCCAAGGTCATCGTCGCCATCAACACCCGCGACGACGAGCCGATCTTCAAGGTGGCAGACTACGGGCTGCAGGGCGACGCGTTCGTCGTCGTGCCCGAACTCGTCCAGAAGCTCAAGGCGTTGCGCAGCTAGCGTCGCGTGGACCCGAGCGGAACGATCGCCGCCCTCGCGACACCTCCGGGGCCCGGCGGTGTGGCCGTGGTGCGCGTGTCAGGCGCCCTGGCACCGCTGATTGCCCACGCCATCTCGGGCCGTGCCACGTTGCCCCACGCGACGCTGTGCTTTGGGCGGCTGTGCGACCCCGCCACCGGCGCGACGTTGGACAGCGGCTACGTCGTGCGCTTCGCGGCGCCGCGCTCGTTCACGGGAGAGGACACGGCCGAGTTCCACGTGCACGGCAGCCCCGCGGTCGTCGAGTGCGTGCTGGCGGCGTGTGTCGGGCTGGGTGCCCGGCGGGCGGGACCTGGCGAGTTCACGTGGCGGGCGTGGCGTGCCGGCAAACTCGACCTCGCCCAGTGCGAAGGACTGCTCGACCTCGTGTCGGCGCGCACCGAACCGGCGCGGCGCCTGGCGCTGGACCTGCACGACGGCGTCCTGTCGCGCCGCATCGAAGCCCTGCGCCAACCGCTGCTGGGCCTCGTTGCCGATGTCGAGGCGCGGCTAGATTTCGCCCACGAACCTGGCATCGGCACACTGGACCTTGAGGCCGTCGCCGCCGCCGTGGCGACCGTGCGCGCCGATGTGGAAGGCTTGCTGGCCACCGCGCAAGCCGGGCGGGTCCGGCTGAATGGCGCGCGCGTGGTGCTGTTTGGAGCACCGAATGCAGGCAAATCCTCACTTTTCAATGTGCTGTGCGGGCAGGACCGCGCCCTCGTCCACGCCGAACCCGGCACGACCCGCGACGTGCTGGAAGCCTTGACGGCGCCAGACGGGCAATTCGTCACCTGGGTCGACACGGCGGGGCTGCGCGCCACTGCCGATCCGGTCGAGCGACTCGGCACGGAGCGCGCGCTCGCAGCATTGGCGCAGGCCGACGTCGCGCTGTGGGTCGTCGATGGCACGCAGCCGCCGCCTGCCGTGCCCGCCATGCCCGCCGTGCGCGCCAGCGGCGAACCGGGCGCCGTGCAGGTGACAGTACGCACCAAGGCCGACCTGCCGCTGCACGCTGCCTGGCTCGCGGACGCGGGACCGCACGTTGCCGTGTCGAGTGTCACCGGCAGCGGCCTCGAAGCGTTGCGGGCGATGGTGGCGGGGGCAGTGCGGGCGCTCGGCGACACGGCGCAGGTGCACGGCGTCGCCATCACACGGGAGCGGCACCGCGACAGCCTGCAGCGCACCCAGGCGGCGCTGGTGCAGGCGGGCACGGCGTGTGCGGCAGGGTGGCCACCGGAGTGTGTGGCCGACGACCTGCGCGCCGCGCTGGCCGGGCTGGGCGAGGTCATCGGCAGTGTGGACGTCGAGGATGTGTTGGGTGAGGTATTCGGCCGCTTCTGTGTGGGCAAATAGCTGCGTCGGTCAGAGGGTGTGGCCAGGCGAGCGTGGCGAAAAGCGTCAACCCGTCGCGGGCCTCCCGCCCGCCATCGCCCTCGCCATGGCCGGCGGCGCCGCCTGCATCCTCACCGCCGCGGCCCAGCTCGGCTGCTGGGGGCGACAATTCCGCCGGCCAACCCGGCGACGGCACCGGCTGGACGCACAAACCCACCCAGATCGCGCCGATCAACTGATCACCGCCGACAATCCGCACGGCGCGCGACGCCATCCGCACTTCCTCGGTCCCATCTGCACGTCTTTGCCCAACTCCGCACCATTGACAGCCAGACTCCGCACGGCGCATTTTCCCATCCGTGCGACTCTCACCAAATCCGCACGTCTCAGGAGCACATCCATGCCTCCCGCCAATAAATCCACGGCGTTCTTGATCCAAGACCTCAGTTTCATCATTGCCGGCGCCAAGAAGCACGCCAAGGCCCTGCCGCCCGCGGCCGCGCAACTCAGCAAGGACGTCAGCGCGCTGCAAGCCGAACTGCAGGCGCTCAACGTCGAGCAGGAGCAGCTCAAGGGTCAGCTCAAGGCCAAGACCGCGACCATCCAGGCCCGGCTGCGGGCGGCGCGGGCCAAGCGGCTGCGGGTCGTGAAGTTGGCTGAAGGCACGTTCGGGCCCAAGGGGGCGGAGATGGCGGACTTCCGCAGCAAGGGCGAGGGGTAGCGGCGGCCAGTCCGGGTCGCAGCCCCCGAAAGCGAATCGCCCACTCAGGGTTGCGCAAGGCTCGTCCACCTGCCGATTCTGGCCTGGCCTCTCAAAACAGATCGCTCACCGAGTCGCCGTCGTGAATGCGCCGGATCGCCTTGGCGAACACGGGCGCTACGCTGAGCACGCGCACCTTGTCGGACAGCTTGTCGCGCAACGGAATCGTGTCGGTCACCAGCACCGTATCGATGCGGCTGTCGTGGATGCGCGCAATCGCCGGGCCCGACAGCACGCCGTGGGTGGCCGCCACCTTCACCGACAAGGCGCCGCGTGCGAACAGGAAGTTGGCCGCCTCGATGATGGTGCCGCCCGTCGCAATCTCGTCATCGACGATGATCGCGTGCTTGCCCTCGACGTCGCCGATGAGGTTCGTCGCCACCGCACGGTCGTCGTCGCCATAGCGGCGCTTGTCGACGATGGCCACCGGCAGGCCCATGAGGTTGGCAAAGCGCCCAAGTTCCTTGGCTTCGCCGACGTCTCCGGCGACCAGCACGCCATTTTGGATGTCCCACGTCTTCATGTGCGTGGCCAAGATGGGTGCGCCGACGAGCTGGTCCACCGGAATGCGAAAAAAACCTTGGATTTGCGGACTGTGCAGGTCCATGCACAGCACGCGGTCCGCGCCGGCGGTCTGCAGGAGATCCGCCATCAGGCGCGCGGCGATGCTGATGCGCGGCCGGTCCTTCTTGTCGCTGCGGGCGTAGAAGTAATACGGCATCACGGCCGTCACGCGTGCAGCCGAAGCGCCCTTGAGCGCATCGATCGCGATCAGCATCTCGACGATGTTCTCGTTGACCGGTGGCGCCGAAGTCTGGATGAAGTAGACGTCGCAGCCGCGCACGTTCTCCTGGATTTTTACCATCAGGTTTTCGTTAGAGAACTTGACGGTCTCCGACTTCGCCAACGGCATGTCGAGTTCGGCGCAGATCGCGCGGGCCAGTTCCGGATGGCTGGAGCCGGCGAAAATCTTGATGCGAGGGTCCATGTTGATTGCTCCCCGAAATGCCGGCTATTCGATGAAATCCTTGCGCATCTCAGTCATCGCGCTCGCCACCGCATCGGTCGGATTGTCGAGCATGGCGCGGTCGCGGTACGTGTTCAGCTTGAGCCGCAGCGCGTTGAGCTTGATGAAGCCGTCGGCATCGGCCTGGTTGTAGACTTTGTCGGCCTCGAACGTCGAATACTCTGGATTGTACAGTGAGTTCCTAGCCTTGCGCCCCGTGACCCACGCGTTGCCCTTGTACAGTCGCAACCGCGCCACGCCGGACACACCCTTCTGCACCGATCGCATGAACCCGAGCATCAATTGCATCTCGGGGCTGAACCAGTAGCCGTTGTAGATCAGCCGCGTGAAGTTCGGCACGAGGCCGTCGCGCAGCGCCATCACCTCGCGGTCGAGGACGAGCGACTCGACGGCGCGGTGGGCGTGGTAGAGCAGCGTGCCGCCCGGTGTCTCGTAGACCCCGCGCGACTTGATGCCGACGTAGCGGTTTTCGACGAGGTCGACACGGCCGACGCCGTGCTTGCCGCCGAGGTCATTGCAGCGCGTCAACATCTCGACCGGCCCGAGGCGCTGGCCGTTGACGGTGACGGGCACGCCATCTTCGAACTCAATCTCGACATCTTCGGCAGCGTCGGGCGCCAGGCGCGGATCGACCGTCAGCTTGAACATGTCGTCGGGCGGCGCGGCCCACGGGTCTTCGAGGATGCCGCCCTCGTAGCTGCTGTGCAGCAGGTTGCGATCGATGCTGTAGGGCTTGGCCGCCGTCGCGGTGACGGGGATGGCGTGGTCGCGGCAATACTGGATGAGGTCCGAGCGGCTGCGATACGGCCAGGTGCGCCACGGGGCGATGACCTGGATGTCGGGCTTGAGGCAATATGCGCCCAGTTCGAAGCGCACCTGATCGTTGCCCTTGCCGGTCGCGCCGTGGCTGATGGCCTGGGCGTCTTCGGCGACGGCGACTTCGACGAGGGCCTTGGCGATCGGGGGCCGCGCCAGCGACGTGCCGAGCAGGTAATAGCCCTCGTAGACCGCGTTCGCCATGATCGACGGGAACACATAGTCGCGCACGAACGTGTCACGCAGGTCGAGGATGTGGATGGCCACCGCACCCGAGCCGAGTGCCTTTTCGCGCAGCCCGTCGAGTTCCTCGCCCTGCCCGAGGTCGGCGGTCATGCAGACGACGTCGCAATCCTGGGTGGCCTGCAGCCAATGCAACATTACCGAGGTGTCGAGGCCGCCTGAATAGGCCAGCACCACTTTCTTGCGCGCGCTCATGTCGGCTGACTCCTGCCCGCCCGATGGCGGCGTTGCGCACCAGCGGCCAGCCGGCGGGGCGCGGAGTGTCGGGCGGCAGGCCCGCGTTGGTCAATGGATCAACTGGGCGAGCAGGCGAGGCCCCAGCGCACCACGCGCCGAGGCAGGCGGTCCAGATCGCCGGCGGACCCTGCAAGGCCGCGCACGACGTCGTCCGCGTGGGCACCGACGGGCCGTGTGAACTCCACGACATGGGCGGGCGCGCCGATCTCGAACGTGCCGAGGCCCTTGAGGTCGGGGTCGAGCGCCGCCAGGAATGCGCCGGGGATGGCCGTTGCTCGGCACAGCGCCTCGCCCGGCGTGATGGCGGCGGCGCCGATGTGCGCCACGAGCGCCACCCGAATCACGTCGAGCAGGCTCAGTTTTGGCCCGGCGCCGACATCGGTGGCCAGCACCCAGCGCACGCCGCGGGCACGCACGCGTTCGAGCGGCATCCGGCCGGAACGGAGCGCTTCGTTCGAAGTCGGGCAATGTGCGATGACGGTCCCGGTGGCAGCAAGCTGCTCCAGTTCGCGGTCGCTGACGTGCACGGCATGGGCCAGCACCGTGCGCGGTCCGAGCAGCCCGGCGCGCCTGTACACATCGACGTAACTGCGCGCAGCGGGAAACAGTTCGCGCACCCACGCCACCTCTTCGCGCGTCTCGGCCACGTGGCTCTGCACCGGCCAGCCCGTCGCGCGTGCCACGTCGCCCGCCCGGCGCAGGCCCGCCTCGGTCAGGTTCGGCGCAAAGCGCGGCGACACAGCCATGCATTTGCGGAGTTCGGGCTCGCGTTGCAGCTGCGCCAGCGATTCGGCCACGGGCTGCAACAGCGCGGGCGGAGCGTTCACCTCCATCAGCGCCGGGCCTGCGAAAAACCCGTGCGGTGCGACGTTTGCAAAGGCAACGCTGGCCGCGACCTGGGGCGGCCCGAAGAACAGCCCCGCGCAGGTGCCGGCCGCGGTCACCTCTGCCACGAAGGCGTCGACACGCGCGCACGCAACGCTGCTATCGGCAAAGGCTTCTTCGGCGGGCCAGATGGCGTCGCGCAGCCAATCGAGCAAGGTTCCGCCAAACTGGCCGCGCACGTGGGACTGCGGCCAATGGCAGTGCAGGTCGACGAAGCCCGGCACGAACACGCTCGGCGGCACGGGCCCCGCCGGCAGCGCGTGGACCGCACGCACACGCCCACCCTGCCATTGCACGCGGCCGTGCGGCAGCCAACCCAGCGCGCCCGACGCCGCAGGAAGCAGGATCGAGCCCTCGCAGAACCCGTCGGCGCCGGCAAGGCTGCTTTGGTCGGCTGTCATTTCCTAGCCTTGGCGGCGCGCCCCTTGGTGGGCGGGGCGTGGACCGGCACGGACTCCTGGGGCATCGCGACGACCGGTGCCGGGGGCGGCGGAGTCGAGGAGTCGAGGACCTGATCGACGAGTGCCGGCAGCACCTTGAGGCCGGGGTCCGCGGCGAGGCGCAACTGGTGCTCAAACTCGGCGCGCCGCAGCTTGACCATGCGGCGCAGGTCGGCGTTGGGGTCGTCGCCGGCGGCCACGATGGGCACGGGCAGACCGACCAGTTCGCGGGCGCCCGAATAGCGCCCCATCTGCACGTAGACTTCGGCGAGGCCTTTTTGCGCCGGCGGGTAGCGCGGCTGCTGCGCCAACGCAGACTGGAAGGCCTTCAACGCGCCATCCCAGCGGCCGTCGCGCAACAGCACTTCGCCCTCCAGCGTCGCCAGCACGGCGCCCTGCCACGGTCCGCCCCGGGTGGCCGCAAGCAGTTGCCGGGCCAACATCAGGTCGCCCTCGACGAGCGCCTGCCCGATCAGTGCCGCCGGGGCCGCGTCTGGCCGCGCGAACGCCACGTCGAGCCCTCCCTTGCCGCGCGCGCGGGCGGCGCGGGCGACGGTGGGCCACGCACTCAGGCTCGGCAGGTGGTGGGGATCGAGACGGAGCGCGCGCTGCAGCGTACCGAGCGCGGCGAGCGCGTCTCCGTGACCGGCGAATGCTAACGCCAGGCGGTAAGCGCGCTCCGCGGTCGCCTCCAGGCGCAGGGCCTCGCCGAGCCAGTGTGCGGCTGCGTCGTAGCGGCGCTCGCGGAACAGGGCCTCCCCTTCGCGGTCGCATTCGAGGGCCGATGGCTCCCCGCCGGGGTCGACCGAGGTCGGCTGGGGTACAGGCTGTGGCGGGACCGTCGCGGCCGCTGGCGCCGCTGCAGTTGCGACTGCTGGCGCGGCCTTGGGGGCCTCCAGTTTGGCGCGCCGCTCCGCCGCCCAGAGGCCGAGGTCCTTGCCTTGGAAGCGCTTCTCCAATTCGGCGAGCGCACCCAAGGCGCGGTCCCGCTGGCCGCTGGATTCGTAGCAGACGGCAATCCCGCGCAGCGCGACGCCGTCGCCGAGGTCGACCATCAACAACTCGCGATAGTGCTCGATCGCGTCGGGGCAGCGGCCACGCGACCGCAGCAGTTCCGAAAGATTGCGCCGTGTTTCCACAGCGTCCGGATTGGCGGCGAGCGCACGCTGGAACTGGAGCACTGCCGCATCCGGTTGGTGGTCCAGGGCATACAGCACGCCCATTTCGTGCAACACCCTTGCATCGTTGGGGTTCTCCGCGAGCCACCCCTGTAGGAGTTGGAATACTTCGACGAGCTTGCCCTGGCTGCGCAGCGCGGCGACCCGTGCCCAATCGCGGGCTGGCGGGGGCGGCTGGGCGCTGGCAGATGCGGTCACCAAGCCCGCCGTCAGCATTGCGACCCACGCGCTGGCTCGCCTACACGTCATCGGGGCCCGCGTTTGCGTGAGCGCCGACAATCTCGTCGGGGCCGACAATGTAGCCCGCTACCGCCGAGGCCGCCACCACCAGCGGGCTCGCCAGGTACACCTTGCCGGGGCCCGACCGGCCGGGGAAGTTGCGGTTGATGGCCGAAATCGTCACCGTGTCCGCCGTCTTCGACACGCCGGGTCCGGCGTTGATGCACGCGCCGCAGGACGGATCGATCACCTTGGCGCCGGCCGCCGCGAACAGGGCGAGGTAGCCCCGCTCGACTGCGTATTGCTTGATCTTCTGGCTGCCGAACTGGATGTAGAGTTCGACGCCGGGCGCGACGCGGCGGCCCTGGTCGACGGCGGCCCGCAACACGGACGCGTACATGTCCATGTCGGCCATCTTGCCGCCGGTGCAGGAGCCGCCGTAAGCGATGTCGATCTTCACGGGGCCCGGCAGGTCCGCGAGCGGGATGCCATTGCGCGGGTCGCCGGGCGTCGCCACCATCAGCGCAAGGTCGTCGAGGTCGATCTCGAACGTCGCGAGGTACCGGGCGTCGGAGTCCGACCGCAGCATGCGCGGCCGCAGCGCATCGACGTCGAGCCCCGGCCGCATCTGGGCCAGCCACTTGAGCACGACCTCGTCGGCCTCGATGATCCCGGTCGTCGCCCCCGCTTCCACGGCCATGTTCGTCAGGGTCGCGCGCTCGTCCATCGACAGCGCCCCGACACCCGGCCCGGTGAACTCCAGGACCTTGCCGATGGCCTTGCCGTCCTTGATGAACGGCGTGGCCATGATGCGCAGCATGATGTCCTTGGCCGCTATGCCTGCCCGCCGCTTGCCCGTAACGACGAAGCGCACCGACTCCGGCACCTGGACACGAATGTCCTTGGTGTACCATGTGTTCGCCATATCGGTCGAGCCGACACCGAACGCGAACGTGCCGAGCGCACCGGCCGTACAAGTGTGGCTGTCGGTGCCGACCACGATGTCGCCGGGCACCGCGAGGTCTTCGAGCACGGCGTTGTGGCAGATGGCCTCGGACCCGCGCCCATCGGCGGTCTCATCGTACAGGCGGATGCCCTGGACCCGGCAGAACTCGCGCTGGATGTCGGCGAGCAGCGCTGCCTTGCCGTCGAGGCCCATCTGGCGGTGCTTTTCCGGCATGACGAGCGAGAGGAACGTGAGGTGGTCGCGAAAAGCAAACACCGAAGCCACGTCGTTGACCCGCGCTGTGGCCCCGAGCGCGCCGTGAAAGGCCGCCTGCGCCATCGCAGTCGTATAATCGTGGCTGAAGCGGACGTCGGTACGCACGAACACCGCGTCGCCCGGTTGGACCGCGACGGCGCCCAGACGACCGCTGCGGGCATCGGCGATGACGTTGCGCGCCACGATCTTCTCGACGAGCGTCATCGGCCGCGGTGGCGTCGTCAGCAGCGGCGGCTGCACGTCGCCGGCCAGACGCGCCCGGTTGTAGGCGAAAAGTCCACCCTTGCGCACGATGTCGGCCGCAACAGGGTCGAGGGCCGCCGTGAATTCCTCGAGTGCGATCGCCTCGCCGCGCCGGATGCGGTCGATCAGGCCGAAGTCGGTCGAGGTCAGCAGGCCGATGTTTTGGCAATTCTGGCCGTAGATCTTTTCGATGTTGCGGGCGAGGACCAACTGGATGCCGGCAGCCTGCTCCGAAAACGGTGCCGTCTCGCGCGAAGAACCGCAGCCCTTCGACTTGCCGCTGACGATGACGGCGAAGCCGCCCCGCTTGAGGTCGCCCGCCAAGATGGCGCCGCCGCGCAAGCCGACCAAGCTGTAGTCGCCCAGCGTTGCGTCAAAGTGAAAGCAGACCCAGCCGGGCGTGATTTCGTCCGTCGAGATGTTGTCGACGAGCGGCAAGGCCGGGTCCCACGCGAGGTCTTCGCCGGCCAACTGGCGCCGGATGAGGTCCGGGTCGTCGTACAGGAACAGGATGCGACCCTCGAATTGGACCGCAGCAGCCGGCGCAGCGGCTGGCGACGAAGCACGGGAGGGCGGGCGGACCGGAACGGCGGGGGCGGCGGCAGGCAGCATTCGACCTCACGAAAGGGCGAAGGTTGTCGCCTGCACGACGGGCGGCTGTCAACCGTTTGGAGCAGGAACCGCGGCCGCTTCGGGAGTTGCCGGTCGCGGTCGGATTCGTGCCAGGACACTAGCGGTCACGTCGCGCGTGCCGAGCGTGCCGCCGAGGTCCGGGGTCGTAAGCCCCGCACGCACCGTATCGGCACACGCGGTCTCGATATCGGTCGCTGCACCGGGCTGACCACAGTCGCGCAACAGCATGGCGAGACTCAAGATTGCCGCCAAGGGGTTGGCGCGCCCGGTGCCGGCGATGTCCGGCGCCGAGCCGTGCACGGGTTCGTACAGCCCCACCCGCCCCGGATGCGTGGATGCGGACGGCGCCAGACCGAGCCCACCGACCAACGCTGCCGCGAGGTCGCTGAGGATGTCGCCGACGAAATTGTCTCCCACCACGACATCGAATTCGTGGGGGTGCGTGACCATGCGCATGCACGCCACGTCTGCATACAGGGTCGTCGCGCGCACATCGGGGAACTCGGGCGCCAGTTCTCGCAGCACCCGCCGCCACAACCCGTGCGCTGCCTCGATGGCGTTGGCCTTGTCGCACAGCACGAGGTGGCCGCGCCGCTGGCGGGCGAGCCCGAACGCGAAGCGCAGCAACCGCTCAGCGCCCTTGCGGGTCGAGATCATGACGTTCTGCGCGATTTCGTCGGGCGTGCCGGGCTTGAACGTGCCGCCGATGCCGACGTACAGGCTCTCGGTGTTCTCACGGACGACCGCCATGTCAATGCTGCCGGCCACGCGCCCCTTCAGCGGGCACAAGGACTCATGCCACAGCGCGACCGGGCGCAGGTTGACGTAGAGGTCGAGGCGCTGACGCAGGCCGAGCAAGATGTCGCGGGCGTGCACGTTCGTCGGCACGCGCGGGTCGCCAAGGGCGCCGAACAAGATGGCGTCGAAATCGTCGCGCAACCGCACGAAGTCGCCCTCGGGCAGCGTTTCGCCTGTGCGCAGGTAGCGCTCGGCGCCGAGGTCGAGAGTGTGGGTCGCGACGTCGAATCCGTGCGAGCGACAGACCGCGCCGAGGACTTCGACGGCAGCTGCGACGACTTCGGGGCCGATGCCGTCTCCCGGCAGGAGTGCAATGCGGATCATGGGGTTCCGTCAGTTGAAGTAGTACATGAAACCGACGCCGCCCGAAAAATCGCCCCGCGTCAGCGAGAACTCGCTCGACTCGCGGCGGCCGGTCAGCGGATGGGCCCGGGTGGTCGCGACGGTCAACACGGCCCCGACCGCCCCGCCGATGGCGAATGCGGGGTTGAAGAACCACTCCACCCGCAAAGGTGCCTCAAAGGCCACGCCGACCGTCCACGGCGCCCAGGCACCGTCGTCGCGGTTGATCCGGGCGACCCCGACCAGCGCGCGGCCGCCGATGGCGAGGTTGACTTGTGGCGCGCGAAACAGGTTGTAGAACACGCCCGCCGAGAGAAACGCGCCGAGTTCCAGCGCCGGGTCGTCGTTGAGCGTTTCGCCCTGGGCATCGACGATGCGGTCAGGCAGGTGGAAGTTGGCGCCGAAGACTCCCTCGATGCCCACGTTGCCGACGAAGCCGCGCACGGCGAGGCCAGAGGCGCCGATCGCGGGCACGGCGAGTGGCGCAAGCGTGCCGAGGCGCGATTCGAGGCCCGTCAGCGTTTCTTCGAAGCCGATGCCGATCTTGCCATCGACATTGTGCGCGGACGCCGGGGCCGGCAGCGCCACACTGCCGCAGGCGAGCACGGCAACGGCGCGTGCGACGCGGTGCGGAACCGCGCGGCAGACGCGGCGGACCCAGGTGCAGGAGGACAAGTTGCAGGCCAAGGAGGGATCTCCGCACGGCAGCGGTGCCATCGGGGGCATAGCGTGATTGGCGTGCGCCGGCAACCTGTTCACCGGTGAACGACCGTGCGGGTGCCGGGCGTGCCGTCCAACGCGTCGCAGATGGCGCGGTCCGCGGCGCCGACGATCCACACCCGATCGACACCGCTGGCCACAATGGCTTGCACTTCTTCGAGCTTGGCCACCATGCCGCCAAAGATGGCGCCAGACGCGAGCAGCGCGGGCAGGTCCGCGGCGGCAAGCGACGGCAGATGCGAAGTCGCATCGTCCACGTTGCGAAACACCCCCGGCACGCCGGTGACCAGGACGACGTCGTCGAAGCGGCCCGCCCGACACAGCGCGGTGACCAGCGTGTCAGCGTTCAAGTTCAGTAGGTTGCCGTTCGCGTCGGCGACGAGCGAGCTGATCAGAGGCAGAAAGCCGCCTGCCCACAGGGCGTCGAGCAAGGCGAAGTCCACACGGTCGACGTCGGCCACCTGGCCGAAATCGACCGGTTCCGCCAGACCAGCCACACGGCGCGGGGGGCGCCGCCGTCCCGTGACGAGCGCGCCGGCACAAGCGGGTATCGGCACAGCCCGCAGGCCGGCACCGAGGCATGCTGCGAGCAGCAAGGGGCCGACCTGCCCGCACATGGCCATCCCCACGGCCTCGAGCATGACGGGATCGGTCACGCGCCGCCCTCCCTGCATCACGCTGGCAATGCCGAGTCGCGCGGCCAGCGCCGTGATCTGGGGCCCCGCGCCGTGCACGACGCCCACAAGCGCGCCCGACGCCACGACGATGGCCAGATCGCCGGCCAACCGCACGCGGTCAGGGCCGGCCCGCAGCGTCTCGCCGCCGACCTTGACGAGGATGCGACGCGGTCCGCTCACGGCCATTGTGCCGGCGCCAGCAGGCCGAGGCACTCGTCGACGCCGAGCATGAGGTTCAGCGCCTGGATGGCCTGACCCGCACCGCCCTTGATCAGGTTGTCGAGCGCCGCGTGCAACACGACCGTCCGCCGCCCGTCGCGCACCGCCTCGCCCCAAGTGGCGGCGACCTCGACGTACATCGAGCCCGCCACTGCGTTCACTTCTGGCAGCCGCCCCCGCAGCACGCGCACCAATCGCTCGCCGCGCCAGGTCGATTCGAGCAGTGCCTGCAATGCTTCGGCCGTCAGCCCCGCATCGACCTCGGCAAAGCAGGTGGCAAGGATGCCGCGCACCAGCGGTGCAGAAATGGGCACGAAGTCGAGTCGCACGTCGTGGGCTCCGAGATCGGCCAGCGTCTGCTCGATCTCGGGCACGTGCTGGTGGCCGAGCGGCTTGTACGGCCGCAAGGTCTGTGCCCGCAGCGGATGATGCGTGCCCGCGGCGGGGTTGGCGCCAGAGCCCGACGAACCGGTCATTGCCGCGACGTGTACGGGTCCTGCCAGCAGCCCGGCCTTGGCCAACGGAGCCAGCGCCATGGCGATGCACGTGGCGAAACATCCCGGGCTCGACACGTGGCGCGCCGCAGCGATGGCCTCGCGTTGGAATTCCGGCAGCCCGTATGCAAACGTACCGAGCCGCTCCGGATGGGGGTGCTCGGCTTCGTACCAGCGCTCGTACGCGGCCTGGTCACGCAAGCGGTAGTCGCCGCTCAAGTCGATGACGGCCACGCCGAGTTGGCAGTAGGCATCGACGACGGCGGCCGACACGCGGTGGGGCAGGCCGACACAGACCATGTCGGCGTCTTCCGCGACGGAGGCCGGGTCAGCATCCTCGATGCGCAGGTCCGACAGCGGGGCCAACGACAGGTGGACGTCGCCGACGCGCTTGCCGAGGTTGTCCTTCGCCACGAGCCGCGTCACGCGCACGCTCGGATGCACGAAGAGGTGCCGCAGCAGTTCAGCCCCACCGTAGCCCGTCGCGCCGACGACGGCCACGCGCACGGGGCGCGACAGGGACGCGAGCGAAGCAGTCATCCGGGGCGATCTCCGCAGCAGCCTACAGTTCCTTGAGGCCCTCGAGCGCGGGTCTGTAGCCAGGCTCCAACGCCAGCGCGCGCTCATAGCAGCCGCGGGCCTGATCGACCTGCAACCGCAGCACGCGACACCGGCCCATGCCGACGTGGGCATCGGCGCGCTGGTGGTCGGTCGTCGCCTTGCCGGGCCGGCGCGCGACCGAGTCAAACAGCCGCATGGCGCGGTCGATGTCGCCCAGATTCAAAGACGTGCGCGCGGCACCCAGGCTGGCGTCGTCGTCCTGGGGGCTGGCGTCGAGAACTCGCTTGAACGCGTCGCGCGCCCTCGCCTGCTCATCGACGTCCTCGAGCAGGTGGCCGAGGTGCGCGGCGTGGCGGGCAATCGCCAGCTTGTCCGTGGGCTTGCAGTTCTGCAGCAACCATTCGACGGCCTCAGCCGCACCGCGCGGGTCGCCCGTGGCCTCCAAGACATCGGTCAGCAACTGTTGCAAACGCTGGTTCGGCGCGCCGAACACGGCCGCCTTGCGCAGGATGTCCGCCGCCTCAGTGACCTGCCCGAGCCCGACGAGCGTCTCGCCCAGTTCGCAGAGCAAGTCGGCCAGCGACTCGCCCTGGCCCAATTGCAGCGTCTGCTTCTCCATGACGTCGCCCAACGCGGCGAGCCACTGGCGCAGCGTTTCTGCACACGCCTCCGACGCGTTGGTCGCCTTGTACAAGTCGACGAGGCGACGCCGTGCGGACCACCGCCGCGGATCCAGCGCAATCAGCCGCTGCAGTTCGCGCTTGGCCTTGGCCGGCACCTGCAGTTCTCCTGCGTACAAGTCAGCAAGCCGTTGGTGCAGGGCGACCAAGGTGGCCGGGTCGTCCGTCTCGCGCGCGAGTTGCTCCAGGCCATCGGCCGCCTGCGCGGCGTCGCCGCTGTGGGCCTGCAAGAGTGCCTGCATGTGCCGCGTTACCGGGTCGGTCGGCGCCAGCGCCTGAAGCTCGTGGATGTGGCGCGCTGCCGCATCCAGGTCCGGAACCTCCGTGATCCGGACGCGTGCCAACTGGGCGAGCAGCGTCGTCTTTTCGATGCGCAGCAGGTCGCCAGCAAGCTTGCCATCGGCCGCCGCCAACCATGCCGCCCACAGCCGGTGCTGCTCTGCGATGCGCAACAGTTCGTCCTGCACCGCCACGTTCGCGGCGTCGTCCGCAATCGCACGCTGCAGGGCGTCGACGGCCGCCGGCCCATCGCCGACTTCGGCGCATACGTTGGCCAGTCGCCGCAACTGCAGCGTGCGACTCGGGCCCGGCGGCAGCGCATCGGCTCGCTCTGCGTAGAGCGCGCGCAACACCTTCGGGTCGTGGCCGGCCTTGCGCTCCAGATACACATACGCTTCGTCGCTGCCCGGGTCGGCCGCGAACGCCTCGGCATAGGCCAGTCCAGCCCGATTTTCGTCGTGCAGTGTGCGGCCAGTCCAGATGCGGCCAGCCTCGCAGAAAAGCGACCCCTTGCGTGTGGAATCGCGGGTGGTGCCGGCAAAGGCCTCCAGCGCTTCGGCCAGCGCCCGCCGGTCGTCCGTGTCGCGCAACAGGTCGACCAGAGCCTCGTGCGGGTCGGGGTCGCTCGGATCCAGTCCAGCAAGCTCGCGGTACGTGTCGAGCGCGACGTCGAGCCGGTCCATGCCGCGGGCCAATCCGGCCAGCCGGTGCAACCCGACGCGCTTGAAACTCGGATCCTGCAGGCGTGGCAGCCGCTGTTGCCACAGGGCCAGCAACTCGTCGAAGCGGCCGGCGGAGTCGAGCAGGCCCTCCAACTGGTCGAACGGGTCCGGCGCCTCAGGCCGCAACTCGACGAGCGCGCGCAAGTACGCCTCCGCGTGCTCCGTACCGCCCCTGCCCAACTCGAAATCTGCCGCCCGCGCGAGGATGCTCGCCCGGGCGTCGGCCGCAAGCTTGCCCTGCAACACCCGGGCATAGCAGGTACTCAGCGCGTCGTCTCCGCCGGCCGCTGCCATGGCATCCGGGTGGCTCGCCGCGTGCCGTTCGATCATGTCGAGCACGGCGGGGCGCGGGTCGGCCTCCAGAGCCGCCAGCAGCGAGCGCGCCGCATCGACCGGACTCGTCAGGCGCTCCGACTGCAAGGTCGCAAGCTCGCGGGCAAAGTCGGCACGCTGGGCACCCTTGGTCCGGTTGATGCGCCGTTGCAGCACGGTCGCCAAGGCCGGCCAGTTCTGGGTACCGCGATAGACGGGCTCCAGGCAGGCCAGGGCCTCGTCTGCACAAGCCGGGTGCTCGGCCAACGCCTCCGCCAACTCGAGGGCACGCGGTTCGGTGGGCTGGGCGGACAGGACGTCCAACGTCAACCGCAAGGCCTCCCGTGGCCGGTTCAACTGCTTGAGGCGGAGGTCGGCGAGTTCGAGCCGCAGCGAATCCGCTTCATTGCCGCCGGCGAGGACCAACGCGCGCTCCAGCGCTTCAGCGAGTCGCTGCGGATTGCCGGCGTCGCGACGCAGGGCCAGCATCGCATCGCGGGCGTCGATGCCTTCCGGGTCCTGGTTCCAGGCGATTTCCCACAAGTCGGCAGCCCGCTCGGGGTCCCGCGTCTCGACGGCGGCAGCGGCGGCCAGGGCGATCGCTGGCACGACAGCCGCAGCGGGCAGTTCGTCGCTGCTCACAAGGTCCGCGACGGACTCGATCCAATCACCGAGTCCGTCCACTTCGCGGGCGAGTTCGGCACCGTGGGCGAGCAGTCTGAGCGGGTCTTCAGCACGACGCGCAGCCGAAGCCAGCAGTTCCAGGGCCCGCGGCAGGTCGCCGACATCGCGGGCCAGCGTCGAAGCGAGCGCCAGGACGCCTGCCTCGCGTTCGACCGACTGGAGCAGATCGAGCGCGCGCTGTTGCAGATCCGCGAGCAGGCCACCCAGGCCTGCCGCACGCAGCGCCTCCTCCAACGCGCCCACTACGCGGGCGGCCCGCTCGGGGGTCGCAGCAAAGGCCTTGAGCGCAGTGATGACGCGCGAGTCCCTGGGTGCGGCGCCCACCGCCTGGCCGACGGCGCGGACTTCGGCATCCGCCAGACCGGCGGTCGCAGCCTGACCTGCCAGCTTGAGCCACAGCGCAACGGCGTCAGGTCCCGTGGCCGCCGCGGCTGCTTCTGCCAGCGCCGCCCGCGCTTCCTCGTCGCGACCCAGCCCGGCCAGGATGTCGGCCCGGAGCCCGTGTGCCCGCACCGGTTCGGCGCCGCCCGCAATCGCGAGTTCGCAGGCTTCGAGCGCGCGCTCCCACTGCCCTGCGCCACGCTCCGCGGCCGCCTTGCGCAACCAGAGTTCCGCTTCGTCATCGGGGGCCAACCGGGCCAGGCGTTCCGCAATCGCGGCGACCGTGGCGTCGTCGTTGGCGAACTCGGCGGCACGAATGCGCAAGCGCAGCGCGGGCTCGGCGGCGGACTGCAGTTCCAGCGCCGCGTCGAGGAGTTCGGCGGCACGCGGGGCGGCCGCGAGGTCGTCGATGCAGAGCGCTGCGACACGCAGCAGAAGGTCAAAGCGCTCGCCAGGCTCGTCCGTCCATGCGGCGCGCGCCTGGAGTGCATCGGCAAGGCGGGCACTGTCGCCGCGATCTGCCAGTCGGGTTTCGCGCCACAGTGCGGCATCGACGTGGTGGCCGGCCGCAGCGACGTCGGCAAGCAGGTCCAGTTCGTCGCCATCGACGTGGGGCAGTGCCGCACCAAACGCCGCACTGGCCACGGCCACCGCATCGGGCGCCGGTCGTGCCGTGGCGGCACCCGCTGCCGAGACGAGGGCGTCGATGCCCGCCAGCAGTTGTCGGGCGGTGTCTGCGTCGGAAACCAGCGCGCAGATGGCGGCCAGGCGTGCGCGGTCGGTCGGATCGGCCTCCAGGGCGCGCAGCCACCACTCGAGCGCAAGCGTCGGCTCGGCCATGCGCTCGAGCGCGTGGCGGCCGAGGTCGACCGCCGCAGCATGGATGTCGCGCGGGTCCTGGCAGCGCTCCAGGTCCGCCACGCGTGCGGCATAGCCCGCCGCCGCGTTGGCGTGCGCGTCGGCCCACTGGCGCTTCCAGCCAAGCACGGCTCGGGCAGCGGCGGGCTCCAGTTCGTCGCAGCGAGCTTCCAGGGCGTCGATGTCGTCTGCGACCTCATCGAGGTCGCCGCCAACCCGCAGCCACTCGGAGATGCCTGCCTGCCACTGTGAGATGCCTGCTCGCAACTCAGAATCGCCCGCTTGTCCTGCGGCAACAGCCACCTCGCCATGCTCCGCCCCGGCGGGCAGCGGGCCGCTGCTGGCTGCTTCACGCAAGCTGGCGAAGTGGGCGGGCAGCCAGCGGCGCAACCGGTCCGTTTCGCCGGCCGCGCGCATCGCCGCCAACGCGGAGCCAAGCGCGCGCGCAAACGAAGGGACATCGTGGGCCTGTTGGGCCACCAACAGTCGATCGCCGAGCAACGGGTCCGCAGGCCCGGCCAGGGCAGCTCGCTCCAGCAGTGCGACACCGCGCGGCCCGTCCGCCAGCGGACCCAGCCACAAGTCTGCGGCGCGGCCCAGCAAGTCCCGTGCGTGCTCCGGGTCGGCGTCGGCCTGCGCCTCGAGTTGCAACGCGAGCTCTTCGTGCAGCCCTTGGCGCGCCAGCAGGGCGTCGAGGGCGGCGTGGAGCGCAGGACGAGCATCGGCTTCGAGTGCGAGCCGGTAGCATGTGGCCGCCGTGTCAAGATCGCCGTGCGTTTCGGCATGGCGCGCAGCACGTTCTAGCAGCCCGCTGCGCGCTACAGGTGCTGCGACGGCGTCGGCGGCGGTGAGCAGCGCCTCTACGGCGACTTGCGAATGCTCGGCTCCGGCAACGGCCGCCAGCGCGTCCCATTGCGCACCGTCTTCGGGCGTGCACAGGGCGAGATCGCGCTGCACCAGGACCGCATCGACGACGCCGCCCGCGGCGCGCGCGGCATCCGCCAGATCCAGCACGCGCCGCAACAGTTCCGTCCGATCGATCGGCTCCTCGGAGCCCGCAATCGCCCGTTGCAAGTACTTGACTGCGCGGTCGGGGTGCGTCGCCGCGAGCACGTTGGCAAGGCGCAGGGCCAATGCCTTGTCGACAGCCAGCGCGCTGTCGGCCAGGGCCGTCAGGACCTCGCACGCGCCCGCCGCTTCGGCTCCGACCGCGTCGGTCGCCGCGTCGGCCCACCGGCGGGCCAACTTGGCTTTCTTGTCTGACCAGGCGCGCTGGGCCAATGCCTGTGCCACGTCGCCGAGCGCCGGGCCTGGCGGCAGCGCAGCAGCCACGGCTTCTCCGAGGGCGAAAACGGCATCGCGCTGGTGCGCCGCGTCGCCAAGGCGGGAAGCGATGGTCCACAACTCCGCCGCATCGTCCTGGCCCGGCACGATGACCTGGGAGACACAGGCGAACGCCTCGTCGGGTCGCCCCAGATGGTCGTGCAGCAGTGCAGCGAGTTCGAGTCGCGCGCGGCGGCGGTCGTCGGCTTCGGGCGCGTGCTCGATCCCGTGACGCAGGTGGGCGGCGATGCGCTCGTGCGTCGCCGGTACGGGCAACTCTCCCAGCACCGCGCCACGCAGCGCGTAGGCCTCGGCGTGGGCCGGTTCATCGGCCAGCACGGCATCCAGGCGCCGGGCCAGCACGTGCCAGTCGCCCCGCCCGTAGGCTCGCTCGACCATCGCCATGCGCAGGGCCGTCCGGTCCGCCGCGCGTTCGAAGTGGACTGCAGTGGCCAGGATGGCGTCTTCGACCTCGACCTCGCGCTCCAAGGCCACGGCCAGGCGCAATGCGGTGTCGACGACGTCCGGCGCCACGCCGGCACCGCCCGCGAGCCCGACGACGGCCAGCCAGTGTTCGAGGGCGCTGGCCGCGTCGCCGCTGGCCTCCGCTGCGCGCGCGACGGCCACCCGCTCCGCTGCAACATCTACAGCGTCGCTGAAGCCATCGATGAGTTCGAGGCGCGCGACGATCTCCTCGTCCGCGGCGCCGCGCTCGTGCAGGAGCGCAATGCGACGGCGTGCTGCCGCCAACGCGAGGACACGGTCCGCGTCGAGGGCCACCTCGAGCACGTAGTCTTCGAGGTCAGGACCGCGCAGCCCGGCGTCGAGGACCTGCTCTACGGCCGCCCACAATTCCGCGGCGCCGTGGCCGATTTCCCGCACTGTCGCGACCTGGTCGACCGCCGCAAGCAGGCGGGCTCCGGGGTCGTCGCGCAGGACGACTTGCCACCCTCGCTCCAGGTGGCCGGCGAGCGCAGGCAGGTCGCGCAAGTGTCGCAGTACCTCTTCGAGCGCGCGGTAGACGTCCGGATGATCCGGAGTCGTTGCCGCTTCCTGTTCGAGCAGGGTGCGGGCCCGCACACCGTGGTCGGCGTGCATCAGCAGCGCGGCCGCCCGCAGCGCCAACTCTCGCTGGCCGTCGGCATCGTCGATCGTGGCGCGCAGGGCGAGCAGCGCTCCGGCCAAGGCCTTGTCGTCGCCCCGCCGCTCGTGCACGGCTGCCAACGCGGCGGCCGCTTCGCGCCGGACCTCGACATCGGTGTGTTCCAGCAGGACGGTCCACGCCTCGGCCGCCAGCGCGTCATCGCCGACTGCATCGGCAAGACGGGCGCGCTCGAGCCGAAGTTCCGTCGCCGCCAACGGGTCGCTCTCGGCATTCGCCCGCGCCGCCAGCACCGACAGGCGGGCCCGATCGTCGCCCGACTCGCGCGCGAGCCGATCCAGCCCTTCCAACGCGAGTCCATCGGCGGGGTCGTCCGTGCACATCGCCTCGTAGAGCATGCGGCGGACGTCGAGCGTGTCGGTGTAATCCGCCGCCATCTCGAGCGCGTGCAAACGCAGCGAGCGCCGCAGCATGGGATCGGCCGCTGCCTTCGCCGCAGCGGCCAAGGCCTGGGCGACCGCAAGTGCACTGGGATGGTCGTCCGTGCCGCCACGCGCCAGACGCAGCACTTCGCCGAGCACATCGGACCGCCCCGGGTCGCTGCACAGCGCATCCGCCCATGCCTCGAACGCGGCAGCGGGCGCCTGCATGGCGCGCTCGCGCAAGGTGGCCTGGCGGGCCAGCAAATCGACGCGCGCGAGCCCGGTCACCGCTTCGAGCCGCGTGCCGAGCACCGCATCGAGCAGCGGGAATCGTCCGGTCACTTCGAGCAAGGTTTCCAGCCGAGCCGCGCGGGCCACGAGGACGTCGGTCATCCCCCCAGAGGCCATACCCAACCAGGCCGCCGCCGCGGACTCGATTGCGTCTGCGTCAGCGGGGTCAGTCTCGGCGACGCGCAGCCACAACTCGCCAGCCCGCGCCGGCTCAGTGCCGACGGCGTCGAGAGCCTGGGCAGTTTCGCGGCGCAGTGCCAACCGTTCGGCGACCGCGTCGTCGTCGGTCGCGGTTTCCAACTGCTCGATGCGCTCGGTGAGCGCTTGAGCCAGGCGCTCCAGTGCGCCATGCGTGCGCAAGGCGTCGAGCCACGCCGCGACGAGTTCGCGGCGATTCGGCAGGTCTGCCACCGCGCGGGTCAACACGTCGATGGCCTCGGCGGGAGCAGCGCGGTCGTTGGCGTGCAGCGCGGCCAGCCGCAGCCAGGTCGAGGCTCGGTCGTCGGCTTCGACGTCTGCGTCGAGGCGCTCCTCGAGTATCAGGCCCAGCGCGTCGAAGTCGGCGCGCTCGCGCCAGACGGCCTCCAGCGCGTCCAACGGCACAAGATCCTTGGGGTCGGCTGCATGCAGTGCGGAGTAGAGGCGGGCCGCCGTGTCGAAGTCGCCGCTGCTCATCGCGCGGCCGGCGCGCAGTGCCGCCAGTCTCTGGCGTGCGGCAGGGTCCGTCACCTGCGCCACGCCGGGCTCGTGCCCTTCGCCGAGCAGACCGAGCAACAGCGCATCGAAGTCGGCCTCTCGTCCGGCTGCGACCGCGTGCTGCCCCAAGCGTTCGACCAGATCGGCGCGACCGCCGAGCGCCGCCGTCGCTGCACGCACGGCGTCGTAGGCCCGCACCGGGTCGATGCCGGCGATCACATCGGCGAGCAGCAGGTGCCATTCGGCAGCCGTCGCCGCTTGCGTTTCGGTTGCCGCCAACACTTCGAGGCAGCGCGCCGTCTCGTCGATGCGTCCGTGCTGTTGCACTGCCGGCAGCAGCGTCTCGGCAACCGTGCGCGCTCTGTCGTCAAGTTCCAGCCGTGCGACGGCGATGCCGAGCAGCGCTTCCTCGGCGTCCAGCACGTCGGGCGTCGTCGCCAGGTGCCGCACAACGGACAAGACGATCGGCTCGACGTCTTCACTGGGCAGCGCCGCCTGTACGCGCTCGAGGGCAGCGCGCGATCGGGCCTCGCGCGTCCCTTCGGAGCGCGCCAGGAAGCCGTCGAGCGCCCCGCGCAGGCCCGCCTCGTCGCCTTGCTGGCGCAGCGCGGCGTGCAGGCCGGTCCACGCCTCTGACAGCCCGGGATTCTGGTCGAGCGCGCGCTGGTAGAGCCGTCCGGCGCGCGCAGGGTCGCCGATCGATACGTCGCATGTTTCGGCGGCGCGCAGCAACAGATCCGTCTGGGCTTCGGCGGCAGCGAGGGCGACCTGGGCTTCCATGGCGTCGACGGCCGCACTCCAGTCGCGCTGTTCGGCGCAGACGGACTCCAGCAGTTCCAGTATCTCCCGGTCACGCGGCAGCCACCGCACTGCGGCGTCGGCAGCGCGTCGGGCCAGGTCGAGGT
Organism: Myxococcales bacterium; assembly: GCA_009692425.1. Taxonomy (GTDB): domain Bacteria; phylum Myxococcota_A; class UBA9042; order UBA9042; family UBA9042; genus SHZF01. Next base: position 22,227 of record SHZF01000016.1, on the reverse strand, counting down.
CGTCCTCGTGCAGGGCCCGCTCCGCGCCGCGACGATACAGGTTGGCCACGGCGCCGGAATCGGCGTGGGCGGCGCTGTCGGCGTGGGCGGCATTTTCGGCGTTGCTTCCTGATGCCGGTGCCCCTTCTGCCAGCAGATCTGCCCACGCGACCATGCGGCCGGCCAGGCCAAACTCTTCACCGGACCGCGTCGCAAGGTCATCGCAGCGCCGCGCCACCTGCCACACGGCGGCCAAATCGCCAAGTCCGAGCAGGTCTTCGACGAGGTCCGCAGCGGCGTTGGCGGCGTCACCCAGCAAGCCTGCGTCTTCGCACAGGTCGATGCGCATCTGGCGATAGCGCGGCTGCAGGTCCGGCGGTGCCTGGTCGGCAAGGGCATCCACGGCGACGCGTTGCAGGCCGACGAGACGTGCTTCCCGGGCACGCGCCAACAGGTCCTGGCCGACCTCGACGAGCACCGCCGTCCGTTCCGCGCCCTTGGGCAGGGCCTCGCACAGGCTGAGCGCATCGGCCAGCACCATGGCGGCACGATCCGGGTCGCCCGCCTCGCGCGCCAACGCTCCGGCGGCGGCCTGGTGCATGCGGATCGCGGCCAACGTCGCGCGACCCGCGGCATCGGCCAGCGCAGCATCGGCGAATTCCTGCGCACCCGCGGGCGTTGCGGCGAACAGCGCCCGCAGACCTTGGACATCACCCCGGGCAAGGACCGCACGCGACCGGATCGAACGGCCGACTTCGGAATCCGCCGCCGCTTCGAGCAACTGCGCGGCGACCGCGTCCGCACGCTCGATGTCGCCGATCGGTCCGCCCAGCAAGTTGGCAAGCTGCTCGAGAATCGCCACGCGCAAATCGCCACGCACATCGGGCCGCGCCGCCTCGGCCGCGAGCAGCGTCGCAAGCTCTTCGTGCAGGCCCACCGCCGTCCACACCCGGTCCAGACCCGCCAGCGCACCCGCGTGACCGGGCTGCAGCGCCAACAACATGCGCAGTGCCGTGGCCGTGTCGGGCTGGGACCCATCCATGGTTTCCGTCAGCGCGGCGACTTCTTCCAGGACGGCGACGGTGCGGGCTTTCGCCTCGGCTGGTGTCCGCCCCGCCGCAGCGCCTGGCTCCAGCGTGGCCGGCGAACCCCCCCAAACTGCGGCCAGTTCCGCGTGCAACGCCGCAAGCAGCGCGGCGTCGTCTCCCCTCGTGCGTGCGCCATCCTGTAGACGATGTGCAGCGTCGGCGTGCGTCGGATCGGCCGCCAACGCCGCCTGCCATGCGGCGAGTGCCCCTTCGGCGTCGCCGCTGTCGGCGCGCAGCGACCCCACGCGGTACCAATGTTGTGCGCCGGCCCGCGTCGCGCCCGCTGCCCGGGCCGCCGCTTCGGTCGCCGCGATGGCGCCCTCCGGGTCGCCGGCGCTGTGGGCAGCCGTGACGACCGCTTCGAGCGCGTGCGGGTGGTCGGGCTGTAGCGAGGCGATCGTGCGCCACGCCTGCAACGCTTGCTCGGCGCTCGGCAACGGCCCCGACTCCTCGTGCAGGGCGGCCAAACGCTCGCATACGGCAACGGCGTCTGCGGCCATTGCGGGCAGGACCGTGGCGCGGGCCGCAAGCGATCGCGCACACCGATCGAGGAGGTCGCGTACGGCGTGCCAGCGTCCCTGCGAGTTGTACAAGCGCTCCAAGGCGGCGGTCGCAACCGGATGGTCCGGCTGCACTTGGAGCACACGGTGATAGGCCTCGATCGCGCGGTCGGGTGTCGCCAGCGGACCTTCCGCCAACTGCGCGATCTCCAGTGCAATGCGAATCGACGCGCGCCCTTCGGCTCCCGGCAGGCGCTGGGTCAGCGCGACGAACAGGCGTTTGAAGTCTTCGGCGGACCGGTAGTACCCCTCGAAGAAATCCAAAGCTTCCACGCTGGTGGGCATGAGCGTCCGCACGCGCCGGAAATGGCGTTCCGCCCCTTCCATGTCTGCCGCGCGCTGCGCCCGCTGCGCCAGGGCCAGACAAGCCAACGACTCGCCGGCCCGATCGCGTTCGCGCAGGCAGCGCAGACGATACTCGTCGAGCGCGCGGTCGGCCTCATCGCCCAATGTCAAGGCACGCGCCACCTCGAGGCGGGCGGGCAGCGCGGGATCGTCGGGCAGCGCATCGACGAGGATGGCCAGTGCCGTCACCGCCGCTTCGGCGTTCGAATGTTCGATTCCCGGCTGGTTGGCCAATTCGTCGGCCAGCAAGAGTCGGTTCGGCAGCGCCTCGAGCGCCTGCAGGCCGCGCCACAGCGCCTTGGTGAGCTCCGCCGGGTCGCCCATGGCACGCGCGACTTCGACCCACAGGGGCGCAACCTGATCGGCGGGCGCGCTGGTCGCAGCGGCGTCGGCCAGCACGGCGGCTGCTTCGGCCAGCGACTCGTCACCCTCGAGCAAGGTCTGTGCATACGCAAGGAGCGCAGCGGGTCGTTCCGCGTCTGCACACTCCGCCAGGCGCAACTGCAATTCTTGCAGCGCTTCTGTGCGCGCGGCGACCTGGGCGCTCGCGGCGGCGCGCAGGTCTCCTGCTTCGTCACGTTCGGGCGCACCCTGCGGTGCCAACGTGTCCAGCCGATCGAGCGCACCGAGCGCGGCGCGTCCATGCCCTTGGCCGACATGCGACCGCGCGGCATCGAGCAAGGCGGCGACCTTGCGGTCAGGCAATGCCACCTCTGCGACTGCGTCCGCGAGGTTTCCGAGGCGATTCAGCCGGCCAAACGAGAGGTCGCCTTGGGCGAGGTCGCGCAGGCGCGCACCGGTCGACTCCACGGGATGCTGCCGGAAAGACTCCCGCAACAGGCCGAGCGCACGATCCGGGTCCCGGCTGCCGACGAGCCGACCCGCCCGTTCGAGCAGGGCCGCGCGCACCGCTGGGTGCGGTTCCGTGGCGACAAGTTGGAGGAGCCTGTCCGCGACCTCAGAACGCACCTCGTGCGTCAGATCGTCGCGCAACTGGGCAACGAGCTTGTGGATGTCGTTGGCGCTCGGCAGCAACGGATGACCGGGCGAAGGCTGCATTCGGGCGGCTCCAGAAGCATCGGGCGTCCGCGGCGCGCGGAGTCTAGCCCCAATCGAGAACGTTGGCGATTCCAGCGCGATCGTGCAGCGCGGAGGTCAGGGGACGCGGGCGTAGATGTCCTCCAGGCGGACGATGTCGTGGAGTTCGGGCGTGCTGACCTCGGCCAGGCGCACAGGCCCCGACTCGGCACAGAACCGGTGCACGGTCCCCGCCAGAATGTGATACGTCTCGCCGGGAGCCAGCAACCGCACCTCATCGGGCCCGCGCCCCAGTTCAAGCGTCAAGACACCTTCAAGCACGCAGATCGATTCGTCCTTGCGTTCGTGATACTGCCGCGACAATTTGCCACCCTGATGGATGATCAGGAATTTGCCGGCGTAGCGGTCTGTCTCAGCCCAGATTTCCTCGTAACCCCAAGGTTTTTGCACGATGCGCATGCAGAGCCTCATTGCAGGCGGCGTCTGTAGCGCCGACGTGCGAGTGTGCCGACTTTTCCCTGCGGTGCAAAGCGTGCAGTCGGTCCTCGATCAAGGAGTCGGCGCGAACTCGCGCACGTGCCGGGCCGGCGCCACCTCGGCGTCATGGCCGCGGTAGACCTGCACACGTCGGCGCCAACTGCGAGCCAATGCTGGCGTCTCGACATCGATGAAATCGAACACGAACGGCGCCGGTTTGCCCGGTTTGGGGCGCAACACGCGGCCGAGGGCCTGCGTGGTTCGCGTCGCATTGCCCGACGGCACGACCAGGTACAACGTGTCGAGTTCCGGACAGTCGAACCCTTCGCCCACCAGTGAACCCGTCGCCACGAGCACGCCGCCGTCGCGCACCACCGCATCGACCGCCGCAGCCCGCGTGGTCACGTCGAGCGCGCCGACGAGCAACCGCGCCCGCACGCCGCGCGACTCCAGCAACTCAACGAGGGTCTCGCAGTGCTGCACGCGTTCCGACAGCACGAGCGCCCGCTCGCCGCGCGTCGCCAGGATCGTGCGCAGGATTTCGAGGTTGCGCTGCCGGCTGTCGCACAGGCGTTCGATCATTCTGCCGCGGTCGACCATGCGCCCGCCGCGAAACGTCGTCTCGACCGGCACGACGCGCGCCGCACACAGGGAGCCGATGCGCACCATCTCCGACGGCTCGGCCCGCCACAATTCGGGCCCGAGCGTCGCGTACATCAGCGGATGCAATTGGTCGGCGCGCTCCGGCGTCGCCGTCAGCCCGAAGCGATGGCGGGCCGCAAAGCGCTGCAGCACATCGGTAAAGGTCGCCGCCGGCGCATGGTGGGCCTCGTCGAGCAGCACCAGGCCGAAACGCTCGCGCACGGCTGCGGGGTCGCGGCGCACGAGCGTCTGCATGGTCGCCACGGTCACCTCTCCGGTCGAGTCATCGCCGCCGCCGATGCGCCCGGGCCGCACGCCGAGGCAACGCTGCACGACGGCACACGTCTGGTCGAGCAGGGTGCGCGTGTGTACGAGGATCAGCGTGCGCACGCCCAACGCCGCGATCAGGCCCATCGCGATCACAGTCTTGCCCGACCCGGTCGGCGCCACCAGCACGCCTTCCCGGCGGGCGACAGCAGCCGCCACCGCTTCCTGCTGATACGGCCGCAGCTCGACCTGGAGTCGGAGGCCGTGGGCCGGCGGGGCGACCCGGGCGTCGTCGATCGCCACGGCGACGTCCGGGTGAGTGCGGGCGAGCAGGCGCTTCAGTTCGACGTTGATGCCGCGCGGCAGCAGCAGGTCGTCGTCGGCGCGCGCGACCAGGTCGATGCGGCGCGCGAGGTGGGCACAGCGGCGGCGGTGCTCGCGCGCTTGCCAATACGCGGGATTGTCGAACACGAGGCGCTCTGCAGCCCAGGCAACCACCGTGGCAAATGTCGCCGGGTCGGAGTCGGCGCTGACCACACGCAATCGTTCGGCGATGCGCAGCCGCAACATCGGCGCAGGCACGACGGTCGCTCAGCCGGCTGGGTGGACGCGGGCGGCGTCGAGCGCGGAGCCCACGTGTACGGCAGCGGCGAGGCCCACCGTGAACAGGACGGTCGGCGTCACGTGCCCGAACTGGAGTTGCAGCCGCACAGTGGCCCACTGCACGACGTAGCCCTCGCCGCCCAACCAGCCTCCATAGTCGGCCGTCGCCGTGAGCCCCAGGTACACCACGGCCCACAACGCCAGCACGGCTGCACCGAAGCGTCCCGCCACGGCGGCACCGAGGCCGGGAAAGCACAGCCCGACCAGCAGGCGCGCCATCGACCAGTGCGTGCCGTGCGCCGACCCGGTCATGCGACCGCTTCCTGCTGCGCCGCCGCGTGAACCGGCTGGGCGGCGGCGGGCGTCGCCAGCGCTGGATGCGTCGTCCGCGGCCCCTGATGGTGCCGACGAAACCGCAGCAGGCCCTTGCGCCGAACGTGCAGCACGCCCGCCTGTACGATGGGGGGCTGCGCCTTGTGATCGACCCGCTGCAGCGTGACGGTGAGCGGAATGCTGTAGACCCGTGTGGTCGCCACGGTGCGCACACCGCCCTCGGCTTCGACCGGCACGTGCTTCGGCAGGTCATCGAGTTTGACGAAAAGCGGCGACAAATCATAACGAAATACGTGCTTGAGACCCGTCAGCCCCTGGTCGTGCAGCACGCCGAGCCCCTCGTGCTTGAGCAGTTCGCGCACGCGCAGGTGGTGCACCTGCACGGTGCGGCCGAGCCCGGGATTCAGCCGGTCCAACGCCCAGCGCCGCACCACGGAGATCGTCTCGCGCGCCAGTCCGAGTCGGTGGCGGCGCGGATCCATGCGCTCCTGCAAGCGCAGGTGGGCCACCCGGTCAGCGTAGCTGTGCTTCAGGCGGGTCTGCAGCCAGTCGCGTCCAAGTTCCTTGATGCGATCTTTTGCCGCATAGACGAGCGCCGCGATGACGGCCGCCGTCGCCAGCGAGATGGTGGTCTGGCCGGGCGACATCGCCGCGTTCAACACGTAGATTTGCCACACGAAATAAAACGTCGACGCCACCATCGCCATGAGCGCGGCAATCCAGTTGCGCATCCGCTGGTCCATCATGAACGCGGAAGCTTCGAGGAACAGCGCCTGCTGGAAGTGCTTCTTCAGCAGCGCCGCCCGCGTCACGAACCCTTCGCCGTCTGCCACGTTGCGCACGGGGTGCTCGTGGAAGCCGAGGCGCTGGCGCAGGTCGTTCTCGCGCGCCAATTCGTCGTGCAACGCGGCCTGCAGGACGGCGACGGCGCCTCCGAGCGGGCGCGGGCGGCGCAGCAGCGTGCCTTGCAAGGCCGCCGCCACCTTCGTGACCAGCAACAGGATCTGGGTCGACACGTACTCGGCGGCGAGCCCCTGCTCCCGCTCGAGCGCCACGTCCTGGGGATCGCGCAGATAGTCGAACGCTTCGCGCGCCACGCGGGCCCGCTCAATGCCCGCGCGCACGCCACGCACGGCCTCTTCGGCCTCGGCCGGCAGCAACACGCCGTCGCGCGCCCGCACCTTGCGCAACTGCACGTCGAGCACCTGGGTGGTCCGCTTCAGGTCGTGGACGGCGCCCAAAGCACGGCGCCGCAACTGGTCGATCGGCGGCCCGACCATGCGGTGCCCCGGTGCCAACTTGGGGCTCGTCAAGCGCGAACGCACCCAGAAATGGTCCCACGGCTGGTGCGGCACCCACATCGCGTCCGAAATGTCGGCCTCGAACATGATCTCCCACGTGTGCGTCTCGCCCGCCGGCGCCAACGGCACGGTCGCCACCCACTCGATGCGGCTGCGGTCGTGCACATCGACGCGCAGATGCGGGCCGAGGTCGGGGTCGGTCGGGGCGTTGGCAAGGTTCTGCGGCATCGTTCCGGTCGCGGCAAGGGCCACCGTGAACCGTAGCAGGTTTCGGCGGCGGCGAAAGTCCTCCGGCGTGACGCTCCTTGCCAAACCAGATCGGCCCGCGCGATGCTCGCCGCGCAGCGGAGCCCACAATGACCACGAGCGCGCCCCTCCACGCCACCGCCTTTCGCCGCCGCCGGTTCCTCAATTGGTTTCCGATGGGCCTGACGTACGCGCTGCTCTACATGGGCCGCTACAACCTGACCGTGGCCAAGACCTCGCTCGGCGACCTGATGACGAAGGAGGAGTTCGGCCTCATCTTCGGCGCCGGCACCGTCGTCTACGCCTTCTCGTTCCTGTTGAACGGCCCCCTCGTCGATCGCAAGGGCGGCCGCTTCGGCATGTTGACCGCGGCGTTGGGGTCGGCAGTCGCCAACGTCGCGATGGCGTTCTACCTCCAGCACGTCCTGACAGGCGGGCCGGAAGCGCGCGGCGGGCTCGTCACGGCGTTCAGCCTGTTGTACGCCATCAACATGTATTTCCAGAGTTTTGGCGCCGTCAGCATCGTCAAGGTCAACGCGCACTGGTTCCACGTCAAGGAGCGCGGCGGCTTCTCCGGCATCTTCGGCACGATGATCTCGTCGGGCATCTTCCTCGCATTCACGGTCAACGGCTGGTTGCTGGACCTGGCGGCGGGCTGGTGGCCGGGCGAGGCGTCGCAATGGATCGTGTTCGCCGGCCCCGCGGCGCTGCTCTTTTTGTTCGCGGGCATCGAATTCATGCTGCTGCGCGACCGCCCCGGCCTGGCCGGCCAACCGGAGTTCGACACAGGCGACGCGTCCTCGGGCGAAGACGACAAGCCCGTGCCGTCGATGGTGCTGTACAAGCGCATCCTGACCAACCCGGTGATCCTGACCGTCGCGCTCATCGAGTTCTGCACGGGCGTGTTGCGCAACGGCGTCATGCACTGGTTCCCGATCTACGCCAAGGAGGTGTGGGTGCTGCCGAAATCCCACGTGCTCAACCTCGGGCAGTGGTCGAGCCTCGGTCTGGTGGGCGGTTGCTTCGCCGTGGCGGCGGTCTCGATTGCGCTCGGCGCCCGCGCCAAGGGCCACGTGCGCGGCTGGCTGCTGGTCGGCGGGGCGCTCGCGTTCCTGGCGCCGTTCGTGCAGGGCGGCTGGGGCGGCATCCTGTTCATCGCCGGCGTCGTCGGCGCCAACGTGGCCGGCTGGGTGTCGGACCTGTTCTTCCAGTCGCGACGTGGGCCAGCGGCGGGCGGCCTCTACGGCCTGCTGGCGCTGTGCGCGGTCGGGATGTGGGCGACGCTGGCGCCGGCGACGAACGAGGTCAAGGTCGCTGATCCGAAGTCGGGGCTGCTGGCAGATGACACGTTGGTCCGCATCGCTGGCAAGCCGGTGGCGGGATGGACCGACGTCGCACCGGCGGTGGCGTGCTGGCAGCCCACGTGCAAGGGCTCGAAATGGCAGGCTGAAGCGTGCATCTGCGCCGGCAAGGAGGCCACCGACGACCCCTCGCCCCACGAGGTGCCCGGCATCCCGGCGACGGTCGTGCGCGCCGGCCAGACGCTCGACCTGACCGTGCGCGATCCCGCGGCCGTGCAGCGCGCCGGCGACCGTCGTCTGCTCAAGGACCAGCCCATGCTGCCGCTGTCGGAGTACTGGCTCGGCTTGTTCGTGTTCCTCGTCAGCATCTGCGTGATCGGCACCCACGGCCTGCTGTCGGGCACCGCGACGATGGACTTCGGCGGGCGCAAGGGGGCGGCCACCGCGGTCGGCGTCATCGATGGCTTCGTGTACCTCGGCACGGCGCTGCAGTCGGTGTCGCTCGGCTTCCTCACGTCGCGCGACTGGAGTTGGTGGCCGTTGTTCCTGCTGCCGTTCGCGGTGGCGGGCTTCTTGCTGTGCACGCGCATCTGGCACGCCGTCCCCAAAGGCCGGGGCGGCCACTGAACGCGTAGCGCTTAGGAGATGTCCATGTCCCGCATGACCCGCTGTGGCGTCGTTCTCGCCGTTCTCGTCGGCACGGCTGCCAGCGCGCCCGCACACGCGTTCGACGACGGCGACCCGCGCCCCAAGCCGCCGCGCCCGCCGCGCGAGATGGCGCTGGGATTGGGGCCTAATCTAAAGCACTTACCCGGCATCGAGTTCGAGGGAGAGTTCGCGCTGAAGCGTCACCTCAGCGTGACCGGCTGGTTCACGATCGGCTACCGCAAGGAGTCGGACAAGGACCTCGAAGCCAACTCCTGCGACGTCTCGGTCCACAGCGTGCAGACCTACGCCTACGGGCTCGGCGCGCAGATCTACCCGATGGGCGACATGGAGAACGGCCTGCTGATCGGCCTGCGCGGCATGAAAATCGAGCGCGCGGAAGTCAACGCCACCCCCAGCAACCAGTGGTACCCCGTGGGCTCCGGGCTGGCGCTCCAGGCGACGGCGGGATGGAAGTACACCCACGAGGTCGGCTTCTACGTAAAGGCCGAGGGCGGCGGTCAGGTCGGCATTCTCGGCGACTACGACATCATCAAGCAGCAGCGGCCGACGGGCACCTGCTCGGACCTGAAAGAGGTCGCGGCGCTCAAGCTGTCCTGGGCCGGCCACGTGTTCGTCGGATGGACGCTGTAGTCGTGTGCTTGAACGCGTCCTGAGAACGGCTACCGGCGCACGGGCGTCGCGTCGTCGGTCAGGTCCAGTTCCGCGGGCAACGGCGCCGCTCGCTCGCCACGCACACTCTCAGGCGGATCGACCCGCAACGACAACAGCGCCGCCTCGACGGCCTGGGCATTCGCCACGAGGTCGGCCGCCAGCCCTGCCGCGGTTGCCGTGACGAGTTGGCCCCCTTCGGCGGCAGTCACGGTCATCCACAGGCCCTTGGGCTGATCGCCGCGCAATTCGACGGTCTGGATATAGCGTCCGTCGAGATCGCCGAGCGTCACCCGTCGATCGGCCTGCACGCCGGCTGCGCCGCCCTTCTGCAAATCTGCCAGCACGCGGTCGACCTCGGCCATCGCCCCGCGCGCGGGCTCTGGCTGGCCATGTACATGGAGCAGGAGCGCTACGTTGTCTCCCTTGTCGCCGTAGGGCAGCGACCACGTGGCGCTATCCAGTGGCGTCCAGCCCGCGGGCGGAGCGATCCGCACGCGGTGGCGCAGTGCCGGCAAGGAGACGTCGACCGTCGCTCCCGTGGTCGGCAAGGCGCGCGGCCCGGTCTGCGGCGCGGAACACGACAGGGCCACCCACGCCATCGTGCCGCTGGCTAGAGCATCAATCAGAAATCCCGACCGAGTCCGGCAAGGAGAAGCGAGCAGGCCAAGGCGCGACGACGAAGGCGCAGTAGCACTGCCTTGATGAGGAGCAACGCAGGCATGCGAAGCATATCCGCAGCCGGGCGACTGAGGGGCTATTGATTGATGCTCTAGGCGGCGCACTCGCCCTCGCGCGTCTCCCCCAGGAACGGCTGGGTCGCGCCGATGTCCCAGAAGTCAGACTCCTGGGCGGCGCCGTCGTCGAATTCGAGCAGGTCGGCGATTACGGGGCGCAGGGCCAGCTTGTCGGTGCGGCGGAGCCAGGCGCCCGTCGTCTCGTCCGGTCCCCGTTGGGCATCGGCATGGGCCAACAAGCGCTGCACAGCCTCGGCGACCCGCTTCGACGGCACGAGGCCGAGGTCGTCGCCGAACGTCGCGCCGCTCGCATCGACCCCGCCGCCGACCATCACGCGGTAGTGGGGCGCCGGCCGGCCGCCGATGCGCTTGAGGGCGCCATAGAACCCGATCGTGCCGATGTGGTGCTGACCGCACGAGTTGTGGCAGCCGCTGATCTTGATTGTCAGGTCGCGGTCGGTGCGCGCGGCGAGCAGCGTGACGAACTCGGCGGCAAGGTTGCGTGAAAGTGTCAGGGCCAGGTTGCACGTCGCGCCGCCCGGGCAACTCGTGATGTCGGTCGTCGTGCCGGCGCCGGCCTTGCCAAGCCCGCGCGCCTTCAGTTCGCGGTACAAGTCGGCGAGGCGCGCGACGGGGATGGGGCGCAGCACGGCATTCTGCTGGGGCGTAGCGCGCACGATGCCGTCGCCGAATGTTTCGGACAGTTCGGCCAGATCGCGCAGGTTTGCGGCCGTGACCGAGCCCCCGTCGTCGAGTCGCACCGTCACGAACACGAGGCCGGGCAGTCGGGTCTCTTGCACGCTCGTGCGGGCCCACTCGGCCAGACCGGAACGCTGCGCGATGTCGTCGTCAGGTGGCGTGTAGGTCCACGGCGTCGCGACCGACCACGTGGGGGCGATGTCGTCGAGGGCGGGCGGCGGGTCCTGCTGCACCTTGGCGAGGAATTCGTGGTACGTCGCCGTGAACGTGGCGTCGCCCATCTTGCGCAGCACGTGCTTGATGCGCGCCTTCGACCGCACCTTGCGGTTGCCGTGTACCTGGAAGAAATCGATGACCGCGAGCATCGGCGTCAGGATGTCTCGGGCCGGCCATGCCTCGTGCAGACACAGCCCCGAGCGCGGCATCGACGCGAGCCCGCCGCCGCACAGGAACTTGAAGGCCGGCGCACCATCGGGCCCCCGCACCGCGATCAGGCCGACGTCGTGGATGGCGGCATAGGCGCGATCCGCACGGCTGGTCGAGAGCGCGATCTTGAACTTGCGCGGCAGGCCGGCCGCACGAGGATTGCGCAGGAAAAACCGGACGATGGCGTCCAGGTAGGGGGTGGTGTCGAACGCCTCGTCGGGTGCCAGGCCCGCCAACGGGTCCTGCGTCACGTTGCGCACCGCGTTGCCGCACGCCTCGCGCATCGTCAGGCCGACGGCGGCAAGCTTGCGCATCCAGCTTTCGACATCGTTCAGCGCAAAGTGGTGAATCTGCAGATTTTCGCGCGTCGTGATGTGCCCGACCTTCTCGGGGGCCTGTTCGACGACCTCAGCGAGCGCGCGGGCCTGGTCCGCCTTCAACATGCCGCCCGGAATCTTGACGCGCATCATGAACACGTTGTCTTGCCGCTGCCCGTACACGCCGCGCGTCAGGCGGTAGGCGCGGTACTCGTCCGACGTGACCTTGCCCGCCACGTAGTCGAGCGTGCGCGCCACGAATTCATCGACGTCGGACATGCGGGCATAGTCGGCGGCGTGGGCGGTCGCGCGGTCGCGCTCCGCAGCGAGCGCTGCGCCGGCGTCGAGTTCGAGATCGGCTTCGCGATCGTGGTCGAGGTCGAGTTCCATGGCGGCTCCCCTGGCGGCTCCCCTGGCGGCTCTCGTGGCGGCTCTCGTGGCGGCTCTCGTGGCGGCTCTCGTGCCGGCGCCCGAATCGGACCAATGTGGTCCTGCTTCTGCCCCCCTTTGCAGGATGCTCCGCGGTCCGGGACGTGTCAAACGATGCGCGCAGGCCGCATTCGCCACGGGCAGTTGAGCGCGGCCGGGCATCGTGGTATGCACGGCATCGCCGGTTTTTTGCCACGCGTCGGGGCCCCAGCATGAAACGATTGGTTGGTCAGAAGGTCTGGGTGATCCAGTTCGACGACGAAGACACGAGCGTCATCGGCATCGTGGATGCGATCGCCGATGGTTTCGTTGCATTGCGCAATGAGCGCGAGAAGGAGCCCTCTCTGTACGTGAACCTCACGAACGTCAAGGAAATCGAGCTGTATCGTACTGAAAATGAAGGGGAACTTCGCCTGCTGCGCTTTCCCGAGAGCCAGGACCGCTCGACGTGAGCGCTGCGGGTCCATGCCGCAGGAACGCGGACCGATTCATCGCCTGCGTAGCGTGCGGCGCCGGGGGAAGTCGTGGCGCCGGGGGAAGTCGTGGCGCCGGGGGAAGTCATGGTGCGCACCGGGGCTGAAGTCGCTGCCTCCACCGGTTTCGCCCTGCTGCGCGGCCGTCGAGTCGGCGTGCTGGCCAATCCGTCGTCGCTCGTACGCGGGGGACGCCAAGGATGCCAGCGGCTGCACCTCGTCGATGCCCTGCGAGCCGCCGGGATTGCGCCGGCGCGGCTGTTCGGTCCCGAGCACGGACTGTGGGCGACGGCCCAGGACCTGATCGCGGTCGATGGCGGGCTCGACCCGGTGTTCTCGCTCGACGTCGCCACCTTGTACGGCCGCAGCGAGGGTTCGCTGCACCCGACGCCGGCCGCGCTTGAGGGCTTGGACGGGCTGGTCGTAGACTTGCAAGACGTCGGCGCCCGCTACTACACGTACGCGGCGACGCTGTGTTTCGCGCTGCATGCCGCGGCGGCCCGCGGCGTCGAGTTGATCGTGCTGGATCGGCCGAACCCGCTCGGCGGCGAGGTCGTTGAAGGCAACCACGTCGAGCCGGGCTATCGCAGCTTCGTCGGCTTCTTCGACCTGCCGCAGCGCCACGGCCTGACGCTGGGCGAGGTGGCGTGGCTGTACGCCCACGAGCACGGCCTGAAGCACGCCCTGCGCGTCGTGCCGTGCGACGGCTGGGACCCGGGCGCACCGATGGATGAGCAGGACTGGGGGCCGGCTGGCTCGCCGTGGTATGCGCCGTCGCCCAACATGCCGACGGTTGCCACGGCGGTCGTCTATCCGGGCCTCTGCCTGGTCGAGGGCACCCGCTTGTCGGAGGGGCGCGGCACGACGCGGCCGTTCGAACTCGTGGGCGCGCCCTGGCTCGATGCCCGCGCGTTTGCCGACGCCATCGAAGCCGAGGGAATCCCGGGCCTGCACGCGCGCCCGATGCGGTTCGAGCCGGCGTTCCAGAAGTTCGCGGGCACCGTCTGTGGCGGGGTCGCGCTCGACGTGACGGACCGCGCCCGCTTCCCGTCCGTGCGCGCCGGGCTCGCCGTGCTTCGGGCGGCGCGTCGCCTGGCTCCCGACCACTTCGCCTGGCGCACGGAAACATACGAGTTCGTGTCGGACCGACTGGCCATCGACCTGCTGATGGGGGGCACGCGCGCGCGCCTTGCTCTCGAGCAGGATGCCCCTCTCGACGTGGTGTGTGCCGACTTCGCCGACGCGGAGTTGGCGTTTGCCAGACGCGCGCGGCCCAATTTGCTGTACGCGCGCGCGGCCGGCCCCTTGGCGTCGAGTCGGGCACCGATGCCGCTCGACGCCACCGTGTAGCGCGAATGGGCCGCCGCACGATCGCGCTCTACGGGGGCAGCTTCGATCCCCCGCATGTGGCGCATGTACTGACCGTGGCCTGGACGCTGTCGGCTGGTGGCGTCGACGAAGTGTGGGTGCTCCCGGTGTGGCGCCATGCACTGGACAAGGCCGTGCGCACGCCGTTCGAGGACCGCGTCTCGTTGTGTCGGGCGGCGTTCGAGCTGTTCGGGCGCGCCGTCGTCGTGCGTGAAGACGAAGCCCAGACTGGCGCGACCGGGCGCACGCTCGATCTGGTGCGGGGCCTGGGCATCGCGTACCCCGACGTGCGCTTCCGGTTCGTCGTCGGGAGCGACATCTTGCACGAGCGCGCGCGCTGGCATCGCTTCGACGACGTCGCCGTGGCAGCCCCCCTGATCGTAATGCCGCGCGCGGGCTGGCCGGTGCCGCCCGGCATGCCGTTTGCTATCGCGCCGATCGAGTTGCCGGCGGTCAGTTCCAGCCAGGTGCGGGCCGCGTTGGCGCGCGGCGACGGTGTCGGCGGCGTAGTGCCAGACGCCGTCAGGACCGCCATCGCGGCGCGCGGGCTGTACACGTCGTGAAGCAGGCGACCACCGGCTACGGAATCGTCGGCGCGGGGCGTGCCGGCTTGTCGGTCGCCGTCGCGCTGGCCGAGGCGGGCATCGCGAGCCGCGTGGTCATCCGGCGCCCGCGGCGACGCGAGCAAGTCGCGGCCTGGCTGGCAGACCAGCGGCTGGATGCGGTCGTCGCTTGCGTGGATGCCGTCGCAGCGCTCTGTTCGGATGTCACGGCGGTGCTGGTGGCGGTGCCCGACCGGGAAATCGAGGCCGTGGCCGACGAACTGGCCGCGGCTGGCGTGACCGTCCCGTGGCTGCACCTGTCGGCCGCCATGCCGGTCGATGCTCTGCGCCGCGCCGGCGGGCCGGCGGTGGGAGGACTGCACCCGCTGGCTGCGCTCGTCGATCCCGTCCACGCGGGGCGGGCGGCGGCCGTGCACGCGATCCGCGGGTGCCTGCTTACGGTGGACGGCGACCCTGCTGCGCTCGCGTCCGTAGCGCCTCTGCTGGCGATCCTGGCAGGACCCGTGCAGCGCATCGCGGCAGAGCGGCGCGCCCTGTACCACGCTGCCGCGGCACTTGCGGCCAACGACTGGGTGGCTCTCCTCGATGCGGCCGAGCGCGCCGCCTTGCGGGCTGGCGTCACCCCACAGGCGGCCCGCGCCGGCCTGCTGCACCTGGCCGCATCTGCGCTGGCGGCCGTGGCAACCCTGCCCATCGGTGCGCCTCTCGGACTCGGCCTCACCGGAGCCGTCGCGCGCGGCGATGCGGACACGATTGCGGGCCACCTCGCGGCCCTGGCGCCCACGCCGGCGGACGCGGCCCTGCACGGCGAATTGTGCCTGCGGCTGGTTCAGCTTGCTGTGGCGGCCGGGCGCATCGACGATCGGGCGGCCGGCGCTGTCGAAGTGGCCATCCGCCGGCACCATCGCCTTGACCCGACGCGAGCCGGAGACGATTCTGCGGGCTGGCCCTGAGGTTCCTTGTCCATGACAGCGCCATTGCTCCGCGCCCTCGTCTCCGCTGCCTGCGCGGGAGCGATTGCGTGTGCAGTGGTGGTCCCGCCGGACATCGAGTTTGCCGCCGGGCGCTGCACGACGCTGCTCGACGATGGCGTCGATGGCGCACCGACGTTCGACCTCGGTGCCATCTTGCAACTCACGCGCCCCGACGGCACGGCCGAGCCCACGGGCGCCTTCTACCTGAGCGCGATGCGCCTGGCGTTGGCCGAATGGAACAACAACCGCTATGTCGGCGGGCGCCGCTTTCGGGTCCGCGTGTGCGACACCCGCGCCGACTGGTCGGTGGGCGGCGGCCAGGCGACCCGCGATCTGGCGACCTGGCTGACGCTGCATGCCGGCGTCCAGGCCGTCTTGGCAGACGCGAGTTCGGACACGCAAACGATGCAGGCGGTCACCGTACCGCGCGGCGTGCTGGTGATGGCCATTTCGGCCACCTCGGCGGAATTGACCCACCTCGACGACAAGGGGCTCGTCTGGCGCGTGGCGCCCAGCGATGTGTACCAGGGCGCCGTGCTCGCGCACCTGGCGTCCGCAGCCGCCGGCAGCGCGGGCCGCATCACGGTGCTGGCGGTGCAGAACCCGTATGGCGACGGGCTCGTGGATGCCCTCGGCAAGAATCTCGGCACGCGCCTGACCGTGCATACGTTCGGCAGCGACGGCGGGGGGTTGCAGAAGGCTGTGGAGGCCGCCAACGGTGACGCGCCCAAGTCCTTGATCGTCATTGCGACACCGAAACTGGCGGTCGGCGCCGCCCGCCTGCGCTCGCAGCAGGCAGCGCTCGCAGGTGCGGCGCTGTGGTTCGCCGATGGGGCGTGCGACGACTCGGTTGCCAGCCAACCGTTGGCCGATGGCGTATCGTTCGCAGGCGTGCACTGCACTCGGCCGGGCGAGCCGCCGACGCCGACCTACGAGGCGTTCCGGGAGCGGTTCAAGAAGCGCTTCTCGGTGGATCCAGTGCAGTCGGCGTACACGCAACATGCCTACGACGCGTTGTACTGTGTCGCTTTGGCTCATGCGTGGGCGGTCGGCAAGCAGGGCGCGGCCAAGGTCGATGGGGCGGCGCTGGCCGAGGGCCTGCGACACCTTGCGGGCCCGGGCGCCAGCCAGCCGCTCAAACCCGGTGACATCACGCAACTGGCTGCCGCACTCGGCCGCGGCGAAGACGTCAACGTCGTGGGTGCATCGGGCGCCCTGGACTTCAACCCAAAGACTGGCGAGGCGCCGTCGGGCTTCGAGGAGTGGACGCTCGGCACCAAGGGAGACCTTGTGTCGCGGCGATGGTTCGATGTGTACGACGACGGCAAGGGCACCCACGTCGTCTTGCCGGTCAGCGTCACCGGTACGTGACGGTGAGCGCCGGTATGGTGCGACCCCGCGCGCTGCGCCGAAGCGTTGACGCGCACCCGCGAAGCACCGTACCTTCGGTGGCGCAGCCGTGATGCCGCTGAGTGCGGCGTCGGCACGGCTCTGCCCCAACCGCATCCCGCGACCCCGCGCGAACCGCGTGCGCAAGGGTCGGGCGACGAGGAGTTTCATGGCGACGTTCAAGTGTGAAATCAAGAAGCAATACGGTAAGTTCGCGGCACACGTCTGGCGCGCCACGGAGAAGGGCGACGTCCCGGTTGCCAAAGACCTGCCGACGCTGCAGGTCGCGATCGACAAGGTGCTGTCGGGTGCCGGCCAACTCGGCTACACCGATGGCGACGAAGTCATCTTTCGCGACACGGCGTACGCAACCTTTGGAGACCTCAAGGCCGTGATGTTGCGTTCGCCGTACTGAGCGCGGACGCAACGTCAAGCGCCGGTCGGACCCGGCCACCACACGACATCGACGGGTGCCCCCTCCGGCACGGCGGCAGCGCCGGCAGCGCGCAGTATCCAGACGTCGCCGAGCGCAAAGTGGGCCATGTCGGCGGAGCCCTTGGTTCCGACGCGCGCGACGTGTGCGCCTGGGCCCGCGCCCGACCAGCGCGCTGCAATCACCTCGCTGCGCGGTCCTGCGGGTCCCAACGCGTGTGCCGTCGGCACGGCCACCGTCTGCCACGCGGCGTCGCTACGGCCCTGCATGCGCCACAGCGCGGGCACGGCGAGCAGCGTCGCGCACACCAGGGAACTGATCGGATTGCCGGGCAGTCCAAATGCGACTTGCACCTCATCGGCGTCAGGCCGTGGCCGCGTCGCAAACAGGAACGGCTTGCCCGGTTTGATGGCAATGCGGTGCACGTGCACGGTCGCGCCGACCCTGGCGAGCGCGCGTGCGACCCAGTCGTAGTCGCCGGCCGATACGCCGCCCGACAGCACCACGACATCGGCATCGCGCCACGCGGCCTCGATGGCGTCGGCCACCGACTCGAGCCGGTCGTCGACGCGGGCAGCCTGGACGACCTCGCACCCGGCTCCGCGCAGCACGGCTGTGATCGCGTGGCGATTGGAGTCGCGCACCTGGCCGGGCCCTGGCACTGCATCGACGGCAACGATCTCATCGCCCGTGGGCAGCACGACGACGCGCGGGCGGCGGAAGACGTCGAGGCGCGCGGCCCCAAACGCGGCCAGCACGCCGAGGCGGGCAGGTGTCAACCAGGTGCCGGCGGCGACCACCACAGCGCCGGCACGCACTTCCGCACCGCGCCGTGCAATGTGCTGTTCAGGCCCGACCGCATCGAGAATCCGCCAGGTCGGCGGGCCGTCCGCGCCTAGGGCCTGCGCGGCCGCCTCGATACGCTCGACCATCACCACGGCGTCTGCACCGCGGGGCACGACGGCACCGGTCATGATGCGCACGCATTCGCCGGGTCCGAGTGTACCGGGCCACGGGGCTCCTGCCGGGGCCTCGCCCACCTGGCGCAGAACGGCATCGTGTCCCGTGCAGTCGGCGGCGCGGACCGCGAGCCCATCCATCATCGCGCGATCAAACGCGGGCTGATCGACGTCGGCAAGCACCGACCGGGCCAGCACGCGGCCCAGCGCATCTTCCAATGCAATGCCCTGGACGGCGAGGGGCGGCGTGCGCGCCAACACCGCAGCCAGCGCGACGTCGAGCGGCAGCAGGGAGGGGTCCATCGTGCCTGCTACTGCGCCTTGAAGCAGAAAGCGGCCTCGGAGTTGCACAAGCCCTTGACCTGGCTGATGCATGTCTGCTCATCGTAAGGAAACTCGCAGCCCTGGTTCGCGGCAATGGTCGATTCGAGCGCGGACGTCATGCAGCCCTCGAAGTGCAGGAACGCGTCCTTGGCGGCGCCCGTCGCGGCCTTCCAGCAGTTGACGATGCACGACGCCTTGCCGCCGAGACCCTGGCAGTCCTTCTTGATGCAGTTGTATACGGCCGGACACAAGTCGTTGCCGCTGTCGGGAAAGCACGCCGCCTGCTGCGCGCCGCACTTCTGCTTGGGGCAGTTCAAGTCGCGGGAGCCTGCGCACTGTGTCTTGCACTTCGCGTAGCCTTCTTGCACGGTCAGGCCGGCCGGCGTCGCGAAAAGCGCACAGATTGGCGCGCACGCATTCGGCTTGGTCGGGAGCGGCGTCGGGCAGCGGGCCAAGCATGCAGAAGTGCCGACGCAGTCCCATCCCGCGCCCTTGCAGACGTCGAGTTCCGTCTTGCAGTTGGCCGCCATGCAGGCTGCGCGCTTGGCTCCGTCGAGTTCCTTGCCGCACTTGCCTTCGCCGCAGGCTGCCAGGTCCTTCCACGCCGTGACACCATCCTTGGCGGCCAAGCGCCCACACTTCAAGGCACAGCCGACATCGCCAAGCGTGCAGCGTGCGGCGCACCCGGCAGTCGCGGCGCAATTCAGCTCGCCCTGGCCCAACTCGCCGCACTTGGCCAGCTTGTCGAAGCACTTCGTCCAGATGCATGCGCGCCGGCTCGTGGTGTCCGTTGCGTCCGCGCACAACTGGACCGCGCAGTCCGTGTACGCCTTGAAGTCCGCCTTGGCCGCGTCGGCGCCGTCCGCGGCGCATGCCGCCGTGCACTTCGCATCCCCGTCTGCGCACGCGCCCGCACACGCCAGCACTTCGGGGCAGGCCTTGCTCGGTGCCGCGACTTCCTTGGGCTTGACCAGTACATCGGCGGTCGCGCTGTCAGCAACGGCGGTCGCGGCATCGCCGGCGCCGTCCTTGGGGGTCGCAGCCAAGTCGCCTGTGCCGGCCGTCGCATCGGCGGTCGGGGCGGGCTTCGCATCTTCTCCGCAAGCGGCAGCGAGCAGGGTCAGGGCGGTGAGGGTGGCGAGGGACGATGGGCGGGTCATGGGCTCCTCCAGCAAAAACAGCGGCGGGAAGGTACGCGTGCAGGTCGCGAAGTCAAGGGGGCTCTGACCGCCTCCGAGGGCGGTCGCGCCTCGACGGCTGGCGGCGGTACCGTTATCCTGTCGGGCAAGGCCACCGGCATCTGCCGCGCTATGCGCCTCAGGTCGCCGTGCTCCGGTTGGACTCCCACGTTCCCCTCGTGCCGCCGCGGCCGTCCGTTGCGCCTGCGGCACCGCGACTCTTGCTCGTCGGTGAACCGTCGCCGGGCGCCTCGCCGGTGCAAACGCTGAGCCGCGTGTTCACGGATCGCGGTGTCCATGCCTCGGTCATGCACGCCACGAAGCGCCCCGACCTGTGGCTGCGGCGTGCGCGCGATGTGGACGCGATCATCTTCGTGGCCTACCGGTTGACGCCGGACTTGATCTGGCGCCTCGAAGTTGCGGCCGCTGCGCACCGACCCGTGATTCGGTGGTGGGTCGGCAGCGATGTCCATGCGGTCACGACGAATCCCGGCGATGCCGAGGCGGCGCGCCAACTCGACTCGGTCGTGTCGGCGAACATTGCCGTGGCGCCCCACCTGCAGGCTGAGTTGGCGGCCGTGGGAGTGACGGCCAGCGTTATCGGCATCCCGTCACACCGCAAGGCGCACCAACCGGTGCGCTGGGACACGACCATCGCCCGCAGCGTCGTCGTCTACATGCCGTCGAACGCCGCAGCGTTTTACGGCCGCGGTATTGTGGAGCCTCTGGCCGCGGCCAACCGCGACACCCACTTCCACATCTTGTGCGACGACCACAACCTGTTGGCATACCTACCGAACGTCACCTGCTACGGCTTGATCGAAGAGATGGAGGCCCTGTACGCGCGCAGCGGTTGCCTGCTGCGCGTCACCCAGCACGATGGCATGCCGCGCATGATCCTGGAGGCACACGCACACGGGCTCTACGTCATCTACAACCGACCATTTCCCCACTGCATCGAGGCCCATACATTCGATGAAGCCAACGCGGCCCTGGCGCGCATCGCGAACGCCACGGAGCCCAACCTCGCGGGCGTGGAGAGTCAGCGCAACTACGACGCACAGACAGAGTTCGTGGAGCCGACGCTGCGGGTGGTACGCGATGCGTGCGAAAACCTGGGTGCGCGCCCCTATCGGGCGACGGCAAAACTGCCGGGAATGGCTGCGCGCGCGCTGTTCAGTTCCCTGCGACGCCGCCTGTAGCAGGTGACACCAGGCTCATTTCGGCAGGATCGCGGCACGCAAGGAGTCGGCACCGGCGAGACCCTCGAGGTGCGCTGTGTCGTTCAGGCCCAGCAAGCGGAAGCCGCCGCGCTCCAATTGGACGGTCGTGAGCGAAGCGACATCGACCTGGAACGTGCGGAACCGAGCCACCCGAATCTGGAAAATCCGACACAACATCGCTGAGATCGCGAACATGTGGCTGACGACGACGACATGCCCGTCCGGGTGCACGCCGTAGAGTTCGTTGAGCAAGGGCCACGTACGGCGCACCACGTCATCGACGGACTCGCCGCCCGGAAAACGCACGCGCCCGGGGTTTTTCTGCCAGCGGTCGCGAAATGTACCGGGGCCGCGCGGCAGGTCGGCAAAGGACGCGCCCTCGAGCCGGCCCAGGTCCATCTCTTCGAGACGCGCGTCGGTGACGGGGGTCTGGCCGATGGCAATGCCGATGGCCGCTGCCGTGGCGCGGGCACGCACCAGCGGGCTCGACCACAGGGCGGCAAACGTGCGCCCGGCCAGACGGTGGGCCAGGCGGACGGCCTGCTCGGTTCCGAGCGCGGACAGCGGAACATCGGTGACGCCACACAGCCGGGAGCCGCCTGTCCACTCGCTGGCGCCGTGACGAATGAAGGTGACGCGCATGGGATGCGGACGCTACCATATGGCCCGCGAGGGAGCCATGCCAACGCCCGGAAAACCGACCCCCGCGCCGACTCCGGCATCACCGGCGGGGCCCCTGCCGCCCAACCCGTGGAACGCGCTGTGCTGGGTCGTTGGCTCTCCCGACGTGGGGCCCGGTTGCTGGGTCGGCGCATTCACGATGCTCGACGGGTCCGGCGGGCTGCGCATCGGAGCGGGTTGCGAGGTGTCGTCGGGCGCGCAAATCCTGACGCACAGTTCGATGCGGCGGACGGTGACGGCGCGCGCGTGGCCCCATGTCGACCGGGCGCCGACGGAGTTGGGCGATCACTGCTTCGTCGGCACCAACGCAACGATATTGATGGGGACACGTATCGGCCACCACAGCGTGATCGCGGCCGGGGCGGTCGTGAAGGAGTTCAGTGATTTTCCGCCCTACAGCCTGATCGCGGGTGTGCCGGCGACGCGGCGCGGCCACGTCGACATCGAGGCGTTGCAGGCGCGCGGACCCGTGGCGACGCCCGCCTGGTACGCGCCAGCCGAGGCGCCATCAAAGCCCGAGCAGGCGGGCGGTGCGGTCGGCCAGCGCGAGGGCCGCG
>SHZF01000066.1 GCA_009692425.1 Myxococcales bacterium | reverse complement strand
CCGGCGCAGTCGTTGTGCCAATCGCACGGCAAGCACGCCTTCTTCTTCTTGCAGATCGGCACGATGCCTGCCTTCTTCACATCGTCGCGCGAAATCCACTGGTGCTCCAGGTCGCAGTACATGTTGTCGTTCGAGCCGCAGTCCGCGTTCGACGAGCACAGGTCGGTGCAGTAGCCCTTGCCTTTCTCGACGTCCGGCGAGCAACTGAACGCACACTCCGCAGGCGCGTTGTCAGCCGGTGTCGGATTGCAGGCCTCGCCGATCTTCTTGGTCGGCTTGGCCTGGCCGGCCGCGACCGCCAATCCGCACCCGTACTCGACCTTCGCTGCCTTGTCCGGGCCCCACGCGATCACGAATGGGAAGCAGACCTCGTCCTTCGACGCACACTTCTTGTCCTTGCTGCAGTCGGCCAGCGAGTTCTCGGTGCTCGACGGCGCGCAGAACGGCGCGTACACGAACTTGTTCGGGTCGTGGTACTTGCCGCCCCAGCCCATCAGCAGGCCGCGGCAGATGCTCTTGTACGACTTGCCGCCGACTTTCATCTCGGCCGGGCAATCCGACTTCTGCGTGCACGGTTCGACGCAATAGCCCGGCTGCGAACCTGACTGCGTGCCGAGGCACACGCCGGAGTTGCATGTGCCCGCGACCGCTGCGCCGCACTCCTCGCCCGGACCCTTGAACTTCGCGTTCGGCACGATGCAGTTGCCGTCGGTCGTGTAGACCTTCTTTGTCGTGCCGGTGGCGTCGCCGGGCAGTTCGATCGCGATCTCCGTCACGATGCAGGTGTTCGCCGTCTTGTCGGTGCACTGCTTGCTGGAGAGGCAGGGGCCCGCCGCACCCGGCGCCGGCAGGCAGACCTGCTGGGCCAGCACGTAGTCGTAAATCTTGTCTGCTGGCTCCGAGGTGTCGATCGGGAACTCGATGACGCCGCACTTCATCGTGTTGGGGCAGTCTGCGTTCGTCTTGCACAGGCCGCCGCAGTAGCCGTCCATGCACATCTGCGGGTTTTCGCACGGCGGGATCGTCGTGTCGGCGTCCGTGGTGAAGTCGTCGCACAGGTCGCCCTTCTTCGAGGTCGGCGGCTTGCCCTTCTTCTGGCACGACGGCGCCCAGCCCGGCTTGATGACGGACTTCGGGTCGACCGGGTCCGGGTCGCCGTCCTCGTCCTTGACGCCGTTGATGTAGAGGCGGCAGAAGCTGTCGTCTGGGCAGTCCTTGTCGAGGCCGCAGACCTTGCCCGTGCACAGGCCGGCCGGCGGATAGTCCTTGCCGAACACGTTCGCCTTGGTGTTGCACTCGAACGCCGAGCAGTCGAAATCGACGATGCACGACTTGCCGTTGGCGCACTTGCCGGCGGTGCACTTGACGCCCGCCAGCACGCAATCCTTGTTGTCTTTGCAGAACTCGGCGCACTGGCCGTTGCCGAAGCACAGGTTGTTGGCGCAGAACACGACGTCGCCGTTCTTCTGGTCTTCGTTGCACGTCTCCGAGTACGTCGCACCGGGCTTGGCCGGGCTCTTGTACTTGGGCGCGCACACCAGGCGATAGGTGCCGAAGAAGTAGCGATAGCCGCACACTTCGCCGTTCGTGCAGTCAGACGTCGCCTTGCACGGCTTGAACGACGTCCCGGGGATGCACATCTGCAGCGTCGTGCCCTGCTGCACCTGCGCGACGCTGCGGATTTCGAGGCATTTGAACTTAGTGCCCGCCGGCCCATCGGCCGCGCCTTCACACTCCGAGTTCTGGTCCGGGTCTTCGACGCCGTCCGAGCCTTCGGCGCCCGAGAAGTTGATCTTCACGTCCTTGGCGACCACGCACGGCTTCGAGCAGACCTCGTACGAGCACTGGTTGTCTTCGCACTGGCCATCGACACAGCTGTAGTATTCTTTGAACACGGCCTGGGCCGAGCCGGCTGGCGGGTACGGGCACTCCTTCGACGGCCCACAGTACTCGCCGAATTTCTTCTTCTTCACGGTTGGCGCGCCGGCCGAACACTTGTTGTCCTTGCACGACTGGCCGAGCGGGCAGCCGCCGCACGAGGTCGGACACGCCTTGACGAAGCCGCACTGGGCTCCCGCCGTCTTGCAGCATTCGTTCGGACCCGCCGTGGCCGCATCGCCTGCGGGGGCGGCATCGGCGACGGCGGTGTCGCCACTGACTGTGGCGTCGGCCGCCTTGGCGTCGCTGGTGGTGTCGCTGGTCCCCACCTTGGCGTCACCCGAATTTGTGCCGGTCGTGTCGGCCGGAGCGGCTCCCGTGCCAGGGCCGGCGGAGGTGTTTGAGCAGGCCCACAGGCCGAGCGCGGCGGCGCAGCACAGGGGCGCCAGGGTGCGCAACTTCATGGAGGTCTCCGTCACTGTCGCGGGCCATTGCCCGCAGCTTCTAGGGTCGCGTGGTGCCAGCCCCGCCGGGCGAGAATTCGTGGCAGGGTGAGTCCGCTGGCGGTCAGCGCGAGGCCGAGCCGCCAAAAACGGGACGCAAAAGGCTACACGCCGTGACATCCATCGTCAAGGTGAAAATCCGCGCTCGCACGCGCCCTCGCCGCAGACCGATTCATCGGTGGGTGGGTTTAGCGCGATGTTGTCGAGCAGGCGGGCCGGGCCGAACCACGCCGCGACGAGCGCACGTGCGGGCCTTGCCACGACCGCGACGGGTTCGAGCGTGGCAGCTTCCACGATGCCCACGTAGTCGATGCGCCCGCCGGCGGCCGCGATCGAGGCCACGATGGCCGCCTCGAGTTTCGCTGCGTCCCGCAGGGAGGCTGCCTGTGCGGCGTGCAGTGCCCGGGAGATGACCAGGGCCGCGCGGCGATCCTCGGCCGACAGGTAGCGGTTGCGTGACGACAGGGCGAGGCCGTCCGGATCGCGCACGATCGGCACTCCTTCGATGCGGGTCGGGTGGTCCAGATCGCGGGCCAGGCTGCGGATCACCTGGAACTGCTGCCAGTCCTTTTCGCCAAAAAGCGCGACGTCGGCCCCAGCGAGGTTGAGCAGTTTCAGCACGACGGTGGCCACGCCCGTGAAGTGGCCGGGCCGCGCCGCGCCGCACCAGCGATCGGCCACCGGTCCCGGCTGCACGCGCGTCGCGCAGCCCTCCGGGTACATCTCCGTTGCCGACGGCGCAAAGACGCACGCCACGCCGTGCGCGCCGCACAGTTCCAGGTCGGCCGGCAACGTGCGGGGGTAGCGATCGAGATCCTCGCTCGCGCCGAACTGCAAGGGATTCACGAAGATCGACACGACGACCGCGTCCGCCGAACGGTGCCCTGCTTCGACCAGGGCCATGTGCCCGCGGTGCAGCGCGCCCATCGTCGGGACCAGCGCCACGCGTCGGCCGGCGCGGTGCTCGCCCTGAACGAACACGCGCAATTCTGCGGCGGTGGATGCGAGGCAAGGCAGCCGGGCCGTTGTCATTTCGGGCGCTTGTCTCGATCCGGGTGCCCCTCCCGAGCCGATCGCCAGGGTCCCTGTGCCGCGCCGGGTCGGCGCAGTGGCCGGAGCGGTCACGTCAGCGCCCACCCGTGCCGGCGACGGCGAATTCTGCCGGGCTCGCCACGAGCGCTGGGTCGGCATAGCCGTGCTCCGGCGCAGGGAACGTGCCGTCGCGGACTTCGTTGCGGTAGCCTTGCAGCGCTTCGATCACGTCGCGCCCCAGATCCGCAAAACGCTTCAAGAACTTCGGCTTGAATTCCGGGTTCAGGCCCAGGAGGTCGTACAGCACCAGAATCTGGCCGTCGCAGCCGTCTCCCGCGCCGATGCCAATCGTCGGCACCGCCAGCGCCGCCGAGATGTCGCGCGCCAGTTCCGTCGGCACGCCCTCGATCACGATCGCGTAGCAGCCGGCAGTCTCGAGGGCTTGGGCGTCGTGCAGCAGCCGATCGCGCGCCACCTTGCCACGCCCCTGGATGCGGTGGCCGCCCATGGCGTGGATCGACTGTGGCGTCAGGCCGATGTGGCCCATCACCGGGATCCCGGCCTGGACGAGCGCACGCACGGTGTCGGCCACCTCGGCGCCGCCTTCGAGCTTGACGGCGTGGGCGGCGCCTTCGGCCAACATGCGCCCGGCGCTCTGCAACGCGACATCGGGATTGCGGTAGGACAGGAACGGCAGGTCGGCCACGAGGTGCGCGCGCTGCAGGCCGCGGGCGACGGCCGCCGTGTGGTAGACGACGTGATCGGTCGTCACCGGCAGCGTCGAGTCGTGGCCCTGAATGACGTGGCCGAGCGAGTCGCCGACCAGCACGACATCGATGCCGGCCGCGTCGACGAGTCGCGCGAACGTCGCGTCGTAGCACGTCACCGCCGTGATGCGCTGACGGCGCGCCTTCATCTCACGCAGGTGGTGGACCCGGACGCGCACGACAGGCCGCTCGGGACCCGCAGTCGCGCGGTCGGCGTCACCGATGGCGTAGAGCGCGCGGGCGGCGGGTGCGGGGCGGACTGGCACCAGCGACGCACAAGGAGAGGGCGAAGATGCAGAGGGCGAAGAAGGAGACGGCGCGGAAACGGACGGGGAGGTCGCCGGCATGTCGGCGCCGCCCTTGGCGGTGGGAGCGGTCATGGTGGTGGCCTCCGCGGCGGCACGAAACCGCCGGAAATGGGTAGACCCCTGATGCGCCCAAGATACGAGACCGGTCGCGCCGCCGCAAGGGTAGACAGCGCGGGCCGACCTCCCGAAGATGGCCGGCCGCCATGCGTCGTGCCTCCACCATCCCTCCGCTCCCACCCGCGCCCGACAGCGAGCCCCGCGCCCGGCGCGCCGTCATCGGGCTGCGCAACGTGCACCACCACAACCTGAAAGGCTTCGATCTCGATGTGCCGACCGGCCGCTTGACGGTGGTGACGGGCGTCTCGGGTTCGGGCAAGTCGACGCTTGCCTTCGACGTGCTGTATGCCGAAGGCCAGCGCCGCTATGTCGAGTGCCTGTCCGCCTACGCGCGCCAGTTCGTCGAGCGGATGGAGGCGCCGCAGTGCGACGCCATCGTAGGCATCCTGCCCGCCGTTGGCCTGCGCCAGGGACGCTCGATTCGGGCGGCGCGGACGACGGTCGGTTCGCTGACCGAGTTGCAGGAATCGTTTCGGCTTCTGTTCGCAGCCGCCGCCACGCCCCGCTGCCCGCGCTGCGGTGGCCTCGTCGCGCGCGCCCGGACGTCCGATCTGGCCGACCGGCTGCTGGCGCTCGGCAGCGGTCGCCGGCTCGCGATCACGTTCAGGCTGCCGCCGATGCAGGGTGCCGGTGCGCGTTCGGCGCTCGAGAGCCTGCAGGCGGCAGGCTGGCAGCGCGCATGGCGCGGCGGTCGGGCCGTCGGCCTGGAATCCGTGCTCGGGTCCATCGAGGAGGGCGCCGCTGCGGAGCCGGTCTACGTGCTCGTCGATCGGCTGGCGCTCGAAGCGACGGAGCGGCCGCGCCTGTTGGACTCGCTCCAGCAGGCTCTGCAGCGCGGCGGCGGCGCGGTCGTCGTGTGGGTCCACGGTGCGCTGCCCGTGGGCGATCTCGGCCCGTTCGTGCCAGGTGGCGCGGAGGTGGCGGGCTTCGTGCCGCTGAGGGCTGCGACGGGTCTGCAGTGCGCGGCGTGCGGACTCGAAATCGAGGCGCCCTCGTCGCTCCTGTTCTCGCCTGCGTCCGCAGTCGGCGCCTGCCCGGAATGCAAGGGCTTTGGCCGCTTTGCCGACGTCGATTGGGAACGAGTGGTGCCGGACGCCACGCGGTCCCTGGCCGAGGGCGCGATTCGGCCGTGGCGCACCGAGTCGACCGACGACGAGTTCGAAGAGCTCGAAGAGTTCTGCGCCCGCCGTGCGATCCCGTGGGACCAGCCGTGGGCGACGCTCACAGCCGAGCAGCGCACGGCGGTCTTGGAAGGGGAAGGCACGCGCCGCGGCTTCGGCGGCGTGCGCGCCTGGTTCCGCTACCTGGAGGCGCGGGCATACAAGATGCACGTGCGCGTGCTGCTGGCGCGCTACCGTGTCTTCCGCACCTGCAACGCCTGCGCGGGCAGCCGCCTGCGGCCCGAGGCGCAAGCCTGGTGCATCGACGGGCTGTCGTTGCCCGCCTGGCTGGCGCTGCCGGTGCGCGAAGTTGGCGCCCGCCTGCTGCGCTGGCAGCCCGACGACGGCGCCCGCCACGCGCTGCGCACGGTGCTGCCCGACCTCGCGCGCCGCGTCGCCATGCTCGCCGAGGTCGGCCTGCACTACCTCACGCTGGATCGGGCGGCGCGTACGCTGTCCGGCGGCGAATTGCAGCGCGTACAGCTCGTCGCGGCGCTTGCCACCGGGTTGACGCAGGTGTTGTACGTGCTGGACGAGCCTTCGGTCGGCCTGCACGCCCGCGACACAGCGCGGCTGATCGGCATCCTCCAGCGCCTGAAAGCGGCCGGCAACACCGTCGTGGTCGTCGAACACGATCCGGAACTCGTGCTGCACGCGGACCACGTCGTCGATCTCGGCCCGGGCGCGGGCGCCGCCGGCGGTGCGCTGCTGTACGCGGGGCCGCCGAGTGGACTGGCCACCGCTCCGGGGAGCGTGACGGCCGAGTGGCTGAGCGGCACGCGCAAGATGGGTGACGGGATTGCCGCGCGGGCGTTCGCGGCTCACCGGACCGTGCCGCGGCGTGCCGCAGCGGCAACCGCGCCCCAGTGGCTCACCGTGCGGGCGCCAACCGCGCGCAACTTGCAGGGCGAAGATGTGTCGCTCCGGCTGGGCGCGCTGAACGTCGTGTGCGGCGTGTCGGGCTCAGGCAAGTCGACGCTGGTCGAAGACGTGCTGTACCGCGGCCTGCTGCGCCTGCGCGGCGAGCCGACCGATGTGCCGGGGGCGTGCGCGGGCATCGATGGTGCCGACGCCGTGCGCGAGGTCGTGCTCGTCGACCAGGAATCGCCGGGTGGCTCCAGTCGGGCCAACTGCGCGACCTACCTGAAGGTGTGGGATGCGGTGCGCGCGCGCCTGGCCGCCGAACCGCTCGCTCTGGCCCGCGGCTACGGGGAGGCGACATTCTCGTTCAACAAGGAGGGGGGCCGCTGCCCGGTGTGCGAGGGGCTGGGTGTCGAGATCGTCGAGATGCAGTTCCTGTCGGACGTGCGTCTGACCTGCGAGGCCTGCGAGGGCCGCCGCTTTCGGGCCGACGTGCTCGAGGTGCGCCACCGCGGGCTGAGCGCGGCCGATTTCCTCGACCGCACGGTGGCAGAGGTCGCCGACCTGTGCGCCGACGACCCCGGGCTGCGCGCGCCGCTCGACGCGCTGGGCGACTTGGGCCTGCCGTACCTGCGCCTGGGCCAACCGCTCTCGACGCTGTCTGGCGGCGAGGCGCAGCGCGTCAAGATCGCGTGGCACCTGCTGCAGGCCCGCACGCGCAAGGCCCTGTTCCTGCTCGACGAGCCGTCTACCGGCCTACACCTGCACGACGTCGATGTGCTACTCGGGAGCCTGCGCCGCCTGGTCGAGGCCGGCAACACGGTCGTGCTGGTCGAGCACCACCTCGAACTCATCGCCAGTGCCGACCACGTGGTCGAGTTGGGCCCGGACGGTGGACCCGATGGCGGCCACGTGCTGTTTGCGGGGCCGCCCGCGGAACTGGCCGCCCGCCTCGATTCGCCCACTGCCCTCTACCTGCGCCGCTCGCGCACCCTCGATGCGGTGGTGCCGCCGGTCCTCGGCGCCGACGACCTCGACCCCGGCGTGGTACAGGTGCGCGGCGCCCGCGTGCACAACCTGCGCAACCTCGACCTCGACCTGCCACGCGATCGATTCGTCGTCGTCACGGGGTTGTCAGGTTCGGGCAAGACGTCGCTTGCGTTCGATGTCGTGTTCCAGGAGGGGCAGCGTCGCTTTCTCGACACGCTCGCGCCGTTCGCGCGCCAGTACCTGCCGCCGGCCGCGCGCCCCGACGTGGACCGGTTGACCGGCCTGCCGCCGACGGTCGCGATCGCCCAGCGCACCACGCGGGGCAGCGCGCGGTCGACGGTGGCGACTCTCGTCGATGTGTGGCCCTACCTACGCTTGTTGTGGGCGCGCTGTGGGGAGCAGGTGTGTCCGACGTGCGACGGCCCCGTGTCGCGCCAGGACCCGGCAGACATCGCGGCCGCCATCGAAGCCCGGTTTCGCGATCTGCCCACGTACGTGCTGGCACCGGTGGTGCGCGGGCGCAAGGGACATCACAGCGAGGTCATCGAACGGGCGCGCGGCCTTGGCCTCGAACTCGTCCACATCGATGGCGCGTTGTGCCCGATCGAAGCGGCCCCAAACCTGCGCCGCCACACGGTGCACGACATCGACTACGTCACCGACCGCATCCTGCCCGGAGCGCCGCAGCGGCTGATGCGCTTCGTGGCGGCGGTCGACCAGGCGCTGCGTTGCGGCGACGGCACCGTGGTGCGGGCGCGCACGCACGTGGGTCCGGCGGTGACGTTCTCGGTGCGGCGGCATTGCCCGAACTGCGATGCCGGCGTCGAACCGCCTGACCCGCGCCTGTTCGCGTTCACCACACCCCACGGGTGGTGTCCGGCGTGCACCGGCACCGGCGTCCAGGAGTCGGAAGGCGACGAGGAAGCCCGCCTGTTGCGGACGTGCGCGGCGTGCGCGGGCGTGCGTTTGGGTCGCGCGGGCCTTGCCGTGCGCGTCGGCGGCCGCACGCTCGGTGACGTTGCAGCGATGGGACCCGCTGTGCTGCTCGCGTTCTTGGGCGGACTCGCGTTGCCGACGCGCGACGCGGCTGTGGCGGCCCCGATCCTGCGCGAGGTTGATGCGCGTTGCCGTTTTCTCGGCGCGGTCGGCTTGGACTACCTGGCGCTCGGGCGCGGCGCCGTGACCCTGTCGGGCGGCGAGAGCCAACGGCTGCGGCTGGCGGCCCAGCTCAGCTCGAACCTGACCGGCGTGCTCTATGTGCTCGACGAGCCGACGATCGGCCTGCACCCTGCCGACCATGCACCTGTGCTCGACGCGCTCGACCGCCTCGTCGCGCGCGGCAACGGCCTGCTGATCGTGGAGCACGACGAGGCGACGATCCGCAGGGCACACCACGTGGTCGAACTCGGGCCCGGCGGCGGCAGATCCGGCGGCGCGCTCGTCGCCAACGGGCCGCTGGCTGACCTGCTGGCCAACCCGCGCAGCCCGACCGGCCTCGCGCTGCGGGTGGCAACAGACCGGCGCGTGCGACCCTTGCCGCGGCCCGTGCCCGCTGCCGGCCCGTGGATCGCCCTGGACGGCGCCCACCGCAACAACCTCCAGCACGTCAGCGTCCGCCTGCCGCGCGGGCGCTTCACCGCCGTCACCGGCGTGTCCGGCTCAGGCAAGTCGACGCTGGTACGCGACCTGCTCGTCGGCATCGGCCAACCGATGGTGACGACCGCCCGCCGAGGTGTGCCCGGACCCCTGCCGCCGGACGCCGAACTCGTTGCACTGACGGGGCTCGCCGGTTTCGGCCGCATCGTCGAAGTCGACCAGAGCCCGATCGGGCGCACACCGCGAAGCTGCCCGGCAACGTACCTCGGCGTGTTCGACGCCCTGCGCGAATTGTACGCCAGCCTGCCCGAAGCCAAGGTGCGCGGCCTCGGCGCGGCGCAGTTTTCGTTCAACGTGGACGGCGGCCGCTGCGAGGCGTGTGCGGGCGCCGGCCAGACCAAGGTCGAACTCGCCCTGCTGCCCGCCGTGTTCGTGCCCTGCGATGTGTGCCAAGGGACGCGCTATGGCGAAGCCGTGCTCCGCGTGCACCACCGGGACCGTTCGATCGCCGACGTGCTGGCCCTGTCGTTCGACGAAGCGCTCGACCCGCTCGGGGCGGTCCCGGCGATCGCAGGACCGCTGCGCCTCGCGGTCGACCTTGGGCTCGGCTACCTCACGCTGGGACAAGGCAGCCACACGCTGTCAGGCGGCGAGGCGCAACGCATCAAGCTCGCTGCGGAACTGGGCAAACGGCGGCGCACCGAGACGCTGTACGTCCTCGATGAGCCATCGACCGGCCTGCACCTCCACGACGTGCGCCGCCTGCTAGGCGTGTTGCACGCGCTCGTCGATCGCGGGGACACGCTGGTCGTCATCGAGCACCAGATGGACATCGTGACCGAGGCCGACTGGGTCGTCGATCTGGGTCCCGGCGCCGGCGCGCGCGGTGGCCAGGTCGGCTGGCAGGGGTCGGTCGATGCCATGTTGCGGCAGTGCCCGGTATCGGCGACGGCCGCCGCGTTGGCCGGGCTGCGTGGGCGGACCCTCACCCCTGCCGGATAGTCCCACCCAACATGCGGCGCGGCCACATGCGCCGCGCAAGGCCCAGCGCAGTTTCATCCCGCACGGCGGTCATTGACCCGATCGCGGCTCCTATGCTGCGCTACGCCCATGCGCGGACGCCTCCTGATCAATGGCAACATGGGCTCGATGGAGCGCTACCTTGAAGCGATCCGACCGTGGGTGCTCGAATCCGCCCCGTCGGGTCGGCCACCGCAGGTCCTGCTCATCACCGCTGCCTGGGGCCAGGGCGAGTTCGGCGAGGGGCCGATCCGCGCCGCGCTCAATCGGCTGGGTGTCCCGTCGCGTCACGAGGGCGGCTTCGACCGCCAGATCCGCAACCTGTGCGCCTGGCACGTGTGGCAGGCGTGGTTGCGCCACCACCCGCACGTCGCCGCGGTCGACCGCGAATTGAAGGCCGTCGAAAACGCGACGCGCAACTTCTACCTGGAAAAG
Organism: Myxococcales bacterium; assembly: GCA_009692425.1. Lineage (GTDB taxonomy): Bacteria > Myxococcota_A > UBA9042 > UBA9042 > UBA9042 > SHZF01. The sequence continues at coordinate 13,786 of SHZF01000066.1, read as the reverse complement.
ACCAGCTTTCACGCGGAGCGCATCCGGCGCGCAGTCGCGTTTGCGCGCCAACGCATCCCCGGGTTTCGGCTGGGCCACCTGCCCCAGGTGCCGCGCGACGGGGTGCGGCCAGAGTTCACGCTGTCCGGTGTCGAGTTGCTGCGCCACGCGATCGCGCGCGAACTGGCCCACGATCTGGCCGATCTGTCGCACAACGACGAACGCATGGTCGAGGCTTTGGATGACGCGGAACGCTCGCTTGCGGCGCGGACCGGCCTGCACTGCGACCCGTCGTGGCTGGCCGAACGGGCCCAACTCGCCGAGCGCATCCTGGAGGCCGACGCCATCATCCTGTTCGGCGGCGATCCGGGCAACCTGCTTTCGGCGCTGCGGTTTTTCGACCTCGGCCCGGCGCTTTTTGAAACCCTCCGGCGCGGCGCCACGTTGTGCTCGATCTCAGCCGGCTCTCTCGTGCTGTGCGACCGCATCGTGCTCTACGACGACAACAGCCCTGACCCGATCCGGCGTGATTTCCGTTTGTATGACAAGGGATTCGGTCTTATTGGCGGCCTGCAGGTGTTGCCCCACTGCATGGACCGCATCCACACGGACGATCCCGACAACCTCGCCTACCTCGCGCGGCGGTTTTCTTCGCGACTGTGCGTGGGCCTGAACGAATCGAGCTTCTTGCAGGTCGACCTCGCCGAGCCGCGCGCGACGTCGGTCGGTGACGGTGACGGCGTGCACGTGTTCGGGCCCGACGGCGTCAAGCGGCGCTACGACCGTGGCGAGCGGGTGCCGCTGGGGTAGCGTCTGCGCGCGGCGACAGCGCCCCGTGCAGCGATGCTGAGCGGGCGGCGCTGACAGTGGCGCGGAGTGCCTTCGCTCGCTTGCACAGCGCTACCCGATGCGCGAGCCTGCCCACGCCCAGCCCCCCGCCGAGGTTCCCCGATGCGCCCGCCTCCCCTGCTCCGGCCGGTTCTGCGGCTGGCACCCGCCGTCACGCTGCTGGCCGCGCTCGCTGCCAGCCCCGCCTTCGCGTTGCCGCCGCCCCCGCACGTGCCCGATGCGCTCCAGCCGTGGGTGCCATGGGTGCTGTACGCAAACCCTGAGCTTGCGTGTGCCGACCGCGCGGGCGAGCGGCGCTGCGATTGGCCCGGCCACCTCGCACTCGACGTCACCGCTGAGACGGGCACGTTCACGCTCGACGTCTGGCTCGACCGACCCCAGTCCGTGGCCCTGCCCGGCGACAAGACCGCGTGGCCCCAGCACGTGCTCGTCGACGGCCAGCCGGCGCTGGTCCAAGAAGAAGGGGGGGCGCCCACTGTCGCCTTGCCGGGCGGCCACAGCACGGTGACGGGCCGCTTCTCGTGGCCGCGCGTTCCCGAAGTGCTGGCGCTGCCCGACGCGATCGGCGGCCTCAAGCTCACGGTGCTGGGCCAGCCGATCGACATGCCGCGCCGCGATGGCGCGGGGCGGCTGTTCCTGCAGCACCAGGGCGGCAACGTCGAGGACGAAGAGGACTCGCTGTCCATCGTCGTCGCCCGCCGCGTGCAGGACGGTGTGCCGCTGCGCGTGACCACGCGCCTGACCCTGCGCGTGGCGGGCCGGCCGCGCGACGTCGTGCTGGGCAGACTGCTGCCGGTCGGCGTGCGGCCCACCGACGCCAAGGCCGAACTGCCGGTACAGGTAGCGATCGATGGCGCCGTCCGCGTACACGCCCGGCCTGGCACGCACACCATCGACATCGAGGGCGTCGTCGCGACGCTGCAGGACACGCTGGGCGTCCCCACGCTTGATGCGGTCCTGTTCGAGCCTCAGGAGACGTGGGTGTGGGTGCCCGACGAGTCGCTGCGTTCGGTCGAGGTCCAGGGCTTGCAGCCGATCGACCCCGAGCACACGCAGCTCGCCAAGGAGTGGAAGGGTGGCCGCACGTTTCTGGCCGCACCGGGCCAGACCCTGGTGCTACAGCAGACGCGGCGCGGCGAACAGGCACCGCCGCCCAACCACGTCGAACTCGAACGCTCGCTGTGGCTCGACCTCGACGGCCAGGGGCTGACCGCGCGCGACCGGCTGGCGGGGCAAGTGCACCAGGGCTGGCGGCTCGACGTCGGGCCGGGTGTGGTGCTGGGGCGCGTGGCGGCGGGGCGGCAGGCACTTTTGATCACGCAGGGGGCGGCCCAGCGTGCCGGCGTCGAACTGCGCGAGGGCAAGCTCGACCTCGAAGCCGACAGCCGCCGCCTTGGCGCGCCGTCGGAACTGGCCATCGTCGGCTGGGACCACGATGTGCAGCGACTCGAAGCCACCTTGCACCTGCCGCCGGGCTGGGAACTGTGGGGTGCCAGCGGTGTCGACAAGATGCCCCAGACGTGGATCGACTCGTGGACGCTGTTCGATTTCTTCTTCGTGCTGATGTTGGCGGCGGGCACGGGCCGGCTGCTGGGCTGGGGCTGGGGCGCGGTCGCCCTGTTCGGACTCGTGCTGTGCCACGGCCGCGCCGATGCGCCGGAATGGCTGTGGCTCAACGTGCTCGCGGCACTGGCGCTCGTGCGCGCCTTGCCCGACTCGTTGTTCCGCCGCGCTGTACGCATCTGGCATGGCGTTGCCGTGCTGCTGCTGCTGCTGGCGCTGGTGCCGTTCGCGCGCGAGGAACTGCGCCACGGCGTCTACCCGCAGGCGGCGCGCGGCGGACCTGGCGCCCTGGACGGGGCGGGCGCGACGGGGCGCAACGACAGCGGGATCGCGCAGCAGGCCCTCGAAGCCCTGGCCGAGAATGGGGGCCTCGGGACGGAGAAAAACGCAGCAATTGCCCCGGCTGCGCCGTCCGCCGGTGCGGCCCGTACCGAGAGCGAAGGGGTCAGATACAAGCTGGCCCAAGAGTCACCGCAGCAACAGGCGCTGGAGGTTCCGCAAGAGATCGGGTCGCCGGACGCCCGCAACCTGCCGAACCAGTTCATCGGGCAGGCCTTTCGCAGCAACGACGGCAAGAAGTTGCAACGGCTGTCCAAGGGCGACAGCTACGGCGGCTGGCAGCGGCGCAAGCTGCAGCAGGTGGACCCGCACGCTGTTGTCCAGACCGGCCCGGGCGTACCGCGCTGGCAGTGGTCGAGTTGGAAGCTGGGGTTCTCTGGGCCGGTGCGCAAGGACCACGTGGTCACGCTCTACCTGCTGTCGCCGGGCGTCGGGCTCGTGCTCGCGGTGCTGCGGGTGCTGCTGGTCGCACTGCTGGGGTTGCGGCTGCTCGATCTTGCGGGGGTCCGCAGCGTCGTCCGGCGCTTCCAAGACGGGGCCGGGCCGCGCGCGGGCATGAGCGCCGCAGTACTCGCCGCCGCGGTGCAGGTCGCGGCGACGCTGGTGGTGGCGACGCTGGTGGTGGCGGGCGCGCCCGGGTTCGCCTGGGCCCAGCCCGTGTTTCCGCCCCGGGAACTGCTCGACGACCTCGCCGACCGCCTCGAAGCGGCCCAAGCGTGCAATGGGCCCTGTCTGCAGTGCAGCGCCGCCACGCTGCGCATCGACGGCCGCGCGGTGACGCTCGAAGCCGAAGTCCACGCCCAGCGCGATGCGGCCTGGTCGTTGCCGGGGCCGCACGACCCGCTGGCCTGGATCGACATCGCGCTCGACGGCCAGCCGACCCGCCAGTTGCGGCGCGAGCAAGGTGGCCTGCTGACGGTGCGGGTGCCGCGCGGACGCCACCTGATCAGCGCGCGCGGGGTGCTGGTAGATCGCCCTGTCGTCACCGTTCAACTCGACGCGGCCGGGCTGCCGCATCAGGTGGTTTTCCGCTCCGCCGACTGGGGCGTCGATGGGCTCGATCCACAGGGTGTGCCGCAAAACTCGCTGCAGCTGACGCGCAAGAGCGTGGACCTCGCGCGGGCCGCTACGCAAGGTGACGCCGATGCCGGTGCCGCCCAGGATCTGCCGCCATTCTGGCGGGTCGAGCGCTCCCTGGAACTGGGCCTGCCGTGGCAGGCGCACACGAGGGTGGTGCGCGAGGGGCCCGCCGACCGGCCGCAACTTCTCAAGGTGCCGCTGCTGGCGGGAGAGGCCGTGATCACGGACGGCATCCACGTCGAGCCCGGCGAAGGGCCGCTCGCCGGCCAGCGCGTTGCCGTCGTGCACTTGGGGCGCGGCGTGCCCACCGCTGAGTTCGATTCCGAACTGCCGCTCGGGTCCGACGTCACGCTGTTGGCGGCGTCGGGCGCGGCGTGGACGGAGACGTGGTCGCTCGCGTGCAGTCCCATCTGGCGCTGCGAGCCCGCGGGGCTCGTGCCCGTGCACACGCGCGACCCCCACGACGCGACGCTGCGGCCGCTCTACAAGCCGTGGCCGGGCGAGCGCCTTGCCGTCCATGTCGTGCGGCCCGAGGGAGCGCCGGGCCAGGCCGTGACGATCGACCGCGCCGCGTATCGGGTGGTGCCCGGCCAGCGCCTGCTCCAGGCCACGCTCGACCTCGATGTGCGCACCTCACAAGGGGGCCGGCAGCGCCTCGTGCTGCCGGTGGGCGCCGAAGTCCAGCGCATCGTGGTCGGCGGCCAGCCGCGTGCGCTGCGACCCGACGGGCGCAAGCTGGCCTTGCCCCTGGAGCCGGGCGGCCAGTCGATCCGCATCGAGTGGCAACAGCCGTGGGAGCGCGCCGCCGCCGAGCGCGCGCCACCGCTGGATCTGGGCGGGCCGGCCGCCAACGTGCACGTCTCGATCGAACTGGGCGACGAGCGCTGGCTGCTGTGGGCACGCGGGCCAGATTGGGGCCCCGCCGTGCTGTTCTGGAGCCACCTCGCCCTGCTCGCGCTCGCCGCACTATTGCTCGGGCGCCTGCGCGGCCTGCCGCTGCGCACCCACCACTGGCTGCTGCTGGCGCTGGGGATGTCCCAGGTACCCGCCGTGGCCGCAGCGGTTGTCGTCGGCTGGTTCGCAGCGCTGGCGGCTCGCGCGCGCTGGGGCACGCGTGAGCCGCCCATCCATCCGTTTTGGTTCGACGTGGGCCAACTCGCGCTCGTCGGCCTGACGCTCGGGTTCGCGGGCGTGCTGTGGGGGGCCATCCACGAAAACCTGCTTGTCGACGTCGACATGCAGGTGCGCGGCAACGGTTCGACCGCGACGGCCTTGAACTGGTACGTAGACCGCACCACGGGGCCTCTGCCGGAGCCGACCGTCGTCTCGCTGCCGCTGTGGGTGTGGCGTGTCGCGATGCTGCTGTGGGCGCTTTGGTTGGTGGGCGCATTGCTGCGCTGGCTGCCGTGGGCGTGGCGGGCGTTTGGTGCTGGTGGGCTGTGGCGGCCCTGGACGGTGGCGGTCTCGGGTGTCTCCGCGCGGCCTGTGGTGCAGCCTGCAGCGGCGGCGGCGGACGCCAAGGACGATGCAATGGCTTGAACTCACTTCAATTGAATTTCGGGCCCCCACGGCCACCCGTTCGGCAACCCCGCCTCGAACACCAGTCGCTCGCGCGTCGTCGGGTGCTCTACCTCCAGCCGCCACGCCACCAGCGCAATCGAACGGTCTGCTAGGGGCGCCGCGGCACCGTAGCGCAGGTCGCCCACGACCGGGCACCCGATCGCCGAAAACTGCACCCGAATTTGGTGCTTGCGGCCACTGTGCAGGTCCACTTCGACGTGACTCCTGCCACGCTGGCGACCCAGCACACGCCAATCGAGCCGCGCCAGCTTGCCGCGCTCGCCGGCCACGATGCGGCTGCCGTGCTCGTCGGACTCGAGCCGGTGCTCCAGCGTCCCGGTATCGGCTCCCGGGTCTCCCTGCACGACGATGCGGTACGTCTTGCGCGCCAGCCGCCCACTGAACTGGACATGCAGCCGCGCCGCCGCCTTCGAGGTGCGCGCGAACACGACCACGCCGCGGGCGGGGCGGTCGAGGCGGTGCACGAGGCCGAGATACGCGCGGCCCGGCTTGGCGAACGTCTGCTCGACCCAGGTGCGCGCCTGGGTCAGCAGGTCGAGGTCGCCCGACGCGTCGGCCTGGGTCGGCACGCCGGCGGGCTTGTCGACGGCGAGCAGGTGGTTGTCGACGTGGAGGACGCGCAGCGGCGCTGGCAAGCCTTGGCTCATCCGCCGCCCACGCACTTGCCTTGGCTGCACTTGGCCTGGGTCGGCGTGGCACAGTCGCAGTCCGCGGTCGGGCACTTGGCCTCGGCGTACGCGGCGAGCAGGGCAATGATGCCCTTGGTGTCTGCGAACTTGCTCAGCGCGATGTGATAACAGCCCAGGCCCGCGATCGCGCACAGGTCGGTCGGCAGCACCTGGCATCCCGCGTCGTTCGTGCAGAATCCCTGGGACTTCGCCAGCGCGACGAGTGCGGTCAGGATCTCGGTGCAGGAGCCCTGGCAATCCGGCGGGCAGAAGCTGCATAGGCCGCCGAAGCAGAACGATGGCGGCGGTGGCGCGCACCCGCATTTGAACTTCGGGCATTGCAGGGGCATCGCCGCGGAGGCGATCTGTTCGAGGACGGCCACCGCCGGATTGCCCGCGCCGACCGGAGCTTGGAAGCAGCCCGCCGAACCGCAGATCGGGAACTCGAACGACTGGCATCCCGCCGCCACGCCGCACGGCCTGGCCTTGGGCAGCCACTGCGCCATCAGCGTGTCGACTTCGCCACACGTCTTGGGCGCGCAGACGGGGACGACGCAGCCATTGCCGTCCTGAAAGCACGCGCACGCGAGCGGACACGTCTTCGGGCACGCAACGTCGGCAGGGGGCCCGTCAAGCGCAGGCAAGTCGGCGGGGGCCACGTCGGGTAGGGCGTCGGGCTTCAGTGCGTCGAGTGGAGCCGCGTCAGGGGCAAGCAGGTCAGCCGCGACGTCGGCCAGCGGTGCGTCGGCTGGCGCGTCGAGGAGGGGCAGGTCGGCGGCGGTCTCGGCGCGCGTGGCGTCGGGCACCGCATCGACGGGCAGCGCATCGGCGAGCACCCCGGTGTCGATGCCATCACCAGCAGCGACAACCGCCGCCGGTGGCGACGAGGTCGGGAACAACGCCGCGCACGCCGCGCTGCTCGTCACGGCCAGGACCGTGGCGAGCGCGTGGCTGGCCGACGACCGCGCGGGGCAGGCGAGGATGAATGCGGACGGCATGGACGGCCTCTCTGGGGCGTGGTTGACGCCGCCGGACACCGGCTCCGCTGCGGCCGACGCGGGCCCATGCTATCACCGATGCCCGGCCGCCTCGACCGGCCGCGGAACAGTCGCCATCGGCCCTGCACGGCCCGCCACAGAAGCGACCGTCGGGGCCGTAGTCGATGCACTAGGATTCGACGCCCAGCCAAGGCCATCGGCTGCCGCGCGCCGCAAGACACCCGGGCGCCGTTCCGCTATCCTCGCCCGCCCGCCCGCGCCAGTCGCCATCGGGCGCCAGGACCCCCTGTGACCGCGTCCGTTCCCCGCCTGCTGTTCGCTACCTCGAACGCCCACAAGCTGCGCGAGTTCACCGAACTGTGCACGCCCCTCGGCCTCCGTGTGCTGGCGCCGGCCGCATGGGTGGCCGAAGGCGGAGCAGCGCTGGCCGACGTGGCCGAGACCGGAGAGACCTTTCTCGCCAACGCCCTGCTCAAAGCCGAAGCGGCCCACCTGGCGACCGGGCTTGATGCTGTGGCAGACGACTCCGGCTTGTGCGTCGATGCGCTCGGTGGCGCTCCCGGTGTGCAGTCGGCGCGCTTTGCCGGACCCGACGCCAGCGACGCCGCCAACCGGGCGCTCTTGTGCGAGCGACTCCAGGGCGTGGTTGCCGACCGGCGCCAGGCCCGTTTTCAGTGTGTGCTGGTCTGTGTCGGCCCCCTTGCCGATGGCGCGGGCTGTGGGCGCACCGCGGCGGGCGTGCCGTGGCGGGCGTTCGTCGGCGAGGTGGCCGGCCGCATCCTCGACGCCGAACAGGGCGACGGCGGCTTCGGCTACGACGCCTTGTTCTGGCACGAAGGGCTGCAGGCGACGTTCGCCGCTGCCTCGGCCCCTGCCAAGCACGCCGTGTCGCACCGGGGCCTGGCGTTCCAGCGCCTTGCCGTGTGGCTCGCCGCAGCCTTGCAACGGCGCATCCAGCCCGACCGACCGCTGTTCATGCGGCGTTCTACCGCGCAGGCCCTGTCGCGCGCCCTGACCAACGACCTGCGCCGCGGCTTTCGGTACGCCGACATGGCGCTTGAGAACGCGCTCGGCGAAGACCCGGGCCTCGGCCCCAAGGAGCGCGAGGCCGTCGCAGAGTTGCACTGGTTCGCGCTGCGCCACCTGGGCCTGTTGGGTCTGGCCGACGACGCCCTCCGCGCGCGGCCGCTGGCGGCGGGCCCGGTACCGGTCGAAGGGCTGGCGCGCGATGCTGGGCCGCGGCTGGCCCAGTACGTGATGCAGTCCGTCGATGTGTACGGCAAGCCGCTCGAACAGACGAAAAAGGCCGGGCTGACGTCCGCCTTCGACGCGCTGCTGGCCCGCAACCTTGAGTTCCCGTTGCCCGCTCCAGTGCACGACGCCCAGAAAGCCCTGCGCACGGCGACCTGGCACATGCGCGGACTGCCCGACGCCGCGCGGCTGGCGCTCGAGCACGGCGTGCACCTCGACCTGTGGGCGGCGCTTGAGCGCGACCTCGGCACCGAACACGCGACTCTGGCGCTAGAGTATCTGGGCCAACGCGCCCCGCTCGCCGTGCGCGCGAACCGGCTGAAGGCCCCGCGCGAAATCGTGCGCCAGGCACTCGAGTCGGCCGGCGTGCGCGGCGTGCCGCTGGCGGGGCTCGACGATGGGCTGGTCTGCCTCGGGTCGGGTCGGTTGACGGCGCTGTCGGAGTTCCGCGCGGGCTGGTTCGAAGTGCAGGACGAGGGCAGCCAGCGCATCGCGGCCAGCGTGGACGCCCAGCCCGGCCAGACGGTCATCGACTGGTGCGCGGGTGCCGGCGGCAAGACGCTCGCACTCGCGGCGGCGCTCAACGATCAGGGTCGGCTCCTCGCGCTCGACACTCACGATCGGCGGCTGCACGAGTGCGCCCGCCGCCTGGACCGGGCCGGCGTGACGTGCGCGAAGGTGCGCCGCTTGGGGCCGCGCGGTCAGGCGCCGCGCGACCTGCCGCTCGCCGACCGTGTGCTCGTCGATGCGCCATGCACCTCGACCGGAGCCCTGCGCCGCAATCCCGAGTTGCGCTGGCACATCGACCGGGCCTGGATCGAGCGGTTCCCAGCCCAGCAGGGCGCCATCCTGAGCGCGGCCGCGCGCCACGTGAAGCCGGGCGGTCGACTCGTCTACGCCACCTGCAGCCTGCTGAAGGCAGAGAACGAAGCAGTCGTGGTCGCGTTCCTTGCGAGCGCGCCAGACTTCACGCTGCTGCACGAAACGCGCACCGGACCCGCCTCGCTCGCGTATCTGCAGACCCGGCCCCTGCCAGCGGTCGGGCCGGACGGTTTCTACAACGCAGTGATGGTACGGACCGACGTTCCCGCCCCGCCGTGACCGAAAAATGACGGACGCCCGCCAGTAGGCGCGCTACCCTGCTGCCTGCTGCCGCTGCCCCTTGTGACCCGCGAGGTTTGCTAACCGCCATGTCCGACACCCTGGGCCCCGCCTGCCGTGACCTCGGCGTCGATCTGCACGGCGTGCTGCAGTCGCTCGACCCGGCGCGCTACCGGGCCGACACCGCGGCGCTGCTGCGGGCGCGGCTCACGGCGATGGCTGGCCGGGCACGCGCGCTGCGCGAGATGCGCGCGGCGCAGACCGATGCCGACCTCGTGCAGTGGCTCGGCTCGTTCGAAGCCGAAGCGGCCACCGTGCTCGATGTGGCACCCGACCGCTTCGGCGCGCGCCGGGCCCGCACCCGTCTGGCTGCGGCCTACGACGCGCTGTCGCGCCAGCTGCGGGCGCGCGCACTCGAGGTGCCACGCAACCGGCCGACAAACTACCTGCGCAACGCCTACCACCTAGCCAACGGCCTGTTTTCGCTGTGGTTGATCCTGCACATCCTGACGCCGACCGGGCGGATGGCGGTCGCGGGCGGCATGGCCGCATTCGCCTGGACGTGCGAGTTGCTGCGCCACAACTGGCCGCCGTTCAATCCGCTGATCATGAAGCTTTTCAATGGAATGAGCCACCCCGACGAAGTCTACCGCATCAACTCCGCAACCTGGATGTGCACGGGCCTCGTCGTGCTGGCACTGAGCTTCGACGCCGTCGGCTGTGCGGCGGGCGTCGCCGTGGCGGGTTTTGCCGACCCGGTCGCGGCCCTGGTGGGGCGACGCTGGGGACGCATCCGCCTGGCCGGGGCGCGCACGCTGGCAGGATCGACCGCATTCGTCGTGGTTGGCACCGTGGTCGTGACGCTCGTGTTCGCCCTCTACGGGCCGCCGATGTCGCTGGGCACGGCGCTGGTGTTGGGACTGAGCGCCGCCATCCCGGCCGCAGCCGTCGAACTGTGGGCACCGCTCGACGACAACCTGAGTGTCCCGGTCACCGCAGCGCTGTGTGCCTTTGGCGCTCGCCTCATATGCGGACTGCCGGTCGGCGCCGGCTGGCTGGCCGGCCTGGGTGGGGTCGCCGGGTGAGCGCGCCGCCGCCCCGCATTGCCCTCCTGGACCCCCTCGTCGTCAGCCAGATCGCGGCGGGCGAGGTCGTCGAACGGCCGGCGTCCGTCGTCAAGGAACTCGTCGAAAACGCGCTCGATGCCGGTGCCACCCACGTGCGCGTCGCGCTGTGGGAGGGCGGCCGTGCTCGCATTCAGGTCACCGACAACGGCACCGGCATGGACGCCGACGACGCCCGCCTCGCCTTTGCGCGCCATGCGACCTCGAAGCTGCGCCATGCCGACGACCTGCTGGCGATCGGCAGCTTCGGCTTTCGCGGCGAGGCGTTGGCGTCGATAGTGGCGGTGGCCGACGTGACCATGACGACGCGGCGCGCCGACATGCCGGTCGGCGTGCGCTTGCAGGGGGCCGGCACGACCGAACTCACGCTGGTGCCGTGCGGCGGGCCGGTGGGCACCGATGTGGTGGTCGCGGACCTGTTCTTCAACGTACCGGCGCGGTTGAAATTCCTGCGCACGGCGGCGACCGAACTCGGGCACGTGCTCAAATTCCTCGACGCCCTAGCCCTGGCGCGACCGGCGCTGCACCTGACGCTGCATCACAACGACCGGCGGATTCTCGACTACCCGAGCGACCCCGACCTGCGGCGGCGCGCCCACGCGGTGCTGGGGGCTGACGTGGCGGTGGCGCTGCATCCGTTCGCGGCCGAAGGCGACTATGCCGTTGCCGGGCTGCTGTCGGAGCCGGCGCTCAGCCATGCGGGTCCCAGCCAACTCACGCTGCTCGTCAACGGCCGCCTCGTGACCGACCGCACGCTGCACCACGCGATCGCGCACGCCTACGGGACGCTGCTCGAGCGCGGCCGCTATCCGGTCGGGGTGCTGGCGCTCGACTGTCCGCCGGGCGCGCTCGACGTCAACGTGCACCCGCAGAAGACCGAAGTCCGGTTCGCGTCGAGCCAGTCGGTCCATTCGGCAGTCGGGCGTGCCGTCGGCGCGATGCTGGCGCGGACGCCGTGGGTGCGCGAGGCATTGGCGGGCACGGGTGACGCGGAAGTCGCGGAGAACACGGCGGGCGCAGATGGTGCGTTGGTTACAGATTCCGTAGCCGATATAGGCACTTCGGCAGCGGATGGCTTCCCCGCGCGCCGGTCAGCCGGCGCACATGCTGCTGCGCGTTCCCCGGCCTGGGCGCGGCCGGGTGCGGTTTTCGGGCGGGCGGCGGATCCCGCGCGCGGCTGGCCGGCGGAGCGCGAATCGCCCGCGGGTGCCGTGGCCGTCGGCGACGGGGCGGCGGCAGAAGACGAGGGCGGCGCCGGCGCGGGTCCCGCCCAGAGCGGGTTGCCACTGGACGCGCCGACCGGGCCGTGGTCGGCGCTGCGCTACGTAGGCCAGGTCGGCCACTGCTTCCTTGTGTGCGAAACTGCCGACGCGCTCGTTCTGATCGACCAGCACGCCGCCCATGAGCGCGTGCTGTTCGAGCGTTTCGTCGTTGGGCTGCGCGGCGGCGCGGTGCCGAGTCAGCAGTTGTTGATCCCGCTGCTCGTGCCGCTGGCGCCCGCCGAAGTGGCCGCCGTCGCCGAAGCCGCCGATGAACTTGCCCGACTCGGCATTGAAGCCGAGGCGTGGGGTGAGCGCGCCGTGCGTGTGCGCGCGTGGCCGACCGTATTGCGCGGGCGCGACCCGGCGGCTGAGGTTCGGCGGCTGGCGGCGGCGTTGCTCGACGGCGGGCGCGGCCAGGCCACCGTCGAGCGCATCGAGCGGGCGGCAGCGACGCTGGCGTGCCACGCGGCGCTGCGGGCCGGCGACTCCATTACCGAAACCGATGTGCGCGACCTGCTGCGGGCAATGGACGGGGTCGATCTGGCGGCCTACTGCCCGCACGGGCGGCCCGTCGTGCTGAAGGCGCGCTTCGACGAGGTGGGCCGCTGGTTTCACCGCTCGTGACGCCGACGTCCCACGACGCGCTGCGGTCGCACTCGGGCGCCGAACCGAACGGCAGCGGTCCCGCTGCACGCATCGCGGTGCTGGCCGGGCCGACCGGCTGTGGCAAGACGGCAGCGGCCGTGGCCCTGCGCGCGCTGCACGGCCTGCCGGTCGAAGTCATCGGCTTCGACGCCCTGCAACTCTATCGTGGGTTGGACGCGGCGACCGCCAAGCCGAGCGCCGCCGAACGCGCTGCGGTGCCGTGCCACGCGATGGATGCGCTCGATCCTACCGAGACGTGCAGCGCCGGCCGCTGGGTGGCGCTGGCCCAGGCGGCCATCGTGGACGTGCACGCCCGCCGCGCGTGGCCCCTGCTCGTCGGCGGTACGGGGCTGTATCTGCGCGCACTGCTCGAAGGGCTCGCCGCCATCCCGCCGACGCCACCCGAGTTGCGTGCCGAACTGGCTGCGCGCTGGCACGACGTGGGTGCCGACCGGCTCCACGCGCAACTTGCCGCCGTCGACCCCGCCTACGCTGCGCGCACGCCCGCAACCAACCGCCAGCGCGTGCTGCGGGCGCTCGAAGTGTGGCACGCGACCGGTCGCTCGTTTTCGGACTGGCACGCCAGCGGCCGCCGCGGCTTCGATGGCGCCGTGTACGTGGCCGTCGTAGAGCCGGAGCCCGCGGCGCTGCGGGCCCGCCTGCACACACGGGCGGCGACGATGGCAGCGCCCTTGCTCGCTGAGGTGCGCGATCTCTTGGCCGCCGGCCTCGACCCGGCCGCTCCCGGCTTGCAGGCGCTCGGGTATCGGGACGCGGTGGCGCTGCTGCGGGGGGGCGCCGCCGGGCCCCGCGACGAGTCCTTGCCGGCCGCTGCGGTGGCCAGCTTGGCCGACCGCCTCGCCCACCTGCATGTGCAGTACGCGCGGCGCCAGCGCACGTGGTACCGGGCCCAGCGGGCCGACGTGCGGTTGGGGGAGTTGGATCGGGCGGCGGTGCAGCGACTGGCGGGCGCGGTGGCGGGGTTTTGGCGCGAAGCGTAAGCCGTCCAACCCGATTCAGCCGCAACCATGACGCTTTCCATTACTGTCGGGCCGCGTGATCAAGGCGGCATGATCCGCTCCAGCGCCGACTGTCGAGCGCGTCTACATCCCGTAGGTAGGTGGGAAGCCGGATCGACTTGGGTGACGGTGACGCTGACTTGGGTGGTCTGCTTGTCGGTCGGATCACCGAACGGCGCGACCCCGCACTTGCCCTGCGCCCAGGCCTGCCCGTTCAGGCACACCTTGCCGCATTGCCCACAGTGGTTGACGTCAGCCGCGAGTTGGGCAGCGGGCACGTCGTCGGTCAGGTCGTTGCAGTCGTTGTCGAGGTTGTCGCAGGTTTCT
>SHZF01000015.1 GCA_009692425.1 Myxococcales bacterium | reverse complement strand
CACGCCGTCGGCATCGCGGAGGTCGACGTCGTGAACCGTCAGCGCGCGTCCGACACTCGCCGCCGTGCGCCGCAACTCATCGAGATTGCGTCGTTTTATGGCGGGATCGTAGAGGCCGTCAAGATTGTCGAGTACCGCGACGTCGCGGCCTGCCCGCAGCAGCCGATCGACGAGGTGGGAGCCGATGAAGCCGGCGCCGCCGGTGACGAGGATGGCCATGCGCGGAGTATGAAGCCGCCACGCTGGGTCAGGCAAGCCGCGGCGCGTGCCCACAACCGATCATAATCAATGAATTCTCGGGCCGTCGGTTGTCTGGTCTGCCGGCTTGTCGGATACTCAAGAGTTCGTGTGCGCGGCGTCCGGGTCGAGGCAGCCGCGGCCGGGAGTCCCCGTTGCCGTCGTCGTTTGCCAGGAGTGGGAGTCCGCTGTTGCATCCGCGGCGATGGGGCGTCGTTGCGTTTTTTCTGTTTGGGTTGTCTGCATGCATCGAAGGACTCCCGGCGCCGACGGCCGCCTGCGTTGCCGACTCCGACTGCCCGACCGGACGCTGCCTCGCCGGCGTGTGTGCCGAGGCGCCGGACATCGTTGCTCCCGACCTCGGTGCCATCGGCGACAGTGCCGGGAATCCGGGCGATGCGGCGGTGCTCGACGCGGCGCGGCCGACCGACACCCCCGAAGCAGATGCAGGCGACGGGATTGCGCGCCGCGCGGATGGGACTGCCGGCTGCACAGCGGACTTTCAATGCGAGGGCGCGCTGGGCGATCTTGGCGTGTGCGCCACGGCAGTATGCGAGCAAGGCGTGTGTGCTCCCGCGCCCCTGGCCGATGCGCCGACCGTGTGCATGACACAGGCGATCTGCCCGCTCGAAGGGACGTGCAAGGCTGGAAAATGCGTGGCGAATCCTCAAGCGCAGCCCTGCGACGACCACGAGGAGTGCACATTCGACTTCTGCCTCACGGCCGGCTGCGCTCATTCGAAGCTCAAGGACGACGCGGCTTGCACCGGCAAGGGCTCATGCACGGTGGGGTTCTGCGCGGCGGGGGTATGCAAGAGCACGATGGCCGTCGATTCCTGCGTCATCGAGACCTGCTCCGGCGGGGAGTGCAAGGGCATCTGTTGGAAGGTGGGCGCCATCGACCCCTCGAACCCGTGCGGCCGCTGCCTGCCGCAGGTGAAGCAGACCCAGTGGACGCTCGTCGAGGCCGGCCCGTGTGACGACGACGACGCCTGCACCGGCGACGGAATGTGTTCGGCGGGCGGCGTGTGCGCAACACCACCGTGGGCCTGCGACGACGGCAACCCGTGCACGGAGGACAGTTGCGGCACGAAGTCGGGCTGCGCGTTCGCCAACACCCAGGCGGAATGTGACGACGGCAATTCGTGCACCCTGGCGGACACCTGCGGCGGCGGCAAGTGCTCTGTGGGGGTCGTCGCCCTGTGCGACGATGGCAACCCGTGCACCGACGACAGCTGCGATGTGGTGTCGGGGTGCAAACAGGTGCCGAGTTCGCCCAAGCCGTGCAGCTTCGACAGCGACCCGTGCACCACGGACGTGTGCAAGGGCGGGGCCTGCACCGCCGTCAAGGAGGTGTCGGTCTGCAAGATCCTCGGTGTGTGCGTGCCGGCTGGCGCCAAGGCCGAAGCCAACCCGTGCCTGGTGTGCACGCCGACGCTCGATGCCTCGAACTGGACGCAACTCGATGGCGTCGTGTGCACCGACGACAACGAGTGCACGGCGTTCGACACGTGCGTCGACGGCGCGTGCCAGGGCGAGCCCGGGCTTTGCGACGACAAGAATCCGTGTACGAAGAACGCGTGTACGCCGGAGTCCGGCTGCATCTTCACAGCGCAGGTGACGCCGTGCGACGACGGCAACTTGTGCACGAAGGAGGACCAGTGCCTCAAGGGCAAGTGCCTTGGTACATTGCTCGGCGTCGGCACGTGCACCGATGGCAATCCGTGCACGAACGACGACTGTGCTCCAGCGTTCGGCTGCAGCCACACGCCGAACAGCGCCGCGTGCAACGATGGCGACGCCTGCACGAAGGGCGACACCTGCAACGCCGGCAAGTGCCTGCCCGGCCAACTCGTCTGCCCGTGCGAGAACGACGGCGACTGCTTTGACGGCAACCCCTGCACCACGGACGCGTGTGGAGTCGGCGTCGGTTGCTCCAACGTGCCGGTCGCCGAAGGCGGGCCTTGCAACGACGCCAACGCCTGCACGGTCGGCGACGGCTGCAAGCAGGGTGCCTGCGGTGGCGTTCCCAAGGCTTGCGGCGACCAGAATCCCTGCACACAGGACGGATGCGTCGCCGAGGCCGGCTGCGTGACGCTGGAACTGCAAGGTGCGGCGTGCGACAACGGCAGCGCGTGTACGAAGGACGACACTTGCCTCAACGCGCTGTGCACCGGCACGCCGAAGGTGTGCGACGACGCAAACCCGTGCACCGAAGACGGCTGCATTGCGGCGACCGGGCAGTGCAAGTCTACGTGGCTCAGCGATGGCGCTCTGTGTCCCGACGATGGTGTGCCGTGCACGCTCGACAAGTGCGTCGGCGGCAAGTGCGACCACAAGGAGGTGGGCTCGGGCCACTGCCTCATCGCGGGTGCTTGCCTGTCGGGCGGCGCCATCCATCCTGCGGACCCGTGCCTCGGGTGCCTGCCCCTGGCGAGCCAGACCGGATGGTCAAAGCGCACGGGCCTGCCGTGCAATGACGGCAACGCGTGCACGGCGGGCGACACCTGCTACGACTCGGGCGCGTGTTCCGGCGCCCCCTTGTCATGCGACGACGGCAACCCATGCACGGCGGACGGCTGCAACGCCCAAGGGGGCGCCGCGCCGTGCCTCCACCAGCCGACGCCCGGCGTGTGCAGCGACGGCAGTACGTGCACGGCCCAGGATGCTTGCGCCCAAGGGGTGTGCACCGGCAAGCCCGTGCCGTGCGACGATGCGAACGCGTGCACCGCCGACGCGTGCGATCCGGCGCTGGGCTGCGTGTCGAAACAGATCGATGCGCTGATTGCGTGCACCGCAGACGACCTGGCCTGCACCGTCGATGTGTGCAGTGCGGGGGCCTGCGTGCACCTGCTCGACGTGGTGGCGTGCCTCGTGAGCGGCGCGTGCTTCCAAGCGACACAGGCGGCGCCTGGGCAGTCGTGCCTAGTCTGTGCACCGGCCACGTCGCAGACGCAATTCAGTCCTGCGACGGGCCTCGCGTGCAACGACGGCAATCCTTGCAGTGCGGCGGACACGTGTGACCAGGGTGTGTGCGCGGGCCTCGGCACCGCGTCGTGCGATGATGCAAACCCCTGCACGGGCGACGGTTGCGACAAGACGCTGGGCTGCACCCACGCTGCGGTCGCCGGCCCTTGCGACGATGGCAATGTGTGCACGTCGGGCGATGCGTGTGCGGCTGGCTTGTGCGCGCCTGGCAAACCCAAGGTGTGTCCGCCGCCCGCAGACGGGTGCAGCGCAGCCCTGTGCGATGGGCAACTCGGCTGCGTGGCGACTTCGGCGTGCGGCGCGCTCCACCAGTGCATCGGTGGCTTGTGCGTCACCGCAGCGGCGCCCAACGTCAGCGGCCCGGTCCTGCTGCCGCTGGCGGCCCAGACGGCGCCGCAACCGATGCGACCGACGCTGCGCTGGCAGGAGTCGAATACGGGTCCCAAGGGCGGCATTCCGCAACTGTGGATGGCGCTGCAGACGAGGCCATGCTTACCCGGGCAGGCGTTGTATTCCGGACTGCTTTTGGCATCGCTGCCGCCGGGAGCCGACGCGCCACTTCTGTTGCCGGTGCCCGTCGCCGGCCCGGCAGGGAGCCCCAGTTGGTGCGGTGTGCACCCGACCCTGCACGCGCACCCGGCGACGTTTCACCACCTGGTTCTGGCGTGGCTCGAGGGCGGCGGCGCGCAGAGTGAATGCAGCGTCGAGTCCACGGGCGGCGCGGCGCGGGTGGCGCTGGTCGGCCTGAACGGCAAGGGACTCGCGGCCGCTCCCGCAGCCAGTTGTGCGAAAGGGGCGGGGAGTCCGCTCGCCCTGCGGCCGGCGCTGCAACTCGTCGCGTCCGTTGGTGGTGCCGCCGATGCGGTCCAGGCCATCGCCGGTACTCTCGTTCGCGCCGGCGCGGCCGATGCGTTGTATTGGACCGGTTCCGCGACGGCGTGGGGCGGTGCCGCGAAGTCCCTGCCCAAGGGCGGCCTCGCCGATGCTGCCGCCGGCGCCGTCGTCGGCCGGCCCGTGCGCACCACGACCGGCGCGGGAGCGGCCGTGCTGGTGCCCACCCGCTTCCTTTCGGCCGACGGCAAGGGACCGGTCGATGGCTTGGACCTTATCGTGCTCGGGGCCACAGGAGAACCAGCGGCGACAGCGAAATCGGTGCTTGCGGGCGTCACGATCGCCACTAGCGGCGTAGTCTGGCACTCGGTCGAGGCGGCTTGGGACTCCGACGCGGGCCGCATCGGTGTCCTCGTCGCCGGGGCAGCGGTCGAGGCCGGCGCGCCAAAGGCGTTCCTGGCATTTGCGCGCGTCAACCCGGACACTTCGACAGTCGCCAAACCCACTGCCGTGCAGGTGTTCGATGCGCCGAGCGGCCTTGCGGGCGTGCCCGCGTTGGCAGGCTTGCGGATTGCGGACATCCCCGGCTCGGTCGACTTCCTGCTCGCCTTTGTGATGCCGGCGAGCACGGCGGTCCAGGTCGCACGACTGCAACCCATTGACGACAAACAGTTCGTCATCAAGAGCCTCGACACGGTCGCCACGTCGTTTGCCGCAGTGGACCCGGCAGGCGGGTTGTTGGCCGGAGGCGGGCTGTCTGAACTGGCCATCGACCCGGCCGGCAAGCGCTACAGCCTCGCCTGGGAGGGCGCTGGCGGCGTGTGGCTGTTGACGGCGGAGTTGGTCAAGACCGCATCGGGCCTGTAGCGGCGGCGGAGAACGCCTCGGGCAAGGATGGGCGACAGCGGATCGACGCCAGCGGATTGCCCGCCGCCACCCTTTGCGCTACACGCCGCGGCCCTGGGCGCGAACTGCCCGGAGGAGCCGCCATGTACCCGACCGCACGCGCTCACTTCGCCCGCGCGCTCGCCGAAATCGACGCCGCCGGCCTCACCAAGCCCGAGCGCGTGCTCGACTCGCCACAAGGCACGCGCATCGCGGTCGGCGGCCGCGAAGTGCTCAACTTCTGCGCGAACAACTACCTCGGCCTGGCAGCAGACCCGCGCATGGTCGCGGCCGGCAAGGAGGGCCTCGACCGCTGGGGGTTCGGGCTGTCGTCGGTGCGCTTCATCTGCGGGACGCAACGGGTTCACAAGGACCTCGAAGCGAAGGTCTCGGCGTTTTTCGGCACGGACGACACCGTCCTGTACGGCTCGTGCTTCGATGCCAACGGCGGCCTGTTCGAAACGCTGCTCGACGAACGCGACGCGGTCATTTCGGATGCGCTCAACCATGCGTCCATCATCGACGGCGTGCGCCTGTGCAAGGCGGAGCGGTTGCGCTACGCCCACGGTAATCTGGCAGAATTGGAGGCGCACCTCCGGGCGTCGGCCGGCAAGCGCCTGCGCCTCATTGCCACCGACGGCGTGTTCTCGATGGACGGCGACATCGCGGACCTCGGCGCGATCTGCGACCTGGCAGAGCACTACGACGCGCTCGTGATGGTCGATGAGAGCCATGCCACCGGTTTCGTGGGTACGCGCGGCCGTGGCACGCCGGAGCACTGCGGCCTGTGGTCACCGCACGCTGGCTTGCAGCGGGTCGACATCGTGACGTCCACGCTCGGCAAGGCGTTGGGGGGAGCCAGCGGCGGCTTCACGACCGGCCGCCACGAGATCGTGCAACTGCTGCGCCAGAGGTCACGGCCGTACCTGTTTTCCAACACGCTGGCACCCGCACTCGCCCACGCGTCGATTGCGTGCCTCGACCTGATCGACGGTGCCGACGCCTTGCGGGCTCGGCTCCAAGAGAACACCACGCGCTTCCGCGCTGGCATGACCGCCAGCGGCTTCGCGGTTCGCCCCGGTATCCACCCGATCGTGCCCGTGATGCTCGGCGACGCCAGGATGGCCCAGTCGATGGCGGCCGCGCTGCTCGACGAGGGGATCTACGTGATCGGTTTTTCATTTCCTGTAGTTCCGCTCGGTCAGGCCCGAATTCGCGTGCAGCTGTCGGCCTCCCATTCTGTCGAGGATGTGGATTTCGCGGTCGCCGCATTCGTACGCGTGCGCGGGACCCTCGAAGGGATCAGTTGACACTGGGGGCTGCGACAGCCTACATCGTGGCCGCTTGCGCGGCTCCCTCGGGAGGGGATCGCGCCCTACACGCCCTCCTGGCCAAACCTGTTCAACGCTTCGGGACCCCACGCCCGTTGGAGACCCAGACCATGCCTGCACATGCCAATGTTCGCCCGCGCTCCATAGGATTGACGGTGGCAGTTTCGCGTCCTGCCGCTGCCCAGCCTGCCCAGGATGGCGCCCGCGACTTGCCGAAGCGCAACGCGCGCGGCCGCCAAGGCGACGTGCAATTGCTTGCGTGGTTCCGCTCCGAACTGAAGGGAGCCGACCACGTCTGCGCCGTTACGGACCAGATCGCAAAGGGACTCGATGTCGCGGGCGAGACCGTGCGCCAGCGCCTGTTGCGCCTGGCCACAGACGGCGCCATTACCATTGTGCCGTGCTCGTGTGATGCGATGACCTTCGCGCATCGCCGCTTTCGGATGGGTGGCAAAGTACAACCAATTGGCGCCCCCGTCGCCGCGCCGCAGACTGCGGCAGCGGCCCCTACTGCCACAAGCCCTGTGCCCGTCGCCGGCAAAGCGCGGACCGACGCGGGCGATGAGGCCCTGCGCAACTGGCTGTGCGACCAGATTGGGGCGGGCACGCACGTGTGCCTGACGAACGAACCGATCGCCGCGTCGCTCGGTGTGGCAGGTCGGACCGTGTTTCGGCGACTCGACCGGCTCAAGGCGGCTGGCGTCATCGGCGTGATCGCCTGTGGCTGCGACGCCATGCCGAATGGCCACCGCCGCTTCTCGCTCGGCATTGCGAAGGCGGCACCGCGCGCTGTCGTCGAGGCCCGCGCTGTCGTCGAGGCCCGCGCTGTCGTCGAGGCCCGCGCCACGGTCGAGGCCGTGCCACCCAGCGCGGCGCCGGCTCCCGTGAAGGCCGTGACCCCGGCACCCGCGGTACTGCGGGCGGCGCCGACCGCGGCGGCCGTCGGCCTGCGTCAGATCGTCGCGGCCTCGCCCGACACGTGGGCTTTGTTCCGCGACGGCCCGGTGTTGTGGCGCGAGCCCGTCGTGGCGTGGGGCCTGTGGGAGGCCGACGGTGTCGGTGCTGCTGGTCCGCTCGTGTACCAGGGCACGGGCCTGCAGCCTGCCGTGACCATTGCGGGTTTTGCCGGCGTTCGGTTGGGTGCATTTCGCTGCCTCGGCAACCGGCGCACCTACGACGGGTCGCTGGGCCACGAAGTCGAGTAGCGCAGGGAGGGCAGCGATTCTGGGAGCCACTGCTGCCCACGGCAGCGACTCCGAGAGCCACCGCTTCCAATAGCCACCGCTTTCAATAGCCACCGCTGCCTACGGCTGCGATTCCAACAACCACTGCGGTGTGGCGAACACCGTGGTCGCTTCTGCGAACCGACCGAAACACGCGACCGCGCCATCTTCGCGCAGCACGCATGTCGCCGTCCCGCGGGCCGTCACCTGGACGATGTCGGTCAGTCCCTTGACGAGCTTGCTGGCGCCGCATCCGTCGGGGCCGCACTGGCCCTGCTGGCTGCTGCCCCAACAGGCAACGCCGCCCGATTTTGTGCGGGCGCAGGCGTGCTCGGTGCCCAGCGCGACTTCGACGGCGTTGGTGATGCCCGGCACCGCCATCGGGGCCGCCGTGGGGCCCGACTGTCCAAAGCCGACTAGGTTGAACTGATCCTTGCCCCAGCACATGACGTTGCCTGAAGCCAAGACCGCGCACGCCCCATTCGGTCCGACACCGACCGCCGTCGCCGCCTCGGGCAGGGGTGCCGCCTTCGCGTAAAGCAGCGTGCTGCCATAGCCCAAGCCGACGCCGCCCACGCCCCAACAGGATACTTGGCCCCCGCTGTGGACCGCGCAGGTCTGGTTCGACCCGCCGGCGTCGAGATCGGTGACTCCCACCAATGGCTTGCCGGGACCCACCAGCACGTCCGTGGCATCGACGCCGCCAGGGAACGTCTGACCGTAGCCGATTTGGCCCAAGTAGGCGAAGCCCCAACACTTCGCCAAGCCAGTGCTCGCGAGCACCCCGCAACTGTGCTTTTCGCCAGAGGTTACGGCAAGCGACGGCGCGTCCAGCGTAGTGAAGGAGGCGTCGTCCTTCGTTCCCCAGATCTGCTGGTACTCGTTGTTGCCCGTACACGTGACGGCGTTGGCGTTCGACTTGTCCAGCGTGCACAAGAACATGTGGCCCAGCACGACCTTGCCGGCCTTGCCGAGCGACTTGGCGGGGCTTGGCTTGCCAAACATCACCTTGCCGGCGTCGAGCGCGGGCGTCTTCCAGCACCACACTTCGCCGGACGGACGCACCGCGCAGGCGTCACCGGGCAGGCCCGTGCCGGTCGCGATCGACTGCGTCCACACGTCCTTGCAAACTCCCGCAGCACATGTCACGCCGTCTCCACACGACGTGCCGGTCGCGCTGTCCGTGTGGATGCAGCCGCTTGGCAGCGCGCACGCATCGGTGGAGCAGGGGTCGGCGTCGTCGCACAGGTTCAGCGCGGCACCTGCGGCACACATCGCGCCCTGGCAAGTGTCGCCGAGGGTACAGGGATTGCCATCGGTGCACACCGCCTGATCCAGTTTCGTGTGGGTGCAGCCGGTTGCCAGGGCACACGCGTCGGCCGTGCAGGTGTTCGCGTCGTCACAGCCCAGGGCACCGCCGCCGCAGGCGCCGCCGGCACAGGAGTCGCCGATGGTGCACGCATCGCCGTCGTCGCACGGCCCGAGGCCGTTGACGGCAAAGCAGCCGGTAGTTGCGCCGCACGCATCGACGGTGCACGCCTTGCCGTCGTCGCATGCTGCGAGCGCTGCACACAGGCCAGATGCGGCGCAGGACGGGTAGCCCCAACCGTCGAGAGCCTGCACGATGCCATCGACTTCTTCGGGGTTCACGGCAAAGGGGTTGCCCGACCAGCCAGTGACCAGCAGCCCCGTCGGCACTCTCGCCACCGCCGTCCACGCCCCTGCCGCAGTACCGACCCGCGACCACACGAGGGCGCCCCCGGCGTCGAGGCGATGGATGAAGGGGACGTTCGGTCCCGTCTTCGGCTTGCGCCAGCCCACGGCGACGAAGCCACCGTCTGCGGTTGCCGTCACGGCCAGCGGGGAGTCGAACGCCGCCGACGGAATCTTGAGGAGCGTGGGCTTGCCTCCGGTCGGCTTCCAGCGCACCGCAATGGGCTGGCCGAATTCGAGCCGGCCAACTGCGACCACGCCGCCCGACGGCATCGGCGCCATCCGTTCGAGCAGCACGTCGACGCCCGCCTCGCCGACGAGGTGCTGGGCGATGACCGCGCCCTTGGCGTCGAGCCGCACGAACCACGCGAGCACTTCGCCGGCCACCGTCTGTGACCCGATGGCGACCAGCCCGTCGGTCGTGCTGGCGATGTCATGGAGCCGGGCTGCCGTGCCGCCCGCGAGTTGCAGGGACTTGAGAAGGACGCCGGATGGGTCCAACAGTGCGATCAACGCTGCCGGCGCCCCACTGGGAGGCTGCACGCTGCCGACGGCCAGGAAGCCGCCCGGGCGCGCGGCGACGCCCCGCAAGTCGAAGTCGCCGGATCCTCCGAACGCGAAGTCCACGCCGGCGTCCTTGCCGTCGTCGGTGACGCGCGCCACCCAGGCCTGCTTCGCCGAGCCTTTGGCCGTGCGGGAGCCCACCATCAGGATGCTGCCCCCCGCCGCGCCCACCATGTCGGTGAGTTCGGTCGTGGCCGACGCCTTCGCTGTCCACGTCCACACGGCCGTTCCGCCGGCGATGCGGACGACTCGCGACAGGGTGGGCGCGTCCGCCGCAACTGCTGTGCGGGTGCCGCCCACGATGGCGCTGTCGCTGTCGAGAATGGCCGTGACCGAATCGAATTCGCCGACGACACCCAGCGTCGTTTCCAGGCCGACGCCCACGCCGACGCACGCCTCGCCCGTGCACACGTCACCTGCCGTGCACAGCTTGCCGTCGTCGCACGGGCCGGGCGCCGCCACATGGACGCAGCCCTTGCCGGCGACGCACCCATCGGCCGTGCACGCGTTGCCGTCATCGCAGGAGGTGGCCGGGCCCGCCGCACACACCCCGCCCTTGCAGGAGTCCCCCACGGAACAAGCGTCCCCGTCATCGCACGGTGTCCCAGCCGATGGCAGCGTGCTGCACGACCCCGCAGTGCAGCCATCTTGCGTGCACGGATCGCCGTCGTCGCAGTCGGTGGGTGTCGTGCAGCCGGGCAGGGCGGCGTCGATGTCTACGGGGCCAGGGTTTGCGTCGGCGTCCGCTCCGTCGGCGTTCGCTCCGTCGGCGTTCGCTCCGTCGGCGTCTGTTGCGGGCGCGTCGCCGTCAGCGGCAGCCGACTGGCTGTCGAGCGCGTCGCCCGCTGTGGAGTCCGGTGGTGCGGCCGTGTCGGCGACCGTGTCCGCGTTGGCGTCGGCAGTTGGGGCAGCGGCATCCGTGTCCAGGGCGAGCGCGCTGTCCGCTGCGGTGTTCGCCCCGGCACTGTCCGCAGGGACGTCGCCCGAATGGGCCGACTGCCACGCGTCGAGATCCGGGCCAACGGTGTCGAGGCCACAGCCCGCCAACGCGACCGCGAGTGCGCCCCACCCTGACACGGGCGACTGGCACCGACGCAGTGCAAACGGCAAAGGCATGGCGACTCCGGGAGCAAGCCGGCGCGAAGCAAGGGGCCCCTCGACGCCGTACGCCGAGCGCAGTCTACGTTGCGGGTTTGGCGAGCGTCAACGCGTCGCGTTCGCCCCGATCCGCCGCCTTCGGCGCAGTTCTACGTTGTCGCTGCGGAATCACCGTTCGAAGTAGCGGGAGTACGTCTTCACGCCGATTCCTTGCTCCGCCTTGATCTGCATCCGAATTCGGCGGCCGGGAATGGGAGTCGGTGGTGGATCCTGGTTCGGCAGCCTACCCCTGCTCGTCGGTGACTACGGCCGAGGCGGGCAGGCACCCCTCGCGGCCGTTTGGCAGCCGCACCTCGTGGCGGCCGTCGGCGCGCTCGCCCAGCCAGCGCACTTCGAGGCCCTCGGGCAGACCCATCGATTCTCCCACGCCGACGCACGGCGCGATCGTGGCGTCCTCCTCGACGACCACGGCGTGTACCGTTGCGGCATCGACCGTGTGGGCAAACGCGAGCCAGCCGATGGCCACCCCGTGGACGACACCCAGACTCGCTGTCACGGTCCACAGGTGCCGCGCGCTCCACCGGCGCCCGGCCGGCGCCGTGAAACCCGGCGCGCCCGATCTCGGCCACGCGGCGAGCAGCCCGCACCCGAGCGCCAGCCAACCGCATCCCAGGCCGAGCCAACCGAGCAGCGTGCGGGGGGCCAGGCGCGCCACGGCCACCTCGAGGCTCGGGCTCTCGTCGAAGACGTGGAGGATCGCGTGCCGGCGCCGTGCCCGATCCGCCAACTCGGTGCGTGTGGCGGCGAGGTTGAAGAGCACGTCGCCGCGCAGGGCGGGCGGCGGCACGAGGCGCAGCGCTCGCTTGTAGTGTCCGACGGCGAGGCCCAGACGCCCCTCGTGCACGAGCGTGTTGGCGAGGTTGTAGTGGACGGCGGGAGCGGGCACGCCATGGCGCAGCAGCGCCTCGTATCCGCCGCGCGCAGCGGCCCACTGGCGTGCCAGGTACGCCCGGTTGGCGGCAACGAACGTGTCGTCCAGCGTCCCGGCGCGAACGGGCAGGGCGACGGTCGCGCCCACGACGAGCACGGCAAGCCACGCGAAAGCGCCGCTGCGTGCCTTTGCGGGGTCGGCGGCGGGCAAGGCCTGCAGCACCGCGTCGAGGCGCTCGAGCACCTTGCGCACCCGAGTGGCCGTCTCTCCGAGGTCGCCTTCCCGGTCGCCGCCCGGCGCAAAGCGGGCAAAATCGAGGTGCTGGAGTTCGGTGAGGAGGGAATCCGCGTCAGGGGCATTGGCTCCGGCGCTGCACAGGGCGTGCCGAGCGGCGCTGTCCGTGACCCCCACGAGGCGCACATCGGCGCGTTGCTCCAGGTACCCGTCGATGGCCGCGCGCACCTCGGCATAGCCGTGTTCGGGGCCGCTGCGGACGGCGTCGTCAAGGCGGCGGCGGGCGACGGCGAGGGCACCCGTACGGGCTCGGTCGGGGGCTTGTCGCCGCCGACGTGCAGCCAGCCAGGCGATGCCAAGGGCGACCAATCCCAGTGCCCACGGCAGCAAGGCCGCCCGCCAAAAGCGTGCCGAACTGGTCCAGTCGATGCCCACGGTTGCCGCCAGATCAGCGTCTGGCGCGAGGGGGCGCAACTGCGCGGCTGCCGATCGGTCGACACCGGCTTGCCCCGCCGACGCTCCCGCGACCATGCCCGCCGCGTCGGGTCCGGCTGGCCCGACTGCGACGGCAGCCGCTGACGAGTCGGTCGCGGCAGGCGCCCCGCGCACCTCCACCTCAAACGGCGCAACACGCGATGCGGTGAACGTTTCGGCATCCGGGTCGAACGCGGCCCAATCGACGGCTGCGATGGCGTAGGTGCCCGGTGCGGCAAAACTCACCACATACTGCCAGGTGCGGGTGCCCTCGACGCCGCTGGTGGAAACGCGCACCCCTGCATCCGCCCGGCCCGCTAGCGGCTCCACGGTCAGGCCCGCCACGTGCGGGGGGCGCACGTCGCGCAGACCCAGCAGGTTGCCGCTCCCCACCACTTCATACGTCAGCAGCAGGCGCTCGCCCACCTCGGCGCGGCGCACCTCGTCCGGGCGACCGCCGGCGGTCAAGCGACCGCGCAGTTCGAGCTTGCCGACGTTGGGCTCTGCAAAGCCGGCGGGGTGTCCCGCGGTCGGGATCGGGCGCACGTTCAGCGTCATCGACGCCCCAGGTACCTTGACCACGCGCGATTCGAAAAAATCGCCGACCTCGACGCGGTAAGCGGGGCCATCGAGGCGCACGGGGCCGGGCGCGGACGCCGTCGCCAGCATCTGGCGCGTCACCTGGCGCAGGTAGGGGTGGCGGCCAAAGTTGACGGGCTCAGACTCCTTCGTCTCGCCCTTGAGCAGGTCGTCGACGTCGAGCCCGCCAAACTTCGCCGACGTCGTCTCGCGAATGCCCTGCACGTGCACGGTCCGCGTCCAGTACAGCTCCCAGGTGATGACGAAGGGCTGGCCCGCAAACGGCCGCAGCGAGGTGACCGCGGGTTTCGTGAAGAACGGCTGGCCGACGTACCGCGCCGGGTTGGTCGCGTCCGCCGCCGCCATGCTCGGGGCCGCCGTGGCATCGTCGGAAGGCACGATTACCTCGATCGTGTTCGAGGTCGCCAAGGTGTCGCCCCCGCCGAGCACCCGCACCGGCCCGACGGCCCAACGCCCCGGGCGCCGCGGTGTGCCGGCGTATACGAACACCTCGACCCGCTGCATGCGCCCGCCGAGGATCGTCACCTGGGTCTGGTGGCCCGTGCGGCGGAAATCGAAGCCCTCCGAAGTCGGCTCCGTCACCTCTTCGTAGTCGCCCGACGCCTGCACCTGCAGTTGGAGTTCCTCGTCGACGGCAAGAGTCGTCGCGCTGATCTCCAGCCGCACCTGAGCCGTCTGTGCCCATGCCGCGCCGCCCGACGCGCACACTCCGGCGACACCTGCCGCCCAGACTGCCATGCCGCTGCTGCTGCCCCACCTCATCACGCCGTCGTCTCCCGCACGTCGCCTGCATACCCCACGGTCGCGGCGATCACCAATCCTTGTCGGGCATCGTGTTGCGGAAGGGCGAGCGCTTCATGGCCTCCAGGGCCTCGAGGTTCTTCGGGTTGTGGTCGTTGCGCTCCATCTGCTGGCGGCGGCGCTCCTGCTCCGGGGTCGGCGCAGGTTGGGGCTGTTCGCCTTTCTCCGGGTCCTTCTTTTCGTTCTTCTTGGCGTCCTCGTCCTTCTTGTCGTCCTCTTTGCCTTCGTCCGGATTCGGCTTCGGCTGGCCCTGGTCGCTCGGCGGTGGTGGCTCCTCGATCCGGAGGACGTAGAAGTTCTCCACACCCGCGGCGGCCTGGACCCGCAATTTCAACGTCCGATCCGCCTTGCCGCCGGGCACCGCCAGCGCCGCCGTCGCCGTGCGCCCGCGCCGGGCCGCAGGTGTATCGTCGCTCGCGGCAAGCGGCCGCGGCTTCTGATCGCTGCCCACGAGGCCGCCCTTGCCGAGCGAGGCGGTCCCCGCTTCGTCGAACGCGTCGAGCTCGATCTGGCCAGGACCGAGGTCGTAGCGTGCCGAAATCTGCAGGTTCTGGCCCGCCTTCTGCGTCACTGCGACCCAGTCGCGGTCGCCCTGGCACAGCCGCAGCAACTGTTCCTGGCCGACTTCGAGGGGCTTGGCGTCCTTGGCCTCGTCGTTGGGCTCGAACTCGTCGTTTCCGGCAGGGCAGGGCGGCAGGATGCGCAGCTTCAGCGAATATTGCAGGTCGAGGCGCGCGGCGGCGGGGTCCACCGCCGGAGCGGGCCAACCGGGCGGCAGCATGACATGCGCGATCGGAGCCGGGGCGGGCGCCTTGGGATCCGGGCGGCCGGGTGCCGTGGGGTCCGGGCCGGGTGCTGTGGGGTCCGGGGCAGGCACTGTCGTTGCCCGTGGCGTCTGTGCGAGCGAGCCGGGCGGCAGCTCCGGCAGCGGGAAGGTCGGAGCTGCAACGGCACCACCCGTGACGCGCACCCGATACGTACCCGGCGGCGGGGCCAACACTACCGCCGTGCGCGCGATGCCCGCCTCTGCCGCCGCGGCACTGCCGACCGCTTGCGACCACAGCGTGCCGTGCGAGTCCCAGACCTCGACCGTCAGGTGGCCCGCGAGGTCCGCGGCATCCGGTGCCGCTTCGAGGTTGGCGGCCAGATCGAGGAACAGGCTTTCACCGGCCTTGAGCTCTACCGCGTACCAGTCGTCGTCGCCGGGGCACAACTGGAGCCCGTCGAGGGGACCACTCAGCCCTTCCGTCGCCAGGGGATTGGCTTGTACCGCCTGATCATTGTCCTCGAACGGGTCGTCGCGCTGGGAACACGGCGGCAGCACCTGGACAGCGAGTTCGTAGTCGGCTTCCGTGTCGATTGCGCCGCGCAGCCGCACCACATATGTCCCCGCCGCTCTCGCCGCCGGCAGCCGCGCCAGCAGGCCCTCCTTGCCGACGCGTCCGTGGGCCACCTCGCTGCCGTCCGGCGCCAGGATCGCGAGTTCGACGCGGTCCGACCCGGCCTCCACCTTGGGTTTCACGGCCGCCAGCAGGCCCTGGCCCGGCGCGAGCGGCACCGCAAAGTGGTCGTCGTTCACCGGGCAAAGCCGGCCCTTGATCGGCTCGCCGAGCGTGATCGCCTTGGCCGACTCGGGCGCGTCGTTCGGTTCGTAGCGGTCCTCGACCCGCGGGCAGGCGGGCAGCAGCTTCAGGGTCAGGTCGTAGGCCGTTTCAACTTCAGCCGGGTTCTTCACCTCGACCAGCACGACCTCGCGCCGATCCGCCCGTCCGAGATCCACAGCGTCGAGCGGCGCAGCACCGGGCGCGGGCCCGCGTAACTGCTCCTTGCCATCGTGGGCCAGCAGTCGCAGCGCGAGCCTGGCAGGACCGCTCGCCTCGTCGGGGTCGCCCTGGGGCTGCGCATCGGCTTTCGCTGCTACCTTTGCGCTGAAGCGGTCGCCCGGCTCCAACTGCACCGCGAACAGGTCCGTGTCCTCGGCGCAGCTGCGCAAATCGAGCACCTGTTCGCGCTGGTCGGCCGCAAACGGCAGCGCCTTGGCCTGCTGCGGGCTGTCGTTCGGCTCGTGCACCTTGTCGCGCAATCGGCACGGCGGCCATGCGGCGAGCCGCGCGAATTCGAGATTGCGGCGCACGTCGGCTCGCTCCGGTGCGGCGAGCAGCGCGAGTTCGAGGCTGGCGACGGCGAGCCTCCAATGCCCAACGGCATCGGTCGCCAGAGCGGGGACAGGCGGGGCAGGCGGCGGTGTCGCCCCGACTGCGTCATCGTCCGCGGGAGGTGGGGGTGGTGGCGGCGCGGCGCGGGTCTCGGCCTCCAGCTTGCGCGCCCACTGCACCTGCGCAGTCCCTGTCGCGTAGTGGATGTCGGCCTCGAAGCCGCGGTCCCGATCCTTCAGTGTGCCGAGCGCGCGCGCCAGGCTCGTGGTCGCCTCTTCGAACTGGCCGAATGCCGCCTGGGCCACGCCCGTATTGTACCACAGCAGCGCGTGCTCCGGCCGGCTCGCGCGCGCCCGCTCGAAGGCCTGCAATGCCTCACCGTACTTCTTCTGGGTCAGCCGTTCGCGGCCGTCGGCGACATCGGGGTTTTCGCGCAGCAGCCAGCCCGGCACGGCCCAAGCGGGGCGGACCGGCAGCGTCGTCGCAACGAGCGCCGCCAGCAGTGCGGCAACCGCCCGGGCACCGGCAGTCGGCCCCGCCGCGACCCTGCCGGAGACCGCGCCGGGAGCCAGCGCCGCCGTCGCTGCGCCGCCGTGATTGCGCCGCCGTCGCCGCCGCGCGCTCAGGACGGTATCGCCCAGCAGCAGCAGCAGCGCCGGCCCCAGCAGCCACTGGAAGCGATCCTCTCCCAGTTGCTTGTACTGTGCCGTGTATTCCGCTTTTTCCAGGGCGTCGAGCGCTGCAAAAAGTTCGTCGGCCACCGACTTGTTGCCGTAGCGGAACGCCTTGCCGCCCGTCGCGTCGGCCACCTGCGTCAGTAGCTCCATGTTCAGTTTCGAGAACACCGGGTTGCCTGCTTCGTCCTTCTGGATGCCGGTCGCGGCTCCGTCCGACCCCAGGATCGGCACCGGGTCGCCGAACGCCGAACCGACGCCGACAGCAAATACCCTGATGCCCTGGGCGGCCGCCTTCTGCGCCGCCTCGAGCGCGCCGCCCTCATGGTCTTCGCCGTCAGAGAAAAGCACGATGGCCTTGTGTTTCGAGCCCTTGAACTGTGGCACGAGGTTGTCGCGCAACTCTGCCTCGGCGCGCTCGCGTTCGCCCGTGAGCGCTTCGACGCCCAGCGTGAGGGCGCGCCCGATGTTCGTGCCGCCGACGGGCACGTCCTCGGGTTTGAGGTCGGCGAGGTAGGTCCGCACCACTTCGTGATCCGTCGTCAGCGGGCACTGCACGAAGGGGATGCCGGCGAAGGGCACGAGTGCCACGCGACCTCCGTGGAGGCGCTGCAGCAGGGCCGAGACTTCGAGCACCGTCCCTTGCAGGCGGTTGGGCACGACATCCTTGACCAGCATCGACTTGCTTGCATCGACTGCCAGCACGATGTCGATGCCGGCGTTTGAAACCTCAGTCTCCCGCAGGCCGTAGCGCGGCTGCAAGACGGCGCTCGCCAGCAACACGAGGCCGGCGCTCCACAGGCCCAGCTTCCACGCCGACTTGGTGCTCGACACGTTGCCGACCAGCCGGCGTGCTGCGGGCCCGTCGCCGATGCGCGCCAGCACCCGCGCGAAGGCCGCGTGCTGTGCCGTCGCCCACACAGACAGGACCACGACGAACGCCACCACCCACAGGCGGTCGAGATGCGCAAAGCTCAGCGAATCCGAATGCATGCCGTCCTTGTGCCTACGCGTGCGGAAACACGCGCCATGCCGTGCGGCGGCCGACGGCCTCGGCGACCAGCAGCGCCAGGCCCGCGAGGAGCCAACCGGCGAAAAGTTCGCGGCGGTTCGTGTGGACCTTCACAGAAAACGTCGTTTTCTCCAAATCTTTGAAATCTTCGGCAAATTTCGTTGCGTCGTACGAGTCGTAGAAGCGCCCACCGGTCAGGCTGGCGATCTGTCGCAACAGTTCCGGGTCCGTCGGAAACGGTCGATCGGGCCGCTGGTACACCTTGCGCCCGAATCGGTCGACGAGCGCGCGGCCCCGCAACGGATCGACAGCGGGCAGCCGCGTCTCTTTGCCCGAGCCGACCTGGAACGTGAACATTCGCACGCGCTCCTTCGGCGGCAGGGAGGCCACGTATTTCGGCACGACGAGGGGCTCCATCGCGCCGCCCTCCTGCTTGCCGTCCGTGATGAGGATCAACATGCGCGATTTCGACTTCGCCTTGTCCAGGCGCAGGTAGGCGCGGTTCAGTGCATCGCCGATGGCCGTCCCGCCGCCGTCGATCGTGCAGCCGTTCTGGCAGTGGTCGCCACCGGGCGCGGAGCGGCGGCCATCGTCGAGCACAAGGCCGTCCAGCGCGTTGAGCAGTCGCACGTAGTCGAGCGTGGGCGGAAAGCGCAGGAACGCCTCGCTGCCGAACACGACGAGGCCGATGCGGTCCGTTTTGCGCCCGCGGATGAAGTCCTTGAGAATGCGCCGCGCCGCCTCGAAGCGATGGTCGGGCTCCTTGCCGGCCGCCTGCAGCTTGCCGATGTCGTCGGCGCTCATGTCGATCGCGTTCATCGAGCCCGACATGTCGAGCGCGACCATGATGTCGAGGCCCTCGCCCGACAGCACTTCCTGGTCGACCTGCTGTGGCCGCGCCAGTGCCACGACGAGCAGCACGAGTCCGCTGACCCGCAGCGCGTCGGGCAGCCAAGCCGTTCGCACCCGCCACGACGGCTTCACGTCGGCAAACGTGCGCAGGCTGCCTACCCACAGCGTTGCTGGCTGGTTCCGCAAACGCAGCCACGCCGCGAGCCCCACGGCCACGAGGCCGAGCAGGAACCACGGGTGCTCGAACGTGAAACCAGCAGCCGCGGGCATCATTGCGGCCTCCCGCCGAGGACCCACGGCACAACCAGGCAGCCGAGCGCAAAGAGCGCCAACACGACGGCTGGTGCCCACGACGGCTTGCCGGAGCGAAGGCCGTGGCGGGCGTCGACCACCCGGGTGCCCGCCCACTGGTCGCCCAGCCTGCGCTGTTCGGGCAGCGCGAGGGCCGTCAACGCCTCGGCCACCAGCCCCGCGCCGGGCACCGCCAGCAAGAGGTTGCGCCGCAGCCGGGCGCTCCAGGGCGCCATCTGGGCAGTCGGGGCACCTTCCAGTTCATGGGCCAGCGCAAATCCATCCGGCGGCAGCGCCGGCAGCCCGGGACCATTGGCGCCGCTGGCCGGGGCGACCGCGTCCTCGAACTCAGCAATCTGCAGCCCCGTCAGCACCTTGCCGGGACTGCCGCCGCCGACCGCGTCGCGCATGGCCAGCCACACGAAGAGCAGGCCACCCGCCGCATCGAAAAGCGCCCTCTTCTGGGTATCGATCGCCACCCACGCCAGCAGGCCCGCAGCCGCCGCTCCCAGCGCGACGTCGATGGCCAGCGCCCGTACGCGCAGGGGGGCTGGCGCCATCACCTGCAGGCGCAGGCGGCGTTGGCGGGCCAGTCGCGCTACCTCGGCATGGCGCAGCCGGTCCAGTTCTTCGGCCGTCTGCATCGTGCGATCGACGACCGAGCGCACCACACCGTGGAGCGCTCGCATCTCGTCGCCGCTCGCCGGCATGCGCGCGAACTTGACGAGGTCCGAGGTCTCCGCGAAGTCGCGCAGTTCGGTCATCGCGACGCCGCGCAGGTCGACCTGCTCGAGGTGGGCCAGCAACTCCGTGCTCGTCATGTCGAGCGCCAGCAGCCGGTAGCGACCACCGAGGTATTCGCGGAGGATTTCACTGAGTTCGCCGAGCACGTCGCGCGGCTCCCCCGAATCCAGCCCGCCCGACCGCAGCAGCGCCTCGAGGCGGCCAAACGCGACGATGTGCGGCGCCACCACGGGCTGGGCCTGCCGCCCCGCCGCACGCGAACGGTAGAGCCGCAGGCCCACGAGGGTGAGCACCGCTGCCACGACCATCGTGGCCAGTACAAGCAACGCGATCTCGAGCGGCGTATTCTCCTCGGTCAGCGCGCGCGGCGCTGGCAGTGGCGCAGGTTCCACCTCGGTCTCGGACACGAACTGGCTGCGCACGGTGGCCTTCAGCGACGGCACGACGACGGTGCCCGATTCGCCGGCACCACCCGCCGCCGTCACCCTGTGCCACGGCACTTCGATTTTCGGCGTTTTCATCACGCCCAGCCGTGCGGCGTGCAGCGGCAGGGTGTACGTCTCGACCACCGCGGCGCCCGCTTCCCTGCGTTCCGACGTGCCTACTTCGGTGGGGTCGACGAGAAACGGCTTGAGGTTGGGCCGGCCTGGAAAAAACACGCGCACGTCCGCCGGGTGCGTCAGTTCGACGCGCAGGGTCACGCGCTCGCCAAAGGTCGGGTTGGGATTCGAGAGGCGCGCAGACACCTGAACCGGTGCGGGCGCATCGGCCATCGCAGCCGCAGCGCCGCCCGCCAGCGGCATCAGCGTCGGCAGCGTGGCCGTAGCCGACAGCGGCAGGGGCACAGGCGGCGGCGGCACGATCGGAGCGGGTTGGGCCCAGGCGCACACGCCCGGGGTCAGGGCGACCAAGGCGCCGCAAATGGGCCCCGCGAGCCGCGCCAAGCACCTCGACCTACTGCTGTGCAAGACCGGAGTCCTCATTGGCGCATCGCCCGACGGCGGAAATACGCCACCAGGTCCTTCAGGTAGTCCGCCCCCACCTCGGCCGCAATGTCTGCCAGTCCGTGAGCGCGAAAACGCTGCTCGGTGCGCACCTTCGCCACCAGCGCCCGCTGCCGGTAGGCCGCCAGCCCGGCGCGCGTTCCGGCATCGAACAACATCGCCGTGCCGGTCTCGGCGTCTTCGATGCGCAGCAGCATCCCGAGGTCGGCCAACTCGCGTTCGATGGGGTCGCGGACGGCCACCGGCACCACATCGTGGCGGCGCGCGACCACGCCGAGCGAGCGCTGCCACTCGACCGAGCAGTCGAAGTCGCTGACCAGGAACACGACCGCGCGCCGCCGCTGCACCAGGCTGACGTAATCGCAGGCCACGTCGATGCGGCTGTGGGGGCTCGACGGGCGCGCCGACCGCAATTCGTGGATGATCCGCAGCACATGCGCCCGGCTTTTCTTCGGTGGCACGAAGCCTTCGATGCGGTCCGAGAAAAGCACCAGCCCGACGCGATCGTTGTTGGCCACGGCCGACAGGGCGAGCACCGCAGCGATCTCGGCCGCCATCGCACGCTTGCTGCGGTCCCGCGTGCCGATGCGCATCGAAGCGGACAGGTCCACGGCGACGAGCACGGTCAATTCGCGCTCCTCGACGTACTGCTTGATGTAGACGTCGCCGGTGCGCGCAGTCACGTTCCAGTCGATGGTCCGCACGTCGTCGCCCGGCTGGTAGGCCCGCACGGAGTCGAACGACATGCCGCGCCCCTTGAACACGGCGTGGTACTGGCCCGCCATCGTGTCGGTGACGAGGCGCCGGGCCTTGAGTTCGATGTCGCGCACCGAGAGGTCGTCGGCGCCGACGTCGTCGTCATCCCAGAGTTCAGCAGACGGGAGGGCCATCGCGGCAGGTTCCGAAGCACGCATCGAGAGAAGCAGGCAGCAGGGGGACAATGACTCCGGGACGCAGGCTGCGGCTACGGCACGGGCACGCGGTCGAACACGCGCTGCACCACGTCGTCACTCGTCAGGTTTTCGGCCTCGGCCTGGTAGCTCAGCAACACCCGGTGGCGCAGCACGTCGAGGCCGACCGCCTTGATGTCCTCCGGGATCACGAAGCCGCGGTGGCGCAGGAATGCATGGGCGCGCGCCGCCTGCACCAGAAAGATGGTCGCGCGCGGGCTGGCACCGAACTGCACAAACGGCGCCAGATCGCCCAGGCCGTATGCCTTGGGCTCGCGCGTCGCGAACACGATGTCGACCACGTACTGCTTGAGCTTGTCGTCCACCAGAATGTCTTCGATCGTCTTGCGCGCCTGCAGCAGCCGGGCGCCGTCAACCACCGGGTTCGGCACCGCGACGTTCGGGCGCGTCTGTTGCTCCAGGATCGCGCGCTCCTCGACCTTGCTCGGATAGCCGACCTTGACCATGAGCATGAAGCGATCGACCTGCGCCTCGGGCAGGGGATACGTGCCCTCCTGCTCGATCGGGTTCTGCGTCGCCAGCACGAGGAAGGGCTCGTCGAGCACATACGTGCTGTCGCCGATCGTGACCTGGTGCTCCTGCATCGCTTCGAGCAGCGCGGACTGCACCTTGGCCGGCGCGCGGTTGATCTCATCGGCGAGGATCAGGTTTGCGAAGATCGGACCCTTCTTGACGCTGAAGGTCTGGTCCTTGGGGCTATAGATCATCGTGCCCAGGATGTCGGCCGGCAGCAGGTCGGGCGTGAACTGGATGCGCTGGAAGTGCAGTTGCAAGGTGCGCGCCAGCGACTTGCACGTCAGCGTCTTGGCGAGGCCCGGCACGCCTTCGAGCAACACGTGGCCGCCGGTCAACAGGCCGATGAGCAGGCGCTCGACCATGTGAGTCTGGCCGACGACGACCTTGCGCATCTCGGCCAACAGGTCGTCGATGAAGAGGGATTCGTGCTTGATGAGCTCGTTCAGCGAGCGGACGTCTTGCATGGGGTCACCTGGGCGGCGGGGAGCGAGAGGCAGGAAGCGCGAGCCGGGAAGGCGGCGAGCCGACAACGCAGCGTGCCGACAACGCGGCGGGCTGGAGAACCGCGCGGAGGCTTCGGCCATTCCCGCGGGCGGCGCAGGATAGGACGGGCGGCGGGCGTGTCCAGAGGTTGCAGCGAGTCCCAACCGACTTTCGGGATGGCAGTCGATGCAGCAAACTCTGCGCGGCCCCCTACTTGCAGCCCGCCGCATCGGGGCCAGCGGGCAGCCCGTCGAAATCCGGGTTGTTGCAATTGCACGGCAGGCCGGCGCTCGTGAACCACGTCTTGAAGCAGTGGCCCTGGCAGGTGAACGCCGGCTGGCACTTGCTCGGAACGATCAGCCCAGCGCAATACTGGGCGGCCGGGCACTCGCCGCAGGTGCCGCCACAGCCGTCGCTGCCGCACATCTTGTTGTTGCAGTTGGGCAGACACGCGACGCACTGGCCCGTACTGTCACATTTGAAACCAGATTCGCAACTGCCGCACGTATTCTTGGTGAAGACGTTGCCGGGCACTGCGCCGCATGCGCGACCGTGGCAACTCGACGCGGTAGGGCGCCTGTGGCCTCGTCACGAATGCTCTGTCGGGACCTGCGCCGTGTCGGGATCTGAGCAGATTCGCAACGGAAGCAGTCCAAACCTACGGCGGCGACCATACACTACGCGAATTTCTGCGGCATGTACGAGGGAAATTGCCTGCCTGCTGGCGCGGGCAACCTTGGCTACCGGAAAGCTCTTGCACTCCGCCCCCGAATCCGGTCCCATGCTGCCCCGCGCGCCGCTTGGGCGTTCTCGAGGTTCGCCACCCATGCACTTTCGCCCTCCCCTCCACTTGGCGCTCGCCGGTGCGGTCACCCTCCTCGTCTCCGCCTGCAACACCGGACCCACCTCCGCCACCGACGCCGGCCCCACGGGTGACGCCGCGAGCGGGACCCCGACGTTCTCTGAGCACATCGCCCCGCTCGTCACGAAGCACTGCCGCGGCTGCCACACCAAGGGCGGCATCGCGCCGTTTGCCTTCGACGACTACGCCACGACCAAGACCTGGGGCAAGCCCTCGCGCAAGGCGATCGAGGCCCGCACGATGCCGCCGTGGGGCGTCGATGCGAGCGGCGCATGCGGCACCTGGCAGGACGCTCGGTGGCTGACGGACGCCGAAATCAAGACGTTCGGCGCCTGGGTCGACGGCGGCATGCCGGTCGGCAACGCAAAGCAGACGATGCCTGTGCTGCCCAAGCCGACAACGCTGGGAGCCAACGCGATCGACGTGCCGATGCCGATCGCCTACACGCCCAAGCCCAAGGGCACCAAGGACGCGCCGACCGACGACTACCGCTGCTTCCGCATCGACCCCAAGCTGACGGCCGCCAAGTACGTCACCGGATTCGAAGTGGTGCCGGGCGACCCGCGCGTGGTGCACCATGTGCTGCTGTTCTCGGTGGCGCCCAAGGCGTGGCCCGCGACTGCGGGTGGAAAATTCCCCAGCAACGACGCGGTAATGAAGCACCTCGACGACCTCGAACCCGACAGGCCCGGTTGGGAATGCTTCGGTGCGGCGGGCGACGACGTGCTGGTCAGCGGTCTGCCGGCCACGTGGGCGCCGGGCACTTCGGCCGTGCACTATCCCGCCGGCACAGGCGTCAAGCTCGAACCGGGCGAAGAACTCGTGATGCAGGTGCACTACAGCATGGCCGACGTCGATGCGGCGACCGTCAAGGACCTCACACGGGTGCGACTCGAACTGGCGGACAAGGTGGAGCGGCAGGTCTACGTGGTGCTGCACGACCCCTTCATCTTCAAGCTTTTCACGGGCCTGCCGCAGGACTCGCTGCCGCCGGGCAAGGCCAAGGTCGAGTACCCGTGGCAGGCGACGGTCAAGGATTTCAACTTCTGGATCCCTGCCGCGGCCGGCACCACGTTCGATCTGGTGGGCGTGCTGCCTCACCTGCACAAGCGCGGGCGCGCGCTCAACCTGTCGCTGCAACAGGGCGAGGGCAAGCCGAAGGTGTGCGCCGCCGACGTGCCACGCTGGGACTTCGACTGGCAGCAGATCTACTTCTACGACAAGGCGACGCGCATCGATGCCGAGACGCGCTTCCATGTGAACTGCGTCTACGACACCACAGATGCGACGGCCCCGGTGATGGCGGGGTACGGCACGGACAACGAGATGTGTTTGTTTGCTTTGTTTTTGGCGAAGCCGGCGTCGCCGTAGGGCTTTCGTCAGGGTGCCTACGCCAGGCTTCGCAGCGCGTGGGCCAGTCGCGCATACTGCCCGATGTCGTTGTACACCTGCGCCGACACCCGCAGCACGCGGCCGCCGCCCACGGGCCATGTGAACACGGGCACCTCGATGCCGTGGTGCTCCAACAGCCACGTTTGCAACGGGTCCGGCCCGGGCTGACATGTGGACGGCTGCGGCCCCAGCGTCGCCGGCACGGGCACCGCGGCGAGACTGCCCAACATTGCGTCGGGTGCCGGTGGCTCGATGCCGAGCGCCTCACCCAGCAAGTCGCGCGCCGCCAGTGCCAGGTGGCGGTTGTCGGCCATGACTGCGGCCAGCCCACCGGTTCCGCCAAGCGCCGCCAGCGCATCGAGCGCATCGGGCACGCACAGCCACGGCGTCGGGTCGTCGGTGCCGCCCCAGCCGAACTCCAGTTGAAAACGGCTGCGATCGTCGCGCGGCACGTCGAATCCGTGGCTGATCGACAGCGGGTGGAAGTCGCGTTGCCGGTCGCGCCGCACGTGCAGGAACGCGCTGCCCTTCGGCGCGCACACCCACTTGTGCAGGTTGCCGGTGTAGTACGCGGCCCCGAGCGCGTCGAGGTCGAGCGGCACCATCCCCGGCCCGTGGGCGCCGTCGACCAGCACGTCGATGCCGCGGGCCTGCAGCGCCGGCACAAGGACGTCGATGGGGAACACGAGGCCCGTCGGACTCGTCACGTGGTCGATCAGCGCCAGCCGGGTGCGCGGGGTCGCCGCTGCCAAGACGGCTTCGGTCACCTGGTCGGCCGCCTGCAGCGGGAACGGCACGTGCGCGGTGACAACTCGGGCCCCACTGCGCCGCGCGAGGTGGTCGAGCGCACACTGGCAGGCGTGGTAGACGTGGTCCGTGGTCAGCAGTTCGTCGCCGGGCTGCAACGCCAGGTTGGCCAGCACCGTATTGACGCCGGTGGTCGCGTTGGGCACGAACGCGAGGTCGTCGGGGTCGGCTCCCACGAACGCGCCCAAGCGAGCCCGGGCGGCATTGAGCAGGCCTTCGAGGTCGCGGGCGAAGAACTGGACCAGTTGCCGCTCCATCCGCGCCCGCCAGCGGGCCTGGGAGTCGAGCACGGAACGGGGGCACGCGCCGAAGGAGCCGTGGTTGAGGAAGGCAATGGTGGGGTCGAGGTCCCACCCGTCGGCGGCGGCGGCAGCCCTCACTTCACGGCCTCGCGCAGTCGATTCATCAAGTCCCGCAACGTGCTGAGCTGCGCCTTCTTCACCAGCGCATTCGGCACCAGCGTCTTCGGCGCCACCAGGAGCCGATAGGTCACCCGCGTCCGCGTGGCGGCGGCGTCGAATGCCGTCAAGGTCCAGGCGCCCTCGTTGCGATCGTAGTCACCGCGCACCAGCTTCCAGGTGCGCGACCAGCGCGGTGGCCCGACTACGTGCTCGGCTTGGGTGACAGCCGTCAGATCGGACAGCGGGAACGGCATGTCGACCGTGACCTCGCACTGGATCGTGGTGCCTTTGCGCTCCAGTTCTTTCGATGCCGACACGCGCGGCATGTGGCGTTTGTACTGGTTGCAGTCGTCGATGATGCGCCAGACCTTTTCGGGCGGCGCGTCGACCACGGCCTGGGCGGTGACCTCGGGGAGGTCGCAGCCGGCCACTTCACGCGTGGAAACAAGGACTTCGCCCTTGGCCAGGCGGGCGTCGTCGGCGTGGCCCGGTGCAGGGGACAGCAGCGCGGCCAACGCACAGAGCGAGGCGGCTATGGTGGGGACGTGTCGGGCCACGGCGGCGCTCCGGCGGTTGTGAGGAACCGGGGAAGCCTGAGTGTAGCGGGCGGTGGGCGCAGTGGACAGGTGCCGCGAGGCCCCGGATCCACCGCCTTGGGCCCATCTGCGTCGTTGTCGCGGCGGCGTTGGTGCTCAACGTATCCAAGTACGTCTTCGCCCCAACCGATTGCTCCGCCTGGCATCTGGACTTAATTCGGCGTCCCGGGAAGGTCTTGTCGCCCACCCGGGTCGCAAGCCGGCCACCTGCGGCGATGACGCGCGCGAAATCTCGGTGGTGGCGGCTGCCCTTCGAGGTCGGCAGCCGGCGGAGCCAGCATCGCCACGACTTTGCCGCGGTCCGTGATCGCGACGCTCGTCCCGTCGCGGGCGAGCGAGCACCGAGCCGAATTCAAGGGATTTGGTATCACAGTTCCACGGGGTCGGGGTGCCGCTCAGCTCCGGGCCGGCCGCAGCGCCGCCATCATTCCCTTGACCACGTCGCGCGGCAGATCGACGAAGCGCGCGAACTCCTGTCCCGCCTTCAGGTGTTCCCCACCATCGAGCACCACGCACTCGCCTGTCATGTACGCGCTCGCCGGCCCCAGCAGGTAGACGGCCAGGTCCGCAAGTTCCGCCGGGTCGCCAAAGCGGCCGAGCGGCACCTGGCGCAGGGCGTCCTCTTCCAGTTCCTTCGGCATCAGCTTGCTGAACGCGCCTTCGGTCGGAAACGGGCCCGGTGCGATTGCGTTCAGGCGAATGCCATAGGTAGCCCACTCGACCGCCAGCGATTTCGTCATCGCCAAGACACCGGCCTTGGCGCACGCCGACGGCACCACGAACGCCGAGCCAGTCCACGCATAGGTCGTCACGATGCTGAGCACCTTGCCGGGCGTGCCGCGTGCGATCCAGCGCCTGCCGAGGTCGCGCGTGCAGTGGAAGCTGCCGTGCAACACGATGCGCACGATTGCGTCGAAGGCGTTGGGCGACAGGTCTTCGGTCGTGGCCAGGAAGTTGCCCGCAGCGTTGTTCACAAGGCCTGTCGCAGGGCCCAACTGCCTTTCGAGGCTGTCGATGGCCGCCTTGATCTGATCGGCGTCGCGCACGTCTGCGGTTGCCCACGCGGCGTGGCTGCCAGCGCCCTGGATGGCGCCGACCACTTCCTGCAACGGCGCCTCGCGCCGCCCGAACACACCGACACGCGCCCCCAGCGCCGCGAACCGCTCGGCCATGGCGCGGCCCAGCCCGGTACCGCCGCCGGAAATGACGATGACCTCGCCCTGCAGGGCGTCATGGCGAAACATGGCTGCTCTCCTTCACGAAGCGGCAAGCGCGCGACGGCGGCACCGCCGATGGCGAAAACGCATCGGTCGCTACGGCAACCCGAGGGCGACGACGGGGGTGAACACAAGCGCCTTGCCGTTGCCGACCGCGCCCTCGTCGCTGGCGCCCCAGCACGACACCTGCCCGGTCGCGCTGAGCGCGCACGCGTGGGAATGACCTGCCACGACTTGCTTGACGCCGGTCAGCCCCTGGACGACGACAGGCACGAGCTTGGTGGTGTCGGGCACGTCAGCGCCGAGTTGCCCCGTTGCGTTGGTGCCCACGCACTTCAAGCTGCCGGCTGCGTCGCCGAAGCACGTGAAGCGGTAGCCCACCGCCAGTTTCGTCGCGCCCGCCAAGCCAGCCGCGGCGACCGGTACCGCGCTGTCGTCGAGCTTGCCCGTGGCGAGTTGGCCGAAAGCGCCGGCGCCCCAGCACCACGCGCTCTTGCCGCCCGTCACGCCGCACGAGTGGTCCGTTGCCGTGGCCACGAGCACGAAATCCGCCTTGCCGACGACCTTCTTGGGCACCTCGCTGGGGTCGGTGTTGCCGGTGCCGAACTGTGCGAAGCCGTTCTCGCCCCAGCACTGCATGTCGCCGTCTACTAGCGCACACGCATGTTCGTCGCTCGCCACCACGGCGTCAACGTTGGACAAGCCGACGACCTTGGTGAGCACGAGGTTGGGGCTGCTCTGGCCCTCGTCCGTCGGCAGCTTGCCGGCGCACCAGACCGTCGCATCCTGGGCGAGAAAGCACGTGAATACATGGCCAACCGCGGGTAAGGCGAGGGCCTTGTTGCCCATCACCGTGACCGGCACCAGCGCCGCCGCGTCGGGCGCACCCGTGCCGAGGGCGCTGTCGACGTTCGAGCCCCAGCACTGGGCCGAGCCGTCCTTGCGCACCGCACACGATCGGACCTGGCCTGCGCCGATCGAGACGGCATCGACCAGCCCGCTGACTTCGACCGGCTTCTCGGACGGTGCCTGACCACCTTGCCCCAACTGCCCGTACGCCCCGCCGCCCCAACACGCCACCTTGCCCGACGCCAACCGCGCGCAGGTGTGCAGCATGCCCGCGGCGAGTTCGACCGCTCCCGTCACGGCCACGGGCGACGGCGCGAACGACGCACCCATCGTGCCGTTGCCGAGTTGGCCGCGCGCGTTCCAGCCCCAGCACCACAGCTTGGTCGCGCTCCAACTGCAGCAGTGCGAGAGCCCGCACGCGACACCGACGCCATCGCTGACGCCGATAGCGGGGGTGCCGGCAGTCGGGGACTTGGCGATTCCGGGGCCTTGGCCCAAGCCGCCGTACGGTGCGTCGCCCCAGCACTGCACCTTGCCGTCGACCAGCAGCGCGCATGTCGATTGGGCCCCTGCCGCCACGGCTTTCGGTTTGGCTGCGAGCTTGACGGGGCCCCACGGCACGACCTGGACGGACTGGGTCGGGTTGCCGAGTTGGCCGTCGTCGCCTTCGCCCCAGCAATAAAGCCCGGTTGCGGCGACGCCACACACGTGATTGCCGCCTGCCGCCAGCGCGCTGAACACGACTTCGGTGTCGGCCTTGACCGGGCCGCTGGCCTGCTGGCCGCCATTGCCGAGCTGCCCCTCGCCGTTGCTGCCCCAGCACCACACGGTGCCGTCCGTCAGCAGCGCGCACGAATGGTAGGCACCGGCCACGACCGCCTTGGCATCAGCCAGCGCGACGAGGACGGGCGTCGAACTCGAGGCGATGTCCTTGCCCAACTGGCCCTCGACACCGTGCCCCCAACACGACACCTTGCCGCCGCCGTGCACGGCGCACGAGTGGCGCTCGCCGGCCGCGATGGAGACCGCCCCGCTCAACCCCGACACGGCGGTCGGTGTGAAGATTTCGCTGTCCTTGCTCGGGCCACTCTGGCCGAGTTCGGCGAGGCCCCAGCACGCGACGCCCTGGTCGGCCGCGATCGCGCAGCTGTGGTCGGCGCCCGCCGCGACGGCCAGCCATTTGGACTTGCCGACCTGGACCGGTTTCGGCGTCGTCGGCACGCCCGCGCTGCCCAGGGCGCCGCGCTCGTTGCTGCCCCAACACCACAGGGTGCCGTCGGCACGCACGGCGCACGAGTGGTGGCTGCCAAGGCCGACGCCGAACAGCGGGCCTTGCGGAGCGGGCGGACACGCGTCGCCCGAACATGCCGTGTCGGGAGCGGTGTCGGGCGGCGTGGTGGCATCTGGCGCGACGGGGACGTCCGGCGCTGCGGTGGCGTCGGCGGCCACATCCAGCATGTCGGCGTGGGCGTCCGCAGGGCCGTTGACCGACACCGTGTCTGGATCGGCGACCGCAATGTCGCCCGTCGCACCTGCTGTTCCGTCAGCGTCCGGTCCACCGCCTGCCGCATCGCTCGCGGCCCCGTCAGACGTCGCGAAAGCCGTCGGTGGGGGCGGAGTCTTGCAGGCCACGGCAGCGGCGACGAACAAAGTGGCGGCCAGCCGGCCTTGACGAAAGCACACAAGAATCATGGGGTAGTCGTCCATGTCGCGACAGCCGAAGGGAGCTAGCGCAAGTACAGTGTCATCACGATGCCCTTCTCGAGCGCGTTGCTGCCGCCACAGTACTGGCTCTGCGAGCACGTGCACGCCTGGCTCGACGAGTCCGGACACGACCCCGGGTGCTGACCGTCGGTCCAGCCCGTGTGCTGCGCCTGGTACTTGGCACCGTCAGACAAG
This sequence comes from Myxococcales bacterium, assembly GCA_009692425.1. Classification (GTDB taxonomy): domain Bacteria; phylum Myxococcota_A; class UBA9042; order UBA9042; family UBA9042; genus SHZF01. Next base: position 50,550 of record SHZF01000015.1, on the reverse strand, counting down.
CACAGGGCGTGGATGCCCTGCATCTTGTTGGCGCTATACGACGTCGTGCAGCCGATCTCGAAGTGGCCCTGGCCGTTCGTGCCGTTGTCCTTGGCGATCGCATGGTTGCCGTTGCCCTTCGCGATGACCTGCGATCCGGCGTCAAAGAAGTTGGCCGGCAGTGCGAGCGTCGTCGTGGCAAAATTAGTAGCGAATCCAACAGGATAACGCGCGCGGCCATAGAACTGCGTCGACTGGGCCGCAAGCAGCGTGCAGAAGTTGCCGTAGTCCGTGCCATCGGCGGAGTCGGCAAAGGCGTACTTGCCCCCCGTGGACCACACCGTCGATACCCAGGTCTTCTTGAAGCTCGCCGGCAGGGTCGGCAGGTAGCGGTGCGCCAGGCAGCGCGTCCAGCCGCCGCCGTTCGTGGTCATGTCGCACCACGCCTGGAACGCGCCACCGACCGCGCCCGTCGGGTTGATCCAGTAGGTGCCGTCCGGCAGCGTGGCGGCAAGTTTCTTCAGCGCGGCGCACGACGCCAGAGCGGTGGCGGCGCTCTCGCCGGGGCCGACGCAGCCATTCGCGGCGCACACCTTGCTGCCATCACAGTACGACCCGGTGCCCGAGCACGACCCGACCTCGCCGCACTCGTCCGTAATCGGCAGGCTACACGCTACCGCGCCCGCCAGTTTGCAGTCGCCACCACACAGCGCCACCTTCTTCCACTGCGTGCCGAGGCAGAAGTACAGCGCGCCCGCCGCCGTCGTCGCCAGCATGCCCTTGTGGCCGGCGTCGCAGGCCGTCTTGGCGATGTCGACTTCGGCGAATTGTGCGCCCGCCAGCACGGAGCCCTGCAGATCGACGCCCTTGGACGCCACGAGCGGTCCCGTCAATGTGCCGCCGGCGACTGACAGCAAGCTCTTGGGCACATCGGGGTGCAGGTGGCCGTAGGTGATGCAGCCCTTGCAGGCGAGGTCGTCGGCCTTGGCTGCCGACAGTGCGTTCTCGGCGACTTTGGCTTGCAGCGCGGAGTCCGCGACTTTGGCCTGATCCGCCGTCTTCGCCACCAGTGCCAGATCGGCGGGACCGCCCTTGCTGGCGGACCCCGCATAAGTGAACGCGACGTGCTTGGCGTCGATGGCACCCGCTGCGATGTGTGCGCCGCCGACGCAGCCGGTGCATTGCAGGCCGGTGGCGGCGCCGCCGGGCTTGTCCGAAGCCGCATAGGGAAACGACCCCGCTCCCGCGTTGGCGGCGTACCAGGCCCGCGCGACCGCGACCAGCTTTGCGCGCGGCAATTCCGGGTCGCTGCCCACGCTCACGCCGACCCACAGCGCCGTCCCCGCGGCGAGCAGGTCGTCGGGGATCGGCTTGATGCTGCCGAACTGGAGGGCGAACAGGCCACCTTGCACTTCGACGGTCTTGTGCAACTCCTCGTGCAACGGTTTCTGCGCATCGGCGGCATCGTACAGCGTCACCACCAGCAGGTAGTTGCCGTCCGCGACGGGCCCGCCTTGTGCGGAGCGCAGGATGCCTTGGGTGGCGAGCGTCGCCGCCTGGGCCGACCCCGGGGCGCACAGAGCACCCGTGAACAGGGCCGCGAGCAGCGTCCCCGTGAACCTAGCGACGAGTGGCGTGCGTGTCATGTCGAGTCCTAGCGGGGGTGCCAGAAGCGCTTGCGGTGCGCATTGTCGGGTTTGCGGTGGGCCGGCGCAAGGTCTCGCGCTGGCCCGGAGAGGTTCCAGGGTGGTGGATTCAGGCTGGCCAGGAACCACTGCCGCCTCCCATCCCCGGCCGCCGAATTCGGCTGCGCGTTGCCGGTTGGCTCGCTTGCGCTCGACAAGGCGGAGCAAGGAATCGGCGTGAAAACGTACACCCGGTACTTCGAACGCCGATTCCGCAGTGACAACGCAGAGCTGTGCCGAAGGCGGCGGATCGGGGCTGGCTACTTTGGCGCAGAACCAGACACCATGACTGGCACGGTCGAGCCGACCATCGCGCCCTGCCCGAGTTGGCCGTCGCCGCCCGCGCCCCAGCACCACACGGAGCCGTTGCCGTGCACGCCGCACGAGTGCTTGCGGCCCGCCAGCACGCCGACGAGGTCGGCAAACTCGCTGCCTCCCGCCGACTGCAGCACCTTCTTCGGCACATGCGACGCTGCGTTCGAGCCGATGCCCAGTTGGCCGTCGCCATTGGCGCCCCAACAGTACACGCGCCAGGAACTGTCTGAAGTCTTGATGACCGCGCACGTGTGCTTTTCCCCCGCCGCGATCGCCAAGGCAAGCTGCAAGGGGCCGGCGCCGAGCTGCACGTTGGTCGGCAGCACGACGCTACCGGGGCTGCCGGCGCTGAGGCCGCACTGGCCATCGCTGTTCAAGCCCCAGCACAGCACGGTGCGGTTCGGGCTGCGGATTGCGCAGGTGTGCTTCGTGCCGGCGGAGACCGCGTATACCTCGCCCTTCGACTGGGCCAACACGAGTACCGGCGCCAGGCTCATACCCGTGGTGCCGTTGCCAACCTGGCCGTTCTCGTTGCGGCCCCAACAATGCAGGCCCGACTGCGTCAGCGCACACGCGTGGCCACCACCGGCGGAAACGGCGTGCGCGCCGCCGACGTTGGGCACCTGCACGGGGACAGCGCTCCCCTTCGTCGGATTGGCCGCGCCCAACTGCCCGTACGTGTTGGTGCCCCAGCAGCGTACGGCCTTGGTCGTCGTGGTCAGTTCGTATTTGTCGTAGGCCGCGCACGAGAACTGGTCGCCCGCATCGACGTGCAGGGGGGCCCACGTCGTCGTGGCCAAGACACCGATCTTGGCGCCGCTGCCGTCTGCCTTCACCGGCGTTGCGGAATCCTGTGACAATCCGTCGCCCAACTGGCCCGCAGTGCCCGCGCCCCAGCACTGGATCGCGAGACCGGAGGTGCCGTTGGAACTGGGGATATCGACCAACGCGCACCCGTGGTCCAACCCGAGCGTGACGCCATCCACAGAGCCGGCCAGTTTCGGCATGACGGGCACCGAGCTGGCGACGAGGCTGCCCGTGCCGAGTTCGCCCTTGCTGCTCGCACCCCACGTGGCCGCTAAATCTGGGCGCGGGGCCGCACCCGACGTGAAGCCGCCGGCCGTCGCCAACGCGCGGGCCCACGGGATCAGGCAAACCCCGTTCCAGCAGCGCTTGTTGACGGGCGAGTTGCTCGCGCAAGACGCGCCGTTCTTCCCCAGGTCGGGCCCGTACTCGCACAACCCCGTCGTTTTGTTGCATTGGTCGCTGGTGCACATGTTGCTGTCGCCGCACGCCACGCTCGACTTCGGCTTGCACACGGCACCGCCGCATGTGTCGTTGAGCGTGCACAGGTTGCCGTCGCTGCACGCCGTGCCGTCAGTAAGCGCATTGAACGCGCAGTTCGCCGTGGCCGGGTCGCACGAGTCGGCCGTGCATGTGTTGTTGTCCATGCAGACCTTGGCGGTGCCCGGTTGGCACTTGCCGCCCAGGCAAGCGTCGCCCGTGGTGCACTTCGAGTCGTCGTCGCACGGGCCGCCCGCGACATCGGAGTACGCGCATTGGCCGTTCGCGGCGGTGCACGCGTCTTGTGTGCAGACGTTCTTGTCGTCGCACACGACGGCGACGCCGACGCACTTGCCGGCCACGCACGCATCACCCGTCGAACACGCGTTGCCGTCGTCACACTTCGCGGCATCGTCAGCCTTGACCGTGCAAGCGCCGGTGCTGGGGTCGCAGCCGTCCACCGTGCAGGCGTTCTTGTCATCGCACGCCTTGGGTTGTCCCGCCGTGCACTTGCCGCCGCCGCAGAGGTCACCTTGGGTACACTGGTTGCCGTCGTCGCACGGCGCCGTGTTGCTCACCGTCACACACGCGCCATCGGTCGGGTTGCAACTGTCGTTCGTGCAGGGCTGTCCGTCGTCGCAGCCTTTGGCGGCGCCCGCGACACAGCCGCCGTTCTTGCACGCGTCGAGCAACGTGCACGGGTTGCCGTCCGAGCACACGTCGGCGTTGTTCTGGTACGCACACAGCAGGTTCGAGCACAGGTCCGTCGTGCACGGGTTCTGGTCGTTGCAGTCGTCCGCGACCTTGCAGTTGCCGCCGCAGCCAACAATCGGCACGAATACGCAGCCTCCCGACGAGGCATCGCACTTGTCGTTGGTGCATGCATCCTTGTCGTCGCAGTCCTTGGCAGCCCCGGCCGCGCACGACCCGCCGGCGCACACATCTGGCGCCGTGCACTTGTTGCCGTCTTCGCAAGCGACCGCATTGGGCGCGTACACGCAACTGCCCGTCGAGTCGGCGCAACTGTCGTCGGTGCAGACCTTTGCGTCGTCGCACGCGCGCGGTTGGCCCGCCGCGCACTTGCCCGCTGCGCAGACGTCGCCCAGCGTGCACGGGTTGGCGTCGGTGCACGGTGCCGCGTTGTTGACCTCGCCGCACGTTCCGTTCGCCTTGTCGCACGCGTTGTTCGTGCATGGGTTCTGGTCGTCGCACACTTTCGCCGGGCCGGCCTTGCACGACCCGGCAGCGCACGCATCGCCTACGCTGCACGCGTCGCCGTCGCTGCACGCCGCCACGTTGATGACGAAGCCGCACGCACCGGACTGCGCGTCGCACTTGTCGTCGGTACACACCTTGCCGTCATTGCACGCCACCGGCTTGCCGCCCGTGCACGAGCCACCCACGCAGGCCTCGCCAATGCTGCACGCGTCGCCATCTGAGCACGGCAACGCGTTGGGAGTGCCATTGCATGCGCCGGTCGCCTTGTCGCACACATCGTCCGTGCACACGCTGCCGTCGCTGCACGGTTTGGCAGCGCCCGGCTGGCACTGGCCTCCTGCACACTTGTCGGCCTCGGTGCAGGGATCGCTGTCTTCACACCCCGCAGTGTTCGGGGCGAATGCGCACTTGCCGCCCGTGCACGAGTCCGTCGTGCACGGGTTCTGGTCGTTGCAATCGGAGTCTTTGGTGCAATTGCCGCCGCACCCGACGATCGGTTGGCTGGTGCACCCGCCGCTGCTGGCGTCACAGCCGTCGGTCGTGCACGCGTTGCCGTCGCTGCACGCCGTCGCCACGCCCGGCGCGCACTTGCCGCCGCCGCAACCGTCGTCCTGCGTGCACGCGTTCAGGTCGTCGCAAGGTGCGGTGTTGAAGGACTGCGAGCACGCTCCGGTCGCGACGGAACACGCATCGGTCGTGCACGGGTTGCCGTCGTTGCAGTCCAACGTGACACCGGGCTTGCACGCGCCGGCCGCGCACACGTCGCCTTGCGTGCACGCGTTGCCATCGCTGCACGTCGCCGCATTGGGTTTGCCCTTGCACACGCCGTCGCCCACGTCGCAGGCATCGTTCGTGCACGGATTCTGGTCGTCGCACGGCAAGACGGCGCCCGAGTTGCACACTCCGCCACCACAGCCGTCGCCGACCGTGCAGGGATTCCCATCCGAGCACGCGCCCGTATGGTTCGTGGCGGCGCAACTGCCACTGACGGGGTCGCAAGCGTCGGTCGTACATGGATTGCTGTCGTCGCACGCCTTCGCCACACCGGCGACGCATTGGTTGGCCGCGCACGTATCGCCCAAGGTGCACGCGTTGTTGTCGCTGCATGTGGCGCTGTTCGCCGCGTGGGCGCAGGCGCCGGTCGCCTTGGCGCACGGGTCGTCGGTGCATGGATTGCCGTCGTCGCAATTCGCCGGCACCCCGGGCTTGCACGCACCGGAACTGCACTGGTCGCCGACACTGCACGCGTCGCCATCGCTGCACGGCTCGCCGTTGGGCGGGAATGCGCACTTTGCCTGGATGCATGCGTTCACCGTGCACGGGTTTTGATCGTTGCAATCCGTGTCGGCGCTGCAGAACCCGCCGCAGCCAGCAATCTTCGCAAACGTACAGCCGCCCGATTTCGCGTCGCACGCATCGGCCGTGCAGGTGTCGAGGTCGGCGCAGGTCTTCAGGGGTCCCGCCGCACATTTGCCTTCCTGACACTGGTCGTTGACCGAGCATCCATCGCCATCGTCGCACGCGGCGGCGTTGAAGAGCACGCTGCACGCCCCGTTTGCTGCGTCGCACAAATCGACGGTGCACGGGTTGGCGTCGTTGCATCCCTTCGGCGCCCCCGACTTGCAGGCGCCGCTGTCGCAGATGTCCCCTTGCGTGCACGCATTGTTGTCGGTGCACGGCGAGAAATTCTTGACGAAGCTGCAGTCGCCAGAGCCCGCGTTGCAGGCGTCATTCGTGCACGTGTTGCCGTCGTCGCAGTTCTTCGAAGCGCCGGGAACGCACAGCCCGCCGCCGCACAGGTCGCCGATCGTGCACGGGTTGTTGTCCGAGCACGGCGCCTGGCTGTTGACCGCGGCACAGTCGCCGCTCGCCGCATCGCAAGCGTTGATGGTGCAAGGGTTGCCGTCGTCGCAGGCCTTGCTTGCCCCGGGTTTGCACTCCTTTTGCGCGCACTTGTCGCCGACCGTACACGGGTCACCGTCGCTGCATGTCGCCGTGAGAGCCAGGTAGACGCAGCCCGGCGCCTCCGGGTCGCAGTCGTCTTTCGTGCACGACTCGCCGTCGTCGCACTTCTTGGGAAACGTCTTGCACGTGCCGTTGGCGCACGTGTCGCCGACCGTGCAGGGGTCGAAGTCAGTGCACGTCCCCGCTTGCGGCAATGCGACGCAGGTTGCGCTGGCGGGGTCGCACTCGTCCTTGCTGCACGGGTTGCCGTCGTCGCACGTCTTGGGAGCGCCGGGCTTGCACGCGCCGGCAGCGCACGCATCGCCATAAGTGCAGCCGTTCAGATCGCTGCACGGCGAGCCGTCGCTGGCAGGCTGTGACTGGCACTTGCCAGTCGCCGGATCGCACGCCGAGGCCTGGCACGCCGTGCCGCCGGACGGACACGCGACCGCGTCGGCCCGCAGCACCTGGACGCACTGACCCCACCCGTTCTGCTTCAAGCACGACCATTTCTGGAGGCAGAGGTCGATGGCCTGCGTGCCCTTGCAGTCCTCGTCGACCTGACACTTCGGGCACCCGTCGCAGTCCGTGGCGGTCGCGTCGAGCGCAAGTACGCCGTCGCCGCTGGCGTCGGCGTCCGACTCGGGGCCGTCCTTCCCATCCGACGTCGCGTCGACAAGGCTGTCCACCAAATTGGCGGCATCGACAGCGTCGACAATGTCTGCCGCGCCATCGGTGCCGTCCAACGCCGCGTCGGCCGCGTTCGCGCGCGCCAAGGCCTGCTCGAGCTGTGCGTCCGTCTGGAAATCGTCGAGACAGGCCGCTGGCAGCAGCACCAGCGCTGCGAGTGCGCAGGCGTGCCGGCCCGTGCGACGCGCTGCGGGTGGTTTCGTCCGATGTGGTCGCATGTTGCTCCAGCGTCCGGCCGACGCCCTCCGCTGCTCGCCAAGGGTACTCAGCGCCGGACCTTGGCGCCAGAGAAGTGCCACCGCAACGTGGCGGCCGAGTCCGCCCCCTCGCGGCAGGGCGCGGTCACGGCATCGTGATGCGGGCGGTGCGGTGCGGCACCGACGCGGGTGCCTCTGCGGTGGGCACCTCGGCACGCACGGCCGGCTCGGCGCGCGCCACCCAGCGGGCAACTGCGCTCCACAGGCCCTCGAAGTCGCGGCGGGTGAACCCGCTGCCGCTGCGCAGCCAGTCGTAGTGGGGCGGGTCATGGTTCGTGTCGTCGAAATGGCCGATGACGTCGTGGTGGTCCGCATCGACGGCGCACAGCACTTCGCCCCACAACTGGCTCAGCGTCGGCACGATGCCGTCGTTCGTGCGCGCGTCGGGCACTTCACCCCACGCGTGGCGCATCGACTGCACCTGGCTGAACGTCGGCATGGGCGCGCGCTCGTGGCTCATGCGGCTCGACAATTGGTACATCGCTGCGTACAGCGCGTGGCTGGCCTGCGCGTACGGCCCCAGCCCGGCGGCCAACGTCGACCCGACACCGGGAGCCCGCGCACGGGCCACCACGCAGCCGTAGCGCACATCGCTGTCGTCGCGCGTGCACGCGTTGAAGATGTCCATGCCGTCGGGCATCAGTTGCGCGATAAGCGACTGGTCCTTGCCCACGGACGCGAAGAAGTCCCGAATTTCCCGGCGCCTCTCGTCCCCGAAGTCGGCCAGCAATTCGTCGTAGAGTTGGTCCAATGGGTCGGCGCCGCTGACGTTGTCGAGCCGCACCAGCAGGCGGCCCATCGGCAGCAACACCGACAGCGGCAGGCGGCCGTAGCGCACCACGTAGATCGTAGCGAGCGACAGTAACTGGAGCAGGCGCGGGCCGAGCACCGTCGTAAACACAGACACCATGGGGGTGCCGGCGTGGGGCCCGCAGACCGACGTCACACTGCGGACCCGGGCCGCGATCGCTGCTGCGGGCAGATCGCTCGACAGCGACGCGCCGGCCGACACCAGCAGGCGGGCGTCCAGCGCTCCCGACGAGTGGCCGATCAGGTGGATCGGGCCCGTGTCGCGGCCGGCCTCGGACTCGGCGATCTCGCGCAGCAACTGGCCGGCACGTTTGCGTACCGACGCCGTGGGCAGGGTGCGCACGTGATAAAGCGTCGCGTCGAGCCCGAAGCGCTCGAGTTCGGCCAGCAGGACCGCGTGCACGTGCCCGAAGTACTTTAGGTCGCCGAGATTGGCGAAGCCGAAGAAGCCGGGAATCAAGAAAACGTGGTGCCGGTTTCGCGCCATCGGGGTCGCGAAGCTAGCCGGGTGCGGGCTGCGGGGCAAGCTACTCCGTTTCATGCTCACTTGCGGGCGGCCAGCAGCGCTTCGGCCAGTTCGACCCAGCCCAAGGCACCCTCGCCGACCACCCACTGCGGCAGGTGCGGCAGCACGGCGCGCTGGCGCATCACGGCAGCCGTGCCGACCGGCAGCGCGAACCGCCCGGGCACCCACAGGCCGGCGTCGTTGGGCGAATCGCCGATCGTCGCGATGGCACCACCGGCAATGCCATCGACGGCCGCCAGTTCAAGCACCGCAGCGCCCTTGTCCGGCGCTGCCAGCGACAAGTGCAGGTGCACCGACGACCACAGGAGAAAAACACCCAGCTTCGCGGCCGGCGTGTGCAAACCCTGCAATTCGCCATCGGCGCGCCCGCCGCGCTCGAACGCGAGGTCGCCGACCCGGCAAAACGCGTCGGCCGCCTCGACGAGCGGTGCCGCGAGATCGCGAGACAGGGCCGCTGCCGCCTCCCGCAACCGCACGCGGTCCGGCGTTGCGCGCAAGGCCAGCGGCGGGTTGTCGGGGCGCAGCAGCGTGGCACCATTTTCTGCGATCGCGCGCCGTACTCCCGGCAGGTAGCGTGCGAGGCCGAGAACCTCGCCGGCCGAGCGCCCGCTGACCGGCAGCACCTCGATGCCCGCCGCGACCAGGCGCGCCACGGCGGCAACCACGGCCGGCGTCAGCACACCGGCGTGGGTCATCGTGTCGTCGATGTCAGTCGCCAGCAGTCGAATCCCCGCGAGCAACGCGGGCGGGGCGGCAGACAAGGGTTGCGGGGAGGCAAGCAGGGTGTCCATTCGATTATTTCTTCTTGTCCGCGCAGCAGCGGAAGCCCGTCGAGTAGTCCCAGTGCCCCACGTCGTGCGCCGTCGTCGCGTACAGGCAGCCCGGGCCGTTCAATTTCGTGTCGACGTAGAAGCCACCGCGAAACGTGCCGGCCGGGTCCGCGGTCCACTCGTGCAGGTTTCCCATGAGGTCATGGACTTGCTCCGCGGAGACGCACCCACTGAAAGCGCCCGTCTGCGCCTCGGTCTGCGCGAGTTGGTTGATGCACGGATGGCCGAGCTTCGACCAGATCCAACTGGCCGCGGTGCCGAAGTATTCCACCGCCGGGTGCTTGGCGCGGTGGTCGTTGCACGTCCCGAGTTGGAGCGCATTGCCATACGGATACGTCCACTTCTGCGGCCCGCGACACGCGCGCAGCCACTCGGTGTCAGTGCACAGCCGCTTGCCGGCCTCCAGGCAAGCGGCGGCGGCCTGCGTACCGGAGACGTAGCCTTGCGGCACGAGACCGGGCGCGGATCTGGCGCGCACCTTGGCCTTGGCGGGCGACCAGTACGGCGACCACGGCTGCGTCTTGCCGCTGGCCAGCACCTCGTCGAGCGCCGCTTCCCAACGATCGATGCAGAACGCGTCGACCGCGGCCATGCCGGGGCCACAGCCCGGCGCCCCCGGCGGGTCTGCGGCGCTGGCCGCATTCGGCTGTGGCTTGGCATCCGGATCGCAGGTCGATGCGGGCGCATCGGTCGCAACCAGACCGTCCAGGGCCGCAGTCGTGTCGGGCGTCGCGTCCGGCGCAGGCTTGGCATCCACTGTCCCGGCCGCGTCGAAGGTCACCACGGCATCGCCCCCTGCAGCGCTTGCGGCCCCATCGTTCGGCGTGGACGCGACGGGCTCCGGCGCACTCTCAGGGCGCGCCGCCGCGGCACAGCCGAACAGCGCCGCCAACGCCAGGCAGGGCAGTTCGACCTTCACGCTGCCGGCTCCCGTCGACTCAACGCGAACCAGACCGCCACGCAGGTCAGCGCAAGGCCGTACCACGTGACGGCGTACTCGACATTCTTCATCGGCAGGGGCCGCACGGGATAGGCGTACCCGTCGAGCGGCACCTGCGCCGGATCGACGGTGCGGCCGGTGGCCTGTTCGCCGGCCAGCACGAGCAGTTCCGGGTCCAGCCCGGGCGTCGTGCGGGCGATGGCGGTGGGGTTGGGCGCGCGCCACGTCGGCCGCTGCAGGTGCTGCCCCGCGGGCGCGTCGGAACCCGGAATCCCCGCGCGCAGGGCGGCCGGCACGACATGCAGTCGCCCGCGCACGACCCGGGTCTTGCCCGATGTCGCCTCCGTTGCCAGGCTCCGCAACAATGTGGCTTCCTTGCCTTCGGGAACCCAGCCGAGATCGACGAGCAGCGCGCGCGGCCCGGCGCTCGGGGCGTCCGCCAGCACGAGCGGCACCAGCACGCCAAAGCCGCGTTGCCCCAACATATAGCGCGCCGTCAGCCAGTGTACGTGGGCGGCATCGACGGTGCCGCGCAGGGCCACGCGACGGAATTGCAGGCGCGCCTCCCGATCCTGTCCGGCAGCCAGTTCGGCCGCCGCCTGCACTGCGGGTGCGACATCGTGCTGGGCGTGGTAGCGCTCGACGAGCGCCGTCTGTTGGCGGTAACGCCCCGTTTGCCAGTTGCCCAACGCCAGCAGGATGCCGAGGCAGACGAGCATGACGAGCGTCGGCACGAGTTCCGGCCGAAAGCGCTTGCGTGCGCCGGCAGGCCGCGCAACTTCTGCGCTCATGGGTGGCTCGCCAGCCATCGCGCCACCTTTTCGACCTTCGCCAGGCCGTCTGGGGTCTTGTCGAACACGCCGCGGATGCGGCCAGCGCCGTCGACCACCACGAACTGCAGGCTGTGGGCCGTGTCGATCGGGGTCGGGCGCTGCAATCCGGCCGCCTCGGCGCGCCCCGGCAGTCCGCGCGGGGGCACGTCGCTGCGCAGGATTGGCAGCAGGAAGCCGTCGGTCACCAGCCGTTCCATCGCGTCGTAGTCGCCGGTCGCAAAATGCCAGACGCGCGGGTCGGCCCCGTACTGCACCCCGAATGCACGCAACACGTCAGGCGTGTCCGTCACCGGATCGACCGAAACCGACACGATCTGGATCGGCGGCCCGCCCGACGCCGTGCTGCCTGCCGCCAGACGGTCCTGCAACTCCTTGGTGGCACGCGCCAACGGCGGGCAGGACGAGGGGCACGACGTGAACAGGAAATTGGCGACCCACACCTTGCCCGCCAAGCTCTTCGAGCCGATGGACTGCCCGGCGTCGGACGTCAGTTCCCAGGCGGGCAGGGTGGCGATGTCGGTCAGTTCGGCGGGCGGCGGTTGGGCGCACGCCGAGACGAGCAGCAGCAGGGTGGTCGCAGCGGTCGTCGCGTGCATCGACAGTCTCAGCTTCGGCGGCAACGGCCCGCAGCGCGACAGGATCGGCTGTCTCGGCCGCAGGTTCAAGGGTGCAGCCAACGGGCGTCGGGCAATGGACTCGTCAGGGTGTGAAGGAACGCAATGATCTCGACAGGATCGATGTCCTGCGCCACCAGCGACAGCGTCAGTTCGCGGTGCCCGACCTCCGCGGTACCCGGCAGCGACTGGTAGAATGCCAAGACCTCCGCCAAGGTCGCAAACTGGCCCGTATGCATGTATGGTGCTGTTGTCTCTACGTTTCTCAGCGATGGCGTCTTGAACGCGCCCAGGAAGTCAGCAAAGCGCGGGTTCAGGAACCGCAACTCTGGGCAATCCTTGGTATCGCTGTGGAGCCCACCGCAGCGGAACGCGTCTTCCTTGACGCGCTGCGCGCCCAGCGACCGGCCGACGTCGATGCCCGAGGGGGCGTGCGCCGCACGCGGCAGGCCGAGGTTGTGGAACGCACCGTCGGTGAACCACGGCCCATTGTGGCACGTCACGCACTGCGCCGCCCCGATGAAATGGCGCAGCCCGCGCCGCGCGGCCGTGGGCAGCAGGGTTGCGGCGGCGGGGTCGGCGCGCAGCACGGCGGCCACGTAGCGGTCAAAGGGGGCCGGACCGGGCACCAGCTTGCGCTCATACGCCTCGATCGCCTTGCCGATGTGGGCAAACACGCGGTCGACGGCCGCGCGGTCGACGTGTGCCATTGCCTGCCAGGCACGGTCATGCGGATGCCCACGGTCGAGCGGGACCGGCCGCGCGTGGGCCGGAAACCGCGTGCTGTCCTGCAGCGGCGGCAGGGGACCGAACGTCGCCTCGTAGGCCTGGCGATGGCGCGCCGCGACGTGATGGGCGGCCGCCATCCGGTCAAAGCCATGCTCCGGTTCCGCTTCGAGGGGGCCGAGCGCCTGAGACCACAGGCTGTCCTTGCGGCCATCGCGAAACAGAAAAGGCACGCTGTGGGCGCCAAGCAAGGTCGGAGCGTTGGCGGGAGCCTCGCCGACTCCGCGTGCATGGCGCAGCCCGTCGGTGAACCTGCGCGCGGGTTGGTGACAAGTCGCGCACGCCACCTGGCCATTGGCCGAAAGGCCCTTGTCGAAAAACAGCGCTTGCCCCAATGCGGCGGCCGCGGGGTCGTCGGCGAATCGGTTGCCGGCGTTCGGTGCGGGAGCGGCAACGGGCGACAGGCTGCGCAACAGCGCAAACTCGCTGGCGCTCCACGGCGCATCCGGGTCCAGGCGCGGCGCGCACGACGCGAGCACTGCCAGGCCCAGCCCGCAGGCTGCGGCGGTTCGCGCACCTCGGCGGTGTGTGCGCCGACTCAGAACCTGTGGATCGGGGGATCCACGATTCCTCAGGGCTGGACGGGTCCAGCGACTGCGGGCGGTTGGTCCCATGGCACCCTCACGATGTCGGTGCGGCCGCCCGCCTCGGCCTTCGCCTCGACGATCCACTTGCCGTGCATGTGCAGCTTCATGCCTTCGGTGCGCCACCGCCCCGGCGCGAGCTCCCGGTGTTCCGGCTGCGTCATCATGCCGTGGCCGTGCTCGGGCATCGTCGCGTCGAGCGAGAACTTCGCCCCGGGCACGGGAGCGTGCGTCGCCGCGTCCGTCACCACGGTCTCGACCGCAAACAGCTCGTTGACCTTGGGCGCCGTGAAGCGCAACACAAATCGGAAGGTGCCGCGCTCGCCTGGCCCGCCCACCTCGCGCACCTCGCCGGCCGCTGCGGGCGCAACGGGGGCCCCGCTGGGCGCCAACGCCGGTGAGTCGACACGCAAGGCCTGTGGTGGCGCCATCGCCGGAGCGACCTTCTGCGAGCCATCCTTGTAGCATGCGACCATGCCGCATCCGACCGCAGCGAGGGCCCCGATTCGCAGTCGGGCGGCCGCGTTCATGCCGCCTCGTGCGCGGGTGTTGGTCCCGTCGAGTGGGGCGGCAGCGTACCATTCCGGCGCGCGCGCTCCGCGTCGATCGAGGCGATGCCGGTCAGTCCCTTGCGCGGCGTGCCCGAGCGCAACCACTGCCACCAGATGCGCGCCATGCCGAACCACAGGAAGCCGCCTCCAGGCATCCACATCAGCATGGCGCCGAGCTGTTGGTCTGACAGGGGATCGAGCCCGAGCGCGCGCACATTCTCGCTGTAGAACGGGTAGATGACGTGGTCCGACAGGGCGAGCGACAGGCCCAGCCCCTTCATCGCCAGCATGTTCGCGAAAATGAACACCATGCGCCGGGCATAGCTGGCGCGGAGCTCGGGCAGCGGCCCGATGAGCACCCACCACAGCAGCACCGCCGAGCTCATGAAACACAGGTGCTGCACGATGTGCCAGGGGTGGTTGCGCAGGGCGAGGTCGTACATCGCCGGGTAATGCCAGCCCCACATGAAGCCGTTGAACGCGAGGAACGCCACCATCGGCCGCGACAAGAAGCGCCCGACTGCGCCGATCGCCCGAGGTCGCAACAGCGCTCGCCACAGCCAGTCCGGCACGCTGAACACGAGCAGCGGCGCCCAGATCAGCTGGAGCAGCATGTGCTGCAGCATGTGCGCCGAGAAGAACAGCTCGTCGGCAAGGTGGTGCAGGACCCCGTCGAGTGTGACGTAGAGCAGCCCGCAATTGGCGTAGAACAGCGCCACCTGCCAGCGATCGGCCGGCTGCTCCGACCAGCCGAACCTCACCCGCCAACGCGTGATCGCGAGCCCGTACAGCAGCGCCAGCAGCACGACGCCGATGACGATGCTCTCGTGGACGTCCCACACCAGTGCAGCCGTCGCATCCTGCCAGACGACGCCCGCCCGATCGCGCAACTGGGGCAGGCCCGACGGATGCGCCCACGCCGACGGCAGCCACGCCAGCGCGCTACCGGAGCCAGCAACCGCGGTGGCGGCTCCGGCGGCCCACGACCGCAAACGCATCGGAGGCTAGTCCGCGACCTTCGTGCCGACGCACTCCAAGCCGCCGGCGACATTCTTGCCCTTGAGGCTGCGCACGAAGAACGCCGCTTGGCGAATGGCATCGGGGCTCATCGACGTCGACCACGCCGGCATCGCGGTGCCCTGCACGCCCTTGCCGATCGTCGTGTACAGTTCGGCCAGGCTCCCACCGTGCTTGAAGCAATCGTCGGTCATGTTCGGGCCAAGCGCGGGCATGCCGCCGCCGTCGCCGCGGTGGCAGTTGGCGCACGTCGATGCGAATGTCGCCTTGCCCTTCGCGAAGCCGCCCTTTTCGGCTTCGGCAAACGCGGCCTTCAGCTTGTCTTCGGGCCAGGCGACCTCGAAGCCGCCGCCCGCCGACGGGGGCACGAAGCCGGCCTTGCGGTCGCGCTGTGTGATCGCGTAGCCGCCGCCGAACGGCTGGTAGGTGACCACGGCGAGTGCGCTGAGGGCGATGAAACTGAAAAGTGCCAAGAACATCGGCGACATGAACAGGAACTTGTACACGCCGTGATCCGGCCGCAGGTGCATGAACTCGCCGACGACGAGCCCGAACTTGAACACGGCGAGCACGCCGATGAACGGCACCACCCACCACGTGCCGTTGACCGCCGGCAGGAACAGGATGCCGATCTCGACCGCAGTCACGACTGTGAGCACGGCGGCGACGATGAGGTAGTGCTTCTGGTGCGAGTGCGGCAGATCGTGGCCGCCGTCTGCGTGCGTGGGGTGGCTCATGGGTGTACTCCAGAATTCAACGCGTGAACTCCAGCAGGTAGACGAACGTGAAGATGATGATCCAGACGATGTCGACGAAGTGCCAGTACAGGCCCATGACCTCGACATTGATGGCAATCTTGTCCTTGTTGAGCTTGCCCTGCGTCGCCAGCAACGCCACCATCACCAGCCAGATGACGCCGACCGACACATGCGCGCCGTGAAAGCCGGTCATCGTGTAGAACGTCGAGCCGAACAGGGACGTCGACAGCTTGAGCCCGTGGGCGACGAAGTGCGAGAACTCGTAGATCTGGAAGCCGACGAACGCAGCCCCCTGCGCGGCCGTGGCCAGGATGAACGCCCTCATCTTGCCGAAGTTCCGCTGGCGCGCGTTGTCGACCGCAAGGGCCATCGTGACGGACGACATCAGCAGCAAGAACGTTGAGATCGACGTGATGTTGACGTCGAAGATGTCCTCGGGCATCGGCCCGCCGAGACTCATCTCCCGGTAGAAGAAGTAGGTCCCGATCAGCGACCCGAAGAACATGCACTCCGACCCCAGGAACGCCCACATCGCCAGCTTGATGTTCGGCAGCCCCAGGAAGTTGTTCTCGGTCAACTGGTGGTGCCCGTGGCCGGCATCATGCCCGTGGCCGGCATCATGCCCGTGCCCGTCGTGGCTGTGCCCGTCGTGGGCGATGGCAACTGCTTCACTCATTTCGACCCCTCTCACTCGCTACGGCCCGCCCGGGCCGCGCAGCGACGCAACACGCGCAACAGTGCCAGCTACACCGGCTCGGATACCCAGAAATACACGCCCACCACGATGCCCACGCCGCCGACCACTGAAAGCGCCCAGATGTGCGAGAGCAGGCCGATCAGCACAAGCAGCACGAAGCCCGACACGATAATCGGCCGCCACGAGTACGACGGCATGTGGATCTCTTCGCGCTGCGCCGGCACCGTGATCTCGAAGCCCGGCGTGTACTTGTGGTCCCACAGCGGGCGCTCCGACAGCACGACGGGCGTGAAGTCGAAGTTGTGCACGGGTGGCGGCGACGGAATCATCCACTCGAGCGTGTTCGCATCCCACGGGTCGCTGCCCGCGACGGCGCCCTTCTTCGAACTGACCATCATGTTGTAGAAGAAGATGAGCACCGAAACCACCTGAAACACAACGCCGATCGTGCCGATCATGTTCTCCGTATTCCAGCCCGCGTCGGCCGGATACGTGAAGATGCGCCGCGGCATGCCGTTGTTGCCGAGCAAGTGCATCGGGAAGAACGTGAGGTTGAAGCCGATGATGAACATCCAGAAGTGGATCTTGCCGAGCGTTTCGTCGAGCAGCCGTCCCGTGATCTTGGGCAGGTAGAAGTACGCGCCGGCGAACAGGCCCGTGAGCGCGCCGCCCACCAGCACGTAGTGGAAGTGTGCGACCACGAAGTACGAATCGTGCTGCTGCAGGTCCAGTGGCGGGCTGGCGTGCATGACGCCCGACAGGCCACCGATCGTGAACTGCGGGATGAACGTCACGGCAAACAACATCGCCGTGGTAAGGCGCATCTTCGCGTGCACCAGCGTGCCGAGCCAGTTGAAGATCTTTACGCCGGTCGGGACGGCGATGATGGCGGTCGTCACGGCGAACGCCGCGTCCGCGATCGGGCCCATGCCCGAAGTGAACATGTGATGGCCCCACACGCCGAATCCAACGAAACCAATAAAGATTCCTGAGAAGATGACCGCGTGGTGGCCGAACAGCGGCTTGCGGCTGAACACCGGCAGCACCTCCGACACGATGCCCATCGACGGCAGGATCAGCACGTAGACCTCGGGGTGCCCGAACAGCCAGAACAGGTGCTGCCACAAGTGCGGGTCGCCGCCCATCGACGTCTCGTAGAACACCGAACCGAACGTGCGGTCGAATGCCAGCAGGATCAGGCCAACCGTGACGGGCGGGAACGAGAACGCGAGCAGGAACTGGACGACCAGGATCATCCACGCCAGCACCGGCACGCGCATCAACGTCATGCCCGGCGCGCGCATGTTCAGAATCGTCACTACGAAATTCACGCCAGCGATCATCGACGAGATTGCGAGCATCGCCAGGCCAGCCCACCAGAAATCGATGCCGCCGGCGCCGTACGGCTTGGTGGTCAGGGGCGCGTAGCCGGTCCAGCCCGCGGCAGGGAATTCAGCGAAAATCAACGACGAGTGCATCAGCAGCACGCCGAAAAGGAACGTCCAGTACGAGAATGCGTTCAGGCGCGGGAAGGCGACGTCCCGGGCGCCGATCATCAACGGCACGAAATAGTTTGAGATTGCGGCGATGAGCGGCATGACGGCCATGAAGACCATCGTCGTCGCGTGCATCGTGACGAGCCCATTGAACTGGTCGCCGACGAAGATGTGCTGGTCGGGTTGGGCGAGTTGGATGCGGAACAACAGCGCTTCGAGCCCACCGACGGCGAGGCCCGCGAGGCCGGAGATGCCGTACAGGATGCCGATCTTCTTGTGGTCTACCGTGGTCAACCAGTCGCTGAGGCCGTACTTGGACTCGCGCTCCTGGTGGTAGACGGGCGGCTGTGCGCCGGCGAAATCTGCAATCGAAGCCATCGTGTCGCTCCAGGGCGGTCGGGACGATCAGGGTCCAGGTGCGGTCCGGTACGGCGGTTTCAAGCCGAGCGGCTATTTCAAGCTGAACAGGTAGGTGGCGACGGCCTTCGCGTCCTCGTCCGTGAGGCCGAGGTTCGTCATCAGCGCGCCGGGCTTGATGGACTGCGGGTTCTTGATCCACTTCGCCAGGTTATCGACGTTGTTCTCCAGCGTGTTGGCGGCGATGCGCGTGCGGCCGCCCACGTGCGTCAGGTTCGGGCCCGACGTGCGCGAGCGGGCGCCCGGCGCGAGTTCGGCCACGCCCGCAATCGAGTGGCACGCCACGCAGCCCTTTTCGAGGAAGACCTTGCGGCCCTTCTCCTCGGGGCTGCCGGCCGCAGGCTCCTTCGCCTTTTCCTGCTGCTCCTCGACCCAGTGCTGGTAGCTGTCCTCGCCGGCGGGAGGGTGTACGATGATGCGCGTACCCATCAGCGCGTGGCTCGCGCCGCACAACTCCGCACACTGGCCGTCGAAGGTTCCGACCTCGCGGGCGATGAAGTGCATGTCCTGGCGCCGCCCCGGCGTGGCGTCGCGCTTGCCACCCAGCCGCGGCACCCACCACGCGTGGATCACGTCGGCCGACGTCATGTGGAGCAGCACCTGCGTGCCGGCCTCGACGTGCAGTTCGTTTGCCGTGTTGATGCCTTCCTTGATGTAGTCGAACTCCCACCACCACTGCTTGCCGGTGATCTCGACCACGATGATCTTCTGGTTCGGGTCGGGGCGCTCCGCCAGTTTGAAGATGCCGCCGACGGTCGGCACGGTGATCGCAATCACGATGATAGTGGGCAATACCGTCCAGATCAGCTCG
The DNA here is from genome assembly GCA_009692425.1 of Myxococcales bacterium. Lineage (GTDB taxonomy): Bacteria > Myxococcota_A > UBA9042 > UBA9042 > UBA9042 > SHZF01. The sequence goes on along the minus strand of SHZF01000015.1, from coordinate 31,508 downwards.
AGCTTGTGGTTGCCGAAGTCCTGCGGCGGCAGCTCAGTGTCGCCCGGGCGCTGGCGGTACTTTAGGACTGCAAACGTCCAGACGCCCATGACGAGCACGAGGATGACGACATCGACCCACAACAGCATGTGGTAGAACCACGCACTGATGTCGCCGGTGTCTGCGATGGGTTGCAGCGTGTTGCGTGGGTGCGCTTCGTTGCACGCGATGGCCAGCAGAGCCAGCGCCACGAGGGCTAGCAGGCGACCAGGCGCACGGGCGACCGCACGTCGGAAATGGGGGAGCGACCAGGTCATCGGCTTCCTCTGAAGTTGCATCGAGTGGACGCGAGCGGCGGCAACGCAGGGCAGGGTGGGGGCGCACTTTTGTTCGGGCGCGCACTTCATTTGTTCGGGCACGTACTTTTGGTGCAGCGCGCACTGCCGTTGGGTGCGCGCTTCACTTTGGGCGCAATCGTCAGGTCCGGAGCAGGAGGAGATCCACCGTCATGCCGGTGAACAGCAAGTGCAAGTAGAGCAGCGAGGCGAAGAAGGTACGGCGGGCACGCGCGACGTCGGCCTTGCGCAGTAGTTCCACGCACTCCCACACGAACCACAGGGAGACGACGAGCGCGAACGCCCCGTACGCCAGGCTGAGGTTGCGGGTCAGCGCGGGCAGCAGCGCAAAAGGCACCAGGCAGAGCGCGTACAGCACGATGCGGCGGCGGGTCGCGGCGTCGCCGTGGGTGTTGGGCAGCATCGGGAAGCCGGCGCGCGCGTAGTCCTCCTTGCGGAACAGCGCGATCGCCCAGAAATGCGGTGGCGTCCACAAGAACACGAGCGTGAAAAGCGTCAGGCTCATCAGGCCGATGCCGCCCGTCAGGCACGCATCGACGATCAGCGGCGGTGCGGCACCGGCAGCGCCCCCGATCACGATGTTCAGCGGAGTGCGCGGTTTGAGCCAGATCGTGTAGACGAAGACATAGAACGCGACCGTCGCTGCCCCTGCGAGCGCGCCCGGCATGCCGCCGATCGCGAAAAGCGTGCCGACGCCTCCGACCAGCAGGACCATGCCCCAGAGCAACGCCGCGCGCGGTTCGATGAGCCCGGTCGGCAAGGGGCGGGTCCGCGTGCGCTCCATCAGGGCATCCGAGGCGCGCTCAAGCCACGCGTTGAACACCGAGGAGGCGGCAGCGCACAGGGCAATGCCGAGCAGGATCGTGCTCGAGCGTGCCCATCCGGGCCACCCGAAACCGTCGATGGCGAGTGCGGGTACGCCGGTAAAGAACACGAGGCCGACCACCGAGGGGCGCGTCATCGACAGGTAGCCGCGCAGGCGGTCGCGCGTGGACGGGACGATGGCGTACGCCGGTCTGGAATCGCGCAACCCTTCGGCGTCGGCCGAACGGGAAAAGCGCGCAGCTGCGGCGGGCGATGCGTTCATCGGCTCGGACTCGGTGGCGTCGCGGTCGGGGGCCGCGGGCGCTGCGGGTGTTGATCTTACACGGGCCCTAACCCGTCTTGTACGGGCCCTGCGGAGCGTGCAGCCGATTCGGGTGCGAGGTCCCCGCGGCGGTGCTACGCCGCAAGGCCGAATCGGGCGCGGGTTCTAGCTCATCGGCGCCCGGAAGTCCAGCGTGCCTGCCACCGGCCCGGCATTCGTCAACGTATCGAAATGACTGGATCTATCTGCGTGGACCGATCGGGAACACTCCGACGCGCCGTCTCAGTCCCACCACCGCTCGTCGGCGGATTCTTCGTCCTCGCCGTCGTCTTCTGCATCGGCCTCGTCGAGGTCGAGGTCATCCTCGTCGACGTCCTCGGTGCCCTTCTTGCGCGGCACCGCTTGGTCGGGCTCCTTTTCCGGGTCCGGCGGAGCCTCGGGTTCCTCTTCTTCCTCGTCGTTGATGCGAAAGTCGTCCTCGTCGAAGTTGAGTTCGCGCTCGACCTCTTCGTCTTCTTCTTCGCCTTCTTCGTCTGCGCCTTCTTCGGCTTCGTCCTCGTCGTCGTCGTCGAAGCTGTCGTCGTCTTCGTCGAACTCGTTGTCGTCATCCTCTTCCCAGTCGCTGGCCGACACGCCCGCGCCGGCATGGACCGCACCGCCGGCGACCGCCTGGGCACCCAACGAACCGAACGCCGCGAGTCCCCCAGACGTGGGGTAGCGGCCCGGAGTGAAGAGCGGGAAGAACGAGGCAAGCTGCATGACGAATCTCCGTGGTGCAGGCGGAAGCGGAACGGGGCCGGGTGGCCGTGCGCTGCGCTTAGTGCCCGATGTGCGCGCCGCTGGCAAGGGGGCGCAGTTTCGGTGCGGGCCTGTCCGGGCTGGCGCGCAGGGGTGAATGGTGCGAGCCTCGCTGATGGAGTGCTTGCGTCCCCGCTCGCTCCGCTCCGGAGGCCCATGGCCGAAACGCCCGACCTGCGCGACGTGCCGCTGTCGACGTGCCCGCTGGTGGCCGAAGCCATCGACGCCGTCGTCGGGACGCTCGACGAGGCCGGAGTCGACGCTGAGGCCGCACTTGGCTTCGCAGATGCGGACGAGGCCCAGCGCAGATGGCCCGACCTGGCGGCGTGGGTCGCAGCCGGGATTCTCGATGCGCGCACCCTCAGTGGCGCCGTGGGCGCGCTCGGCTCCCTCGACGCCAAGCGCCTGCGCGCGTGCGGTGGACCTTCCGGCGTCGTCGATCGGTTCCTGGTGGGCGAAGTCGTGCGCGGGCTGGCGCGCCGGGCCGTGCGCGTTCCAGCGACCTCGCCTTCCCAACGCGAGGCTCCCATCTTGCGCGAAGCCGTCGCCGCGCGCATTGCGGTCGATGCGTGGCCGGGGCTGGCGGCACTCGATCTCGCGGCCGAGGCCGTGGCTTTGGGGCCTGGCTGCCACTTCGACCCGAGCGTGCTGGGGCCCCTGTGCGCCGCTCATACCCTCGCCCGCGCCGTCGGGTTTGAATCGCTGGTGGCGGCGGCTGCGGGCCAGGTGCCGTGGTCGGACGCGCTCGATGATGCGACGCAACGCCGTGCCTTGCAGCGGGCCACGGGCACAGCACGGCTGGACGGTCCGGCCCAGGCCGACTGGGGCCAGGCGCTGCACGACGAAGACGTCGCGTGGCTCGAAGATGCCTTCTGTGCGCTGACCACCCGCCGCCGGCTTGTGCACGATCTGCCCCGCGCGGTTGGCTTCGTCGCGCCCGGCGGGCTGCGGCTGGATGCCCGCCTCTGCGTGCTCGAAGTCTGCGCACCCGAGTCTCTCACCGACACGGCTGCCGACGGCTGGCTCGACGCAGCCTGGCCGCGCGTGCTTCTGCCGCCCGCCGTGTGCGCCGGTCTCGACCATGCCGGCTGGTCGATCGCTCACATCGCGATCCGTTCGACGGACGGTCTCGACGACCTCGTGGAACTGCTGCTCGACATTGTGGAACTGGGTGTCGCGCCCGAGCCGATCGAGGGCGACGGGTTTCGTGTCGAGCCCGGAACGCCGCACACGGACTGAAACGCGAAGCACATTCATTGGGTTGTGTGGCGACCTGCTGCAGCTTCGTTGCCCGATTGGCAGGCCGCAGCAGTTGCGCTAGGGTGTCGCTGAGTCTGCGCACCTCCGTACCGCGCGCGCCTTACCCCGCGCGTCTTACCCCGCGCCTCGGGACCCCACCGCGTTCGTCCCTCGCCATGCCGGAGGCCCGATGGTTCCCGCCCAGATCGTCATTTTCGGCGCCACCGGTGACTTGACTGCGCGCAAGCTCATCCCTGCGCTCGTCGACATCGCCCGCCTGGGCCTCGTGCGGTTTCCGGTGCAGGTCCTCGGCGTCGGTCGGCGTGCCATTACGACCGAGCAATGGCAGGTCGAACTCGAGAAGTTCCTGAGCCCCGAGCAGCGGTCGATCTGGCCGGAGCTCGCGCCAAACATGCACTACATCGACATCGGCGAGAGCACGTCAGCCGATTTTGCCGCATTGAAGACGAAGATGGACGACCTCGCGGGGCCGTTCATCAACACCGTCGGGCGCCTGTACTACCTCGCCCTGAAGCCGAGCCTGTTCCTGCCGACCGTCGATCAACTCGCGGAACACGGCATGCTCGCTTCCGACGAACTGCGCATCGAGGGCTGGCGCCGCGTCGTCGTCGAGAAGCCATTCGGCACCGACCTGCCCAGCGCGCAGTGGCTCAACATCGGATTGCGCAAGCATTTGCGCGAGAACCAGCTCTACCGCATCGACCACTACCTCGGCAAGGAGACGGTCCAGAACATCCTGGCCTTCCGTTTCGAGAACGCCATTTTCGAGCCGATCTGGACCCGCGAGCACATCGAGCACGTCGAGATCAGCGTGTGCGAGCAGGTCGGCATGGAGTCCGGTCGCGGTGGCTACTACGAGACGGCCGGCGCGCTGCGCGACATGGTGCAGAACCACCTCATGCAACTGCTGTGCCTCGTCGCGATGGAGGCGCCAATCGGCCTGGATGCCGACGCCGTGCGTGCGGAAAAGATCAAGGTGTTGCGCGCGTTGGAGCCCTACCGCGACCCCAAGGACGTGTGGGACAACGTCGTGCGCGCCCAGTACGGCGCCGGCGATCAGTCTCAGCGCGGCTACCTCGACGAGGACGGCGTGGCAAAGGCGTCGCAGACTGAGACCTACGTGGCCATCCGGGCGCGCATCCACAACTGGCGCTGGAACGGCGTGCCGTTCCTGCTGCGTTCCGGCAAGCAACTCGCCAAACGCTATACGGACATCACGCTTCACTTTCGGAAGCCTCCCGCCGACCTGTTCGCCGGACCGGGCGGCATCGCGCGGGGGCTCAAGCCCAACGGGCTGACGTTTCGCATCCAGCCCGACGAAGGCATCCGCATCAAGTTCCTGGTCAAGCAGCCCGGCCATGGACACGTGTTGCGCGAGGCGAGCCTCGGCTTCGACTACCGCGCGCTTTTCACGAGCGATTCACCGCCGCCCTACCAGCGCCTGCTGCTCGACGCGATCAACGGCAACGCGACGTTGTTTATCCACGGCGACGAGACCGAGGCGGCGTGGCGCTTTGCCGACTCGATCCGGTCTGGATGGAGCGCGCCCGGCGCACCGGCGTGCTGGCGATACCCCGCAGGGTCGATGGGCCCGGTCGAGGCCGACGCGCTGCTGCGCGGCACCGATGGCGGCTCCTGGGGCCAAGGCGACTGAGCGTGATCGTCCACCACGATGTCAACAGCCCCCTCGGCGCGCACCTGCACGTCGCGGCGGACGTTGCGGCGGTCGCAGGGCATCACATCCAGGAGGCGATCGAGCGCAGCGTGCAGCGATCGGGCCGTTGCCGCATCGGGCTGGCTGGCGGTTCGACGCCGGCGCCCGCGTTTGCCTGGCTGCGCGCTCACCTGCCGGCGGCGGTCTACGGGCAACTGTGGATTACGTGGGTCGATGAACGGCACCTGCCCCTGGCCGAGGGGCGCGACGGCGACTGGCAGCGCTTCGGTGCCGACTCGAACCTGCGACTCGCCTACGAGCACTGGCTGGCCCATGTGCCCGTCGTGCCCCAGCAGGTCTTGCCGATGACGTTTGGCGGCGAGTTGAAGGCCGATGTCGTGCGTTTTGGCCGCGCATTCGTGACGGCGTTCGACGGTGGACTCGACGTCAGCGTGCTGGGCGTCGGGCCAGACGGCCACATTGCGTCGATCTTCCCCGATCACCCGGGGCTCGACGTCGACGACGTGTGCTTTGCCGTGCACGACAGCCCGAAGCCGCCGCCCCAGCGCATCTCGCTCGGCCTGCCCGTACTGCGGCGGGCGGGCGCCACGTTCGTGCTGGCCACCGGCGCGGGCAAGGCTGCCGTGCTGGCGCGCGCCTGGCAGGGTGACGCGGCGCTGCCCTTGGGACGCCTGCACACCAACACGCCCGCGCACTGGATCGTCGATCCGGCCGCGGCGGCGGGCATCCTGACCGGGAATCCCTCGACCTGACCAGCGGCGCTCCGGGGGAGCGTCCATGAACCGCGCCGCCGACGCGGCCAGACAAATGTCGGCACGGAGTGCACATGAACGCGGACATCGGAGTCATCGGCCTGGGCGTCATGGGCGCCAGCATCGCCCGCAATTTCCACTCGCGCGGCCTGACCGTCGCCGTCTACAACCGCGAGCCGGAGTCGACCGATTCGTTCAAGGAGAAATACGGCGACGACCGCTTCGTGTGCACCTACGACTACTCAGCGTTCGTCGCAGCGCTCCAACCGCCGCGCCGCATCCTCGGCCTCGTTACCGCGGGCAAGCCGATGGACTCCATCATGGAGGCGCTCGCGCCGCTGCTCGGCCCCGAAGACATCGTGATCGACGGCGGCAACTCGCACTTCGACGACACCCAGCGCCGCGACAAGTGGGCTCGAGAACATGGCTTCCGCTTCGTCGGCATGGGCGTTTCGGGCGGCGAGGAGGGCGCGCTCAAGGGTCCGGCGATGATGCCCGGCGGCGACTTCGAGGCGTGGCAGCGGCTGCGGCCTGTGCTGGAATTGGCGTGTGCGAAGTCCGACTCCGGCCCGTGCGTCGATTACTGCGGCAAGGCGGGGGCGGGCCACTTCGTCAAGATGGTCCACAACGGCATCGAATACGGCGACATGCAACTCATCGCCGAGGTCTGGTCGATCCTGAAGGACGGCCTGAAGCTGGGCCCGGCACAGATCGCGGGCGTATTCGGCGACTGGAACCGCGGCGATCTCGCGAGCTTCCTCATCGAGATCACGGAGCAGATCGTGGCTGCCAAGGACCCCGCCGGGCCCGGCGCGCTGGTCGAGCAGATTCTCGACGTCGCCGGCCAGAAGGGCACCGGGCGCTGGACCTCAATCCTCGCGATCGAGCAGGGCGTGCCCCTCAACACGGTGACGGCCGCGGTCGATGCCCGCGCATTGAGTGTGCTGAGGGGCGAGCGCGCCAAGGTGCGGGCGGCGTTCGGTGCAGGTGGTGCCACGGCGGGCGCACTGGACGGCGTGAGCGTGGACGACCTGCGCGACGCCCTCTACGCTGCCAAGATCATGAGCTATACCCAAGGGTTCGCGCTGTTGCGGCAGTCGTCCGATCACTTCGCCTTTGGCACGGACCTCGCCGCGGTGAGCCGCATCTGGAAGGCGGGGTGCATCATCCGCGCCGCCTTCCTCGACAAGGTGTACAGCGCGTTCCGCAGCGACCCGGCCCTGCCGCTGCTTTTCATGGACCCGTTCTTCACCGGCGAGGTGCGCCGCTGCCTGCCGGGTTGGCGCAAGGTGGTCGCGCGTGCGGCCGAGGCCGGCGTGGCGGCGCCAGCGTTGGCGGGCAGCCTGACGTATTTCGATACGCTGAACACGGTCGTCGGCAGCGCGCAGTTGATTCAGGCCCAGCGCGACTTTTTCGGGGCGCACACCTACAAGCGACTCGCCGATGCGGGCGGCGCGGCGGTGCACACGGAGTGGGCCGGCCTGCCGCGGCTGGGCTGAGACTGGGGCACCGGGCCGTCCTTATTGCTGCCCGCGGGACCCATTGCCAGTGCGCTTGGGCCCATCAAAACAGCGTGTAGATGTACGGCGACGTGGCCTGCGACGCGGCGGCGAGCAGCGCGATGAGGCCCAGCAACACGACCAGTGGCACGATCCACCACACCTTGTTGGCGCGCGCAAAGGCGACGAACTCGCGCAGCAGCGTCCCGACAAAGGCAAGGCGGTTCATGGCGTGCTCTCCACTGGGCCCGGGTCAGTCTAGCGCAAGCGTGCCGCGCCGGTCTCCCGCTTCGACCCACGGCGGTTGCGCCGCTTTCGTCAGCAGGAACGGCCCGAGGGCCAGCGCGTCGATGCCGGTGCACATGAAGCAGCGGTAGGCGTCCGACGGAGTGCCGACGATCGGCTCGCCGCGCACATTGAAGCTGGTGTTGACGAGCAGGGGGCAGCCGGTCTGGCTCTCGAAGGCCCGCAACAGCGCGTGAAAGCGTGGATTGGTTTCGGCGTGCACCGTCTGCACCCGGGCCGAGCGATCGACGTGCGTCACTGCGGGCACCGTCGAACGAACGCGGTTGACCCATTGCACCACATCGAGTGAGCGCTCGTCGCCCGCGTCGGCCAGACAGTGCCGCGCTCCCAACTGCGCGACCAGGAGCATGTACGGCGACGGCCGATCGAGGTCGAACCAATCGGCGGCACGCTCGGCCAGCACGGCCGGCGCGAATGGGCGAAAACTCTCGCGAAACTTGATTTTCTGGTTGAGCACCGACTGCATCGTCGGACTGCGCGGATCCCCCACGATCGACCGATTGCCGAGCGCGCGGGGACCGAATTCCATGCGCCCCTGAAACAAGCCGACGATGGCGCCGGCCGCGATCAGCCGGGCGACCGTCGCGGGCCACTCGGCGTCGGGCACTTCGTGGTAGGGAAGGGCATTCGCATCGAGGTACGCGCGGATGCTGTCGGCTCCGAACGCCGGACCCAGCAGCGCGCCCTGCATCGAGTCCGTGCGACCATCGACTGCGCGCGGGTGGTTCAGCACCTCGTGGCACACGGCCAGCGCGGCACCGAGCGCTCCGCCCGCATCGCCGGCCGCGGGTTGGATCCATACGTCGTCGAAGATGCCAGCGCGCAACAGTTTTCCGTTGGCGACGCAGTTCAGGGCCACGCCGCCGGCCAGACACAGGTGGCGCATCCCTGTCTCGGCGCGGGCGTGGCGGGCCATCGCCAGCACGATGTCTTCGGTGACCTGCTGGATCGAGCAGGCAAGGTCCAGTTCGCGTCGGGTCAGCGGACCTTCGGGCGCGCGCGGCGGGCCGTCGAACAGGGCGGCAAAGCGCGCGTTGGTCATCTGCTGGTCGTCGAGGTAGCCGAAATACGAGAGGTTCAGGCGGAACGAGCCGTCTGGCTTGAGATCGAGCAGGTGGTCGCGGATGCGCGCGGCATAGGTGGGTGTCCCGTAGGGCGCCAGGCCCATCAGCTTGTACTCGCCGGAGCCGACGCGGAACCCCGCAAACGCCGTGAACGCCGAGTACAACAGGCCGAGGCTGTGCGGGAACTCCAGTTGCTCGCGCAGCGTCACCCGGTTGCCTTCGCCCACGCCGATGCTGGCCGTCGCCCATTCGCCGACTCCGTCGAGCGTGAGGACCGCCGCGCGCTCGAACGGCGACGGATAGAAGGCGCTGGCCGCGTGCGACGCATGGTGCGCCGGGAAGTACATCGGCACGCCGGCGGGCACGCCTTCCGCGGCCAGCATCGCGCGCAAGTCGGGTTCGACCCACAGTTTGTCGCGCAGCCACGTCGGCACGCCGCGCGCGAACGCACCAAACCCGCGCGGCGCCACGGCAAACGCGGTCTCGAGGATGCGGTGGAACTTCAGGATCGGCTTGTCGTAGAACGCGATCGCGTCCAGTCCGCCGCCGCCTGCGGCCTCGGCCAGGCAGTAGCGCAGGGCCTGGCGGGGCAGCGCGGCGTCGTGCTTGGTGCGCGTGAAGCGTTCCTCCTGCGCGGCCGCGACGATGACGCCATCTTCGACCAGGGCCGCCGCAGCGTCGTGGTACAGCGCGCTGATGCCGAGCACGCGCGCCATCAGAAGGGCCTCGTCGGGTCGGACGGCCGCGTGGGGCGCTGCCAGTAGGTCGGCGCCGTCGCGTCGAAGGAGCGGCACAGCGGGTCGCGGCGACCGCGGCGCAGCAGCAAGCCGAACGGCACGAAAACCGACCAGAACATCACGAATAGCAAGGGCCACGCAACGACGTGGCTGGCCGCACGCCCCAAGCCGGGCAGCGCGTCATCGGCCCGCCGCAGCCACCGCGCCGGCAGGGCTGCCGCCGCCAACATCACGGACACGCCGAGCACGAGTGCCACGCTGCCGGCGTGCAACCATCCCAACTGCCACAGGATGGCTCCGCCGCCGCCGCCGACGCCGCCGCGCAGGGCGAAGCGCAACCGCGTGCGGGAAGCCGCCTGGACCGCGACCTCGGGGCGCCAGGACCAAGTGGCGGCGGCCGCCTCGGGGCGACCACCCTGCGGGGCGAGCGCGGGCAGGGCAGGCGCCGGAGCGGTGGGGCTACCGAAACGTGTAGACGCGCTCGCCATCCTTGAGCATCCCCAACTCGCGCCGAATGACCTGTTCGCGCACGTCAGGGCGGGCCTTGAACGCCACGAGCGAGGACTCCAACTCTTCGCCGCGGGCCTGCTGTTCCGCCAACTGCTGTTGCAGCCGGCGCAGTTCTGCACGCCGATCTTCGACCACGCCCTTGACCGTGCTCGCGCGAATGACGCCCGCCACGCTGACCACGGCGAACCCCGCAAACAACACCGCACGCAGGCCCCGCCAAGCCCCTTGCGCGATCCAGCGAACTCGACTCCACGCGCTCATTGCCCATGCCCCAGCGATCGCGCGGCGACCGCAAGTGCCTTGCACCGCGCAGTCCCGTGCGGCGACCCAGACATGGCGCAAAGGTGCCCATCGCGGCAAACACGTCAACTTTTTCGGCGATCGATTGCCGACCCGTGCGACGCCATGGCGTGCGGCGCAGGCGGCGGGCGGCCGCGATCGTCAATGGCTTTCGCGCGAGATGCGAATCTCGAACGTGGCGCCGCCGCCCGCCGTGTCGCGGTAGGCCACCGTACCGCTGTGGGCCTCGGCGAATTGCTTCACGATGGCGAGGCCGAGCCCGGTGCCGTCCTTTTTTCCCGTCGTGGCGAACACGTCGAACATTCGGTGCTGAAACGCGACGGGAACGCCCGTGCCGTTGTCGGAGCAGGTGAAGACGAGCGTGTCGGCATCGAGCGCCATGTCGATCGAGAAGTGGCCGTCGCCGCGATCGGCCAACGCGTCGCGGGCATTGCGGGCGATGTTCTGGACCACGCGCAGCAACTTGGTCGCGTCGATGCGTGCGGGGCCCCGGTACGACGTCTGCACGTCGGTCCTTGCCGGCGAGGCTGCGAACACCTGGCGCACCACCTCGGCGGCGTCGCGCGCGAAATCGACCATCTGCACCTTGCGGTACAACACCACGGTCTCGCCGCGCGCGAACGCCAGGACTTCTTTCGACATGTCGACCATGCGGTCCAACTGGCGCAGGGTCTGGTCGGCCAGCTGGGCGCGCTCCGTCGCGTCGTCTTCGAGTTTCAACAGTTGCACGCAGCCCGACGCAACCGTCATCGGGGTCTTGAAGTCGTGGAGGATGCCGGACAACGCGCGGCCCACCGCCGAGAGCCGATCCTCGCGCTCGGCCAGTTCGCGCTGCTGGCGCAGGCCGATGGCGCGGGCGACCTGACCGGCGACGAGTTCCAGCAGCTTGCGGTCGCTGTCGCCGAGACACGGCAGCCTGCCGGGCCGGTCATACACGCCCAGCACGCCGAGCAGCGTGCCTTCGTCGATCAGCGGCAGGCAGACGCCAGCCTCGGGCACGAAGCCGAGACGCTCGGCGACGGCCGCATCGCGCCGGGCCTCGCCGTCGAGGACGCACACATCGAGGCCTTCACCCGCCTGGAGCACGCGCCCGAGCATCCCTGCCGGCGTCTCGAACAACAGCACCTGGGCCAGGCCGAGTGGACCCGAGCCGCGGCTATCGCCATTGCGCCCAGTGCGCTGCGAACGGTGCACGACGAGGCCGCCCGCCGGTGTCGGCCGGCCCACTTGGACCAGCGATGACGGCACCGCTGCCGCCACCCGTTCGACGAGGCCCGTAACCAGCGCGTCGAGGTCCACGGCGTCGGCGGCCTCGCGCTCCAACCGGTACAGCAGGTCGATTTCGTTGGCGCGCTCCTCGAGTTGACGGTGCGCCTCCAGGATCTCGACATTCTGCACCATGAGCGTGCCGTGCATGCGGAGGTTCACGAGCGCGATCGCAGTCATCGCCATGATCGTGTGCAGCAGTTCCTCGTCGTCGACCGTGAACCAGCCGTGGTGCTTGTTGAGCACCTGCACGACGCCGAGCAATTCGCCTTCGCTGTCGAGTACCGGCTGGCACACGAGCGACGTCGTGCGGTAGCCGGTGGCGTGATCCCAATCAGAGTCGAAGCGCGGGTCGAGGTAGGCGTCCTTCACGTTGAGGCTGCGGCGCTGCACGGCGACCCAACCCGCGAGCCCTTGGCCGAACCGGACGCGGATGTCGCGCGCATCGGCTCCGAGGGCGACCCGCGCCCGCAGTTCCAGTCCGTCGTCGCTCACGAGGAACAAGGTCGCACGGTCGGCATCGAGCGCGTGCGTCAGGCGCTCGAGCACGAGTTCGAGCAACTGCTGTTGCGTGAGTTGGGTCGACAGGGCGCGAGCGATGTCGGCGACCACGCCGAGGCGCAGGTCGGTCAGCGCGGCGTGCGCGCGCAACTCTGCAGTGTCGTGGATGGAGACGCGCTGGCTGCGGGGGCGGTGCACGCAATCCTCGTCGCGCCAAGCCGGGCCGGGCACGGCCGACAGGGCTGGTTGTAGCACACCTGCCGGGCGACTGCACCCCACGGGCCGCACACCGCATTGCCAACGTGGTTGCGGACATGGCAAAAGGGAGACGCGGTCGCCGTCGCGATGCGCGCCCCGCGGGCGGGGCCAAGCCGGTCGATCGTCAGCTGGCAACGCGAGGTTCGCGATGAGCAACCGCATTGAGCCGCGCCCCGGCACCGCGCCGCCCCGCGCCGCGACCCCGACCCAGGCCGGCCACTCGCCGCGCGGCGCAGGCCACGACCTTGCGGGCCGACGCTACGGCACCGGTATGGCGCTGCAGTCGCCCGGCAACGCCGCGCCGCTCGCACCGTCACCGCCCCACACAACCGCGTTCGAAGAAGGGGTCCGCGCGCTCGATACTGTGCACGGTGAGCGCATCCGGTCGGGCAGTGCCCGCGTCGGTGTGCCGCCCGAGAGCACCGCGGCCGTGCTGCTCGCCGAGAGCCAACTCATCGCCCCGCGCACCGACGACCGACTGCCGATCCGGTTCGAGCCGTGGCGCTTTTTTCAGCAGACCGGCCGCTGGCTCGTCGCGACGCATAAGGACCAGGGCGCCGAATACCGCGCGTTCGCCGAGGCCCGCACCATCGATCCGGCCGCGGCCCACGCCTGCCTGCGCATGGGCATCGCGCAACTCAGCGGCGCAGAGGCCCAGGCGGCGGGCTTCGGCAATGCAACGGGAATGCTCGCTGCCCTCGAACAGGATCCCGCTGCCCAGGTCGACGGCCTGGTCGCTGTTGTCAACACGGACGCCGACTTGCGCACCGCCATGATGGCCGGCGACTGGCGCACCGTGGCGAGCCTGCGCGCCGGGCCGGGCTTTGGGGCCATCGGCTACGACGATGCGTTGGCCGCCTGGGCCGAAGCGTGGCGGCGATTGGATCGCGCCCCGAAGCCGGGCGGCGGCGACGACGACGACGACGACAAGGGCAAGAAGCGTGGCAAGGCGCGGAAGCGCGACGGCTAGTCGGGCGTGTTGGAGGCCGATCGTGCTCGATTTCCCCGACCCGACGCTGTACGCCGTCCCCTTCTACGTCGTGACTCTGGTGCTCGAGCGCCGCGAACTGGCTCGGCTGGCGCGCGCTGGGGCCGACGTGGTCGGCTATGAACGCCGCGACACCCGCGCGAGCCTGTTGATGGGCCTTGGCTCGGTCGTCGCCGTGACGGGCATCAACGCTGGCACCTTTGCGATCGCGAGTTGGCTCTACACGCACCGCGTCTGCGAGGTGGGCACCGGCGCGCTGGGGTGGGCGGTCGCGCTGGTTGGCTGGGATTTCTCGTTCTACTGGTTCCACCGCTGGGAGCACGAGCACCGCTTCCTGTGGGCGTGCCACGTCAACCACCACTCGAGCCGCCACTACAACCTGTCGACCGCGTTGCGCCAGCCGTGGACGCCGTGGCTCGAGTGGCTCGTCTACCCGCCCTGGGCGCTTGTCGGGGTCGAGCCGTGGCTGATCTTGAGCGCGGGCGGCCTCAACCTGCTGTACCAGTACTGGATTCATACCGAAACCGTCGACCGCTGCCCGGCCTGGTTCGAGGCGATCTTGAACACGGCGTCGCACCACCGCGTGCACCACGGCGCAAACCCGGCGTACCTCGACCGCAACTACGGTGGCGTGCTGATCGTGTGGGACCGCGTGCTCGGCACGTTCGAACCCGAGCGCGAGCGCGTCGTCTACGGCCTGACGAAGAACCTCGACAGCTTCAGTCCGTGGACGATCGCGTTCCACGAGTACGCGGCGCTGTGGCGCGACATGTGCCGCGCGCGGGACTGGCGCACCCGCTGGCTGTGCTGTTGGCGCGGGCCGGGTGCCCAGCCTCCGATTCTGTCGGATTGACCGACCTTGCACCCCCGACCACGCTCTGCTAGAAGGCGCCCCCCACGCGATCCGGGCCCACCCGGGTCGCCGTCTCCGGGGCGTAGCGCAGCCTGGTAGCGCACCAGACTGGGGGTCTGGGGGTCGCAGGTTCAAATCCTGTCGCCCCGACCGGTAGACGAACGGCGCTTGCGCCGCCCGCGCCCGGCTTGCCGGCTCCGTGGGCGGCGCAAGTCGTTTTTGGTGCTCGACCGGCGCACCCCGGCCCTTCCTCGGCGTTTTCCGTCGGCAGGCGGAACCAAACCCGCGCCAACCGGCGCGCAGCTTGAGAGCCATGCTCGAACGCAACGACCTCATGCGGCAGCGGCTCGCGAAGATCGACGGGCTGCGGGCGCTGCACGGTGGCATCGCATATCCGAACGACTTTCGCCCGACCCACAGCGCGGCCGACGCCCTGCGCTGGTTTGCCGCGGACCCCCAGCGACTCAATGCCTTCGTCGCGTTGCCAGAAGGCGAACCGATGTCGCCGGACGTGCCGCCGCCGACCGCCGCGCCGCTGCCGCAGGCACCGTGGACGGCGATGGCCGGGCGCGTGGTGGCGATCAACGTCAAGGGCAAAGTCGCGTTCCTGCGCATCCTCGATCGGACCGCCGTCGAACTGCCCGCACTGCGCCGCGCCGAAGACGACCTGCGCGAGGCCGCCGGCCTGGCCCGGCGCGAGCAAGACACGGCGACTTTCCAGTTCTATTTCAGCCGCGAGACCGACCCCGACACCTTCGACCGCCTGTTCAAGCCGACGCCGGGCGCGGCGTGGGAGGGGCCGCTGCTCGATGTCGGCGACACGGTCGGTGGCGTCGGCCTGTGGTTCCGGACGCGCACCGGTGAGCCGAGCCTGTGGTTGCGGCCGCACGGAGGCCCGGCCTTGCGCCTGCTCGCCAAGGCCGTGCGGCCGTTGCCCGAGAAGTGGCACGGGCTGCAGGACAAGGAACTGCGCCACCGTCAGCGCTACGTCGACCTCGTCGTAAACGACGCCGCGCGCGCCACCGCATTCCGGCGTGCGGCCGTGCTGCGGGAAGTGCGGCGCTTCTTCGATGACCACGGTTATATCGAGGTCGAGACGCCGATGATGCACCCAGTGCTCGGTGGTGCCGCCGCGCGGCCTTTCCGCACGCACCACAATGCGCTCGACATGCCCCTGTTCCTGCGGATTGCGCCCGAGCTCTACCTCAAGCGCCTCGTCGTGGGTGGGCTCGAGCGTGTCTACGAGATCAACCGCAACTTTCGGAACGAGGGCCTGAGCCAGCGCCACAACCCTGAATTCACCATGCTCGAGTTTTACCGTGCCTACGCGACTTGGCACGACCTGATCGACGAGGTCGAGGCTCTGCTCGCCAAGGTGGCCGTGGCGGTCACGGGTGCGACCTCGGTACCCTACGGCGTCGATGCTGAGGGCCAGCCGCGCACGCTCTCGTTTGCCCGACCGTTTCGCCGCGTGACGATTCGCCAGGGGCTGCTCGACTGGGCCGCTCTCGACGAAGACCAACTCGACGACCTCGCCACCGTGCGCCGCCGTGCCGGAGAATTGGGCTGCGCGCTGCCCGACCACGCGGGGCTCGGCAAGGCGCAGGTGGAGTTGTTCGAGCATGTGGCGCAACCGCACCTGTTCCAGCCGACGTTCGTCATGGGCTACCCCGCTGACACGTCGCCCCTGGCGCGCCGGTCGGACACGGAGCCAGGCCTCGTCGATCGGTTTGAGCTCTTTGCCGCGCACATCGAAATCTCCAACGCGTTTTCTGAGTTGAACGACCCGGTGGACCAGTACGAGCGCTTCCTGCTCCAACTCGACGCCAAGGCCCGCGGCGACGACGAGGCGATGGAGATGGACCTCGACTACGTGCGTGCGCTGGAATACGGCATGCCGCCGACCGGTGGGTGTGGCATCGGCATCGACCGACTCGTGATGCTGTTGACCAACACGGACAGCATCCGCGAGGTCATTCTCTTCCCGCACATGCGGCCCGAAGCGCGCGCACCCGAGCCGGCGCTCGCGGTCGCCGACGAGGCAGGCGACCGGGAGCCTGGCGGAGCAGGCGCGGTGGGCAACCGCTGATGGAAGGCTTCGTCGTCGTCGGAGCCTGCGACTTGCCCGTGCGCCGCTTTGGTTGGCACGGGCGGCGCCTCGCCGTGCTCGCCGTTGGCGGTGCCATCGCGGCGCTGCCCGAGGCGTTGGCGCGCGGGGCGGACGAACAGATCGCGTTTCAGGCCCAGCTCGTGCTGCAGTTGCTCGGCGTCATCGTGGCTGCGATCGCGGTCGCCGCTGCGTTTTCGGTCCTGGGGCTGGCATTCGTGCGCCTGGTCACGCGGCCATGGATGGGGCACGCGAGCACGTTTGTCGCGTGGGCCTTCCTGCGGGCGCCGCGCGTCCTGGCCCCGCTGCCCGTGCGCGTGTGGCGCACTGTCAGCGAGGCGGTCGATGCCGGGACAGGGCCGGTCATCGCGCGGCCTCTGTTGCAGGTCCCCAGCGGGATCACCGTGGCCGCCGCGGCCAGCCTCGGGCTGTGGGTTGTGCTGGACCGCATCGACGTGTTGGGCCTCGCCGTACGCAACGGCCTCGCGGCGGTCGCCCTGCACGGGGCACTCGTCGGCCTGGCTGGCCTGCCGGGGCGGTGGCCGCGCGTCGTGCCGCTGGCCGTTGCGCTGGCGGCGGGCGTCGTGGCGCTGGGGCTCGCCGGTCGCCACCCGCTCGTGCAGCCGTGGTTCGATGCGCTGGCTGCGGCCGTCACCGTGCTGGGGTTGGCAGGGCTGGCCGCATGGCGGGCTGGCGGCGGGACCGGCCTGGCGGAGCGACTGCGTCGACTCGGATGGTTCGTCTTGCCGCTCGGCGCCGTTGCAGCAGCGATCGGGTTCGGATGGCGGGCGGGTGCTGGGCCGCCCGGGCCGGTCGCTGCTTCCGTTGCGCTTGCCTCGGCGGGAACGGCGGCCGCCCTCGTGGGGCTCTACCTCGCCCTGCAGGGCCAACCCAAGGTCTCGCTGCCCGTCTTCGTGTCGATCGTCGGCGTTGCAGCCGGCGTGTGGGCGCTGATCGTCGTGCTGTCCGTGATGGGCGGTTTCGCGACCGACCTGCGCCAGAAGATGCTCGTCGCCAACGCGCACGCCCTCATCGAGCGGCCCGGGCGCACCGGTGGCTTCGACGGAGCAGTGGCCCTGACTGAGGCGCTGGGCCGCCTGCCCGAGGTCGCGGCGGTCAGCCCGCAGGTGCGCGGCGACGCCATCCTGTCGTCGGCGTTCAACGTCAACAACTTCGTCAGCGTGCGCGGCATCGACCCGACCTTGCCCAACGTGGCACGCGAACTCGGCGCGACGCTCGTGAGCGGCGACCTCCTGCTGCTGGCCGAGCCGCACCACCTGGCACCCGACCGCGCGCGCGTGCGCCGGCCTGCCGACACCCCGACGGACCTGCCGCCGACGCCGCAGGAGCCGCCACACGCCGTCGTCCCGCCGGGTCGCGGCGAACTCGAAGCGCTGCTCCGCCTCGCGCCGGGCCCGGCCACCGCCCCGCTGCCGAACCCGGCGTCCGTACTGCCGTCGCCGCTCGACGATGACCTCGCACCCGGTGCCGGCGTCGAGGCCATCGATGCGCCGATCGCCCCAGGCATCGTACTTGGCGTCGAATTGGCGCGTTCGTTGCAAGCCGAATTGGGCGACCGTGTGGAGGTCGTGACGCCGGATGCCGATGTCGGCCCGACCGGTCTGCGGCCCCGCGTGCGCACGTTTCGCGTGGCCGGCACCTTCGAGACGGGGCTGTACGAAGCCGACAGCAAGGTCGCCTACATCGCGATCGCCGAAGCCGCGCGCTACTTCAACCTCGACGGCCAGGCCAACACGATCGAACTGCGCCTGCACCGGCCCGCCGAGCCCGAAGCCGCCGTGCTCGCCATTGGAGCCACCCTGCGCCGGGCTGGCGCGCCGACCGACCTCGAAGTGCTCGACTGGCGCCAGTTGAACCGTTCGCTGTTTTCGGCGCTCGCGTTCGAGCGGTTGGTCATCTTCCTGGTGCTGGGTCTGATCATCCTCGTCGCGGCGTTCTCGATCGTGTCGGCGCTGACGATGGTCATCCTCCAGAAGCACGATGGCATCGCGATGTTGCGTGCGATGGGCAGCCCGGCCGGAGAGGTGCGCGCGGCGTTCGTGCAGATGGGCGGCGCGATCGGCGCGATCGGCACGTGCGCCGGCGCCACGCTCGGGGTCGGCACGTGCCTGCTCATCCGCACGCTGGGCATCCAGTTGCCCGAGGCCTACTACGTGCGCACGCTGCCGGTCCACCTCCAGCCGACGGAACTGGCCGCCGTCATGCTCGCGGCGGTGCTCGTCTCGCTTGCCGCCACGGTGGTTCCTGCTACAAGTGCGGCCCGCCTCGCCCCGCTGGAGGGGCTGCGGCATGGCTGACACCCCGTTGATCACCGCGCGCGGGGTCGAAAAGTGGTTCGATCTCGCGGGCCGCCGGATCGACGTCTTGCGCGGGATCGATCTGGAGATCGCGGCCGGCGACATGGTGGGCATCGTCGGGCGCTCGGGCTCGGGCAAGTCCACGCTGCTGCACCTGCTCGGCACGCTCGACCGACCGAGCGCGGGCTCGATCGCCTACGACGGGCGTTCGCTCGACCCGCTCGACGACGCGGCCTTGGCCGCCTTTCGCAATCGGACCATCGGCTTCGTGTTCCAGTTCCACCACCTGCTGCCCGAACTGACGGCGCTCGACAACGTGCGGATGCCGACGCGCATCGCGCGCGAGCCACAGGTGACGGCCCACGATCGCGCCGTGGCCTTGCTGCGGCGCGTCGGACTGGGCGATCGCCTCGACCACCATCCGGGCGAACTGTCCGGCGGTGAGCAGCAGCGCGTGGCGTTGGCGCGGGCGCTCGTCATGCAACCGCGCGTCGTGTTGGCCGACGAACCGACCGGCAACCTCGATGGCCGCACCGCCGACGACATGCACACGCTGCTCGAAGACCTGAACCGCGAGACGGGCACCGCGTTCGTGGTCGTCAGCCACAATCCCGAACTGGCGCGCCGCATGCGCCGGGTGTTGCGCATGACTGACGGCTGCCTGCATCCCGAAGAGGCCTCGGCATGAGGGGGCGGTTCCATGCGAGCGCGGGTCGCCGCGGGCCGGTGCTGGCGCGCGCGCTGCTGCTCGCGGGCGCAAGCGCGGCGTTCGCGTGGCCACTGCCGGCCACCGGGCAGGAGAGCGGCCTGTTCGGCAAGGGCGCCCTTTCGGGCAGTGGCGACGGCATGTCGCTGAAAGACGCCGACCCTGCGGACGAGGCCGCCCGAGCCGCCGCGATCGATGGACCCCTCGACGTCACCGCGGTCGAGTTGGGCGGCATCGAGCGGGTCGACGAGACCGCCCTGCGCAAACAACTCAAGACCGTCGCGGGCGCCCGCCTCGACCCGACGACCGTGGCCGACGACGTGCGCCGCATCTGGCAGATGGGCCTGTTCGACGACGTGCGCGTGGGCCTGCGACTGGTGGGCGTCGAGTCGGTCGTCGTGCGTTTCCAGGTGCTCGAGCGGCCCAGCATCGCGGCCGTCGAGGTGCGCGGCAACGACGCACAGTCCGAGGAAGAGGTGATGAAGGTCGTCGACCTGCGCGCCAACCACCTCTACAGCGCCGCCGACGCCGACGCCAACGTGCAGAAAATCAAGGACATGTATACCGACGAGGGCCATTTCCTCGCCACCGTGCGGCACCACACCGAGCCGCTTGGCGGCAATCAGGTGCGCGTCGTGTTCGACATCGAGGAGCGCGCCGAGGTCAAGGTGCGCCACATCGAGCTGCTCGGCAACGACGGCGTGCCCGACACCGACATCAAGGCGGTGCTGCGCACGAAAGAGGGCACGTTCCTGTCCTCGGTGTCGAAAGATGGCAACTTCAAACGCGATCAGCTCGATTACGACGTGCAGGTCATCCAGTACCTGTACCTGACCCGCGGCTACATCCAGGCCAAGATCGACGAACCTGTCGTCAGCCTGAGCCCCGACCTGCGCTACATCAGCATCAGCATCCGGGTGCGCGAGGGACCGCAGTACACCGTCGGCAAGCTCGCCGTCGTCGGAGATTCGGTCGAAGCGCCGGAGAAGCTGCAGAAGGACCTGACGTTGCTCAGCGGCGAGACCTTCAACTACGCCAACGTCCAGGCCGACGGCCAGAAGCTCGCTGCCGCCCAGAAGAACTTCGGCTACGCGCACGCCACCGTCAGCAACGAGTCGGTGCCGAACGCCGAGAAGCGCACGGTCGATTGGACGTACCACATCCAGAAGGGCAAGAAGTGCTACTTCGGCCAGATCGTCATGGCTGGCGGGGGCTCGACGCGAGACAAGGTCATTCGGCGCGAACTGACCGTGATCGAAGGCGATCTCTACAGCGAAGCCAAGCTGCAGGAGTCGCAGGCCCGCGTCCAGCGCCTCGGCTACTTCGAGAAGGTCGAAATCAAGACGCGCCCCACGGCGCTGCCCCAGGTGCTCGATCTGGTCGTCGAAGTGAAGGAGCGGACGACGGGCACGTTCCAAGTCGGCATGGGTTTCTCGTCGGTTGACAACTTCATCACCACAGCCCAGATTTCAAAGGACAACTTCCTCGGCCGCGGCCAGAAGATGTCGGTGCAGGGGCAGCTGTCGAGCGTGCGCCAGATGTTCCAGGGCTCGTTCTGGGAGCCGTATTTCCTCGACACGAACGTCACCTTCAGCCTCGACCTGTTCAGCTACGAGCAGCTCTACACCGACTTTGCGCGGCGTTCTACGGGCGGCGGCATGAACTGGGGCTACCGCCTGTCGGACACGCTGCACGCCGACGTCGGCTCCAGCATCGAGACCGTCACGACGCAGATCGGCGGCTTGTCGGGGCGCACCGAAGTGCCGGTCGCGGCGCTGTTCGCGAGCGGCCTGACCAGTTCTCTCAAGGGCTCGCTAAGCTACGACAGCCGCGATGACCGCATGTTCCCGACGAAGGGTTGGCACCTGTCCGGCGGCGTCGAGTGGGCCACGCCGTATCTCGGCAGCACGAACGCGTTTACCCGGTACTCGTTGCGGGCCCGCCGTTACTTTCCGTTGCCGCTCGAAGGCGTGCTGAAGTTCAACCTCGTCGGCGGGCTCATTCAGGCCCCCACGGGCGGCGTGGTGCCGTTGTTCGAGCGCTTTTTCATGGGCGGCATCTACAACGTGCGCGGCTTCGCGCGGAACACGCTGGGCCCGACGATCTCGATCCCCACGAGCGGCGACCCCCTGGCGGGCCTGTCGGCCTTCAACATCGGCGGCACGCGCCAACTCTACCTGAACAACGAAATCGAAGTGCCGATCGTCAAAGCGCCGATGAACCTGCGCGGGCTCGTGTTTTTCGACATTGGCAACGCGTTTGGCGAGGACGAGAAGATCGCGCTGTCCACGTTGCGCTCGAGCTTCGGCTGGGGCGTGCGCTGGTTTTCTCCCGTCGGTCCGCTGCGCTTCGAGTGGGGCGTGCCGCTCGTGAAGAAGGCGGGCGAGGAGTCGTTGGTATTTGAGTTCACGATCGGCAACGCGTTCTAGTCTCCACGCGGCTGCAGCCGCCCCGGCAGGTTTGGGCTGGCGACGCATCGGTCGGTCGCGCCGGGCCGGAAGGAAGGCAGCTCTTGCCCGCGCGTGAATCGCCGCCAGTTCCGGGTCCAACGAGCCTGCCAGTGCACCGGTACGCGACGGAACTCGTCGAGGCCGTGCGGCGCAACCAGGCTGTCGTGCTGACCGGCCCCACGGGATGCGGCAAAACGACGCAATTGCCGCAGATGCTTTTGCGGGCAGGCCTCACGGACCTGCGCATTGCTGTCACGCAACCGCGCCGCATCGCCGCCGTCAGTGTCGCCGCGCGCATCGCCAAGGAGCAGGGCGTCGAGGTGGGCGCCGAGGTCGGCTACACGATCCGGTTCGATGACCGCACGACTCACGGGACCACGCGCATCCAGTTGATGACCGACGGCATCCTGCTCCAGATCGCGCGCGGCAGCCCGGATTTCGACGACTACGGCGTGATCGTGATCGACGAGGCCCACGAACGCACGCTCAACATCGACTTCGCACTCGGCCTGCTGCGTGAGGCGTTGACCCGGCGCGCCGACCTGCGCGTGGTCGTCAGTTCGGCGACGCTGCGGCCGGAGACGTTCGTGCAGTTTTTCGAGGGTGTCGGGGCCCGCGTGCCGGTCGTCCACGTCGATGCGCGGCCGTTTCCCGTCGAGGTGAAGTGGCGACCGCTGGCGCACGGCGGGCTCGACGATCTGGTCCATGCGGTCGCGCACGAGGTCACGGCGATCGAACGCAGCCACGAGCCTGGGCACGTGCTGGCGTTTCTGTCGGGCGAAGAAGCCATCCGTCGCGGTGGCGACGCGATCCATGCGGCGGGGCTCGGCCCTGACGTCGTCGTGATGCCACTGTTCGGCGCGATGCGGCGTGAGGAACAGGAGCGCGTGTTCGACGCGATGCCGGGCCGCCGCAAGGTGATCCTGGCCACGAACATCGCTGAGACGTCGATCACGATCGATGGGGTGCGCTTCGTGATCGACTGTGGCCTCGCCAAGGTGCCGCGCTGGAATGCCCGCACCGGCATCCTCGCCCTGCGCGAAGAGGGCATCTGCCAGGCGTCGGCCGAACAGCGCGCGGGCCGGGCAGGGCGCACGGCGCCGGGCACGTGCATCCGGCTCTACTCGCGCGACACGTTTCGGCAACGCGCGCCATTCCAGGAAGAAGAAATCCTCCGCCTCGACCTGTGTGACGTCGTGCTCCGTCTCATCGATCTTGGGGTCCACGACGTCGAATCGTTCGCGCTGCCGACGGCGCCGCCGCGGGGCCGCATCCACGCCGCGATCGACCAGTTGCAGGCCCTCGGCGCGATCGATCGCCAGCGCCGGTTGACGCCGATCGGCAAGAAGATGGTGCCGTTTCCGCTGACGCCCGCCTTGGCGCGCATGGTGCTGGAGGCCGCCGAGCGGCACCCCGACGTGGTCGACGACGTGCTTGCCTACGCGGCGTTCCTGTCGGGCAAGGCGCCGTTTGTGTTTCCCGACGGGCAAGAAGACCGGGCGCGCAAGGTCCACGGCCAGTTTGGCCACCCGTTGGGCGACGCGGTCGCGGCCGTTCGCTTGGTGCAAGGCTACGAGGCCGCGCCCGATCGCGAGGCGTGGTGCAAGCGCGGCTACCTGGATAGCGGCTCGTTGGCCTTTGCCGTCCACGTCTGGCTGCAGTTGCGCGAGATTGCCGAGTCGATGGGCATCGCCGTCCAGGGTGGTGGCGACCCGAACGGCATCGTGCAGGCGATCGCCGCCGGGTTTCCGCAGTTCATCCTGCGCGCGCACGGCCGCTGGTATGAAGGGCCGGGCGACGAGCGGCTCTACCTGCACCCGTCGAGTTGCCTGTTCGACGCCGTCCCGCGCTTCGTGGTCGCGACCGAGATCGTGGTGACGCAGCGACCCTACGCCCGCCAGGTGTCATTGCTGCGCCCGGCGTGGGTGGTGGCCGCACGGCCCGATCTCGCTGAAGGCTGGAAGCTCGAGCGCGAGCGTGTCCAGCGCCAGGAGGGCCGCCCGCCCGCCGAGGCCGCGCCGTTGCAACTGGCCGGGGTCGCGCTCGACGTGTCGACGCGCCAGGGGCGACCGCGCGTCGAACTGGACCGCACGGCGCTTGCCGGGCTGGCCGAACCCGAAGCGAACCGCCTCGCCTTGCGCGAATTGCCACCGTCGGCACGGCGCTTCCAAGCTCGCATCCTGCTCGACGGTACCGCGTGGCTGCAGGGAACGCCGCTGGCGACGCTGCTGGCCATGTTGCCGACGCTGCCGTTGCCGCCCGCAGGCAGCGTGCCCGTCTGCGAGGTCGCAGAAGGCGCCCTGCTCGAACTCGACCGCAACCGCCACACGCTGCTGCGCCACCTGCCCACCCTGCTGCTGCCGTTCGTGACCGGCAACGGGCGGCGCGGTGGCTGGCTGATGCTGGTCGGCAATGGCGGCGGCGGCTGGTGGTTCGAAGTGGCGGCCGATTGGCGCGAGGCGGTCGATGTCACCGTGATGGCGCTCGAAGCCCTGCGCGACGAAGCCGAACTCGACGAGGAGGTCGTTGCCGCGATCGACCTCGCGTTGGCACACGCCCAGGCCGTGCAGGAACGCATCCACGCCGCGGTGGCCGCTGCTCGCTGACCCACTGGCGGAGAGCCTGCTGCGCGCCTTGGCGAGCCACGGCCAACCCAGCTAGACTAGAAACTGAACCGCAAGTTGCCGCCCGCACTGAACGATTGCGTGTTCGCCCCCGTGCTGTCCGTGTCGCGCTGGTCGCTCGCGTTGACGCCGACCCGCCACGTCTTGTTCAGCTTCAAGTAGACCTTGCCCGACACCGACCAGTTGCCGCCCTGCTCTTCGCGATAGGCGGTATGGGCCATCGTCACGCCGACCTTCCAGGCGCTGAACCGGTGCGACAGGCTGAGGCTGACGGCCGTGTCCGTCGAACCCGTCGCGATTCCGGAGCCGAAGCTCATCGCGCTGGTGCGATCCGCCGCTGCCTTGGGTGCCTTGTCGACGGCAGACTGGGCGGCCTTGCGGTTGGCGCTCGTCAGCGTAAAATACCCGACTTCACTTGGTTCTTTGCTGTAGATGTACTTCGTGACCCCCAGCGAGACGCCCGAGAACTCCCACAGCGTCAGGTTCAGGTTCACGTTGAGCGGCACTTCGAAAATGAAGTCGCCCTGCGTCTTGCTCATTGCGGCCAGCGTCTTGCAGAGGTCCGAGGGGGGCGCGCTCTTTTGCGCCGCGACAGCACATTTTTTCTGGGCAAGATTCACAAATTTCGGGTTCTCGGTGTTGCCCGCATCCGGTGCAAAGGTCTGCGTCGTCGTATAGCGACTGACGGGGACGGCAAGCGCAACGCCCCATTCCACGCTCGAGTCGCCGGCCGAATCGTAGCTCACGCTCAACTCGGCCCCCTGCGAGCCACTCTTGTCCGACAGCGTACCGTGCACGTCGATGCCCTGCCCCTTTTCGTTTTCCAGCCCGAGTGTCGTCGCATTCATGCCGGTCGTCGCCGGCGCGAAGGACCCCGCCACGCCGAACACCCAGTGGTCGCTCCACGTGTAGCCCGCGCCGAGGCCGAGCGTCCACGATGCGGTGCCGGGGGTCACGACGCCGCTGGCATCCGTCGTCGCATACGCCTTGTACATCGAAAGGTTGGGATCGATCGACAGGGTCTCCGAGGCATCCCAGCTCCCGGACAGCGACAGCGATTGGCCGCCGCTCGCGGGGTAGCCTTCCGTCGCGGGCGTGCGGCTCAAGCTGTACGAGGTGCCGATGTTGCTGGCGAACGCCGACGGCGGCGCAAAGGCGATTGCGCCGCCGAGGAAGACAACCGACAAGACGCGCATGGGCTGCCACTCCCTAGTGTGCTCCGAACGTTGCACGGCACGGTGCGCTTGGCAAGACCGCACCCCCCCCTCCCGATTCGCCGCCTTCGGCGCATTTCGTCGTTGCCGTCGTCGGTTGGCAGTTCGACGTACCCGGTGTACGCCTTCACCGCCAACCTCCTAGGCGCCTAGAACTGCGCCCGAATTCGGCATTCAGGGAAGGTTGGCTGGTGAATCCTGGGCCCGCAATGCCAGCGCGCGGTCCATTTGCTGGCGCGCGAAGCAATTGCGAAGGGGCCGGCGCGAGCACCGCACCGACCCCTTCGCGCGTCCTGGTGTCCGGGCCGTGGCGCGACCGCAGAGGACTCGACTACTTGTTCTTCTTGTCGGCGGCCTTCTCTTTCACGGCCTCCTTCTTGTCGGCGGCCTTCTCTTTCACGGCCTCCTTCTTGTCGGCGGCCTTCTCCTTCATGGCCTCTTTCTTGTCTTCGGCCTTCTCCTTCACGGCCTCTTTCTTGTCTTCGGCCTTCTCCTTCATGGCCTCTTTCTTGTCGGCGGCCTTCTCCTTCACGGCCTCTTTCTTGTCTTCGGCCTTCTCCTTCACGGCCTCTTTCTTGTCTTCGGCCTTCTCCTTCACGGCCTCTTTCTTGTCTTCCGCCTTCTCCTTGGCAGCTTCCTTCTTCTCTCCTTCGGCAGCAAAAGCCGGCACCGCGAGGGTCAGACCGATGGCGAGCGAGAAAACCTTGATCACATTGCGCATGACGAACTCTCCTTGCGACAGCGGCGCGCGAAGCGACCGCAGTGGGCGCGGCGGCGAACCGCCGGCCGGGGTACGCGGCATAGGCCGCAGAAGGTGTGACACGCCATGTCGCGGGTGAAACACCCGACGACGCAAGGCGGCCGCGGACGCCCCGCAGGCCGACGTGGCTCTGCGAGGGTTCGCCGGGTCCGGGGGCGTCCGAGGGACGTCGGGCCGACGGCGATTAGACACCCGGTAAACGCAAAAGGTAAAGATCCGCATCATTCTTGAAGTAGGTCCGCAAAAGTCCGCTGCTTTTCTGGCCAGCGGAATGGACCCGGTCATCTCCTTGCCGTCGCTGCACCGGCGCGGCTACAGTGGTAGCATGTGGCCGCTCGACCGGCTGAGGACCCTGATGTTGCGCGTCCGGCTCCCCGCGCCCGCCCCCGTCGTGTGCCGAATCGCCCTGTTGGTGGCGATGGCCGCGTGCGCGCAGCCTGCTCCGCCCGTTGCAATGGGCCAGGGCGCCGATGCGATCGGGGGCGCCGACACTCCGACCGATGGCATCGACACGGGCGAGTTGCCGGACGACGGCGGGTGTGGCGGCGCCGCGTGTGACTGCAAGACTGGTGTCGGGTGCGCTGGTCTCGACGGAGCGCATGATGGGGACGCGGCACCAGTCCCGGACGACGGCGACCCCACGCAAGACGGTTGTCCGGCCGACGCCGTCTGCGATGACCTGTGCACGGGCGCTGGCTGCGCGGACACGGTGCCGTGCATTCCCAGCCAACCTGACGAGGACTGCGACGACCACGACCCGTGCACGGCCGACCAGTGCGTGCCCGATTCGCACTGCGTCCACGTGCCGATTGCCGGGTGCGCGCTGCAAGTCCCGTACGTGCAGCCCTTCGACTGTTCGCCGGCCACCTGGCACGCGTGGACGCTCGATTTCGAGGGCCCCGGCATGCCCGCATGGTCGGTCGATGGTTCGCCCCCGGTCGCCGTCGCGGTCGCGCCGTTCGTCTCGCCGGAGTGCTCGCTCAACTTCAATGGTGCGTTCGGGCTGCAGTGCGCGCCGGCCCTGGTGGTCAGCGGACGCGCGACCGCGCCCTGGATCGACGCCACCGAATACAAGAAGGGCGACCCGCTGTATGTGCGCTTCCGCCTGGCCGGCACCTGGGGTCCAGCCGACACGCTGTGGCTCGAAGTGACGACCGACGGAGCGAAGTGGCACGCGATCGATGGCCTCGCGGCGGTCAACGTGTGGGACGTCGTCACGCGCTCGCTGGCGCCGTGGGCCGGGCAGAAGTTCCAACTGCGCCTGCGCTTTCAGTCGAAGGCGTGCTTCCAGGCCGAGTCGGTGGGCGCGTTCGTCGACGACTTCGAGGTGCGTGCTGGCACCTGCAAGACGACGTCGATGTGCGACGATCTGAACCCGTGCACGGACGACGTGTGCGTGGACGGCGAGTGCAAGGCGGTCCAGAAAGCCAAGGGCGCGACGTGCAATGACGACAATCCGTGCACCGGCGGCGACATCTGTAAGTTCGGCCAATGCGTCGGCGTTCCGATCAAGAAGGCGGCGTGTGACGACGGTCTGGTCTGCACCACCGGCGACCAGTGCGAAGAAGGGGCGTGTTCGGGCGCGGCGACGATCGGCCCCTGCAACGATGGCGACCCGTGTACAGCAGGCGACCACTGCGACGCTGGACTGTGCACGGGCACGCTGAAGCTGTGTTCGGACGGGAATTCGTGCACGGTCGACGCGTGCGACCCGCACACGGGCGGCTGTGCGAGTGCGCCGGCCGCCGACGCCGCGCCGTGCAAAGATGGCGACGTGTGCACGGTCGACGAGGCGTGCTTTGGCGCGGTGTGCCGCGGGCGCCATGTGTGCGACGACGACGCGGTGTGCACGGTCGACTCGTGCGTTCCCAAGACGGGTGGCAAGTTCGATTGTTCGTACGGCTTCATGCCAGCCGGCTCTCCGTGCAACGACGCCGACCCCTGCACGGCGGGCGACCAGTGCGCCGGCAAAGTCTGCAAGCCATCGGGGCCGGCACCGTGCAGCGTGCAGGCGATCACCGATTTCGGCTGCGCAGACCCGCCGGCCTGGGCGATGGAGCCACCGTCGGACCCGACGCGCACGGGCTGGAGCATCGATGCAACGCCAGCAGTGCCCGGCGCGACCGGATGCTCGCTGAACTTCAACGACGGCGTCAGCTTTCCGTGCAATCCCGCCGAAGGGACCGCTGCGGGCTCGGCGACGTCGCCGCCGATCGCGTTGCCGGGCGCCACACAGGCCGTCCTGCGCTTTCGCAGCTGGGTCGATATGGGTCCGGCCGAAACGCAAGACGTGCGGTGGGTTTCGCTGTCGGCCGACGGATTCCAGACCGCGCCCGTGATCGCCTGGCTCGCGAACGGCCCGGCGCAGGGCAAGTGGCGAACGGAGCGCATCGACCTCGGGCCGCTCGCCGGCAAGACCATCCAAGCGCGCTGGCGCATCGACACGTTCGGGTGCCAGCAGAATGGGGGCGCCGGGTGGTTCGTCGACGACGTCCAGATCGTGACCAACGTCGCCAAGCCGTGCGGAGTCGATGCCGATTGCGACGATGGCAAGCCCTGCTCGATCGAGCCGTGCAAGGCAGGAACGTGCGCGATGCTCTACCCCAGCACCGAGTGCAACGACGGGAACGCCTGCACGGTTGGCGACGTGTGCGATGGCCTCGGCTCGTGCGTCGCTGGCAAACCGGCGAACTGTGCCGATGCCAGCCCGTGCACGGCCGACGCCTGCGATGGCCTGCAGGGCTGTACGCACGTGGTGGCGCCCGACGGCACCCCGTGTGGCGGCGGCAAATGCGCGATTGCGGGTGCCTGCCTCGGCGAAGTGTGCCTGTCGCTGCCGCAGAAGTGTGACGACGGCAACCCGTGCACCACCGACTCGTGCGATGCGGGCGGTGTATGCAAGATCTTAAGTTTGCAGGAGAACGCTGCGTGCGACGATGGCGATCCGTGCACGGGGAGCGACGCCTGCAAGGGGGGCAAGTGCTCCGGTCCAGCTGCGCCGTGTGCGTTCGCGCTGGTGGAGCCGTTTGCCTGCGCCGGCACCGTCGGGTGGACCTTTGCCGGTCCGAATGTGCCCGGAGCGGCGAAGTTTGCGATCGACGGCACTCCGGCTCCGCCCGGTCACCACTCGCCGTCGTGCGCGTTGAACCTGAACGACGGTGTGAATTTCGAGTGCAAACCAGGGCAACCGCGCGTCGAGGCGAGCGCGACCAGCCCCGCGATCAACCTGGCTGGCGTGACCGGAGCCGCGTTGTGGTTCTGGACGTGGAGCGACGTGGGCGGCTTCGACAATGCCGACATTCGCCTGATCGAGGCCAGTTCGGACGGGTTCAAGACGGTGCCGCTGCGGATGTGGCTGCCCAACACGCAGGGCGGCAAGAAGTGGCGGCGCATCCGGGTCGGGCTCACCGGCTTCGCCGGGCAGGTCGTCAAGGTGAGGTTCCGCTTCGATTCGATCGACTGCGCGGTGAACACGGGCACCGGGTGGTTCGTCGATGACATCGAAGTACACGTTTCGCCAGGAGACTTCTGCGGAAAGGATCTGGACTGCCCGTCCAAGGGCCCGTGCGCGCTGGCAAAATGCTTCGGCGCGAAGTGCTCGTTCTCGTATGGCCAAGCGCCGTGCAACGACTGGGACGCCTGCACGGGTCTCGACCAGTGCAATGGCGCCGGCGTGTGCGGTGGCGGCGTGTACAAGGTGTGCAGCGACGGCGACCCGTGCACGCTCGACACCTGCGACCCGTTCGCGGGCTGCCAGTCGACGAAGAAGGGCGAGGGAACGCCCTGCAACGACGGCAACGAGTGCACTGCGGCGGAGACGTGCAAAACTGGAAAGTGTATCGGGAAATCTGCGACAGACGACACGAGCTGTACCAACGCGGAGCCCTGCACGTTCAACGACAAGTGCAAGGCGGGCCTGTGCGTCGATGGGTTGACCGACGTCACCGGCGCGATATGCGACGACAAGAATCCGTGCACCGGCCTCGACAAGTGCTTCGGCGGCAAGTGCACGGGCGGCAAGTCTACGTGCGACGACGGTGAAGCGTGTACGCTCGACTTCTGTGAAGTGATCAACGCCAACGAGATCGAGTGCGGGTGGAAGCCGGCGCCAGACGGGGGCCTGTGCGACGACGGCGACCCGTGCACCGGCACCGACACCTGCACCGACGGGGCGTGCGACGGCAAGGCATTGCCCTGCTTCCCGCTGCTCACCGACAGCTTTGGCTGCAACGACAAGCAGACGTGGCTCGTCGATTTGCCGGTCGGCAAGGTCGGCTGGAAGATCGATGCGCTGCCCGGCGTGCCCGGCGCCAAGGGAGGGTCGGGCTGTTCCCTCAACTTCAACAACGACGCCAACCTCGACGCGGGCCCGCTCCTGCCCAAGGGGGGCGCGCTGTCTGGCCCCGTCGTCGTGCCGCTCAAGGGTGTGACGGCGTTGCGGTTCTGGAACTGGTTCCAAGGCGATCCATCGGCCATGCTCCACCCGCGTTTTGTCGAGATCGTGCAAGGCGACACTCAGGCGGTCCTCGACTCGGTGCTACTCGACAATGCGAAGCTTCAGGGCATGTGGCACAAGGTCCGCATACCGCTGGCGAAGTTCGCGGGTCAGAAGGTCCGCGCGCGCTTCCGCTTCAACGCGGCCGTGGCGACGTTGGGGGGCTACCCAGGCTGGTTCATCGACGATGTCGCGATCCTGACCGCGCAGCCGGCGACGTGTACGAAGGACGTCGAGTGCCTCGATGACCCTGAGCCCTGCATCGATGCGCAGTGCCTGCAAGCGGCGTGCGAACTCGTCGCGCTGCCCGTCGCGCCGTGCGCGGACGACAACGCCTGCACCGATGCGACGACCTGCCAGGGCGGCAAGTGCACGGGCCAGAAGACCGACTGCGACGATGGATATGCGTGCACC
This sequence comes from Myxococcales bacterium, assembly GCA_009692425.1. Taxonomy (GTDB): domain Bacteria; phylum Myxococcota_A; class UBA9042; order UBA9042; family UBA9042; genus SHZF01. Next base: position 231 of record SHZF01000015.1, on the reverse strand, counting down.
GCAGACGCCTGCAACGCTTCGATCGGGTGCACGCACGATCTGGTGAAGGAGTGCGACGTGGTGCCGCTGCCCTACACGATCACGTTCACGTGCGGCACGCCGCCGAACAACTTTTGGCTGCTCGACAAGCCGGCGCAGGGGCCGCAATGGGCGATGGACGGCTCGCCGGATCCGCCGGGAGCGCTGTCGCCGGACTGTTCGCTGAACTTCAACAACGGCAAGGACTTCCAG
>SHZF01000001.1 GCA_009692425.1 Myxococcales bacterium | reverse complement strand
ACCAAAGCCGAGGAGGGCGCTGCGGCGACCGCTCCGACCGATCCGGCGGCGGCTCCGGCTGCTGACCCGGCGGCGGCTCCGGCTGCGGCTCCGGCGGCGGCTCCGGCTGCTGACCCGGCTGCGGCTCCGGCTGCGGCTCCCGCGGCGGCTCCGGCTGCCGACCCGGCTGCGGCTCCGGTTGCTGCTCCGGCGGCGGCTCCGGCTGCTGACCCGGCTGCGGCTCCGGCTGCGGCTCCGGCTGCGGCTCCGGCGGCGGCTCCGGCTGCTGACCCGGCTGCTGCTCCGGCGGCGGCTCCCGCGGCGAAGTAGTCGTCCGCGTTTCAGTGTCCACATGGGCGGGGTCGCAAGATCCCGCCCATGTGGCATTTTTGGTTTTCGTGGGTCTTGGCGTGTGGTGGGGAGTGGGGGGTTACAGCAGCCAGCAAATGCGTGCCCGCCTGGCTCCCTGCGGCCAGGATCCGCCTGCCAACCTTCCCCGAACGCCGAATTCGGGTGCGGTTCTGGGCGCCTAGGAAGTTGGCGGCGCAGGCGTACACCGTGTACGTCGAACCGCCAACCGACAACGGCAACGACGAAATGCGCCGAAGGCGGCGGATCGGGGCCTGGGGCCAGGGCTGCAATTCGCAGCCAACCCTCGTAGAGTCCCGCCCGCGCCTTGTGGCGCCGCGAGTCCGCCGATGGCTGTCCGCCTCCCCACTGTCCTGATCGTACTTGCATTCTCCGCAATGACCGTCGTCGGCTGCAAGAAGCCGGACGGCACCGCGCCCGCGGCTGCGCCGGTTGCGCCTGCTGTCGTTGGCGTCGGCAGCGACCAACTCGCCCAGGCGAAGCTCATGATCGACGACATGGCGCACCTGGCAGAGCAGTTCAATACCGACATCGAAGGTTCTGCCGACAGTGGCAAGGCGCGGCAGTTCCGTGATCGTTTTCTTGCGGCGTCTGAGGCGATGAAGGCCAAGGGCACGGAAATCGACAAGAAATTGACCGACGACGAGCGCAAGCAACTGCAAGACTACAGCCGCGAACGCATGCAACCGGTCGTGGGGCGCCTGCTCCAGGCGCTGGGCAAGGCGGAGCGAGAGGGACTGCTGCAGGAGTCCGCGCCAGGCCCCGCCGGAGTCACGCCCGCCGCCGCGGAGCCGGTCGGTGGTGTGGCGCTGCCGGGCGTCGCGACGCCGGCGCCCTGATCCGACGTGGGCGCGAACCGGGCGGGGCCCATCGGCCCTGGAAAGACGAGGCATCATGAATAAGGTTTTCGCCAACGCGGACGCGGCGCTGCACGATCTGCGCGATGGCGCATCGCTGCTCGTGGCAGGCTTTGGCCTGTGCGGCAATCCGGAGAACCTGATCGGCGCCGTGGCCCGCCTGGGCACGCGCGGCCTGACGATCATCTCCAACAATTGCGGCACGACGAACGACGGGCTGGGGGTGCTGCTGCAGGCGCGCCAAGTGGCCAAGATGATTTCGAGTTATGTGGGCGAGAACAAGGAATTCGAGCGTCAGTTCCTCGCCGGCGAGCTCGAAGTCGAGTTGAACCCGCAGGGAACGCTGGCCGAGCGCATCCGGGCTGGCGGCGCCGGCATCGCGGCGTTCTACACGCCGACCGGGCATGGCACGGTGGTCGCAGACGGCAAGGACGTGCGCGCGTTCGATGGGCGCATGCACGTGCTGGAGTCGGCTTTGCGTGCCGATTTCGCTTTGATCAAGGCGTGGAAGGGCGACCGCTGGGGCAACCTCGTCTATCGCAAGACTGCCCGCAATTTCGCGCCGATGATGGCCGCGGCCGGGCGCATCACGATCGCGGAGGTCGAAGAACTCGTCGACGTGGGCGACCTCGATCCGGATGCCGTCCACACGCCGGGCATCTACGTGCAGCGCATTTTCCAGGGCACGGCCTATCGCAAGCCGATCGAGCAGCGCACCACCCGGGCCCGACCGGTCGCGTGAGGCACCCGATGGCGCCGGACCAGCAGGCGGGCAGGCGGCCGCAGGGCCCCGGCAGCGCGGCGCTGTGCGCGCTCTCCGCCGTATTTGCCTTGTCGTGCCATGTCGGCTGCCGGCGGGCGGCGCTGGAGCAGGTCGACGCGAGTGCGCCAGCGGCAACCGGTCCTTCCGGGTCGCTGCGCGCCGGCTGGACGCGCCCACCCGTCGTCGATTTTCATGGCCACCTGTCGCTCGACGGCTTGGACCGGCTCGTGCAGATCATGAACGAAAACGGCATCGAACGGATCGTAAACCTGTCGGGTGGATCGTATCGGCGCGGCCCGCAGGCGTGGGCGGAGGCGAAGTTCCTGTCGGACCAGTTGGGCGGCCGCGTGTTGAACTTCTTCAATCCGGACTGGACGCTGATCGACGACGCCAGTTGGGGCCAGCGCGAGGCCGAGCGCCTGCAGGTGGCAGTCGAGCGCTTCGGGTTCCGTGGCGTCAAGATCAGCAAGGGGCTCGGCCTCGGCGTGGCCGATGCTGCCGGTCGCCTGCTCAGTCCGGACGACGCGCGGTTGCACGTGCTGTGGCGAAAGGCCGCGGAACTGGGCATCCCGGTCTCGATCCATGTCGCGGATCCGCGCGCCTTCTGGTGGCCGCTGGACCCGCGCAATGAGCGCTGGGACGAATTGAAGGCGCACCCGTACTGGACCTACCACGGCCGCCCCGAGGTGCCGTCGTGGTCCGCGTTGCTGCAGGCGGCGGAGCGGCTGTACCGACAGAATCCGCGTACCATTTTCGTGGCGGTCCACTTCGGCAACTGCGGCGAGGACCTCGCCTACGTGGACGGATTGTTGGACAGAAATCAGAATGTTTTTATCGATATCTCGGCTCGTCTTGGCGAGTTCGGCCGGCACCCAGCCGAGCGCGTGCGGGCATTCTTTGCCAAGCACCAGGACCGCATCGTCTTCGGCACCGACATCGGAGTCGGCGCCGATGGCTTGATGCTCGGCAGCAACGGCGAAACGGAGCCGACCCTGCCCGACGTCAAGCCGTTCTACGACGCCCACTGGCGCTACCTGGAAACGGGACAGCGCCAGATCGCGCACCCGAGCCCGATTCAGGGGGCCTGGCCGGTCGACGCCGCCGAGATTGCACCCGAAGTGCTGGCCAAGGTGTACCGCGGTAATGCGACGCACCTGCTGGACCGCGCGTGGGTGCGACAGCGACAGAATGCACAGCCGGAGGCGGCGCCGTCTCCCGTTGACGTGCCCGCGCCGTCAGCCGGCAACCCACCCCCGGAAGTGCCCGGCACGGTGACACCGACGCCATGATCAGGGCGCGGGAAGGGCGGGGTTCTGGTCCGCTGCATCCAGTGTCCGCGTGATCGTCTCGGCAGCGGCAGCCTCGGCGCGCATGCGGACCCGGTCGAACGGAGGCGGCGCGTCGAACCCAGGATGGGCATCGACCAAGGTGCGCAGATCGCGCGCCAGTTCGCGCACGATGGCGGGGTCGAGGCCGTCGCGCTTGAAGCCGCCGTGGCCGTCCGTCACCACGATCCAGCGCAGAAACGAACGGCATGCCAGCGCTTCGGGCGAAGCCGGTGCCGCCGCTTGCAGGCCATCGACGAGGGCGCGCAGGTCGTCAAAGCGGGACCCGAGGCCGCCAGAGCGCACGATCCGGAACGCGGCCTGCATCGCCAGCAAACGGGCCCCCCGGTGGCGCGCGAGGTCGGCCGCATCCATGCGCTTGGCGATCGACACGACGGCGTCGAGTCCCTCGTCGCCGGCCGCGACCGCCAGCAGCGCCTCGATGTAGCGCTCGACTGCAACCGGGTCGTCCAGGTGCACCTCAGACAACGCCACGGCGGGTGGCCTGCCGAGACCCGGTGCGCGCCAGATCGACACGGGCGGGCCGTCATGCTGGCACGCGGCGGTCAGCGCCAGCGCGCAGGCCCATGGGAGGCGCATGGTCATGGGCAGGGGCTCGCTGCGGCCGGCACGATGTGGCGTTCGCGCAAGTTGCGCACGAGATCGCCGATGCCAATGCCGGTACGCGCATCCACGTACCATGGTTCGAGGTCAGCCAGCGGGATCAGGACGAAATCCCGCAGGTGCATGCGGGGGTGCGGCAACGTCAGTTCGGGCAGCGCGATCACGGCGCCGCCCCAGTCGAGCAGGTCCAGATCGAGCGTTCGGGCGTGCGGCGCGCGACCGGGGCTGCGGGTACGGCCAAAGCGCGACTCGACTTCGAGCAAGCGTGCCAGGGCGACCGCAGGCGCCAGGTCGCTTTGCCCAGCTCCGACGGCGTTTGAAAAAGTGCCTCCCCCGACCGATTCTGCCGGGCGCGACACAACGACGCGGCTCAGGCGGGCGTCGATCAGGCCGAGCGCCGCGACGGCAGCATGCCAGCCCTCGCGCACAAACCGTTGAGAGTCTCCGAGGTTGCTGCCGACTGCGATCAAGACGCGCACCATGCAGAGACGCCGCCGGGGACGGGAGAATCCCGCCCGACGCGCCTTGATTGGCGCTGCGGCAGGCACCATCCTAGTGCGCCTCGCGTTCCGGACCAAGCCCGGCCCGGCCGCGGTTTCCGCATTCCGGGGCTGCCATGCAGAACTTTCGACGAGTCGTCCAGATCGCGCTGGCCGTGTGCGCGCTGGCGCCGGCATCATGCAAGCACGCGACCTCTGCGGCGACGCTGCCGGCGGTGTCGGCCGGCGCCGGCCGGGAGTTGCCGCCGAGCGCGCTGCCAGCGGACCCGACTGCTGCGGCAACCGCCGCCGATGCCCCCAAGGGCGTGAACCTCGCGGACCTCGACGCGACCGAGCGCCGCGTGTTTGTGGAAGTGCTCGACGAGCAGTTCGATCCGTGTGGCAAGGCGCGCTCGTTCCGGCAGGGCCTCGATGCCGGCGACTGCCCGATCGCGCGCAAGCTGGCCCGCTCGGTCGTCGAGTTGCTGCGGCAGGGACAGAGCAAGAAGCAGACTGTCGGGCTGCTTTTGCGGGAGATCGAGCGGCTCAACACCGTCGTCCAGATCGACGTCACCGGGGCGCCGCGCAAGGGCGACGCCGCAGCGAATGTCACCGTCGTCGAGTTTTCGGACTTCGAGTGCCCGTATTGTCGGGTCGCGGCGCCGCGCCTGGAGAAGTTGCGCGCGCACTACGGATTTGTCTTGTATTACAGATACTACCCGCTGCAGCACGCGCACCCCAACGCCGTCGGAGCGGCGCGCGCCGCGTGGGCCGCACATCAGCAGGGCAAGTTTTGGGAATTACATGACTTGCTCTTTGCCAACGCGCATGCCTTGGAATGGCCCGCCGTGCAGGCATATGCGAAGCAGGTCGGGCTGGATGCCAAGCGCTTTCAGGCGGACGTCGAAGGCGACGCGGCGGCGGCGGGGGTTGCCAGCGACATGAAGGCGGGCGAGACGGCCGGCGTCGACGGCACTCCGACGTTTTTCGTGAACGGTCGCAAGGCGGAAACGCTCCCGCAGGTGCAAGACCTTGTTCGCGATGCTATGGCAGCGGCGGGAGTCTCGGTGCCCGCGCCGCTGGGTCCGGCCGATCTGGGTGAAGCAGCGGAAGGTGCCGTGGCGCCCACACCGACCGTTGCGTCCGTTCCGGCAAGTGGCGCTCCGCCAGTCGCTCCTCCTGCAGCGCCGCTTGCTCCGGTGCTCCGATGACGGTTGCCGGCCCCGCTACTGCGAATGGCTTGCTGCTGGTGCTGGTCGGCCCTGCCGGTGCCGGCAAGACCACGGTGGCCCGGGGCGTGATCGCGCGGGCGCCTGACCTCCGTGCGTTTTCGGTCAGCTACACGACGAGACCCCAGCGCCCCGCTGAGCGCGACGGAGTCGACTATTGGTTCGTGCCTCGGCCGGACTTCGAAGCCCTGGGTGCGGCCGACGGCTTCGTGGAGTGGGCCGAAGTGCACGGCAACCTGTACGGCACGTCACGCGGCGAAGTCGAACGATTGCGCACGGCGGGGCGGATCGGGGTGTTCGACGTCGACATCCAGGGCGCCCACAACCTCTGGCGCGCGTACCCGGATTGCACGCGGTTGTGCTTCCTGCTGCCACCAAGTTGGGCCGTGCTGGTCGAGCGGCTCGCGGCGCGTGGCACCGACGCCCCCGCCGTCGTGGAGCGCCGGCTGCGCACTGCGCGCGCGGAGTTGGCGGCGGTCGTCGCCTCGCCTGCGCCGTGGTATGTCGTGCGCAACGCGGAACTCGCGGCGGCCGTCGATGCGGTCGAACAGTTGGTGGTTGCTGCCGCACCCGCGCCAGATGACGTCGCAAATGACCCCGCCGTCCACGCGTTCCTGCGCGACGCGAGCGCCGACGCGCGCGCTGCCTGAGCCTGCCATGCCGATCCCCGTCCCCCGCGAGCCCGTACGCGTACGCATCGCACCCAGCCCCACTGGCGATCCCCACGTCGGAACGGCATACATCGGTCTGTTCAATCAGGCATTTGCCAGGCGTCATGGCGGCAAGTTCATCCTGCGCATCGAGGACACCGATCAAAAACGCTCGACGCGAGCCAGCGAAGACGCCATCTACCGCAGCCTGCGCTGGGTCGGGCTGCAGTGGGACGAGGGGCCCGACGTCGGCGGTGCCTGCGGGCCCTACCGGCAAAGCGAGCGCGCCGCGATCTACCGGGAGCACGCAGACCTTTTGCTGACGCGCGGCACGGCCTATCGCTGTTTTTGCCCGGCGGAGCGCCTGGACCGGTTGCGCGCCGAGCAGCGCGCAGCGAAGCAGACCGCGCGCTATGACGGCCACTGTCGCAATCTCGATACTGCGGCAGGCGCCGCCAGGGCCGCGGCCGGTGAGTCTTGCGTCGTGCGGCTGGCAATGCCCACAACCGGGACGACGGTGGTTGCAGACGGACTGCGCGGGCCTGTTTCTTATGAAAACAACCAGATCGACGACCAGGTGCTGCTGAAGTCCGACGGTTTGCCGACGTACCACCTCGCGAACGTGGTCGATGACCGCCTGATGGGGATCACGCACGTGATCCGTGCCGAAGAGTGGCTCAACTCGACACCGAAGCACCTCCACCTGTACGCCGCGTTTGGATGGGACGCGCCGGTATTTGTGCACATGCCGCTGTTGCGCAATGCCGACAAGTCCAAGATATCCAAGCGCAAGAATCCGACGAGCCTCGAGTACTGGCAGCGGGCGGGCGTGCTGCCGGAAGCGATGGCCAACTTCCTGTGCCTGATGGGCTATTCTCGCAAGGATGCGGACGGCGGCGATGTGGAGCAGTTCACCTACGCCGAGTTTGTGGGAGACCTCGCGCTGGAGCGCATCTCGCTCGGCGGCCCGGTGTTCGACCTCAAGAAGCTCGAGTGGCTGCATGGTCTATGGCTCCGCAAGCTCGCGCCCGAGGAATTGGCGCTGCGCGTGCAGGCCTGGCTGGCCGAAGATGGCCGCAACGTCGCGGTGGGCCGCCTTGTGCAAGAACGGCTGACGCAATTGGGTTCGTGGCTCGATCACGCGCGCCCGTTCTACGCCGCGGACCTCGATCTCGGGCTGCACGCCCGGTTGCTGCTGGTCGGCGCAGGCAACCGCAAAGCGACGGCGGTCCGGCTCGGTCGGCCGGCATCCCGCGCGTTTTTCGACGACATCGTGGCGCGGCTCGAAGGCGTGCCGGATTGGGACAGCGCGGCGCTCGAGGCCGAGGTGCGCGCCGCGGCAGAGTTGACCGGCGCCGCGACCGGCGACGCGCTGATGGCGGTGCGTGTCGCGCTCAGTGGCCGGCCCACGTCGCCCCCGTTGTTCGATTCGCTCCACGTGTTGGGCCGCGGACTGGCCCTGCAGCGCCTGCGCCGGGCTGCCGCACTCTTGGGCGACCCACGCTTCCTGCAAGACGCCCTCGCCGCCGCCCGCTCCGAACTTGCTGCTGCAGAGGCCGCGCTTGCCGCCGCCGATGCCGTCGCCCCCGCTGCTGCGCGGCCCACCGCGCCGCCTGCTGAGACCTGACATGCCGACTTCCCCGCCGACCGAAACCGCCCTGCACTGGCTGCGCACCGAGCAAGCGCCACCGGCGCGCATGGCCGAGGTCGCCCGCGCACTTGCGTTGCTTGAAGGCGCAACTCCGGTGACGGCGCACTCCCTGCGCACGCCATTTGGTGCCGACGTGGAACTCGCGCTGCTGATCGAGGCCGATGCCCGCGGCCGGTTCGATCTCGTAGACCTCCTGGCCAGCCACGCCGCGGCGAAAGCGACGGCGAAACACGCCAAGAAGCTGTTGTTCCGCGCGCGCCAGCGGGGCACTGCCGTGCCAGACGGGCGGTCGACGCGCGCCCCAGTGAGCCTGGCGGCACGGCCCGAGCCGCTGCCCAGCTATGCGAGTTCGCTTGACGGCGACGGAATGCAACTCGCGATGCTCGGTGGTTGGACGGCAGGCGACGGCCCGTGGGTCCTGATGGGCGTGATGTCCGACGCGGTCGGCCTCGTCTCGGTGTGGCACATGCCCGACAGTTCGCGCACGCGGCAGCGCGATTTGTTGGGGCGGATGCAGACGACATTTGGCGGCGTCACGGTCGAGGTGCCGACCGGGTTCGCCGAGGGCCGCTTGCGTTGGGGTCTCGACATCAGCGAGGCCCGTGGCACACCGATCGAGGGCGATCTCGCGGCAGCTCGGCGGCTCCTGGCAGAGGCGGAAGCCGTCGATGCCGTCGAAGTCGCACTCGATGCCGAGGACGAAGCGCGCGTGGCCGATCTGGCGGCCACCAGTGGAGTGCTGCTCGATGACCCGTGCCTGAAGGGATGGTTCACGCACGCGCCGCGCCTGCCCGATGCGCTGCGTGCGGCGCTCGGCGACCTGCGCGGGCGCGACATCGATGAGTCGCACCTGATCTCCGCTCGCGCCAGTGCCGTCGGGGGGCTCGTCAACGCGACGGAGCGCGTCCAGTGGGCCGATCGCCTCGAAATGACGGCCTGGTTGATGGCGACGAGCGGTCGCCGTGTTCCAGCCGTCATCGCCGTTGCCGCCGCTCGCTGCCTGCGCGACGGCGACATTGACCTTGTCGACATCGGGTTGGTTTGTGCGGCGCTGGACCGCGCGGCGCCGGTGCCGACGCTGCGACGCTGGCTGGCTGGGGACACCGACTCGCCCGTCGCCCTGAAGTCCGTGGATCGGCATCGCCGGGAGGCCGCGTGATGTCGGCAGCAGTCTTCGTCGTCGACGCCGTGCGGACACCCATCGGGCGGTTCGGCGGCAAGCTGGCGACGGTGCGCGCCGACGACCTGGCCGCCGCAGCCTTGGCAGGTCTGCTGGCGCGGACGCGCGTGCCACCGGAAGCCGTCGACGAGGTCGTGCTGGGCTGCGCGAACCAGGCCGGTGAAGACAACCGCAACGTGGCCCGCATGGCGGCCCTGCTCGCCGGTCTGCCCGACTCGGTCCCGGCCCACACCGTCAACCGCCTGTGCGCTTCTGGCCTCGACGCGGTCCACGCCGGCGCGCGCATGGTGGCGCTGGGCGAGGCGGACGTCGTGCTGGCCGGCGGCGTCGAGAGCATGTCGCGGGCGCCGTGGTCGGTGCCGAAGCCGCACACGGAACCGCCCCGGGGCAACCAGACGATGTGGGACACGGCGCTCGGCTGGCGCTACCCGAACCCGCGCCTTGAAGCCCTGTTTCCGCTGGAGGCGATGGGGGAGACGGCAGAGAACGTCGCGGCGCGGTTCGAGGTTGCGCGCTCCGACCAGGACGCGTTCGCGGTGACCAGTCACGCGCGCGCCGTGGCCGCCGGCACTGCCGGCCGTTTTTCCGACGAGATCGTCCCGCTCGAAGCCCCTGCCGGCCGCACGACGGTTCGTGTCGCCGAAGACGAGGGGCCGCGCCCCGACACGTCGGTAGAGGCCTTGGCGAAACTGCGGCCGCTGTTCCGCACGCCAGGCACGGTCACGGCCGGCAATGCGTCGAGCCTGAACGACGGCGCCGCGGCCCTCCTCCTTGCGTCTGCCGCTGCGGTCGAGCGCTACGGTTGGCAGCCCCTGGCGCGCTGGGTCGGCGGAGCCCAGGCAGGCGTCGACCCGCGCCTGATGGGCATCGGTCCGGTACCTGCCGTGGCCAGGTTGTTCGCCCGCATCGGCTGGACCTGGCGCGACGTCGATCTCGTCGAACTGAACGAAGCCTTTGCAGCCCAAGCGTTGGCCGTGCTGCGCCAGTGGGAAGTCGATGCCGCACGCGTCAACGTCAATGGCGGCGCAATCGCATTGGGGCATCCGCTGGGATGTTCCGGCGCGCGCATCGTCGCGACGCTGCTGCACGAAATGCGCCGACGTGGCGCCCGCCGCGGCATCGCCGCCCTGTGCGTCGGCGTCGGTCAAGGCGTGGCGGGAGCCTTCGAGCGACCCTGATCGCGCGTTGCCCCTCCAGATGCCCAAGCGGTTTCCCGCACGCGCAACGAACGAAAGGCCCTGGTCCGTATGGGTATCTCGTACGGGCTGTGGGCGCGGACCTCGGCACGGGGCAAGGGGCGCACGGCGCAAACGAGGGGACTTTCTACCTAGGCGATCGGTCCGCTTGCCCAGTTGCTACGGCATCGCGTCGAGAAACGCCGTCCGTTTGACCTGCCGCACGAGGTCCGGGAGGCCGCCGGGGCCGAGCAGGTCCTTCCAGGCCAGCGGCTTGCGCAACTCGAATGCGCCGACAAACACGCGTTTCGGCTCCGTGCTCACGTCGGCGCTCGGACCGCCGAGTTTGCCAATGTCGGGCACGACGATCGCCTTGCCTGCCTGCGCCCCCGGTACGATCACGACCCACTGGTGCCCTTCGGCGCCGACGAACGTAGTGCGGTAGAACTGGGCACCCTCGACGGCGGCCATGGTCAAAGTCCGTGTTGCGGCATCCCACGTCGAGCCCAGCGGGAACGCGAGGAACGGACCGACCTTGGCGGTCGCGGGCAGCAACCCCGGGACCTCGATCTGGATCGATGCTCCCTCCTTCTTGCCCTTGCCGCCGAGGATCACCGCCGCGTGCACCAGCAGGTGATTCGCCGCGCCGACACGCAGGCCCGAATGCAGAGGCCCGACGGCGAGTTCGAGCGGGTCGATGCCCTTGGTCAAGCTGCTGCCATCCACCTTGCCGTCGGCCTTGTCGTCCGAATCGGCGCTGTCCGAGCCGGCCGTCAGGCCCAGCGGCACGATCTGGCCGGACGGCAACAAGGCGCCGCCGATCACGAACACGAGGTCCGCCCAGCCCGCTGCGGTCTTTGGCAGGTCGGCCATCTGCACCGCCAAGCGGTGGCCGAGCGGGAACGACGGCGTGATCTTCGGGTGTTTCGTCAGCGGTGACGCCGGCTTGTCGCCAAACGGCACACCAAACTCGACGTACGAAGAAAACGTCTGCAGGAATGGCAGCAGCACGCTGACCACGGACCCGATGTTGCCGCCGGAGTCGAACGCGCTGACGAGCTTGCCCGTCTCGCTCGAAATCTTCGACATCTCGATGCGGCCGGCCAGGCTCCACAGGACGTGTACGCCCGGGGAGCCGGCCAGCACGTAGCTGGTGACGACGGGCGCCGCGAAGTGGAACGTCACCCCGCCGGGGATGTCTTGCGACTTGCCCGGCGTCGGATTGAGCAACTTGGGCGCGTCCTTGTGGAAGGGTCGCTTCACGCCGGGCCCGATGATCGCGTCGAGGCTGAAATTCAGCAGCGCCGGGCCGAACGCCAGCGATGTCAGCCCGAGGCCCGCCTCGCCGATGCCAGAGTACTCGACCTCGCCCACGCGCAGGTCCGCGTTGGCCACCTTGGACTTGTCGGCGATCAGCTTGCCGTCGGCGTCCATCTCGATGTCGACGAACAAGTGCGGCGGCGCCGGCACGACGAGTTCGGCGACCGCGGGATCGTGGCGCAACACCGAGACCGGTTCGTGGTTGGCGCCGATCACGTGGATGTCGATCATCTTGCCCTTGGGCGCGTCGAACAGCGCGTGTCCTTCCTTCAGGTCGGCGACGACGGCGGCCGCGGGCGTGGTCTGGTCGGCGAGGTCCACGAGGACGACCTTGCCGAGCAGTGGCTGCAACGTCGCATCGTCGACCGCGGTCACCCGCAGCTTGCCGGCTGGCAACGCGCCGAAATTCCACAACGTGGCCGGGTTCGACGCGGGCTTCGCCGAGCCCTTGACCTTGGCCGTGACCGTGACCTTGCCGGGCTTGTCCGTCGCCGTGATCTTCGCACCGTCGAGCTTGAACGCATCGCCGCTGCCGAGCGTCCACTCGAACTCGGCATCGAGTTTGACGTTGCCCTTGCCGTCCAGCGCCTGGGCGCCGAGATCGACGACGGGCTCGATCACGCCACCGGGCAGGCCCAGCCAGGTCGGACGCAGCAACCGCGCCTGCAGGTCGCCGGCGGCGAGTGGCACGATGCATCCGCCCTGCGAGCAGGTCGTGCCCTTGGGGCAGCCCGCGTCCGCGACACACATCGACTGGGTGCACTCCCCGGAGTCCAAGCTGCAACCGCAGGTGAAACGCGGGTCCGCGCACGTGTCGGTCCCCAACTTGCCGGCACAGTCGGCGTCCGTCTTGCAGACCGCCTTCTTGACGCAGCAGCCAGCCTTGCACTGGTACTCCGTCTGCGGCACCGGGCACAACGAGAGGTCTTCCTGGCCCTTGGGGTTCAGGCAGCCGGGATTCGCTCCGCACGCCGGACCCGCGCCGTCTGCGCCGCCGCCGATCGCTGCGTCCCCGACGGGCTTGGTGTCAGGCACCCCCGTGTCGGTTCCTGCGCCGGTCGTGTCGGCGGCGTCTGCGGCGGGTTTGTCGCCACCACACGCGGCGAGGCCCGCGCAGGCACTGAGCACGATCGCGGCAAGTTGGCTCGGCGGAAAGGTCCGAGGGGAACGCATGGCGCCTCCGGGCAGCAAGAGGCGCGCAGCCTAGCGGGTCTGCACGGCGCCGACAACGCGCCAGGAAGCGCCCGGTCCACCGTCTTCGGCGGCGGGGGATGGCAGTAGGTGCTGGGTCCAGCAAGCTCGGCAGTCGCGGCGCGTCACGAGAACTTGGAGCGGCCAGCCCTTACGAGCAACTCTAGAGAATCGCGGGATTCCTTTGACGTGTCGGGCTGGCGCACCGTGGCAACGTGTGTCGGCGACTCCTTGCTGGAGCGCGCCTCGAACCAGGCCAGTCGCTCCGCGGTCAGGGCCACGGACAAGCGGAACCGTCCGGCGACGCGACGCGCCAGGTGGTCCGTCTGCACGCTCGACGGGATCGCCCGGATGCGATCGGGAAACGGCCGCGCAATCCGCACGGACTGCAGACGCCGCACCCCGGCGGGTGCACGGTCACCGCACAAGGTGCGGACGAATTCCAACTCCAGCGCAAGCCCGCGCCAGTCCGGCGGCGCCGCCATCGGGCCCACGTCGTCGTCTCCATCGGGGCGGGCGGGCTCCAGGGCCTCGAATGCGCGCCACAGGACGGCCCGAGCGCGCGCCTTGACGGCTTTGCCGATGCCGCCGAGGTGGACGAGCGCGGCGATGGCCTCGGCATCTGCGCGCGCGATGGCAGCGAGGGGTTCGTCGCGGGCGTCCGCCGTCATGGCGCCCCCGTCGATGCGGACGGCGGTACGAATTCGAACCGGGTCCCAAGGCGGATGCCGGTCCGCGCCGCGACGCCAGCCGCGAGTTCAAGCACGAACCGGGACGTCGCGCCGCACCCGCGCGGCGTGTCGTTCAGCGGGGGAACGCGGTCAACGAGGCAGACTACGGCCAGGTTGGCGTCGAGGAACAACATGTCGAGCGAGAGGTAGGTGTTGCGCATCCAGAACGTCCAATTCGACTCGCCGGGCATGAAGAAAAGCATGCCCGCATCCGCGGCGAGTTGCTGGCGAAACATCAGACCCTGGCGGCGCTCCGGTTCGGTTCGGGCGAGTTCGACGCGAAACACTGGCCCACGATCACGTCCCACGACGCCCAACTCGGCGCGGGCCGCCAGTGGCATCGGCAGCCGCTCCTCGCCCGGGGCAGCGCGCGCAAGGGTCGCAGGCAGCGCGACTGGCTCGCGGGCGGCTTCGGCGGGAGGCGGGGCGGGCGGACGACTGCACGCCATGGCAGCCAGTGCGGCCGCCCATGCCAGTCCGATGGCGCAACCGGGCGAATTCACCGATCGCATGAGCCCTCACCGCCACCGATACGCAGCGCGCGCACCGGCACGCTGACCGTTCGCGGCGACGGCGCTCCCGGCGGCAGCGGCACAAGCATGGCGGCGTCGGACTGCTCGAGTTCTGCCACCTCGCGAGCCCAGCGCGCGAACTCTGGATGATCATGCTCTAATCCGAGCGCCATGCTAGTATGGACGAGCCGGAACGCCGCTTCCTGCAGCACCTCGCGCTCGTAGCGTCGGCGCAGCCCAGGATGCGCATCGAGCACGCAGCGCAGCGCGCGAAAGGGCTTTTCCCCAGCCAGCGCCCGCACGATCTCGACGCGCCCGCGACCGGGTGCGAGGCTGGCCGCGAAGGCGTCGGCCAACGCAAAGGCGTCGGGACTCTCCAGCCACGGCACCTCGACCCAACCCGTCTCGAGCGCAAGGCGCTGCTCAAATGCAAGGGACGTCGCCTGCCGCTGGCGGCCCCGTGGCAGCATGAACACTTCGCCGGTCGTCGGATTCCAATGGCTCATCGAGACCGGGCTCGCGGCCGCAAAGCATGCGACGAGCCGGTCCCATGCGCCGTTGGCACGCTGTTTCGGTGGCGGGCTGTCGCCTCGCTGCGGCACCGCCGTCTTCGGCGGGGATGGCTGCGGCATCTGCACCTCCTCCCGCCGCCGTACGTTGGAGCACCAGTACGGCACTGGCCCGCACGGCGTTCCGGGCCTTGGCACTGGCGAGGCCGATGGTCCATGCTGCGCCCGCACACCGCAATGGAACGCTACCACCTCGCCGACCTGTACTCCAAGCTCACCGCCGATCTCGGCGCCGGCCGCCTTGCTGCCGCACACGAGGGGTTGTGCGGCGCGCTCGGGTTCGACTTCCCGGCGCCGCCGTCCAGCGAGGCGGTCTCCAGTGCGGCAGCCCGGCTCGCGGGAATCCTCAGCTACCGCGGCTTCAAGCCGGCAGAACTGGCCCAGATGGCTGCCGGCGTACGCGAAGTCGTCAAGTGCGAAGACATCCCGGTCGAGAGCGCCAGCCGTTTCGTCGCCCGCTTCCAATCGCACTACCGCATCGTGGTAGGTCCACCCTACGTCAAGGATTATTTGCGCTTGCGGTCGATGCCGGCCCAGCCAGACGACCCTGCCGCACCGCGCCTCGTGTCGATCTACCTCAGCCGCAACGACGCAGGCCGCCGCTTGCTGGCGCTCGAAAACGCGCGACGCGACGATGTGGCGGGAGCCGGTGCGCTCCTCGGGTTCCCGCCATGCTGCATCGAGGCATTTGCACGTGCCGCCGCCACGAGTCGCGTGGATCAGGACACCGTAAACGACGACGCGTGCCGTGACCTGTTGCGCTCCGTGGCCCCAGGCGGCGCAGGGCATCCCGCCCTCAACCCACTTGCGGATGCGGAACTCCTCGGCTTCTACCCTTGCCGCCTCGACTGCCTGCGGGCGGTGGAGCGGGCGCGACCCGCGGCAGGGGCGCTGGCCGCGGTCGAATCTGGCGTCCGGATTGCCGCAATCCAGCGCCAACTAGAGCGCCCGGTCCTGTACTTTCGGCTGCCGTTTTTCGCCGCGATCGACGGCCTGTGGGAACCAGGGGGGCTGCGCGTCGCCGCGGTTCTCGTCAACGGATTCCCCGACCCGACGGCCCGCCAGGCGCAGGCCCTGTTTGCAGCCACTTTGCACGCTTGGCTGGCTCCGGGAGATGTCTTGCATGTGGAAGGAGCGGACCTCGTGCGGGTCCGTTCGCGCCGTTCGGAGAGGTGGCCGGCACGCTCCGCCGACGCCGCACCCGTGCTCGTACGGTGGCAACCATGGCCGGAGAGATTTTTTGATCCCGGGGCGGAATTTCGGCAACCTACGCCCTGACCGACCGCCGCCCCCTTTCGACAACACAGCCCGTCGGAGGGCTTGGCGGCCGGCACCCTGTAAGCTAACGCACTGCGGCGGCGAGACTCCACGACGGGACGCCCGTCCCGCAGGCCAGAAACCGCGAAGGGACGCCCGTCCCGCAGGCCAGAAACCAACGCGGGACGGTCCCGCTGTTGACATCCGGGCCGCCGGCCTACTAAATTCGCGCCGCTTCTGGGCACGGCAAGCTCCTCCGAACTTGGCTCAATGCCCCGAACGAGGACGCGCGCAGCGCACTGGGAACGAAGACGCGCGCAGCGCACTGGGAACGAAGACGCGCGCAGCGCACTGGGAAACTCCGAAGGATCGTCGTGGGCAATCGCTCGACAACCGGGTCCGGATCAGGCGCGAACGGCTCGGACCGTTCCGCATCCGGTGGCGTTCCTCCCGCCGCCCGACACCGGATTCGTGCGACTTGGGGGATTCGAGCGACCTGGGCCCGGACGGCGCATTCCACCACCGATGTCGCTTCTGGCGGTGAACCGCGCAGCCTGCACTTCAGTTCTGAAAGGATCTCCATGCGAAAAGATTTCACTAGCGCTACCGGAACAGCTCCCCACCAGCACGTCGAATCCGCCCCGCAACACGACCCGCGCGTGTCGAGCAAGACGAGCGCCCTGCTGCCCGCGAGCCGTAACGACGTGATTCGGCAGGCGATTGCGGCTGCCGTCGGCGGGTTCTGCTTGATCGTCGCAGCCGGCGTCGCCGCCGAAGAGACGGGAGCCCAGCCACCGGCGACGGGTGATCTCGCAGGCATGGGCCGGCAGGTGGAACAAGGTAAGGCGTACATCGACCGGATGCACAAGATGGTCGCTTCGGGGTTCTCGGAACTCGAAGAAGCGCGCAAGTCGCAGAACATCACCCGCGTGAATTGCGTCAACGAAGCCCTGACGACGATAAAGGGGTTGATGCGACTGGCTGAGAGCAACTTCCTGGCGATGGAGGAATGCGTGTCCCGCAAGGACGACAAGTGCACGGAACACGAGTACGTGAAGATTTCCATTGCTTTCAACAAGGCTGAAGAGCTCGACGGGCAACTAAAGGGCTGCGGCGGCCCATCGGTCGACGGCGCAATCGACGGTCGCCCGTACATCGAGAAGAATATCGATCCCGACTTGCCGGAGATCGATCCGACCGAAGGCCTGACCGATCTCGCGCCCAAGCTCGAGGTCGTGCCGTCGGCCAGCCCATTCATCGCCACGGACGCATCGAAGCCGGGCTAGGCATTGCAGGAGCGGGCCCGAAACACTTGGGCAGGCCTGAACAGCGGAACTCAGGTTCGGAACTCCGCATCGAAGCGAACTCGCGAGAGCGGTACAGGACAGCGCGGACGGCAGCGGGCAAGGCCGGACGCGGAAAAGGGGAACGGACGTGGCCAACTTGAAGAATTTACAGCCTACCCCCTGCCGGCGGATTGGCGCCGGGCCACGACAGGACCTGCGGACACGACGCGACTTGCGCACGCACCTGGCCCCCGCCGCGTTGGCCGTCGCCATGGCCGCGCTGCTGGCCCCGGCAATGGCGGCCGCCCAGCCCGCGTCGATGACCTTGCCGGCGCAGGCGAAGGAACGCGGCATTCGCAGCGGCGACTTCACCTTGCACCCGAGCCTCAACTTGACCGGGCACCACGACACGAACCTGTTCAACGTGTCCGGCGACGAGACGATTGCGTCCATCAGGCCTGCGACCTCCTTGCGCGTCGTCCCGAAACTGGCCCTGTCCAACGACGCGTCGAACAACGTGGCGTTCACCTTCGAGTCCTCCCTAGATGCCCGCATCTACATCTCCGATGTCGAATCGATCTCGGCGCAGACGGGCGTCGGCGGCGCCGTCCACCTCGACGCGGCGTTCGGCGCGCGCAAGGCGTTGGCGTTTTCCGTGTTCGACAACTTCAACCGTTCGCTGCGAGCAAACAACTGGGACACCAAGGAATCGCTGAACAGCAACGCGAACGAGGCCGGCGTGCGTGTCGAGTTCCACCCAGGCGAGATTCCCGAGCGGCGCCCGTTGAATGTCGCGTTCATGGCGGCCTACGCGATGGACCGGTTCGACAACTTCTCGGCCGGTCAACGCGACGCGGTCCGGACGCGCTTGACGGGATCGTGGCGCTTTTTGCCCAAGACGGCGGCCGTGCTCGATTCCAGCTGGGATTTTAGCTATTTGACCGATTCAGCCAAGACCCTGGAGAAGCGCGGCCTCGCATCGAGTTCGCAGCCGTTCCGGGCCAAACTCGGCTTGGCGGGTGCCCTGACGAAACGCATCAGCCTTGAAGTGGGCGCCGGCTGGGGCCTGTCGAATCATGATGTGGGCGAGTCGTACAACAGCTTTCTGGCCGGCCTGTCGATTGGCGTCCGGGCGTCGGAGACGACGCGCCTGTTGTTTGGCTATACCCACGATTTCCGCGACGCATTCTTCGGCAACTACGTGGACACGCATCGCATCGGCACGCAACTGCGCCAGCGCATGGGCAGCATCATGGACATCGAGGTGAACTTCGCCTTCACGTACGCGATGTCCGGCGCTTTCAACGCGGTGTCCCTGCTCGCAGGCACACCCTACAGCCTCAAGCCGCTGCCGAGCGTCGAAGGCAGCGCAACCGACCGCCGCCGTGAAGACAAGCTGCTCGAAGGCAGCGCAAAGGCCGTGTTTGAAGTGAGCCGCATGGTCGGGATCGAAACCGGCTACGCGCTGCGCGGCAACATCAGCAAGTTTGCCCTGGTCCTGAAGACGAACAGCAACTCGATCGTCGACTCCGGCAGCTACTTTGCCCACGAGATCTATGCCAGCGCCGTGGTCCGGTACTAGTTCGAAGACACAGGTGTGTTGACCGGTCGGAGTGCGGCCACGTGTATCGGTTCGATCGGTCAGTCTCCAAGTGTCGGACAGCCAGTAGCAGCAAGCCGGACAACCAGGACCGCGTGCAAAACATCTTCGATCGCGTTCGAACTGCCCGTCGGGGCGTCTGCATTGCCGTCGCGGTGGTCGCTGGCGTGGCGGCCGTGACCGCGACGGCGTGCAGCAGCATCGCGCCGACAACCTACGCCGACGCCCCGGCTGACGTGCGGGCAGCGGTCCAGTCGGCGGCGTTGGGCCCGGGCGACGAACTGGAAGTGCGCGTGTACGACGAGACGGGCATGTCGGGCAACTACTTGGTGTCGCCGTCCGGGCAGATTGACTTCCCTCTCGTCGGGACCGTGACGGTCGAGGGCCTGGCGGCGTCCCAGGTGGCGGCCTCCCTGCGCCAGAAGCTGGCGCAGGGCTACCTGCGCAATCCGTCGGTGACCGCCCAGGTCAAGACGCTCAACTCGAAAAAAGTCTTCGTACTCGGTGAAGTGAAGGCGCCCGGGCGCTTTCCGTTCACCGATCAGATGTCCGTGGTTGAAGCGGTCACGCTGGCGGGTGGCTTTGGCTCGTTGGCAGAGAAAAACTTTGCCATCGTCACGCGCAACGATGTATCGGGGCAGCGCCGCATTCCGGTGCCCGTCGAGAAGATCATGCAAGGCCTCGCCGCGAATTTCGTGCTGCAACCAGGTGATATCGTATACATTCCGGAGACCGTGCTGTGACCACGGACCGCCCCCTGCTGCAAGGTCCGGCTCCGGCTGCAGACGAAGCGCTTCAAGTCGAAGCGTTGGTCCGGCGCGCGCTGGAAATCCTCAGCTTGCGTCGGTGGTGGTTCTTGTTCACGGCGGCGGCTGTGATGATCGCGGCGATCGTCGTCGTGCGCCACCAGAAGCCCGTGTACCGGGCGACAGGCACGGTCTACATCGACTCGTCCCCACCGCGCGTTTTGTCCGACGTAAGCGAGGTGGTCAACCTGGGCTCGGGGGGCGGTGGATACGGCGCGAACCGGTCCTACTACCAGGCGCAAGCACAGATTCTCGTGTCGCGCGATCTGGCGTCGATCGTCGTCAACCGCTTGGGCCTGGCACGCGACGAGCGGTTTCTCGGCATCGCCGACGTCGACAAGCCGCTGACGCGTGCGGAGAAGGAACGCATCATCGCGAACGCAGACCCTGTCGGGATGTTGGCCGGGCGCGTGATCGCGGAACTGCCCGACGAGCAGATGGTGGGCAAGGTCTCGTTCGAAGACAGCGATCCAGAATTCGCGAAGGACGTGGTCAACGCGGTCATGGCCGCCTACAAGGATCGCAACATCGACCAGAAGCGCCGGGTGGTGCGTGACGCGTACGCCGACCTGCGCGCGATCCACCGTGACCTCGCGGAGAAGCGGCAGAAGTCGCGCCAGGCCCTGTTCAAGTTCGAGAAGGAAAACGACCTGTCGGACAACCGGCGGCTCGCCGTCAACGACCAGATCCTGGCGTTGAACCGGACGGTACGCGAGGTGCACGCGACGCGATTGCGCACCCAGCAGGACGTGGCGCAACTCAAGCGCGTGCGCCACAGCCGCGACATTTTTTCGGCGTCGGCGCCCGGCGTGATGCGCGACGGCCTCGTGGGCAGCTTGAAGCAGACCTACCTCGAACTCGAGATGAAGCGCCGCGAATTGGGCGCCACCTACCTGGAGAAGCACCCGAAGGTGCAAAGCGTGACGCACCAGATGCAGGAGCTCGTCGCGCTGGCGAGCAAGCATGTGCGCGCGCTATACGACGCGGCGCTGCAGACCCATCAGGCCGCGGTGGCGGAGGAGGCGGACCTGCTGGTGCAGTTGAAGGCGTCGCAGCAAGAAGACGCCGACATCCGGCTGACGCGCATCGCCCACGAGCAACTGATCGCAAAAGCCGACGAAGACAAGATGTTCTATGAGAAGGTGGCGCGCCGGTTGGCGGAAACGGACCTGACGAAGGAAGTCGGCGTCAACAACGTCAACGTGCTCGATCTCGCCGTCACGCCGACCGTGCCGGTGCGCCCCAACGTGCGCTTGAGCTTGTTGCTGGCCGTCCTGCTCGCGGTTCTGATCGGCTCGGCCGTCACGGTCGTCGTCGACATGCTCGACAATACGATCAAGGACCGCGCCGACGTCGAGAACTTCCTGAAGGTTCCGTACCTTGGAGCAATTCCTACGTTCTTGCCCGCGAGTGAAGCCGACGGTTCGCCGGTGCCGGAGGGCAAGGGCGACCTCTACACGTACTACCGACCGAACTCGCGTGTGGCCGAAGCGTCGCGGTCGGTGCGCACGAACCTGCTTTTCATGCGCCCCGACAAGCCCCTGCGCACGCTCCTGATCACGAGCGCCAACCCGCGCGAGGGCAAGACGTCGACCTCGACGACGATCGGCATCGCGTTGACATCGTCCTCCGGCAAGTGCGTGCTCGTCGACACCGACCTGCGCAAGCCACGTATGCACAAGATCTTTGGGGTCTCGAACGAGGTCGGCCTGACGAGTTTCATCCTCGGCCACCAGAACATCGGCGATCTGGTCCAGCGCACCGAAGTGCCCGGCCTCGACGTGCTGCCGTGCGGGCCGCTGCCGCCGAATCCGGCCGAGGTGCTGCACACCGATCGGTTCAAGGAACTGCTGCGGCAATTGCAGGAGCGCTACGAGACGGTGGTGTTCGATTCGCCGCCTGTCGAGATCGTGTCGGATGCTCTCGTGATCGCGTCGCTCGTCGATGGGGTCGTCGTCGTCGTCCACTCCGAGAAGACCAAGCGCGAAGAAGTGGACCAGGCGATACACTCTCTTCGCAGCGTGAATGCGACGATTTTGGGCATCGTGCTGTCGCGGACGGCCACACGGGGACCGGGCTACGGGTACTACTACGGCAAGGGCTACCGGCGCGGCAAGCAGTACCGCTATCGCTACGCCGCAGACCCCGACAAGGAACGCCAGGAGGCGGCCCGGCGCCGGACGGAAGCCGACGAGCACGGCGAAGTGCGGCGCAGTTCAGATTCTGACGGAAGTTGACGCTCGCATCCCCAGCGCTACAGTTGACCAACGACGCCAATTGGCGCGATGCTTCAACCGCGCTGCGGGCGACCGGTGGCCGCGCTGCGCATGCGTCGATCCCAGCGGCACTCGTGAGTGTACAACGCTTTAGGCACGCGTCGGTCGAACGGCCTGCTGGCCCTGGGTGATAGATGGACAAGGTCATCGGTATCGATCTCGGAACGACGAACTCGTGCGTGTGCATGTACGAGGGTGGGGTGGCGCACGTCATCCCCAACTCCGAGGGGTCGCGCACCACGCCATCGATGGTCGCCTTTACGCCCGACGGGCAGCGCCTTGTTGGCAACATCGCCAAGCGCCAGGCAGTCGCGAATCCCCAGAACACGGTCTTCGCGACCAAGCGCATGATGGGGCGCAAGCTCAAGTCGCCCGAAGTCCAGCGCATGCAGATGACGGCGCCTTTCAAGATCGGAGCCGTCGACAACGGCGACGCCTGCGTGTTGGTGCACGGCAAGCGCCACACGCCGCCGGAAGTGGGCGCGTTCATCCTGCGCCAACTCCGTGACGCGGCCCAAGAATACATCGAGTCCAGCGTCAAGGATGCGGTCATCACCGTACCCGCGTACTTCGACGACAGCCAGCGCCAGGCGACGCGCGATGCCGGCCGGCTCGCGGGTCTGAACGTGGTGCGCATCATCAACGAACCCACGGCGGCCGCGCTCGCCTATGGCATCAACGCCGAACAGTCGGGCACGATCGCGGTGTACGACTTGGGTGGCGGCACGTTCGATATTTCGGTGCTTGAGTTCGCCAACGGCGTGTTTCAGGTCAAGGCGACCCACGGCGACACATTTCTGGGCGGCGAAGACATCGATGCGCGCCTGGTGGACGCCTTCATCGAGGGCTTTCGCAACGACACGTCGATCGACCTGCATGCCGACCCGGTCGCCTTGCAGCGCCTGAAGGACGCCGCCGAACGCGCCAAGATTGAACTGTCGACGATCGAGGAAACTGAAATTTCGTTGCCGTTCTTGACCGCCGACGCGACGGGGCCCAAGCACCTGCGCCGGCTGCTGACGCGCACCGAACTGGAGCAGATGACCCAAGATCTGGTCGATCAGACGATCATGCACTGCAAGGATGCCATCGAGGCGGCGGGCATCCAGACGGCCCAGATCACCGACGTGCTGCTGGTCGGCGGCATGACGAAGATGCCTTTGGTGCAGAAGGCCGTTGCGGATTTTTTCGGGCGGCAGCCGAACCGTACCGTGAACCCGGACGAGGCCGTCGCGGTCGGTGCGGCGATCCAGGGCGCGATTCTGGCCGGTGACGTGGGCGAGGTCGTGCTGCTCGATGTCAACCCGCTGTCACTCGGCATCGAGACGGCGGGCGGCGTGTTCACGAAGCTCATTCCTCGCAACGTCACCGTGCCGTGCAGCGTGACCGAAGTCTTCACGACATCGGAGGACTACCAGCCGCTGGTCAACATCCACGTGCTGCAGGGTGAACGCCCGATGGCGACGGACAACACGAGCCTGGCGCGCTTCGAACTCGTCGGCATCCCACCGGCCCTGCGCGGCGTGCCGAAGATCGAGGTGACGTTCTCGATCGACGCCAACGGCATCCTGTCCGTGAGCGCGCGCGACCTCGGCACGAAGCGCGAGCAGCAGATTCGCGTACGGGCAACGTCGGGGCTGACCGAGTCGGCGATCGAGCGCATCCTCAGCGAGGCGGAGCAGTACGTCGATGCCGACCGGATGAACGTCGAGTTGTCGGAAGCGCGCCGCCGGATCACGGGCCTGGTGTACACGACGGAGCGGTCGCTGGCTGAGTCCGCGAACTACCTGACCGAGGGCGAACTGAACCAGATCCGGTCAGACCTCGAGGGGGCCCGGCGTGCGTCGGAAACGACGGACCTCAACAAGATTCAGGGTGCGCTGCGGGACCTGGAGAAATCTGCGTTCCGGATCACCGAGGTCATGTACAAGGACTTCAGCTAGTCGGCCCGGCTCGGGCCAGAACTGCGCGCGCCCGCCCATGGATGTCTACACCCCGGACCACTACCGCGTGCTCGGCCTGCCGGTGCGCGCGGATTCCGCCACAATCAAGGACAGTTACCGCAGGCTGTCGCGGCTGTACCACCCGGATCGCCAGGGTGGCTCGGAGCGCGCGGCGGACTGCTTCAAACAGATTGCCGCCGCTTACACCGACTTGAGCGACCCCGGTCGGCGCCTGCACTACGACCGTGTCCTGCTGCTCAAGGATCCGCTGCGCCTCGTGGAAGACCCGCGCGCAGAGCGGGCGTTGGATGTGCTCGATCTCGTCGTCACGCGGTTGCGGCGGCGTCCTGCGGCGTTGCCCGGTCGGGAGCGAGGGCGCGACCTGCGGGTCGAAGCCGCAGTGCCGTTTGCGGTCGCGGCGCTCGGCGGGCGCATCGAAGTGGCGGCCGTGTGGCCAGCGTCGTGCGGTACCTGCGCCGGGGAGGGCACGACGGAGCCTGGCCGCAACCCGGTGTGCCACGTCTGCCTGGGCCACGGCCAGGTGCGCGTCGGCTTGCGGCGGACGGACCAGCGCTGCGGGTTCTGCGCAGGCCGCGGCGCCGTGCTGCTGGCGGCGTGCGCGGTGTGCAGCGGCACGGGCAGCGTGGAACAGACGAAACACGTCGTGGTCGAGGTGCCGTCACGCACGGCAGGGCGCACGGTGTTGCGCGTGCGTAGCGCCGGCGAGGTGACGGCGGTTGCGAGCGGGCCCGGTGACCTGCTCGTCGATGTGCGCGTCGAGGCTCATCCCCTGCTGGGGGTCCAAGGCGACGATCTGGTCACCGTGCTGCCGCTCACGTGGAGTCAACTGGCCGGGGGCGCGCGCGTGCGAGTCCCGACCCTGGAAGGCGCCGAGTGGCTGGCAGTACCGGCGGGCACGCCGCCCGAGCGCGAATTCCGCATCGCGGGGCGCGGGCTGCCGTCGGTGGTGCTGTCGCGCGGGCGGGTGCCGGGAACGCGCGGGGCCCTGATTGTGCGCTTGGCGGTCGACGTGCCGACCGGCCTCGGTGAGCGCGACCTGCGCGATCTCCAGACGTTGGAGACCCGACTGGGACCGCAAGCATTCGTCCGCATCGCCGCCTGGCGCGACGCGATGGCCCGGCTCGACGGAGTTGCAGGCGCAACGCGCCCGGAATCATGACCGTCGGTGAGCTCGGCGAAGTCGGGTTGATCGCCGCCCTGCGCGCGATCTTCGACCGAGATCGTGGCGATGTCGAAGTCGGCAATGGAGACGACGGCCTTGTCTGGGTGCCGGGCCAGCGCCGCGTCGTGGCCACGATCGACTCGGTGGTCGAAGGCGTGGACTGGCTGCCGGAACGCACGCCTGCCGCTGCGATCGGCTTCCGCGCGGCGGCCGTGACACTTTCGGACCTGGCCGCGATGGGTGCACGGCCACGACTGTTGTTGCTCGCCCTCGAACTGCCGCTGGATGCGCCGTTAGAACCCGTGCTGGCGGCGGCGCGCGGGCTCGCGGCCCTGGCGGATGTGTGCGGTGCCGCGGTGGCGGGCGGCGACGTCGGGTTTTCGAACGGGCCCGCGCGTTGGACGACGACGGGCCTCGGCGACCTGGCCGGCCCGGCGCTGACCCGCGCGACGGCCCAGGTCGGCGACATCGTGTGGTTGATCGGCACAGTGGGAGCCGCAGCGCTCGGGCTCGCGCTGTTGCGCGCGGGTCCAGCACCCACCGACGACGGCTGGCGCCTGAATGCCGTCGCGCATCACCTGTGGCCGCTGCCGCAGGTCAGCGCGGGCGTCGGCCTGCAACGGCGCGGCGGCGGGCGCTGGGCCTGCATCGACATCTCCGACGGTCTCGGTCTCGACGCGAGTCGGCTCGCCGCAGCCAGCGGGGTGGCGCTCGATCTCGAAATCCCGCTGCCCCTTTGGCTGGGGCCAGTTGGCGCATCAGAGTGCGAGGCGGCGGGCCTCGACTGGCGTGCGGCGTGCGCAGCCGGAGGCGACGACTATGCGCTGCTGCTGGCCGCCCCACCCGGGGCTCGCGTCGATCGCATCGTGCGTGCCGCGGGCGCCGCAGCCCAGCGCATCGGTCGTGTCCGGCCTGGCCCCGCTGGCCAGGTGGCGCTGCGCGTCGGCGGACGGCCATGCGAACCGACGGGTTGGCGTCACGGTGGTGCCCCCTGAAGCCGGGGATGGGAGTCGGTGGTGGCTCCTGGATTCGCGCCACGCTTGTCGTTTGGCGCCCCTGCCGCTAGATTGCCGCTTCATGGAGCGCCGGACCTTTCTGCACCTGTGTACCGGCGCCGCTGCGGCCAGCACGGTGGCGGTGGCGGTGCCCGCTTGGTGGCCGTCGGGTGCATGGGTCGCGCTGGACGGGCAAGCTCTTTTCCCCGGTGCGGCGTTTTCGATCGAGGTCGATGCCCAGACGCCGCGCGGCTGCCAGATCGCGTTGGAGGTGGCGCACGCGGGGCAGCGCTGGCGCACGCTGCAGGCGGCCGACAGCGGGACGCGCGTGGCGATGACGACCCCGTACCCGTTCTCCCGACTCGTGCCGGGCGAGTACGCGGTCGAGGTCGCCCTGATCGGCCCCGACGGCACCGAGCGCGAACGCCACGTGGCTGGCCGGTTCTCCCTCAAGCCTTTCCCGTTCAGCACATGACAGGCCGCTTCCGTTGGATCGGGCCCGCGGGCCTCGCGCTAGTGTTCAGCGCCGCCATTCCGGCCGCGGACGCAGGCGAGGCGACGCCGGTCGTGGGGGCCCCGCCGATCGAGCTGCCGCAGGCGCGCATCCACCACGTGGATCTTTCGCAGTGGCCCAAGGTGCGCGTGCTGGCGACGGTGCTCGACCGCCTCGGCAAGCCGATTCAGCCCAAGGCGATCAAGGCGATCAAGGTCGTCGACGGCAAGGTCAAGAGCAGGGCGCCCTACATCCAGTTCAAGCTCGGCCAACCGCTGGAGAACCGTAAGGACGGCAAGCTCCAGCCCGGCGACAAGGCGGGCCTGCAGAACGCGGTGGTCCTGCTCGCGGCCGGCTATCAGGACCCGTCGTTGCGCGAGGGCAGCCTCGGTCGCCGCCTCAAGGAAGCGCTGCTGGCCGCGTTCAAGCCGCTCGCAAAGACCGACCGCGTCAACCTCGTCTGGTACGCCGACCGCATCCAGAAGTGGCTGGGGCTGAAGGGCAAGGGCGGGCTGCTCAGCGATGTCGAGGAATCCAAGGCGGCGTGCCGAGATGCGCGCGCCGAAGCGGCCTCAGGTGGCGAGATCACGCTCGCGGGCCCGCCGGGCAAGGAGAGTCCGCCGCCGCCGCCTGGCACCGACCTGTGCGGCATGACCGGCAACACCAAGGCGATCGTCACGATCCTCAAGGGTGATCTCGCAACGTACGAGGGCTACTTTCCGCGCCTGTTCAACCTCGGCAAGCCCTTCTGGAGCCACGCGCGCTATTGCAAGCCGCCGCGCGAGGCGCTCAAGGGCTTCGGCGAGTTCAGTGCGGAGAACACCTCGATCCAGGAGACGGAGCGCAAGAACCGCGAGATGAAGGGCGAAGAGCTCGACTACCAGACGTCGGCCTTCGACGAGGCGCTCAAGCTGCTGGTGCAGGACGCACGCCCCGAGGAGCGCAAGGCCCTGATCATCGTCAGCGACGGCCGCGACGGTTACTTTCGCGACTTGCAGTTGTGCCAGGAGACGCCACCGAAGTCGTGCGCGATTTTCGTCGGCGAGCGCAAGAAGTTCGCGGAATGCATGGCCGATTTTCTGCGCCGCCGCGTCGCCGCCGAACAATTGGAGTTCAAGACGCGCGCGGCCCATTGGATCGGCACGGCGCGGGCAGCCGGAGTGCGCGTCTTCGCGGTCGGCCTCGGCATGTTGGGCCAACCGCACGAACTCGATCGGCTGCGTCTGCTCGCGGAGCGCACGGGCGGCACGTTCCGCATGGTCGACAAAGAGGAAAACCTTGCGGGCGAGGTGGCAACCGCGATGGCCGAAGCGGTCGGGCCGCTCGTCATCGACTTCACCCACCAGCAGCCCGAAGACGCCGGCCAGGAACTGAACCTGCGGCTGGCCATCGACCTCGATCCGAGCCTCGTGCGCGGCGACACCGTCAAGCTCGACACCCAAGCGTTCGTGACCTCGCTGCCGGCCAAGCTGGAGTTCCGCCAGAAAGTGGAACGGGGCGTGCGCGGCACGGTGGCCAAGCTCCAAGACCTGCTCGGGTACAAGCTCTACGTCGTGCTCGGCCTCGTCGTGCTGGTGATCGGCGGGCTTGTCGCGCTACTCATCACCTTCCTGATCCTGCGCAAGATCGTGCGCGCCATCCGCGGGAGCTGATTGCACATGGCTCGCGACCTCCAACAACTCGCCCAGGCCGACGTGCCGGGTCTGCGCAACACGATTCGCGAGGGCGGCCCCGCCAACGCGCGCGATTCGATCATCGTCGGGGGCGAGCGGCGCGTGATCCAGGATGCCCGCGTCGTCACGTTCCTCGACGACCCGTCGTGGGATTTTTCCAAGCTGATGCACCCCGACCCGAACAGCCAGTACGTGGTGCCGCGGCCGGGCGAGACGGGGCCGGTGCACGATCTCGCCGGCGCCCAGAACCTCGTCGACATGATGGTCATCCACACGGACATCACAACGAGTTCGCGCGAGTGCTTCCGCATCCTGAAGATGCGCGGATTCTCGACGCATTTCATGATCGATTGGGACGGCACGATCTACCAGGGCGTCGATCCCGTCATGATGGCCCTGCATGCGGCGTCGGAATTGCGCGGCAACGTCAACAAGTTCTCTATCGGGCTGGACATGAACTGCCCGCAGTCGAACTTCGCCCAGTCCGTCGACGCGGTCGATCCCGCCAAGGTGGGCATCGCCGACCAGTTCGCCCAAGGCGGCCAGCGCCGCATGTCGGACGTGGTCGAGATCAACGGCGTGCCGTGGCGCAGTTGGGGTTTCACCGACGCGCAATACGATGCGCTCATCAAGTTGCTGCGCGAACTGAACGTCCATTTTCCGAAGCTGCTGCTGGCCGCGCCGGTCGACGAACGCGGCGAGATCATCTGGCAGGTTCCCAAGGAACTCGACACCTCGAAGATCGGCTTGTACGGCCACATGCACCTGACGCCGCAGAAGTTCGACCCCGGCCCTGGGTTCGATTGGGCCCGCTTGCTGCAAGGGTTGACGAAGGAGCACAACGCCTTCCCGATCGAGTTGCAGAAGGGCGTCTCGATCGCTTCGCTGCTGACGAAGGACAAAGTCGCGCAGTTGGCCGAGCTCTACTACGCCAACGCCGAACAGTCCGAAGCCGGGGGGTACTATCCGCTCGGCCTCGGCGGGCAATGGCACGGCGGCACACACGTCCACACCGCCGAGGGCGCGCCGGTCCTCGCGATGATGGATGGCATCGTCGTCGCGGCCCGCAACGGCCAGTCGCCCGAACTCGGCTCGAACAACTTCGTGCTTGTGCGCCATGAGGTGCCGTTCGATCCCAAGGACGACAAGAAGAAGTTCGTCTTTTTCTCGCTGTACATGCACTTGCGCATGTTCGACCCCGACAAGGACCGCACGTCCGACCAGTACAAGGACCGCGATTTCGACGACCCGAAAAACTGGGACGTCGCACCGGAGTGGGTGTCGAACACCCGGCGCGGCAAGGTGGGTGGCGCCGTCGAGGAAGAGCCGGCGGCGCGCGTGGCAGACAAGGCCCCCAAGACGGATCCGGGCGCGCCCAAGGCAAAAGCCCAGCCGAAGGGCAAGAAGGGGAAGCAGGGCAAGGACGACAAGGCTGCGGCGAAGGCGAAGGACGCGGTCGGCGAAGGTGGAGCTGAAGGCGAGGAGGAGACCAACGATTTCGCCGACCCATCGTCGGTCAACTACCGCCCATACCTCGAAGTCGGCCAGCACCTCGATGCGCTGAAACGCGGCGACGTGGCGCTGTTCGCGGTCGACGGCTCCGACCAGACGCGTGTCGGCGCCGGCAAGATGATCGGGCGCGTGGGCGTGTTCGGCGACGAAGGCGCGAGCGAGGGCGTGCTGCACATCGAGGTATTTGCCGACGGCCGCTGGCGCCAGATCGTCGACCTGCTCGGCGTACACAGCGAGCACTGGTACGAGGTCGAATCCGACACGGACGACAACCTCGTGTGCGACAGCGAGGACTTGTTGCGGACGGTACTGCCGGACGAGGTTGCGCGCGCCACCCAACGCGGCAAGGACCTGCTGACGAGCCGCCGCAGCGTCGCTGGCGACGAGGTGCAGGCCTTCTTCCAGACCGCGCGACTGCCCGGTGCCGACGGTGCCCTGGCCCGCCGGGTTCGCAAGGCGATCACCCGGCATGTGTCGGAGTGGTCCGACCAGGTGGACTGGATCAAGTCGATGGCGGCCGCGCAAGGCTGGAGCGAACGCGTCGAGCAGTTCAAGACTGCGCTACAGGACGAGCGCGGCAACTGGCGCGACACCCTGTTTGCCCGGCACGTCACGCGCGCCCTGCCCTACGTGTGGCTCACTGACGACGTCGCCAAGCACATCGGTCTGGAAACGGGAGGCGCGTGGGATGGCGTGCTGTACCACTTCCACCCGATTCACTTCGTCATGTGGCTGACGTTTCACACGAACACGCGCCTGCGTGTGCTGGCCCAGGGCATGGACAAGAAGCAACTCGCCAAGCTGCGCGACAAGGAAGTGAAGGCGGCTGAAGATCGGCGCCTGCGCGGAGAATGGCCCGAGGAGCAGGACCACGGCGACGCCTTCGACACCACCGCGCTCGACGAAGTGCAAGACCCGAAGGAAGTGTTGCAGGACTTGTGGGAAGCGCCCATGCGCCAAGGCGAATGGCGCCGGCAGGACGACGACAAGCCCGCAGAATGATGCACACAAGGACACCCCAGTGACCTCACTCCCCGCGCTGCACCGCGCCCGTGCCGGCGACGCCGTACGCGCGGAGAATCCTTTGCGCGCCGGCACCGTTGCGTTCTACCCGGGGTCGTTCGACCCGCTCACGATCGGCCACGTCAACATCGTGGAGCGCGGCCTGCGCGTGTTCGACCGCGTGGTGATGGCGCTGGCACACAACGTCAACAAGCAGGCGATGTTCACGCTCGAGGAACGGCGCGATCACATTCGCGAGGTCTTTGCCCACGACGCGCGCGTGTCGGTTACCGTGTTCGAGGGTCTGCTCGTCGAAGCCGCCGTGGCCCACGGGGCAACGGCCGTGTTGCGCGGCCTGCGCGGCGTGGCGGATTTCGAGTACGAGTTCCAGATGTCGACGATGAACCACCTGCTCGCACCCGAACTCGAAACGGTGTTCATGATGACGGAAAAGGGCCACTTCTTCGTGTCGTCACAACTCGTGCGCGAAGTGGCATCGCTCGGCGGCGACGTGGCGCTGCTCGTGCCGGCTCCCGTGTTGGCGGCGCTCGCAGCGCGCTTGCGAAAATAGACAAGCGTCGGCTGCGGGCGCACGACGCCGAGCGGAGCGTGCGAGTCTGGGGCTGAGAATCAGGACGGCCGCTTCCTGTCAAAACGGTCGCATCATGGCGCCCTTGACGATCCGGTCCGTGAAATTCTGACGAAACTCCAAGCCTTGGTAGCTCAGGTCGGAGCGCGCCAGCACATAGAACACCGACGGCTTGTAGATGCGGCCCTCGATGTCGATAACGCCGAGGTCCGTCGCGCCCTTGTCGGCGTCGTTGACGCGGATGTTTCCGTCGCCCTTGCCCTTGATCTTGCCCTTGCCAGCCGTCTGCGCCGACGCAGCGCTGGCAAAACTCACCAGGCACACGGCGGTAACGAAGAACGTGATGACGGCGCGCATGGACATCTCCTGGCCTCGCTCAGGGCGGAGGGGGCGGCGGCGGATCGGCAGGCGGGGCATCGCCGGGCGGAGGGGGCGGCGGTGTGTCGCCCGGAGGCGGCGGCGGGGGCGCATCGCCGGGCGGAGGAGGAGGCGCGGGATCCGACGGCGGCGGGGGCGACGGGTCGCTGGGCGGCGGAGGCGCGGTATCGCTCGGAGGCGGCGGCGGACTGGGATCGGCGGGCGGCGGCGGTGTCGGATTGCCTGGGGGAGGCGTGTCGCCGGGCGGCGCAGGTTGGGTCGCCTCCTGCGCCTGCTTGGCCTCCTCTTCTGCCTTCTTCTTCGCATCCTCCTCGGCCTTGCGCGCGTCGTCTTCCGCCTTCTTGGCGGCATCTTCGCCGCGCTTCTTTTTGTCCTCGGCAGCCTCGACCTCGGCCTTGTCCTTCTGCTTGCGCTTGTCTTCCTCGATCTTGCGGTAGCGCACGGCCTCCTGAATGTAGTCGTCCAGCGGGTCCTTGTCGTCCTTGTTGCCGGCGCCCTTCAAGTCGCGGTAGACGTTGAAATAGTCGATCGCCTTCTGGAAGCGCTGGACGCCATCGGGCACATCCTGCATCGGACTCTCGAGGTACAGGATGCCGAGGTTGAAATGCGGCGCCGGATTGCGCGGGTCCTGCTTCATCGCGCGTTCGTATTCGTTCTTCGCCTTGTTGGCCTTGTCCGGATCTTTGCTGATGCGGTACGCCGAACCTAGGTTCACGCGCGCCTCGAAACTCGTCGGGTTGATCTCAAGGGCGCGTGTCAGCGCCTCGATCGCTTCTTCGCCCTTCTTCGCCACCAGCCAGCACACGCCCAGGCTGTTCCACGCCTCGCCATAGTCGCCGCGCAACTTCGTCGCCTGGAGGAAGTGCTCGCGCGCCTCCACCCACGATTCCCGCTTCAGCGCCATGCGGCCGTACAAGTAGTAGATGTGGGCCACGCCGGCGTCGCGCTCCAGCGACTCAGACCCCACGCCGCGCTGGCTGCCGCCACCCCGCGATGCCCGGATGTCGTACTGCTTGCGCGCGCTCCTCGCCGCTGCCGCCGTCGGCGCCGGCGCAGGCGCCCCCGGTGCAGCCGGGGCACCAGCCGCGCTCCCGCTGCCAAGATCGTCTTCCTGATCGCCGGTGTACGTCTGGAACGCGCGATCCAGCGCGAGCTTTGCCAGGCCCTCGCGTCCCAGGCCCAGATAGGCCTCAGCAACATAACGCAATACTTCTGGATTCGTGTAGTCGAGCTTGCTCGCCACGATGCCGATGTCGAGCGCCTTCTGGTATTCGCGCAACTCGACCAGCACTCTCGCCTTGGCCCCCAACAACATCACGTCGGCGGGCCGGCGCCCCAGAGCCTTTTCGAGCACGGCCAGCGCCGCTGCCGCCTCGCCACGGCGCAGGTTCAGCACCGACTGCAGGACGACCGCCCGCGAATACGTCGGGTTCAGGTCAACTGCCTTGCCGACAGCCTCCATCGCATCGTCCAGGTTGCCGATGCGGTGGTGCGTTAACGCGAGGTTGTACCAGGCGGTCGCAGACTTCGGGTCCGCCTGCGTGGCGCTCTGCAGCTTCTGGCGGGCGTCGAAGAGGTTGTGGTCGCGCAGCAGCGTCACGCCCTCGTGAATCTGGATCTCCGCCGGCGAATTCACCTGCCGAATGTCCTGTTCTTCCGAGCCATTCGCGGCGGGAACCCCCTCACCGGCTTGGCCCGCGGCTGCACCCGGCGTGGCGCCTGGCTCGCCGGCCACGGTAGCCGTCGGCGCAGCGGGGGCTGCCGTCGCGGTCTCGACAGGCGCAGAGGTCGGGTCGGCAGCGGCGGCAGCGGCGGCTTCCTGTGGGGGCGGCGCGGGCGCCTCCTCTCCTGCTTCTGGCGCGCCGGCGGGCGCGGGCGGCGTGTCTTCGTTGACGGTCTGAGCGCCGCCACAAGCGGCAGCCAACCCAAGCGACATGGCGAAAGCCAGCCACGACAGCGCCAACGGGCCGCTCCCCGCGGAACTCCCGGCACGGTCGGCTCGTGGGCCGTGCGGTCGCGTCGTCAGCCGCCCGCCGCTCATCGCAGTTCCTTGTCCGGCATCGGCAACGTGCCGGCCGGGTCGGCCGTGAGACGCTTCTCGTCCTTCAGCAGCGGGTACTCGGCGGGTTTGTACTGGTTCATCGCCTTGCGCAGTTCGGTTACCCAGTTGTTCACGAGGCCCTTAGATTCTGCGTCCTTGAGCGCCGTCTCCAGCGAGCGGATCGCCTGGTTTTCGACCTGGCCGCCGAATTGCTCGAGGATTTCCTCGTACTGCTCCAACTCCTCGTCGGACATCTCAGGTCGCGGCGCGTTGTAGATGCTGCGTGCGAGGTACTGCAGCATCTTGCCGCGGTACAGGTACGCCGCGTACGACCAATTCTGCGACCCGTAGGCAGCGACCTTCTCCTTGTACTCGTTGAACAAGCCGTCCTTGCCCGTGCGCGTTTCTTCCATCGCACCGGTCTGCGGATTCTTCTGCTTGACCATCGCGCCGAGCACGACGTCCATCATGTCCTTGACCTGCTTCTGGAGGTCTTCCATGCGCTTGGTTGGGCTCAGCTTGTTGTTTTCGACGAGCTTCGTCGCCATGAACGTATCGTAGCGCGGCTTCATTAGCATGAAGACTGACTGCGCCGCTGCGGTCGCTTCGGGGCCGCCGTTCTTCTCGAAAAAGCCCTTGTCGAACGCTTCGACGATGCGCTTGAAGAGCCGCTCCGAATTCTTGCGGTCGCCGCGGCTCTCGTAGATTTCCGCAATCATTCCATAGGCCTTGAAGACCTTGGCGGAGACCGCCTTGTCCGCCTGGTAGCGCGCGATAAAGGACTCCAGCCCGTCGATCTGCTTGTTGATGTCGCCCTTCTTCTGCCACGCCTCCTGAATGCGCCACGCCGACTTCTGCACGAGCTCCTTGCGCTTGGCGTCCGGGTCCTTCTCGAAGCGCAGGATGAGGTCCTTGTCGAGTTGCACGGCGAGGTCCCAGTTCGAATTGTAGAACGCCAGGTCCGCTGCCGACTTCAAGTATTCCGCGGCCTTCTTGCCCTTGGGATCGTTGTCGTAGAGCAGCCGGTAGTCGTTGATGGCTTCAGGCACGTTGAAGAACTGGTAGTTCAAGTTGGCGCGCGTCACCACGATTTCGTCGAGAATCTTGACGATTTCCTCTTTTTCAACCGGCGTCGTGGCTTTGGCCGAACGCATCAATTCCTCAGCTTCCTTGAGCACCTTGAAGCACTTGTCCCACTTCTCAGCCTTGTAGTAGGCGCGCACGGAGTTCATCAGCAGCGCCTTCTGTTCCTTCGGCTTGTCGACCTTCATGCGCAGGTCGTAGAACATGTCGCCGGCTTCGTCGAAGGTCTTGCGCGCGTCCGCAAGCACAAGGCCGGCATCGTCGGGGCTGTTCGCTTTTTCGGCTTCCGTCACGCGCGCATTGGCACGGTCCCAGCGGCCCGCGGCGTCCTTTGCGATGGCCGACAGTTCGATCTCGTGCAACGTCTTGAACACGTCTTGGCGCAGCTTCTTCTCGCCGACGCCGTGCTCTTCGCCGTAGGCGGCAACCCGCTGCATCTCCTTGTAATCCTTCTCAAGGAGGTACGTCGTGATCAGGTTCTTGAACGCCTCGATCGCCTGGTTCGATTGCGGATACTTCTCGATGATCCACCAGAACCGCTTGCGCGCCGACCAGAAGTCGGCGGGCGTTTTCGGCGTCTCACCCTCTTTCCACGGGTCGAACTGCCTATTTTTGTAGAGCAACTCAGACACCTGCAGCGCCAGCTTCTGGATCGTCGAAGGGTCTTTCGCCATCTCCAAGTTGCTCGTGACATACGCATCGACTTGCTGGATCCAGTCCACCGCGCCGGCGTCGAGCAGCTGCGGCTTGACGCGCACGATGCCGTCCGTGTTCTCGACCACCTTCTGGTCTTCTTCGTCCTGCTTGGAACTCGGCCGAATGTCGGGCAGGTTGCGCGTCTCCATCCGGTCTTTCTGGCTCAACGGGTAGGCGGCGCGCGCGTTCAGCACAAGGTTCGACGCCGCCAACGCCGACAGGCCCGCCTGCTCGCGAAAGTCCATCGGTTTGCCTTCCGCGTCGCGCGTGCGCTGGCCCTTCCAGTCGCGTACGAGGGCGTAGTACTCGATGGACTTCCTCATCTGGTCGCAGGCGCTGACGACCTGGGGCGCAAGGTTGTCCGGATATGGCACCAGGTTGCCTTCTTCGCCGGTCTTCGGGTCCTTG
Organism: Myxococcales bacterium; assembly: GCA_009692425.1. Taxonomy (GTDB): domain Bacteria; phylum Myxococcota_A; class UBA9042; order UBA9042; family UBA9042; genus SHZF01. The sequence continues at coordinate 155,386 of SHZF01000001.1, read as the reverse complement.
ATGCGCAACAGATCGCGCTCCTTCGTGCGCAGCGCGTCGCAACGCTTGCCCGAGAAGTACAGGACTTCTGCCAGGGTCCATGCGAGGTTGTACGCGTTCGGCGACTCCATGTCGGAGCGCAGCAGGATTTCGTATTCCCGCGCAGCCTCGCCGTATTTGCGCAGCGCGCCCTCTTCGTCGCCCGCAATGCGCAACTGTTGGGCCTGTGCATGGTTCAGCAGCGCGAAGTCGTAGCGGACCTTGGAAACTGTGTCTTCGACCTGAGCCGCGAGGTCCTTGTCGGCGCCCCACTTCTGGTACCACGCCGTATCCTTGCCGAACATCTGCAGGTAGCGGCGGCGCTCCTGGACTTGGCGTTCCTGATCGCCCAGCGCCATCGCCAGACCGATCGTCGCATCGGTCACCTCGTCGGGCTGCAGCACCTTCTCGCCGGACTTGTGCTTGGCCAGCATCGCCTGGTAGCTCGCGGCGGCGGCGGCGAGGATGTCGACCGACTTGATGATCTTGCGCTGCAGGTCCTGTGCCTCGCGCGACATCGGATAGTTCTCGACGACGAAGCCGAGCACTTGTACGGCCTGGCGGTAGTAGTCGTCTTCCTTCTGGTCGTACAGCGTGTTGCCGTAGGTCACGAGGATGTCGAAAACGTAGGGCCGCCCGTTGATCAAGTCCTTGCGCACCGCCTCGCGTGCGGCCAGCGCGGTCGACACTTTTTGCAGGGCCTCGCCCTGAAGGCTTTTCTGCCAGTTGGGGAAGTCGTCGTACTTCGGCGGCAGCACCGAAGCCACGTACAGTCTCGGTCGCAGGCGCGGGTCGAGAATCGTGCAGGCGCCCTTCGAGGTCTCGGAACCGAAGTCGTCGCAGCCGTCGTCGTCCCAAGTGGGTTCCGCGAGCGACTTGGCGAGGTACTCGATCGCTTCCTTGCGGAGGTCGAGTTCGGAGGCCTTCTTGTCCTTGGCGTCCTTCGACAGGCTTTGCGCGTCCTCGAATTCGATCAGCTTCTGGAACCAGCGCACGGCGTCCGGGTACCGGTACAACTGGAAGTTCGACCAGCCGAGCTTGTAGAGCGCGAGGGCGTAGTTTTTGTGGTCCTTGGTCTCGAAGGCGCGCTTCGCTGCTTTTTGGTAGGCGTCCGCCGCTTGCTCGAACTCATTGTCGTCGAAGTACATTTCACCGACGCGCAGCCACGCCTCCGCGACGTACTTCGACTGGGGGTAGTGGTCTTCGAGTGCGCTCAGGGTCGCGATGGCCTTCTGGATGTCTCCCGACTCGTACTCGCAGTAGCCCTGCAGGTACATCGCCGCGTCGGCCATAGCGTAGGTGGGCCAGCGCTTGGGGAGCGTGATGCCTTCCAACCTGCCGGAAAGTGTCGGCATCTTCGCGCCTTCGGGCGTCCAGTGCAGGTACTTGTACAGCGCCACCGAGCGGCTGAAGTCGCGGTCGCTGTCCGACGGCGGGTCAAGCAGTTTGCCGCGGCTGTAGAGGTCCACCTCGCGCTGGAAGTTGTCTTGTGCACGGTTGTACGACGCGATCGTGTCCTCGTAGTACAGTTCAGCGAGCCGGAACATCACGTCAGGCGTGTAGCGCTCGTGATCGCGGTGGCGGAAGATGAAGTCTTCGAGGCGGGCGATGGCGTCGCGGCGCAGGTCGAATTGCTGCTGCTCCAACTGATCGGTTTGACCCTGATAGCTCGATGCGATGTTCTGCTGGCGCTGGCGCACTTCTTTGGAGATGAACTCGCGCACTTCGTCGCGGTACTCCTTGGCGGCGAGACGGTAGCCCTCATAGGCGGCCTGAAACGCCTTGCGCTCGCTCTTGAGTTGGACCGGATCGTCGATCGCGTCGCCTCGGGTGCGGTACGGCGGCATCAGGCGCACGGCACCCGCGGCGGCTGCGTCGGCTCCGCTCAAGGCGTCGGCACCGATGCACAGCGCGAGCAGGCTGGCCCAGACGAGCCAGCGCAGACGGCGCCCTTGGTTTTTGCCCCGCGGTGCGTGGTGGATCATGGCTCCACCTCCGCACTGTCGCCGATCAGGTTGTTCAAGACCTCGCCGAGGCTGCGGATGCGTTGCGACCGCTCGTCCTGCAGTTCTCGAATGGCACTCGATTTCTGCTGCTTGCGCTGCCAGGCAACGTCGACGCGGCCAAGGTCGGCTTCGAGCAGGATGTCGGCCAACCGCTTCTCCGCAGCCCGGATCATGCCGTAGCCGACCTGACGCGACAGCTGCTTGGAGTCCTCTTCGTAGTTGCGCACGAGCGAGTTGTACTCAGCGATGTTGCGCTTTTCCTGGGCCAGCACGGTCGCAATCCCGGCGATCCGGTCGTTGGCGCGCGCCGCGATGGCCGTAAGCAGTCCGCTCATCGACTCGACCAGCTGATCCAAGACGGTGCGCGCCTGCTGCAGCCGAGCCGTGTCTTCGACGCTGCGGTTCGTGCGCTCAAGCACCAGGGCGGCGTGGCCATGCTCGACGCGCTGGGCGGTCAGCAACTGCAAGCGGATGCGGTTTTCGTCGGTCGTCACGGAGTCGCCGGCGCCCACGGCCTGGGCATCGACTTCGACGCTCTGGGTGGCTTCTTCGATCTCGCGGTACACCCGGCGGATGTTGTCCTTCTCGCTCTGGAGCCCGGCGCGAATCTCGTCTTCGCGCGCCTTTTCAAGCACGAGTCCCTGTTCGCCGAACACGCGGTCGTTGAGCATCTTCTCTACAGACAGGAGTTGCTGGCGTACCTGCTCCAAGTTGGCCTTCAAGATGCCCACGTCGGCGGAGAGGTTGGCAAAGCCGGTATCGACGCGGTTCTGGCGCAACACGAAATCCCCTTGGGTGGCGGGGATTTTTGAAAACGCAGCCTCCAACCGCCTGCGGTTTGCCAGGAACACATCGGCCTTCGTGCGCTCTTCACCGTTCATGTGCGGCAGGGCCAGCGTGCGCATGAGGTCGGTGACGCGCCGGCCGATTTCGACCACGCGATTCTGGCTCTCGGCCACGCGCTGCCAGCTATCTTTCAACTCGGGGAACATGTTCAGCGTCGTATCTTTGAGCGCCATTTCGATCGACGTGGCGAGCTTCTGAGACTCCTTCACGTCGCGGCGCTCGACTGCCATCTCGTCGAACAGGCTGACGACCCGCAGCATGTCCTCGTCCGTCTCGATGTACTTGGCGACGCGGTCGGAGACGGGCCGTACGACCGTGTACTCCTCCGACGCGCGGTTGAGCAGCCACGAGAAGAAGAGTTCGAGGTTCTTGTCTGAAGCGGCAAACCGGGTGAGTTCTCCGGTGATCGAGCTGTATCTCTCGACCACGTCCTGGTACGCGGCGTCGGCCTGATCGTACTGCTTCGCCAGCATGTTGATGCGCCCGCGCAGCACCGCAGCCTGCACAGCCACGTTGTCGTCGCTGACCGTCAAGAGCAGCACGTCGAGCACTTCGAGAGCGGCCTGGGGCTTCTCGGCAGCCACGTGCAGGGCCGCGAGTTCGAAAAGCGACTCCTCGTAGATGGGCGAGTTGCGGTCGACCGCGCGGTAGTGGTTTGCGGCGGCGTCGAACTTCTTGGCCTGCATGAGCAGTCGACCGAGCGCGACATTCGCGAAATCGAGGACGTCGTTTGCGGGCCGGCGCGCCGCGTCCTGCACCTTGGCGGCCGCGACGATCGACTGGAATTCCAAGATGGCCTGCTCGTGGCGACCGCGCGCGACATGGGCGGCACCGATGTAGAAGCGGGCGTTCGGCCAACGCGGCTCGCCGACGGGGATCTGGTCGAGCAGTCCGACCGCGCGATCGAGCACCTTGGCAGAGAAGAAGGAGCGCCCGAATTGGTAGAAGAGTTCGCTCTTGCGTGGGCCGGCCGGGATCGCGTCGAGCTTCTTCGCGTATTGCTCGACCTCCTCAATCCGATGCAGGCGGGCGGCGATGTCGGCCAACTCCTGCAGGGCGACCTGGAAGTGCTTGTTGCTCGGCTGGCGCACGACGAGGTCGAGGTACTTGCGCGCGCCGAACCAGTTGCGCTGGCGGAACAGGCAATCGCCGAGCAGGAACAGGCCATCGCCGTATTCCGAGCGCTTCTGGAAGTCCGGGTTGTTCACCAGGTCCATCAGGCGGATCGAAGCCAGGGCAAGGTTGCCGCGCTCGTAGGCCAACTGCGCTTCAAAGTAGCCCTGCTCGATCGGGTAGCGCTTTTCCTTTGCGATCGCGCGCTTGAGGTCGGCGTCGATGGCGGTGACCTGGGCGCGCACGTTGTCGATGTCGAGTTCTACCGGGCGCACGTCGTCGGCGGCCCACAGGCGCGTGGGCGCCGCAAGCGAGGCGAGGGCGACGGCGACCGCGACGGCATTCCGACCGGGTCGTGCAGCGCAATGCCGAACGCCGCCGGCGATGAAGCGCCGGACAGCCGCGGTGCGGTCGGGGAGGGAGGGGAACCGCGCCAGCATCACTTCCCTTGCGGTGCCTCGCCTTCGGCGGTGGCGGGCTTTGCGGTCCGGTTCTGGATTTGCTTGACCTCGTACTTGATGTACGGCTTGTCTTCGAGGTCCGAGCCCACACCGCCGCGTTCGAAACCGACGATGGCCACTTCGGTCACGCGGCCACGCTGGGCGTAGAATGTGTAGCTGCTCTTGAGCTTGAAGACGTAGCCCTCGAGGTAGCTGAAGAGATCGGAGTTGCCGCGATAGACCATCTCGACGGTGAGCGCGTGGTTCCCGGGGTTGATCGAGCCGTTGTAGATTTCGAACTCTTTGCGCGTGTTGAGCAGGCCGTTCGAGTTGTCCTGATAGTAGATCTTCTTGCCATCGACGTAGTACAGCACGCTCTGCAACTCGAAGAAGGCGCCCATCTCGTTTTTGTGCACGAGCACGGCGCGGCATTCGGCGATGACGTTGTCGAGAATCTGTTCTTTCAGCAGCAGCAGGCGTGTCTTGGTCTGGAAGATGCGTTCCTTGATGCCGACGACGCGCTCTTCGATTTGGCGCAGTCGCGCTTCGTACTGTGCGTCTCCGGCCGCCGGCACCGCCGTCGTGTCTGCCGGCGGGGTGCCGACTGCGGCCGCGGGTGTGGTGGCGGGACCAGGCGAAGGGGCGGGCGTGGCGGTGCCGGCACCAGCGGCCGTGCCTGCCCCGGCAGTCGCAGCGGGGTCCGCCGGCTTCGGGCCTGTTGGCTGCGCGTGCACCTGCCAAGCCAGCGCGGTGCCGCACACGGCAAGGGCCGCCATGACAGGCGGGGTGCGAGGCATGAGTCGTCGCTTGATCACGTCGTCACTCCATTTGGTCCGCAGGGGGCGGCAATCCGTGTCCGCTCAGGCGGCGTGATCCGGCTTAGCGGGTGGGGTCCGGCCGGGCAGCGTTGGGTTCCCTGCGCGTAGCAACCTCGTTCCCTCGTGGGAACTTGCGCCGCACGAGCGCTGGCGGGCAAAGATGCCCGATCTTGCGGCGGCGCGCATCTTGCCATGAGTTTGCGGTGTCTGTCACGCAACCTGCTCAAGGAGCCTCAGGGGCGCGAAATTCGGTTCCCAGCGTTCACGCCGGTCGATTATAGGGGTGCCCTAGGGGTGGGTCAAATCGGCAAGAGTGACGGTAGTTGCATGATATATTGTGGTATTTTTGGATTCAGGGCAGCGCGACGGGGTCCCCCGCAGGCTCGCGAGTGGGACCGAGCAGGCGGCAGAGGTCGTCGAGCAGCCCCGTGACGCCGGCCTTGGTGGCTGCGGACAGCGAGCGCACCGGCTCACCCAACGTCGCGCCGAGTTCGCGGGCGGCGGCGTCGGCCTGGTCACCGAGCACGTCGGACTTGACCAACCGGATCAGGCACGGCCGGCTGGCCAGGCTCGCGTCGTATTGCGCAAGCTCGCGGCGGAGCACAGCAAGCGCTTCAGCAGGCGGCGGCCCGTCAACGGGCGAGAGCAGGAACACGAGCAGCCGGCAACGCTCGACGTGGCGCAGGAAGCGCAGCCCCAGGCCCGCGCCTTGCGACGCGCCCTCGATCAGGCCCGGAATGTCGGCGATCGTAAACGAGCGACTGCGGTGCCGCACGACGCCGAGGTTCGGCACGAGCGTCGTGAACGGATAGTCGGCCACACGCGCCCGACTGGCGGACACAGCACGAATCAGGCTCGATTTTCCGACGTTGGGCCAGCCGACGAGAGCGACATCGGCGAGCAGCTTCAGTTCGAGGCGGACCCTGCGTTCACGGCCAGCCAGCCCTGGGTTGGCCTTGTCGGGCGCCTGCCGCGTCGCGGTGGCGAAGCGCGAGTTGCCCCAACCGCCGTTGCCGCCCGACACCAAGGTGACCCGGGCTCCATTGACCGTCAGGTCCGCCAGTGCCTCGCCCGTGTCGCGGTCGGAGATTTGCGTACCCGGCGGCACGGGCAACGTGAGGTCTGCGCCATTGCGGCCGGTGCAGTTGCTGCCGCCGCCTGCACGACCGTCCTCGGCGGCATACGTCCGGTTCACGTGGTAGTCGTACAGGGAGCGGGCGCCCGCATCGGCCACAACGAATACGTTGCCGCCGCGGCCACCGTCGCCGCCGTCCGGACCTCCGCGCGGCACGTGCTTTTCGCGGCGAAAGCTCACGCAGCCGCGGCCTCCGCTGCCGGCGCGCACCGAGATTTCCGCTTCGTCGATGAAGTGCATGGTGAGATCCTCCACAGTCGCGAGACCTTCTAGGCGACCGGCAGAGTCGGCGCAACCGCGCGGGCCACGATGGCGCGCGGCTGGACCAGACAGTGAAGGATTGTCGGGCAGTTATCGCCCACAGCCTTGATCGCGCAGCCGCGGTGATCATCGGGTGAGGTGGCGCGGGGGGCGTGCGCCGACGAATGCACGCCACCCGACGGATTCCGATCCGGAGTCGCGCAGTTGCCAACCGCTCAACCCCGGTTGTCCACAGCGTGCTCAGGTCGAGGTCGACGCGGCACCCGCAGCGCCGGAGTCAAGCTGGCTGAAGATTTATCGCAACGGAGCCCAACCGCGCGACCGTGGACCACAACCTGTAGTGGGCATCGAAAAACTTGACGCTAGGGGTAGTGGTGGGAGGGTCACCGAAGGTTGACTGGTCGAGGTCCTGCGGGATAGGTTCATCGATGGAAAACGCGCTCGCCATGCGGTTGTCGGGGCCCGGTCACTGCCGACCGGGTTTCGGCCGCCTTGAGTTGCCTCAGGGTGCACGTTGCCTCACGGTGCAACGGCCGCACGGCGCAGCGCTTCATCCATCTCAACACCGCGATGCGTCTCCTGCACCGCAAGAGACGCCACCCGGCAAGCCCGAGGCTGGCTTGGTCAGCAAGCGGCGTCATTCGCCCAGCCGTGCGCACGCGCACAGCGACGGGCGGGTGGCGCGCCACAGCGCTTGACCGTTGGCGAAGTTCGCCGACGGACGCAGCACAATGAGACGTTTTCGCAAAGCAATTCTTGATCGTGCTGCCCTGCGGGGCCCCAGGAGCTACCATGGACATCCAGTTCGACGCCGGTCAAGCAGACCTCGGCGTGACCAGCACCAGTCCAGCGGACCTCCATTCGATCCGCGTCGGTCTGACCGGGGACCCCGGCGAGGGCAGCGCCACTGCGATGAACGCCAACGACGCCGCCCACCGCCCACCGCCGCTCCGCTTGCCGGCGTCGCAGCGCAAGGATCGCGGCCCCGGGCTGGCGTGGCAGCGTGCATTCGCCAAGGACGACGTGCACCCGTTCGATGAAGTCGCATGGGAGCGCCGCGCCGCCACGATCACGAACATGAAAGGCGACGTGATCTTCGAGCAGCGCAACGTCGAGATGCCCGCCGCATGGAGCCAGACTGCGACGGCAGTCGTGGTGTCGAAGTACTTCCGCGGCACCCTCGGTGCGCCCGAGCGCGAGGACAGCGTGCGACAGTTGATCGGCCGCGTGGTGGGGACCATCGGGCAATGGGCCCGCGACGGCGCGTACTTCGCGTCCGACCTCGACCGGCGCGCGTTCGAGGACGACCTGACGTGGCTGCTGCTGCACCAGTGCATGGCCTTCAACTCGCCGGTGTGGTTCAACGTCGGCGTCGAGAAGCAACCGCAGTGCTCCGCGTGCTTCATCAACAGCGTCGAAGACACGATGGAGTCGATCCTGTCGCTCGCGAAGACCGAGGGCATGCTGTTCAAGTTCGGGTCGGGCACCGGGTCGAACCTGTCGCCGCTGCGTTCGTCGCGTGAGCAGTTGGCGGGTGGCGGTCTGGCATCGGGCCCCGTGTCTTTCATGAAGGGTTTCGATGCGTTTGCCGGTGTGATCAAGTCGGGCGGCAAGACGCGGCGCGCGGCGAAGATGGTGATCCTCGACATCGGTCACCCGGACATCGTCGAGTTCATCCGCTGCAAGGAAGCCGAGGAGAAGAAAGCGCTGACGCTCATCCAGGCCGGCTACGACGGCAGCCTCGACGGCGAGGCGTATGCGTCGGTGTTTTTCCAGAATTCCAACAATTCCGTGCGTGTGCCAGACGAGTTCATGCGGGCCGTACAGACCGATGCGAGTTGGGAGACGCGCGCCGTTCGTGGCGGCCGCACGATGGACACCTACCGGGCCCGCGAACTCTTCACCGAAGTCGCGCGCGCGGCTTGGGCGTGCGGCGACCCCGGCATGCAGTTCGACACGACGATCAACGAGTGGCACACGTGCCCGAACACGGATCGCATCCATGCGTCGAATCCGTGCTCCGAGTACATGTTCCTCGACGACTCGGCGTGCAACCTCGCGTCGCTCAACCTCATGAAATTCGTGCGCGTGGACGGTGAATTCGATGCCGCCCGCTTCCAGCGCGCGGTCGATGTGACGGTGACGGCGCAAGAAATTCTTGTGGACTTTGCCGCGTACCCGACGCCGCGCATCGAAGCCAACAGCCACGCCTACCGCCCTCTCGGGCTCGGCTACGCCAACCTGGGCGCGCTGCTGATGACGCGTGGCCTCGCCTACGACTCCGACGGTGGCCGCGCCTTTGCGGGAGCGGTGACGGCACTCATGCACGGCGAGGCCAACCTGATGTCGGCACGGCTGGCGGCCCAGATCGGCACGTTCCCCGGCTACGTGAAAAACCGCGAACCGATGGTGGGCGTGATGCGCAAGCACCGGGCCGCAGTGGCCGGCATCGACGCCCGCCTCGTGTCCCAGGAACTCATGAGCACCGTGCGGGCGACCTGGGACGGCGTCGTGCAGCAGGGCGAGGTTCACGGCTTTCGCAACGCGCAGGTCACCGTGCTCGCGCCGACCGGGACGATCGCGTTCATGATGGACTGCGACACGACCGGAATCGAACCCGACATCGCGCTCGTCAAGTACAAGAAGCTGGTCGGCGGCGGCACGCTCAAGATCGTCAACAACGCGGTGCCGACTGCCTTGACGCGCCTGGGCTACGACGCCGCGCAGATCGCTGACATCACCGGCCACATCGACGCGAACGACACGATCGAGGGCGCCCCCGGGCTGAAGGACGCGCACCTGCCCGTGTTCGACTGCGCTTTCAAGCCGGCGAACGGCACGCGTTCCATCGCTTACATGGGCCACCTGAAGATGATGGCGGCGGCGCAGCCCTTCCTGTCGGGTGCCATCTCGAAGACGGTGAACCTGCCGACCGACGCCACCGTGGCCGACCTCGAGGCGACCTACCTCGCGGCGTGGCAGCTCGGCGTCAAGGCGGTCGCGATTTACCGCGACGGCTGCAAGAGCGTGCAGCCCCTGTCGACGAAGCGCGAGGGCTCCGACACGGCCGCCAAGCCCGACAACTCGCTGCACGCCGGGCAAGCCCCGGTCGCGCCGGGACGTCCGGTCGAAACGGTGACGGAGAAGGTCGTGTACAAGCCGCTGCGGCGCAAGTTGCCCGATGAGCGCCAGGCGATCACGCACAAGTTCAGCATCGCCGGCCATGAGGGGTACATCACCGTCGGGCTGCACGAGGACGGCGCGCCGGGCGAAGTGTTCATCCGCATGGCGAAAGAGGGCTCGACTCTCTCGGGCATGATGGACGCGTTTGCGACCGCGATCAGCCTGTCGCTGCAATACGGCGTGCCGCTACAGGTGCTGTGCGACAAGTTCACGGCGACACGGTTCGAGCCGTCGGGGTTCACGCCGAACAAGGACGTGCCCTATGCGAAATCGATCACGGACTACATCTTCCGTTGGCTCGCGTTGAAGTTCCTGACGACGAACGAGGCGGGTGACACGGTGCCGGTCGGTGCACCTGCGGGCGGCGTGCCGATCAAGGTCCGGGTCGTGCAGCCGAGCGGGCCAGCCAGCGAAGCAACCGGGCGCGCGAGCGAGGCAAGTGGTCAGGTGAGCGACGGGCTGCCATGCACGGTGCGGTCCGTAGCGGGGGACGGAACGCTTTTCAAGGCGCACCTCGATAGCCCGCTGTGCTCGAACTGCGGCCGCATGATGTTTCCGTCTGGCGCCTGCTACCGCTGCGATTGCGGCGCGACCTCAGGCGGTTGCTCGTAGCTCCAGGCCTGACACCTCGACCAATGCTTCCTCGTATTGCGGCGGCGCCGACCAGCCGAGCAGCGCCAGCAGGGTGGCCGCGACATTCGCAAGGCCCGCACTCGGCAGGTCGCTCCGCAGGCGCCACGTCGCCGCATGGTCGGCGTCGGCGTCGAAGATCGTGAACGGCACCGGCGCCAAGGTGTGGCTCGTGCGCGGCGTCGGCAGGCCCGCGCGATTCAGCAGCGGGAGTCCCTTGCCGTCGCGCAGCCACATGTCGTCCGCGTTGCCGTGGTCAGCGGTCACGATGAGGATGCCGCGCCGCGCCTCGACCAGCCCGATCAATCGGCCGATTTCGCCATCGATCGCTTCGATGGCCAGGATCGTGGCCGCCAGGTTCCCGGTGTGGCCCACCATGTCGCCGTTCGGATAGTTCAACCGCACGAAGTCGGGACGCTGGGGCCCGCGCAATGCGCGCTCGACGGCGTCGGTGATGGCGCGTGCCTGCATCTCCGGGCGCAGGTCGAAGGCAATGCGGTCCGACGGCAGTTCCTCGTACGTCTCGTGGGCCGGATCGAGCACGCCGGAGCGGTTGCCGTTCCAGAAGTACGTGACGTGTCCATACTTCTGCGTTTCGCTCACGGCAAACGTGCGCAGGCCTGCCGCGCCGAGGAACTCGCCAACGGTGCGCTCGATCACGGGCGGTTCGACGAGATAGCGGCGCGGCAGGCTGAGGTCGCCGTCGTACTGCATCATCCCGGCGTAGCGGACCTGGGGTACCTGATGCCGCTCGAATCCGGCGAAGTCGGCCCCGGCCTCGAAGGCCTGCGTCAGCTGGATGGCGCGATCGCCGCGGAAATTCCACAACACGAACGCATCGCCGTCGCGCACCGGGCCGACCGCGGCGCCGGTCGCGTCCGTAATGGTGAAGGCGCCCAGCGTCTGGTCGCTGTGGCCCCCGGTACGCAAGCGCAACGTCGCGACGGCGTCCCGGGCGGAAGGAAAACCCGGGGCATCTCCCAGCACATGCGCGTGCCAGCCGCGTTCCACGATCGACCAGTCCGCTTCGTAGCGATCCATGGTGACGACCATGCGCCCGCCGCCGGATGCGATGCACCAATCGCGGTCGTTCTGGGCGCGGTACCCGTCGAGCGTGTGTTCGAGTCGCTCCAGGTCCCGCTCAAAGGTGGCGTCCGGCACGTCGCGGCCGTCGGCCAACACGTGCACCCGCACGCGTCGGACCCCGGCGGCATGCGCGGCCCGCAGCAGCGCGTCGACGTGATCGCAGTGCGCGTGCACGTTGCCGGTGCTGTACAGGCCGCACAGGTGCAGCGTCGCGGTGTCGGTGGCCCCGGGGCCGACGAGCGGCGCCACCAGCCAATGCCACGTGTCGCCAGAAAACAGCCTCCCGCTCGCGATGGCGTCGCCGACCAGCGCGGCTCCTTGGCGGAAGACGCGGCCGGCACCGAGCGCATTGTGGCCCACCTCACTGTTGCCCATGTCGGCATCGGACGGCATGCCGACGGCGGTCCCGTGCGCGCGCAACGTCCGCGTCGGAAACGTCTGCCACAGGCGCGCGAGGTTCGGCTTGTGGGCGAGATGGACCGCATCGCCGCCGTCGGCGGGGCCCCAACCGACGCCGTCGAGGATCGCGAGGACCAACGGTCCGCGCGGCGGCCGCAACCGGGCGTGGGCGTCGAGCAGACTCGTGGTGGCCATGCGCGTGCTCCCTGGCATCAGAAGCGGTAGCCCAGGCCGGCTTCGCCCGACAAGGGAAAATTCAAGCGATCCGTGCCGCTGAGCGGCAAGAAATAGCTCGACAGCGATGCCTGCGTGTGGACGAAGAACTCGCGCCCGATGGCGATCTGGCTACCGAACGCAAAGTTGAATCCGGCCAGGACCCGCTGGTCGAGGTCCGACACCGTCGCGGTGTCGCACAGGGCATGCTTGACACCAAAGAGCTTACAGTTGGGGTCCCGCGACGCGACAAAGCTGCCGAGCAGGTGCAGGTCCACCGACGGTCGCGCGACGATGCGCACGGGGCCAAAATCGACGGCAAAGCCGAGGCCAAACAGCACGCGCACTGAGTTGAATGCGTGCAGGAGGTCGCGGTAAGGGTCGGGCAGGCTCGTGTACATGTTCGTTCGAGCGAACCAATCGAGGCCCCGCCGGAACTCGTGCGAAACGCCGACACCGAAGCCCACGCTGTGGAAAGCCCGCCGCGTAGGCACCCGCTGGTACATCGCATAGGCGGTCGATGTGTCCAGCCGGACGTCAAGGGTGCGTGGCGGTCGCGTCGGCGCGAGGTCGAGCACGGGTGCGCACGCGAGCCACCGCGACACGAAGGCGTCGAGCGCGTCGTCGACGTCGGGCACGCGCAGGCGGGCTTCGTGCGCGATCAGGCGCCGTTGCACACTGAAGACCGACGCGTGCAATTCGGGGCCGTCGCGCCCCGCCCGCAAGACAAGCTGGACGACCCATGACGTGCCCAGGCGCTTGGCGAGCGCCGTCAAGCGGTCATTGTCGCCAAACGGCTGGAGCCCTCCCGCAGTCGAGCGAAAATCGACGAGCGCATTCGCCAGCGCCGCATTGACGGGGGCGGGAAAGAAATTCGCCCGAAAGCGGCGGTGCGGTTCTATTTCGAAGGCTCGCTTCAAGGCCACGTGGGCGTCCGCTGTCTTGCCGAGTTCGTGCAGGGCGACTCCGTACATGAACTGGGCGTCGGCGTACGGCTTGGGGTCGATGACGTCCTGGAACACACCGCGGTAGAGGTCGATGGCCTCACGCAAACTGTCGGCGGCGCGGCCCGTGGCCAGGCTGAGGTACAGGTCAAGGCCGAGCCGATACCGGCCCTGTGCGGCACGCGCGAGCGCCGCCGTGCCGGGGTCTGCCGCCAGACCCGCGCGCACCTCCGGCGCGGACTGCACATGCAGGTACGGGTGACGGCTCAGGGCGGCCGCGAGTGCAGCCTCGAGGGCAGCGCCACGCGCATCGACATCGGTGCGGCCGTCAATGGCAAAGAGGTCGGCTGGCTGCGCGGTGTAGTCCCGCAGCGGCAGGACGGCCACGCTGCGCGACCGCTTTTGTGCATCGGGAAGGTCCTGCGTGCGCAGCGGGGCAGAATCCGGGAGGTTGCCTTCACCCGGCACCTGTGCGCCACCGGCGGCGGCCAGCAGCGTTACCGCGCAGCCACAAGCCGTGGCCACACCGCGCGGCCAGCGGCTACCGGCCACTGGAGACGTTGCCCTTCGACTCGTCGGACAGCCTCGTGCATGCGAGGTCCCCGACATCGGTGTCGGACTGGCCGGCGACGCGTTCCAACCTCAATTCGGCCTGCTGACCGTGCAACGGCGAGTCGGGATCATCGACCTTCAGCGTGCCCGACAGTGTGTCCGTGTCGAGGGCCGCAAAGGCCGCGCGAGTCCGCACGGTCGCGGTCGTGGTGCCCCCGGGCAAGCACCCTTTGAGCGTAAACGTGAGGCGCCCGGTGTTGAGGTCCACGTGGCCCTGATGAAGGTATGCACAAGCACACTCTCGGTCGGGCGCCTCGGCCGTCCGCCGCCGGTCGAACTGCACGTTGCGGTAGAACCGAACGATCCCGGCCAGGTCCGGACCATAGTGGCCGACGATGAGTTCGACTCCAAGAGGCTCTTGCGGCAGGTCCTTGCCGTGGAGCAGCAAAGCGCCCGGTGCCCCGATTGGCGCCGCGCCCCGCCACACGCCGCCGACATCCACCGAACTGGCGCAGCCGAAGCCGATTGCAATCAGGGCGCAGCAGGCGGCGCAAGTGTCGCGCGCCAGGAGGCCGAGCGTGTGGTGAACAAGCCGCATGGTTCGTCACATGCCGACGCGCGGGGCCGCGAATCCGTGGCGTCCGATTCGGTAGTCGTTGAGGATGGTCGCGTGGTCGAAGCACAGCGTGGGCAACGCGTCGAGCGGCCACCACGCGACCTGGCCGGCGTCATCGCCAGCCTGCGGCTCGCCGTGCGCGCGGGCCACGAAGACGACCGATGCCGTGGGCCGCCGCGGGTCGCGCGACGGGTCCGAGTAGGTGTGCAACTGGCACAGGAGTTCTCCATGCAGGTTCGTTTCTTCGCGCAGTTCGCGGACGGCGGCCGCCTCGCACGACTCGCCGACATCGACAAAGCCGCCCGGCAGCGCCCAGCCGTGCGGCGGGTGGCGGCGCTCGACGAGGAGCACCGCGCGTGGCCCACCGACCCGCTCCACGATGATGTCGACGCAGAGCAGCGGTGTCACCGGGAGTGCACGCATCGCTTCCCCTTAGTCCTATCGAGTGGCGCAGATTGTCCTATCGAGTGGCGCAGACACGAATGCCGATTCGAGCCGCACACACACCGATGCCTATTCGAGCGGCGCACACACCATCTGGAAATTGTCGATGTAAATGCCTGAGCCGCCGCGGATGCCCACGACAACCATGCCCGCCGGACACAGCGCCTCGAACGGCGTGCCGCCGGCGCCACCGATCGAAGTGAGGTTCACATGATTCTTGCCGATCTTCACCTTGACCTTTTTCTTCTCCAGGGCATCGAGCGCCTCCTGCAGCGTCTTCGCGGTGTAGTTTCCAATGCGATCCGTCAGTTTGGCGCGCTCGGCCTCATACGCAAGTCCGGCCTTTTCGGCGTACTGGACGATGCGCTTGCCGCCCGCTGCCGACTCGTCGATCTCGGCAAGGGCCGCATCGCCGCCGGACAGAGCTTCCTCGAGCACGACGCCGACGCCCTGGATGCTCACCGTGATCATGACCGTCTTCGGGTCCAGGGACTTCGGCAACACCTCGTTGCGACCGAGTTGTACGGCGTACCGACCATTGTCGATGCCGACCCAGTGCGACTCCTTCCAAATCACGCGCTTTGACTTCGGCTTGCGCAATTCGAACTGCATGAAGAAGACGCCCGCGACCGGCTTGTTGTCCTCGTCTTTCAACGTGCTGTCGAACTGGACCACCGTCCGTTTCGACGACTCGACCGCGTGCGCGATCCCGGACACGGCGACCGCGCCCAGGCAGCATGCGACACACAGCATGTTGAATTTATTTTGGTATTTCACGTCTGCCCCTCGCCTTATGCGATACTGCTGGTCGCCGCGCCATGCCGCCCGCCTTCGGAGGCTGTTTTAGTCGAGTCCGGCGCCGTCGTCACGTCCCCGCGCGGCCCAGTGGCGTACGGTGACGGAACACGTGGAGAAATGGCACGTGGGCCGACCCATGCTATCCTCGCCTCCGAGCGGCGCGGACACACCGACCAGCGGACGTGGCTGGTACGGGCAGTACGATGTGCGAGTCGGGCCTGCGGGAGGCGTCATGAGCACTGAAGCGCACGAATCGCTCCGGCGTATTCCCCTGTTTCGCGAATTCACCGAGGAGGAATGCGCCGCCGTAAGCTCCCTGGTGCGTGTTCGCTCGTTTGTGGCCGGCGACATCGTACTGCACCAGGGCACGCCGGGCGATACGATGGTGATCGTCCTCGACGGACGCCTGCGCGTGGAAATAACCGACGCGAAGGGCAGCCGAAGCGAGGTCGGATCCATCGGACCCGGCGAAATCGTGGGAGAAATGGCAGTACTGGACCCGGCGCCACGGGCAGCATCGGTCACCGCGGCGTCTGAGGCGGTCGTGTATGAACTCGGGCGCGACGACCTGCAGCGGTTGCGTTCACTGGCACCGTCGGCTTCGGCCACCGTGGTCAGCGCCATCATCGGCGACGTTACGCGCCGGTTGCGCCAGGTGAACCGACGCATCGACAAGGAACTCAACCCGAACGCCCCCGCGGCGTCGCCGAAAGGCACTGCGGACAAGGGCACACCGAGCCGTGCACCGGAAGAATCGCCGAGCGGTGGCTCCGTGTTTTCTCGCATTTGGGCGAAGTTGACGGGCGACTAAAATCGACCGGCAGGGAGGCGAGGTGGCCCAGATCAACCTACGCGAACTTGGTTCGTTGCGTGACTATTCGAATGCAGAACTCAAGGTGCTGGCGTCGGTCGCGCCGGCCCGGGAGTTTGCGCGGGGCGCCGTACTGTGTCGGGAGGGCAACGCGGGCCAGTCGTGCTTCCTGCTCGCGACTGGCGAGGTCCAGATCACGAAGAAGGGCGACGAGGGGGAGCAGATCCTGGCGACCTTGCGGGCCGGCGCCATCGTCGGCCAGATGGCGTTGGTCGACAAGTCGCCGCGATCCGCGTCGGTGACCGCAGCCCAGCCGACGATCGCGCTCGAACTGACACGCGATGTCTTCGAGCGCCTGCTCAAGGCGAGTTCGCCGCTAGCGCTCCGCTTCCAAGAGCAGATCGCGATTGCGGGCATCCGCCAACTGCGGCTGGCCAACCAGCGCCTGCAGCGACTCCTCGTAGAGCGACGCTCGCCCTCAGGCGACCATGCGGCCGCGCCGACGCCGAAGGCCCAACCGGAGCGCAAGGCCTTGCTGACCGTGCAGGCGGCGTTGAGCGAGTGGGACATGGCGCTGGACGACCTCGACGAGGTGCAGGTGTCGGTGCCGGCTGGCATGATGACGGCGGCTGAGTTCCGCGGCAGGCGCCTATAGCCTTCACGGCGACGGCGGTTGGAGCGCACGCGCGAACCGTGCCGGACGAACATGGCGAATGCGCCCGAACTTGATCCTGACGTGAAATCACCGGTTGCGCTGGGCTCCGGCCCGCATTCGGCGCCTGGCTTCGACATCGGCGGCCAGGTGCGTGTGGCCCACCCCTTCGTGCTGGCACCGATGAGCGGGGTGACGGATACGGCATTTCGTCGCATGGTCCAATCGGCCAGCGGCGGCACGGTCGGCCTGCTCGTCACCGAGTTCATCTCGATCGAGGGCCTGACGCGGACGAATCTGAAAGCCATGATGCGCATGGCCTTCAACCCGATTGCCGAGCGCCCGTTGTCGGTCCAGATCTTTGGTGCCGACGCGGACCGGATGGCCAGTGCGGCGCGGATCATCGAGGCCGCGGGTGCCCAGATCGTCGACATCAACTGCGGTTGCCCGGCGCCGAAGGTCGTGCGGAAAGGCGGAGGCGCCGAACTGATGCGGCAGTCTGACCACCTCGCGCATCTTGTGGAGTCCACGGTCGCGGCGACGAAATTGCCCGTCACGGTCAAGATTCGCAGCGGATGGAGCGCGGACACCGTCAACGCCGTCGATGTGGCACGCAAGGTCGAGGCGGCGGGAGCGGCCATGGTCGCCGTTCACGGTCGCACACGGCTTCAATTGTACACGGGCGAGGCGGATTGGTCGGTCGTCCAGGCGGTCGCCGCCGCCGTGCGCATTCCGGTGCTCGGCTCCGGCGACGTGGCTACCGCGGAGGAGGCCCTGTGGCGCCTGCAGACCTGCGGCGCGGCCGGCGTGATGATCGGGCGCGCCGCCATCATGAATCCATGGATTTTCGGTCAGATCGACGACCTGGTCGCGGGGAGGCCGGCCCGCGCCATCACCAACCAGCATCGGCTGGAAGCGTTGCGCCACTTCCGCGACATGATGGCGGAACGCATGCCTGACCGCGTCATCCCCGGTCGGCTCAAGCAGTTCCTCGCCCGGATGACGAAGGGTTTCGCACACGGCACGGTATTGCGCGAGCGAGCCATGCGGGCGCAGACGACGGCGGAGATGTTCGAGTGGATCGAGGGATTCTTCGACGCAGTGGACCACGATCGGCTCGACGCGTGGGTCGAGACCGCCCGGTCCAGGGTCCCATCCGCAGCAGCGCTTTGAGTCGCCGCGCAGGTGCGAGGACCTGCCTTCGCCGCGGGCCCTGCCAGGCTACGCGTCTGCGGCAGCCGCGCCGGCGCCGGCTGTGGCGCAATCTGCCTTCGCGCAGGTCCCGTCGGGCAAGGCCCCGCAGGCTGCGGGCTCGCCCTGGACCGCGGCGGGCGTATCCACTGCGGCTGGCCGCTTGGGGCCGTAATCCGATGCGTACCAGCCTGCACCCTTCAGGTGGAATGTGCCGCCCGTGATCAGCCGCGTGCACTCCGCGCCACCGCAGGCGGGACAAGCCGCGCCGGCGGGTTCAGTGATGCGCTGGGTCTTCTCGAACACGGCAGAGCAGGCGTTGCAGCGGTAGTCGTAGGCGGGCATGGCGTTCACGCAAACCCGGGCATGGCGAGGCCGGGCACCGTGGAAAAGCTAGGCCACGGCCGCGGAGTGTCAAGCACGAAGCGTTTCATTCGGCGACGTGCACCGATCTGCGTCCCCAAACGTCCATTCGTTTGAGCCCGATCGAGGGCCGTGCTAACGTGCGACGCGCGCCGGGCGCCCATCCCGTCCACGTGCGGCCTGCCGCCCCCAGCCCCCCGGAACCTAGGCATGCAGTCACCGCGCGTTTGCCCACGCTGCTCGACAGAAACCGCCGAGGTGGTCTGCCCCGACGACGGTGTGGCGACGATTCCCGTCCAATCGCCGACAAATGTGACGTACGCGGCCGGCACGGTCATCGCCGAGCGCTACCGCACCGATCAAGTCTTGGGCATCGGCGGCTTCGGCGCTGTCTACAAGTGCACGCAACTGAACATGAATCAGACCGTGGCGGTCAAGGTGTTGCGCAGCGAGCACCTGTCGTCGGTAGAGCACGTCAAGCGGTTTACCCGGGAGGCTCAGGCTGCGTCACGGCTGAAACACCCGAACACAATCCACATCTTCGACTTCGGCGTGCATTCGGATGGTGCGCTCTACCTGGCCATGGAATTCGTCGAGGGCGAGACGCTTGGCCACCGCATCGATCAACACGGCGTCGTGCATTGGGAAGCGCTCGTCCACATTGTCGGACAGGTCTGCCACTCGCTGACGGAGGCGCATTCCGCCGGACTCGTGCACCGTGACCTCAAACCCGAGAACATCATGTTGCTGCCGGTCGCGGGCGACCCGAACTTCGTCAAGGTGCTCGATTTCGGCATCGCGAAGGTGCAGAAGGACACGGGCGGCCCGTCGGAGCAGAGCCTGACGGAAGCCGGCATGATCATGGGTACGCCGTCGTACATGTCGCCGGAGCAGGCCAAGGGCGAGCGCATCGACCCGCGCAGCGACATCTACTCGCTGGGCGTGATGATGTACGAGGCGCTGACCGGCAAGCCTCCTTTCGTCGGCGAGTCGGCGATGACGGTGCTCGTCGCCCACATCAAGGATCCGCCCCGGCCGATGCCGCGCGACGGCAGCCTGCAGCATGTGCCGCGCGAGATCGAAGCCGTCGTCTTCGCGTGCCTGGAAAAGGAGCCGGAGCGGCGCCCGCAGACCACCATCCAGTTGGTCGATCGCCTGCAGACAGCTGCGAAGCTGGCACGGGAAGCCGGGCAGGTGACAGAGGTGCGCAGTGCAGTCGCTGGGCCGACGCAACTGGTGCCGAGCGCCGACTGGGCGCGCGAGCGAATTCCGCTAGGCAGTGATTCGGGCGACCGGGCGGTGCGGGAGCGCGGGGAGCCTCCGCCTCCGGTGATGCAGGTGCCGGCACCAAGCCGCGCGCCGGTGTGGCTGGGAGTCGGCGCCGTCGCCGTAATCGGCGGTGTGGCCGCTGCCGTGATCGCACTCTTCGAGCAGTCGGCGCCACCGCCGGTGCAGGCGGGCAGTGCGGCGGGTCCTTCCCCCGCGGCCGCTGCAGTGGCGCCACCTGGTGCGACGGGTGTTGCAGGAAGCGCACTTCCGGCGCAACCGGCGGCCGCAGCTTCGGCGGCAGCGAGCGACCTGCCGACGCCTGCCCTTCCCGCAGCGCCCCATCCAGACCTGAGAGATGCCCCGGGCACACCCCACCCTGGCGCCAGCAAGCCGCCAGCCGCGAGCCCTGGGAGCCCACGTTCGACACAGCCGGGGCCCGGGCACGAATCCGCACCTGGGCCGATCAAGCCCGATTTCCGTGCGCCGGCGGTCGATGTCGCGCCCGCTTCGGTCAAGCCGGGATCAGATGTGCGGCCCGTCGCGGCGCCCGAGCGGCCCGATTCGAGAGCAGAGCCCGCCGCGGGTGCCAAGCACGACGTACGGACTCCGAAGCCCGACGATTTCCGCCTCGATTGACGGGCGCGTTGCACGGTTGCAGCGGTTGCGGGCGCGCTCGACCGAGTCACTGTGAGAGGAAGCAGAATGGCTGACGAATCTCCCCGACACGCCCATGGCCCGTTGCGGCGCGGCACTGTGGTGGCTGTGACGTTGCTGCTCGCCACCCATGGCGCCATCGGCACCGCACAGCCGGCGGCGACCGGCGAGGAAGCCCGCGAGCGCGCCGAGGCGCTTGAAGTATTCCGCCAGGGCAAGCTGGCCTACAAGGCAGGTGACTACGACGCTGCGCTGCGCTTGTTCCAGACCGCGCACGGGAAGTACAGCAAGGAGCCATTGATCATCCTCGCCCTGGCAAAAACGTTGGATCAAGCTCGAAACGTCGAGACCGCGCAGAAGTACTACCGGCTGTTTCTCGACCAGGCGCCGCTGACCGCAGACTTTGGCAAGGATCGGGAAGCCACCGCGGCCCGCGTGCGCGACATCGACAAGGAACTCGCGGCGCGCCCCGGTGTCCTCAAGTTCAAGGGGCTGCCGTCGGGGGCGCAGCTTGAGGTCGGCGGCTTGGCGGCGGACGTCGATGCGCAAGGTGAGCTGAAGGTTCCGGCCGGTACGTATTCCGTGCGCGTCGTGATGGAAAAGCGCGAGCCCTTCGAGCGGCCGGCGGTCGCGGTCGGTCCTGGGGAAACGAAGGTGATCGAGGTCGTTCTCGTCGCGCCGGTCGATGCCACCGAGCTGCCGCGCGACCACAAGTGGACGTGGGCCGCAGGTTCGGCGGCTGCAGCGAGCCTGCTGACGGGCGGGGCCTTCGCGGTGCTGGCCTGGCAGTCGCAGGGTGCTTACTCACAGAAGTTCGAGGGAGACGGCCAGCCGAGCCTGACGGCGCGCGCCACCCGGAAGATTGACGGCAATCCGTGCCGCATCGGCTTCAAGGTGGCCGAGACAGGCGAGTACGAGTGCGAGCCGTTGCTCAAGGAAGGTCGCGAGTTGAAGGCGGAACGCGACGAACGGTTGAAGTGGATGTTCGTCAGCCTCGGCGCGGCGGCAACGTTCGGCTTCGTTGCGATTGCCGCGTACTCGTGGGCGCCTGTCCGCAGAACGACGACGCCAGCATCGGCTGCCTCCGACCCTCCGGCGCCCTCGGTCGCGGTCAGCGCTGCGCCTGACGGCGTGACCCTGCTGCTGCGCTGGTAGCGGCATGGCTGAGACGAATCAGGGAACGCGCAGGAGCGCACGCCGCGAAGACTCCAGCGCGACCCTGACTTGGGCATCGGACTCGACAGCGAGCCGCTTGGCGACCCATGCGGCGGCGACCGGGCGCTGGCCGAACCACGCCAGACCTCGTGCAGCACTGGCCCGCACAGCAGGGGAGGGGTCCGCCAGCAAGGCCGCCAAGTCTGGTTCGGCCACCGCGGGCGTGCGGCGTCCTGGCCCGGCAAGCCATGCCAGAGCCGCCGTGCTGCGCAAGTCCTCGTCGGAATTCTTGAGGTGTGCGCGCAGCCGCGCTGTGGCGTTCGCGTCGCGCAGCATCCCGAGGAACGACACCGCCCGGTGCCGCGCATAGCTGCGCTCGGTGAGGTCCCTGGCCACGGCATCAAGCGTCCTCGCCACCGACGAGCCGCCAGCCCGGTGTAGCGCCGCCGCGTCGGGCACTGCCTCAACCGCCTCGAGCCACGAGCGCAAGCCGGCTGGTGTCGCTGGGCCACCACGCGCCGCAGCAACCGGCACAGCCATCGCGCCCACAGCGAGCGCTAGGCCGCACGCCCAGATTCGCGCCAGGTTCAAAGTGCCCGGTGCAGAAGCCAAGGCCCTGTGGTCGCGCATTCGTCCTCCACACCGCCGGCGTGCCGTGCGGCCTGTAGCATACGGCCGCTCGATTCCAGGCTCCAGCGGCATCAAGGAGATCCCGCTCCGACGAGCGGATGACCGTGCAGCACATTGGTTTGCTGCAGCGTCAGCTTGCCGCTGCCAGCCGCCGGAGACCAGTGCATCAGGTTGCTGACGTCATCGTCACCCGTATCGGGGATCGCGTCGTGCGCGCCGATTCCACTGGCGGGCGGGGCCTCCGTCGTGTGGAACAGGCCCAACCAATGCGCGATCTCGTGCGCCAGCGTGCGCCCCAGGACATCGGGCTGGCCGGCGCCCAACTCGAGACCGATGACCACGCCAGAGCGGCGCCCCCCACCGGGGCGAACGGGACCCGGGATGCCACCGGCAACCCCCAGAACCGGCACTGCGCCGGCTTCGGTCACGGCAAAAATGCGCTGTACGAAAAGGATGTTGACCCCTTCGGGAACCTCACCGATCGCCGCCAGCGCGTCGCCAATCTCGGCATCGGCGCCGAGCCCGTGTTGAACAATCATGCTGGGCACGACGGTGTCGAATACGCGAACAGCACCGATCTCGATGCGTGCACCTGCGAACAACGTGCGCACTTCGGACAGGGCGTCCTGGATCCGGGCGTGCTGCAGCGCGATGTCGGCGCCGATGCCGAACGCGCCGCTCATGCAGAGGTTCAGGTCGATGCGCCCCTTGCGCGTGGCAACGTCGGGCCGCCTGACCGCATGGACGCCGACCGTCAGCGTCGCATCGACAGCCAACGGCGTGCCGGGCGCCTGCGCAGAAAACGCGAACGCCCTCAACGTCCACGCGCCACCGCCAGCGCTCGCGGCGGGCGTGTTCGGCACCAGAAAAGCGGCGCTGCCCGGTCCGGCGGCGATGCGGTTCGGGCAGGCGACCGTGCAGCGATACGGCGACTTCGACTCCGCGAGCCAGGTCTTCGGCACGACGATGCGGCCGTCGGGCCCGGAGAGTTCCGCCAGCGTCAACAAGGTGGCCGCCGGACCATCGAAGGTAATCTCGACGGAAGTCGTGCCCGCGGGAACTTGAAAGGAGAGAAGGCTGGCTTGGCCGTCCTTATTCGCCGTTGCGACGCCTGCGTCGATCCAGAACCGCTCTGTAGCACCGAACGGATCCGCCGCGTCCTTGGCACCGTCGGCGTCGGGCGCGCTCGCCACGTCCATCCCGGCATCGGAGACGGCGGCCTGCTGCACAGCGTCGGGCTGGTCCGTCCCGTCTCCGCCCCAACATCCCAGGCAGCCGGCGGCAAGGGCGTACGGAATCCCAGTTGCGCCGCGCGCGCCATCGACGGCACGACATGGTGGCCGCTTGCCTCGCACAGGGATCGGCCGAGTCGGTCGCGGGTCGGCTGCGGAGGCCTCGTACACGTATCGCTCCTCCCCTGTTTTCCGCTGTAGCCCATCGGGGCGGCTGCCGCGTGATGCGCGTGATCTATCGTGCGTGTCGCGGCACCGAATGCAAGCGGAAGCGTTGCGCGGCGTGGCTTGCGCTTGTGGCGCCGCTTGAGTAAGCAGGCGCGCCTGCGCGGCCACGGGGCGGCCGCCGTCGGGTACCTCGTGCACAATGCCAAGGCAACTGTCGCGTTCGGGTTGCTGCTCCTTGGCAGCGTTGGCGCCAGTTGGATGCCTGCCGACGCGGTGCCACCGGGCCGCATCGACACCGGCGACACCGCGTGGATGCTGACGGCCAGCGCACTCGTTCTTTTGATGACGCCGGGACTGTCGTTTTTCTACGGCGGCATGGTTCGCCCGAAGAACATCTTGTCGACGATGCTGCAGAGTTTCCTCGCGATGGGACTCGTCAGCCTGCTGTGGGTCGTCGTCGGGTTTTCGCTGGCCTTCGGCGAGAGCATCGGAGGCGTCGTGGGTGACCCGCGCACGTACTTTCTGCTGCGCGGCGTCGGAGGCGCGCCGCATGAAGCGCTCAGCCCAACGGTTCCGCTTGCGGTGTTTGCGCTGTTTCAGCTCAAGTTCGCGATCATCACGCCGGCCTTGGTCACCGGCTCGTTTGCGGAGCGCGTGCGGTTCTCCGCGTACTTGGTGTTCATCGTCGCCTTCACGCTGCTGATCTACTGCCCACTGGCGCATTCGACCTGGCACCCCGACGGGTTCCTGCGCAAGATGGGCGTGCTCGACTTCGCGGGAGGCACGGTCGTACACATGTCGGCCGGCTTTGCCGCGCTGGCGGGGGCACTGGTACTTGGGCGCCGCACCGACTACCTGCGCGGCCAGAACCACCAACCGGCGCACATCCCCTATGTCCTCTTGGGGACGGGGATGCTGTGGTTCGGGTGGTTCGGCTTCAACGCCGGGTCGGCGCTCGCGGCATCGGCGACCGCCGTGCACGCCTTCTTGACGACGAACACGGCGTCCGCCGCCGCCATGTTGGCATGGCTCCTTTTCGATGGGCTGCGCGGGATCAAGCCGTCGGCAATTGGCGCCTGCATCGGCGCCGTGGTCGGATTGGTCGCCGTGACGCCGGCCGCTGGCTACGTGACTGTGGGGGGCAGCATGCTGATCGGAGTCGTCGCGGCGGTCGCCTGCAATGTCGCGGTGCGGGTGAAGGCGCGCACAGGACTGGACGATACGCTCGACGTCTTCCCGTGCCACGGGGTTGGCGGCATCGTCGGAATGCTGCTGACGGCGGTCCTGGCGACGCGTACCGTCAATCCGGCAGGAGCCGATGGGTTGCTGTACGGCGGTCACGCGCTGTTCCTGACGCACCTTGTGGCCCTGGCACTGGTGACGGCATTCGCATTCGGCGGCAGCTACGCGCTCTTTCGGACGATCGCGACGTTCATGCGACTGCGCGTGACCGCCGAGCAGGAAGCACTCGGCCTCGATGTGAGCCAGCACGGTGAGACCGCCAACCCGGTGGATCCTGACGCACGCGCGACGACCGTCGGCAACGTTGGGTTGGCATGAGGGCGCGGCCAACTGTGCGGGGCACTGTGTGCGCGCGACGGGTGCGAACGCGCGCGGGCACGGCCATCGTCGCCGCACTCTTGTGGATGGCGTGCTTCGTGCCCGCGGGGCAGGCACTCGACTACGACCGCAACGACGTGCGGGCCCGCGAGGTGGGCGTGGTCGCGATGATTGCGCCCATCGCTGGAGCGCCTGCCGGCCTCGCCGTACGCGGGGCGGCACGGCGCCACTCCCGGTTTGTCTACTTCGGTACGGAAGCCCAGTTGGGAATCCAAGGCACGCCCGGGCCGTGGCTCTCTGCGGCGGTCGTCGTGGGCGGCGAGACCGCCAACGATGCCTGGCGTCCGTTGCGCGGCTACGGAGAATTGGGCACCGGGCTCGTCGTAGCCTGGACGCGGTTGTCCGACTTGCTCGCCTTTCACCTCGAAGGCGGGGTGCGCTACCAGGTCCGCACGTACGGGCGACCACACATGGAAGTCGGGATAGGCGGACGAATAATAAGTAATTTCAACAATATCGGCGTACAGTTCACGACTTCTGTAGCCTGGCGCTTCGATTGACGCCTACGTTCTCATTCGGTTCCGAGCCATTGACGGCATCGATGGGAGCAAGGCCGAGCCGCACCGCCGCACAGGCAACGGCGTGCAGGGTCGTCATGCGGTGGACGCACACGCCCTCAGCTTCGATTGCAGCGCACCCACCGGCGCCGCGGTCGACAAGAACGATCGCGTGGTGCACGAAGTGGCCCTCCGCTCGCAGGCGATGGATGGCCTGAATTGTCGATCCTCCCGTCGTGAGCACATCATCGACCACCGCCACCACGGATCCTGGCCGCAACGGCCCCTCGACGGTGCGCGCCGTGCCGTGGCCCTTGGGTTCCTTGCGCACGACGAATGCGGCGAGAGGTTGTGCGCGACGTGCCGAGTGATGAGCGATTGCACATGCGATCGGATCCGCGCCGAGGGTCAGCCCTCCGACCGCCACGACGCCGAGGTGCCGTGCGATCGCGTACCCGGCAACGCCGATGGTTCGCAAGCCGTCGGGACGCAACGACACTTGTTTGCAGTCGAGGTACACGCGCGACAATGCACCGCTTGCCAGGCGAAACGGCTCGCCGGACGCGAAGCGGAATGCGTGCCGCGCCAACTGGTCCACGAGCGCCTGCGTTGCATCGGCCACGGTTCCTCCAGACAGCGAGGTATAGCGCGGTGTGCGGCGCGCTCCAAGCGAACGGGACCCGAATCGGCCCGCTGCGGCCGGGCTGGGCGCGTTGACGCAGCACAGCGACGCGTGTATCGAGGCCTGCCACCGTGGCGCCTCTTCGGCAGCACATCGGGCGGTGCACAAGCAAACGAGGAGGCGCGTTGGATTCCCTTGCGGGCCTGATCGGATCGCGCCGCGTGCTGGTGTGCATCGGCACCGGCGGCGTCGGCAAGACGACGATCTCCGCGGCCCTGGGCGTCGCCGCAGCAGAGCAGGGGCGCCGCGCCCTGGTGCTCACGGTCGATCCAGCGCGACGACTGGCGAACGCGCTGGGCCTGGCGACGCTCGACGAACACGTCCGCCGAATCGAGCCTGCTACATTCGCTGCGGAGGGCTGCACCGTCGCGGCGCCTCTCGACGCCGCGATGCTCGACGTGAAGCGCATGTTCGACCGAGTGGTCGACCGGCATTCGCCGTCGGCAGCCGTGCGCGACCGGATTCTGGCCCATCCATTCTATCGGCAGGCGTCTACGGCATTGGCTGGATCGCAGGAGTACATGGCCATGGAGCGCCTGTTCGAGGCCGCGACTTCGGGTGACCACGATCTGGTCGTATTGGATACCCCGCCGGCGGAGCACGCGCTCGATTTTCTCGAATCGCCGAATCGGCTCGTCGATCTTTTTGATTCTCCTGCGTTTCGTATCCTCGTTGCCAGGGCGAGCACGCGTGGTCGTGCGAGCGCCTTCCGCCCTGGGTCGCTGGTGATGCGAGGTCTCTCGCGCTTCACGAGCGGCGAGATGTTCAGCAGCCTCCTAGAGTTCTTCAGCGACATGTCTGCCACCTTCGACGGCTTTGTCGAGCGCGCGCAGCAGGTGAGCGCGCTGCTGCACGGGCCCGATACGGCCTTCGTGATCGTCGCGGCCTGCGAGGCGGGGTCCGCGCGACGGGCATTGGCGCTGCACCGCCACCTCACGGGCGACGGGTACCCTGTCGGGGCGCTGGTGCTGAATCGGGTGGCTCCGTACGCCGCGATCCGCTCCGACCTCGAGCCCGCGATCGAGGACGCCCGAACGCTGCTGCGACGCGAGGCCAAGCAGCACCGCGAACGTCACAAGGGACTCGCGCACGCCTGGGCGACAAGCGCACACCACCTGAGTCAAATTGCCGCGCAGGATGCAGACGTGGTCGCATCGTGTCGCGCTGGGTTTGGCGCCGCCGCTCGCGTCGCGTTGGTCCCCCGCCTGGCAGACGAGCCGGATTCTTTGCGGTCGCTGGCCGACGTTGCACGATTCCTGACCTCAGCCGGCACTTCTTGAGGGGCGTGAGCTTGCCCGCCCGGGTACGAATTTCACCGGTTGCCATGGCCGGCGTCTTGGCGGCGGGCGTTGCGGCGTGGCCGCTGTGGGTCGGCCTTTTTCGCGCCACGCGCTACGTGGGCAACGGCACGGACCTGTATTCGTACCAGTTCCCCCTGCGTCGCTTGATCGGCGCGTGGCTGCGCACGGGCGAGCTTGCGTTCTGGAACCCGTATGCACTCAGCGGCATCGCGTTGCACGACGCGTTTCAACTCGGGCTGACGTACCCGCCGAGCCTGGCCGCCGCACTCCTGTGTGGTGACCGGGCGTCCGAGGTGTTGCTCGCCGTGCACGTGTCGTGGCTCGCGATCGGCACGTCGCAACTCGCGGCCGAGGCCTGGCTCCGGCGCGACGCCTCGGCGGAACGCTCCTGGCACGACACCATCGGCCTGGCGGTCGTTGGCGCCGTTGCGGCGGGTTGCGGTCCCGTGTGGGGCCATGTGTTTGCGGGCCACGTCAGCTTCGTGCAAGCGTGGTCGTGGACGCCGTGGCTGTGGTGGAGCACGTTGCGCGCGTGCCGCCATCCGACGCTGCGCGGTGTGGCCCTCGCCTGCACCGTTGCCGGTTTGCAGACACTGGCTGGCCACCCGCAGGCCGTGTACCTGGGTGCCGTCGGGTTGCTCGCGCTGGTAGCGGTTGCGGGCAGCCGGCGGGACGGCCGGGAGTTTCACGGACATGTCGAGTCGAACGCACCAGAGCGCTCCGGCATGCCGGCCTCGGTGCGCTTCCTTGCCGTGCTCGCGGCTGTGGCGGGCGGCGGTGCGGCCCTCAGTGCGATCCAGTGGCTGCCGGCGGCGTTCAGCCTGGAGGAGTCGAATCGGTCGCTCGCCACCGCTCACGAGATTGCCTTTGCGTTTTCCGCGCCCATTGCCACGTTGCGCACCGTGTTCGACGACGCCGCCTTGGGGGGTTCGAGCGCGAGGATTCCGGGCATGTCGTACCACGAGACGCTGGCTTTCGTCGGCCCGGCCGCGGTCGTGCTCGCCGCAGTCGGCATCGGCACGCACCGGCTTGTTGGCCTCGTGGCAGCGGCCGCGATCGGGATTCTCCTCGCGTTGTCCTTGGGCAGTCACGGTCCGCTGTTGCCGGCCGTCGTCGACCTGCTTCCTGGCGCTGGTACGTTCCGTGTGCCCGGACGCTGGTTGGCACCGGCATCGCTCCTGTTTGCGTTGACGGTCGGGTGGGCGCTTCCCGGCGTCGCGCGAACCGCTGGCCGTCGCAGCGGGTTGTGGCGGTGGTGCATGACGCTGCTGGCCCTCATTGCCATGGTCGGCCTCGCGCGGTTTGTCGGACGCCACGACGATGACGGACACCGAAGGCCCTCGAGTGCGTTGGACTGGACGGCCGACGACGGGGCAATCCTGCGCGGAGCCGTCGGCACTGCCCATCGCCTCGCCACCGCCGCGGCGCTGCGTCAGGCGAACTGGTGCGGTGCCCACGGTGTCGCGTGCGCTGGGGGCTACGAGCCGGCGATTACCCGAACGGCGAACCTGTACGGCAATCGCCTCGCGGGGCGTGCGGCTCTTGCCTA
This sequence comes from Myxococcales bacterium, assembly GCA_009692425.1. Lineage (GTDB taxonomy): Bacteria > Myxococcota_A > UBA9042 > UBA9042 > UBA9042 > SHZF01. The sequence continues at coordinate 126,110 of SHZF01000001.1, read as the reverse complement.
CAGCATCAACCTTCAGGTTCGCAGCCCGTCGGCGTGGCTCGATCGCGCTGCAGTGTCGCACGTCCTGCACGACGATGGTGACCGTCAGTTCGGGCAGGCTTTCGCAAACTGGTCCACGATTGCTCACTTGAGCGGCGGGCGCACGCTGCGCGCTCACCCGCAGCCGTATTCCCGGGCAGGCATCCCCGCACACGTACACGTGGAGCCCGACACCGGCACCGCCATCGAGATGCTTGAGGGGCTGCCGCCAGACACGGTCATTGCCGACCGTCCTGCACCCGTCTCCGCGATGGGCGGCTCGGTTCAGTTGCGCGACATCGGGCCACACCACGTCGAGTTGGATGTGGCGACGGCGACACCGGCGTTGGTCGTCCTGCGCGACGCCTACCATGCGGGGTGGCACGCGACCATTGACGGTGCCCCGGCCGAGGCGGTTCGGGTCGATGGAGCGTATCGGGGAGTGGTCGTGAGCACCGGCCATCACCTTGTGACTTGGCGGTTTTCCGCTCCGGGACTCGCCCTCGGCGCAACGATTTCGTTTTGTGCCGTGCTCCTGATGGGCGGAGCCGTGATCGCGGCGCGCAACTTGCGCCATTGACCCGCCGCGGATCCTCGCGTATCGCTGCACTGTGCGCGTTCGCGTCCCCTCCAGAGTCTTGTCCAACGTCGCCGTTGCCGGCGGTCGCTTCTTGCCGTGCCCCAAACGCAAGAACCGGGCGACCGTCGATGTGAACGTCTGCCAGCACAGTTGCCCATATGCGCGGACGTGCCCGGTATTCCAGGCTTGGAAGAGGCCGCCGTTGCCGATTTTCTGAGCGCTCAAACGCGGTCCTGCACGCGTGATCATGTTCCCTCGCTACAGGCGCGGACGGTGCGCGCCAAATGGAACGATCGTCCCCCTTGTGACGCGGCGACGCCGTCCGGACCGAACTCGACGTGGACCATTCCGCGCCACGTTTCCCACAAAGGAGCGCCAGCCGCGACGTACCTGGCCCGCACTTCGGAATGTGGCAGCGGCCACCGCGCCCAAGGCCGGGCGCTGGCAATGGCAAGCTTCGGACTCACGGCTGCAAGCCACTCCGGCGAACTCGACGTCAAGCTGCCGTGGTGGGGCACCTTGACGATGTCGGCGTGGCGAGCGGCACCGCGGGCGACCAGGGCCGACTCCGCGGCGAACTCGATGTCCCCGGTCAGGAGCAAGCGCGTCGGCCCCATCGACACCTCGAGCACGAGCGAGTTGTCGTTCTGGCCGAGGTGGGACTCGAACGGCGCCCCGACCCCGCGAGGCCACAGCACGCGCACAGTCGAAGCGCCGAATGCGAACATGCGGGGGTCTCGTGCGGCGAATCGGCGCACGGGCACCCGTCGCCGTGTCATTTCTGCGACGGCCGCCGTGATCTCGGGCGTCAGCGGGCCCTGGCCATTCCACCAGAACTCTCCGATGTCGAACGCGCGCACGATGGAGACCAGGCCGTTGCCGTGGTCAGGGTGCGCGTGCGAGAGCACCAGCACGTCGATTCTGCCGATCCCGAGGCCGTGCAGGACAGGTGCCACGGCAAGATCCCCACTCCGGCCACCGTCGCCGGCCACGCCGCCGGCATCGACCAGCATCGTGCGCCCGTCGGCCAGGCGCAGCAGCGTGGCGTCACCATGGCCGACATCGAGGAACCAGGCTTCGACGAGCGGCCGCGCAGTGTCGTGCCGGGCCATTCCCTCGCCGGCCAACCCGACAAGACCGACGCAACCGATGGCGACGCACTTCTTCGCCGTCCACGAGGCCATCCACAACAACGCCGGCAGGGCGCACACGGCGCACCAGCCGCCCGGAGACACGGGCCACCACACGGCCCAGTCCGCCGGCGAAGTCGATGCGAGCGCTCGCAGAGGCCACAGGACCCATGGGGTGACGGCGGCCGTGGCTGAGGCGACTGCGCCGTTGGAGATGGCCGCGACCCCGGTTGCGAAGAGGCTCCACGGCAATGCGATCGCGCCGGCGTACGGTGCGGCGAAAAAGTTGGCGACGGGTCCGGTGAGGGCGAGGCTCCCGAATGCGAGCGTCACGACGGGGGCCGTCGCCATCGATGCGGCCAGGCTGGCCTGCGCGCACCCGGCAACCCCTGCACGCACCCGCCCAGCCAGCGTCCGGGTTGCGGTCGCGCGGACGTCTGCCTGCCACAATTCTCCGGCACGCAAGAGACCGATCACCCCTGCGACCGACAGCAGCCAGCCTTCGTCGCACACGGTTTCCGGGTCGAGGGCGATCATCGCGCACACCGCAAAGCCGAGCGCTTCGACGACGTCGGCGGCGTGAGCCGTCGCGCGCACGACGCCGACGACCGAGACCATGAATGCTGCCCGCACGGCGCTTGGCGGAGCGCCGGTGAGGGCCGCATAGCTCCAACTCGCGCTCACGCAGACGAGTGCGAGGCACATGCGGCGGGAACAGCGGCGGAACACGCCAGGCATCGCGGCCCCGATGGCGTGCACCAGGAACCAGGCGAGGACTGCGACAACCAACGTCAAGTGGCTGCCCGACACGGCGATGATGTGTGCCGTCCCGTTGGCGCGGAGCACCGCGGACAGCGCCGGGTCGAGGGAACTCGTGTCGCCGAGCGCGAACGCATTGACGACCCCAGCCTCCCACGCGGGCAGGCTGGCGCGAACCCGGGCCGCGAGGTAGCGGCGGGCGTGGCCAAAGGGCCTTGCCAGCGTGCAGTGAGCAGTGGTGACCAGCCCATGCCGCCACCAACGTGCGTCGACGACTGCCAGGCTCCCGGACCCGTCCACGTCCAGCACCCCGGCGATTCCGGCGCGCAGGGCGTCGGGCCGGGGATCCCACGCACGCGGGTTGGCATAGCCTGCCAGAGGCTCCATTCGGCCGACGACACGCACGGTTTCGCCGCACCGAACTGCGCCGACGAATCCTGGTGCGCGCATCGTGAGTCGTACGGCTCCCAGGGCCCGCGAACCGGCGAACGGCACGCTGCGGTCAGATCGGAGCCAAGCGACCGTGACCTGGCTGCCGAAGCGTGTCGCGGTGGACTCTTCGACTGCGACCAACGTGTGGATGGCGGTCGGCTGGGCGAGGACAACGACGGGCAGGGGCTCGACCGGCAGGGCGGCAAGGCAACCCATGCCTGCGCTCATTGCCGTCCACGCAGCCGCCCGGCAGACCACGACCCGACGTGCCCGCCACGCCAATCCCGCCAACGCAGCACACCACACCGTCAGCGCCACGAGCAGCGGCCACCACAACGGCACGGCGACGCCGGCAGCGGCGCCCACGGTCGCTGCCGCTGCGCCCGGTGCCCACACCCTGCCCGCCAAGAATCCCCACCGTTGCAAGACCGCCCCCGCCGTGCCCGCGCTCGCGGTGCACGGATCAGGGTTCGCTCTGGCAGAGGGTTTTCCGCGGTCGCGTCGGCAGCAGCGCGACGCTCGTCGTCAAATCAATGGGTTTCCAGACCCCAGGGCACGCTCAGCCGCAGTCCAATCTAGAAGTGGAACTGCACGATCATGCTGGCCTCGCGCTCCCGGGTGGGAACGCTGTCGCCGATCGCCGGCGCCAACGTGCGGTCACGATAGACCGCCGACAGGACGCCGACGCTGCGGTAGAAGAAGTAGTGCGCGGCGGCGCGCCACTGGCGTTCGTCGCGCTGCTTCTTCACCTCGGAGTCCGGCTTGTCCTTCAACCCGGCCATGGTGCCGCGCGCAAGGAACTCGCCAAAATCTGCTGCAATCAGGACTCGCTTCGGCCACGCAAGAAAGCCCGCCTGGACGTTGTACGCGATGCCGTCGAAATCGATGTCGAGATTCCGCTTGGCATAGACTTCGGCCAGAGCGACGAATCGGCCGGATCGGAAAAACGTGCCTGCGTGCACGGCCGGGAACCGTTCTTGGGGCCGTTGGTCGAACTTCGCCCCGAAGTCGATGGAAAGGGCCGTCGCAGCTGGGGTGTACAGGAACGGCGACTCCAGGCGGCTGATGTACCCGAACGGATGGATCCGCAGCGCCACGCCGGTCGACCAGGTGAAGATGCGTGCGTCGTTGACGAAGTACGTCCCGCCAACGCTGCCCGTCGAGCGACCGGAACCGCCAGCAACGTAGGTGCGGTATTCCAGTCGCAGCGTCTCGGCAAGCGGACCCGATGCCTCGACGGCGGCCCCGTTGCCCGGCTGGAACGCGCTGTACACGTAGTAGGCTGGCTCGATCAACATGTGTTTCGTCGACGACAGCACCGGCTGCATCGACAAGCCGCCGCCGCCGCTGTTCACGCCGATGAAGTGTCCGCGGGCACCGATCGGCACCTGGAACATTGCAAAGGTGACCCGCGGCGTGCGCTCTCCGCGCATGCCGACGTAGTAGAACGAACTGTCGACGCCCGGAATCTGCCCGAACGTGCGCAGTTGGAGTCGGGAAAACCGAACGTCGGACTGCGACTTCACCAGTTCGTGCGACGCCTCGATCGCGCCACTGATGCTGAAGCGCATTCCTGGACTGCTCCGGCACACGTTGACGTCGGGGTCGAAGCGACAGCCGAGGTCAGCGCAGTCGATGCGCCCGTCACGGTCGTTGTCCAAGCCGTCTGAACACACCTCGTCGCTGCGCTCGCCGTCCTTGTCTGCGCCCTTGCCGAGCAGGTCTTCGACCGACATCCCCTCTTTCAGTTCGGGCATGTCGTCCTCCGGAGGTCCAACTGCAGCCGCGCCTCCGTCGAGCGGGCCGCGCCACGAGCCCTTGCACACGGTCACGGCGCCGCCTTCGCAGTCGGCGTCGTCGCAATCGATGAAGCCGTCGCCATCATTGTCGAACCAGTCGCTGCAGCGCGCATCGGAGTTCTCGCTTCCGGCGCCCACGTTGCACGCAACGTTGCCCGCGCAGTCGTGGTCGGCACAATCCGTTAGGCCGTCGCCGTCGTCGTCGCGACGGTCGCTGCACACGGTCTCGCGTAGCTCCCCGCCCGCACCTGCGCCGGTCGGCGTCGCCGCACCAGGGCCGTCGATGGCAAAGGCGGCCGGCGCCCATACCGCCGCCGCAGCCGTAAGTCCCGCGAGTGCACGCATGAGCGTCAAGTTATTCATCGTGCACCGCCTTCATCGTCAGCCGCCTTCATCGTCAGCCGCCAAATGCGGCGATCTACGCAGCGGCCTACTTCCATTGGGTGCCGCACATCCGCGGCTTGTCCGCACACACCGTCACACCGGGCGCGCGTGCGCAGTCGAAGTCAGCACAATCGACAAACCCGTCATGGTCTTCGTCGAGGCCGTTCGAGCACAACTCGTTCATTTCCTTGACGCTCGACGCGACACTCTCCACGCAGGCTCGCGCAGTCGCGACATCCTTGGTCGTGAAATAGCCGCACAGTCCGGCGTCCGTGCACGTCACGTAGCCTGCACGGCAACTGCGGTCGTCGCAATCGGTGTAGCCGTTGCCGTCGTTGTCCTTGCCGTCTTGGCACTTCGCGAATGTGTTTTCGAGCTTTTCCAAGCAATACGCCTGCACCGACTCGATCGACAGCCCGGTGCACGAAAAGTCGCCGCAATCGGTATACCCATTGCCATCGTCGTCCTTGCCGTTCATGCAGGCCGCCTCGGTATCCTCGGGCGGCTTCGGCGTCACAGGCACCGCGCACAGGGCGGCCACCGCAGGGTCCTTGCTCTTGAGACAATCGAAATCCTTGCAGTCCACGTAGCCGTTGCCGTTGTTGTCCTTGCCGTCCGAACACGCAGCGACACTCAGTTCCTCGTCCTTGGGACAGGCGCTGACGCAATTCGAATCGAGACAGTCCGTCTTGCCGTCGCCGTCACTGTCCTTGCCGTCGCTGCAGCAAGCGTCGTCAGGCACGATGCTGCCGTCCGGCTTCAAGTGGCAATAGCGCTCATCCATGCACACCGCGACGAATCCGGATTTGCATGTAAATTCGCCACAATCTGTGTAGCCATTGCTGTCGTTGTCGATGCCGTCGCTGCAGAGCCGGTCCGAAAACTCGACGCGACAACAGGTCTCCGGCACATCCGAACAACTGCGGTCGCCGCAATCGAACAGTCCGTCGTCGTCGTTGTCGACCTGATCGTGGCACGTGTCCGGCGCGTTCTCCGGCTGGAAGTTCCGGTACAGCGGCACCCGCTCTCCGCACAGCGTCGATGCCACGCGGCAATCGACATCCATGCAATCGATGAGGCCGTCCTGGTCGTTGTCGATGCCGTCGTCGCAAGCCTGATCGTCCGCTTCGTAGCCAGCGGGCGGGTCACCCGACGGAACTTGGCATGCGGACACAACCGACGCACCCGCGACGACCGCTGCCCATGCGCGCGGCCATGACGAACCGGATGATAGCGTCGAACTCCCCATCACCAAGCCTTCACCGCACGCACGCGGCACGAGAACCTCCATAGCGTCGGTTCATCGTGACGTAGACCATGCACGAACCGCCCTCATGGCACACTTCAAAACATTCCGGGTAGTTATCCTTGTGGAGCCACTTGACGGAGTGCCCGTCTTGGACCGAAACGAGGCGATTGTAGGTGGTTCCCTCGTAGCCCTCGTCGTTCGAGTGCAGCGAGGTCAAGACATGCGTTGGAACGCCCTTTGCCCACATGCCGCGCCGTTCGGCGATCGCAGCCACCTGCGCGGTAAGCAAGTGCGCCGGCGCGGGATCGTCCGTGACCGTCATCGCGTGCGCCAGTCCCTCCCGCACCTGATCCAAGGCGAGGTCGGGGCAGTCCCACAAGGTGCGGCCGTAGCCGTCCCGCCGCAGGTCCGAGGTGCAGCGCCACACACCGCGGCGGGCGTTCAGCGTGGCCATCTTCGAGTTGATGTAGAGTTCGTGGGAGTTCCAGGCACCCCACCGGTGCGCCGGTCCGAAGCTCTCCAGGGAGTTGTAGCCCGCCAGACGCGTCCGCGACCCCGCCATGGGCCCGCCCATCACGGTGAAGCTGTCGCCATCGCTGAAAAACACTGGGGTCGGCACGCCGTTCAGGTACACACGCGTCGTCGGCTTGGCGTGGGCTTCGGTAGCGTAGGCGAGCGCGATTATGGAGGCTAGCGCCACCAGCGCGAGGGCGCGACCGGCCATGCGGCGGGCCCACCCGATCGTGCCCGCCTGACCTGCCACGGCCGCCTCCTGCCCGAATGCGTCGATCTCGTGTCGATCTCGTGTCGGACTCGTTCCCGTCAGCAGGCGATCTAACCCTCGTCGCCCTTGGCGTTCACCATGATCGCGAAGTTCGGTTCGCGAAACTCGTTGCGGCCGCACGTCGCCATCACCATCTTGATGACCTGAAACGGCACGGTGCGGTCGGCTTGGATGATGACCTTGCGGATCGACTTCTGCTTGACGTCCGAAGACTGCTGCTGGAGTTGCCACTGCTTCTTGAGCACGTCGGCCAGCGGCTTGATGTCCCAACTCGGGAACTTTACCTCGTTCACATCGCCGAGGCTCAAGATGCGGTTGTTCTCAAACAGGAGGTCGCCGGGCTGGTTCCCGTCGCCTCGTGTCAACGCAATCATCGGTGCCCGCAGCAGTTCCGCGTTGGCTCCGGCCTTCGGCATCGCGACGTTCGGATTGACCAGCATGAGTTCGCCCGATGCGCTGAACTGCTGAATCAGGAAGATCACGAGCATCATGAAGAGATCGATCATCGGGACGACGTTCAGCGAGGCGAACGTGCCGCCATGACCGCCGTGAATGACGGCTTCGCGGATCGACTTGAGTGCGACGCCTGTTCCTGCGCGGGAGCCGGGGTGGTGAACGGCCATGTGATTACCTCAAGTACCTGAGCGACGGAGTCGCTGAGAGTTGCCTGGGCGACCGAGTCGCCGATTCCCTAGGATGCCAAGCCGAAGAGACCGGCGGAGGTTGAGCCCCGACCGGACTAGTCGAACGTCGTGAAGCCTTCCGCGCGCAGCAGGTTGATGTCGCCGACGCTCGGACTCTTGAGGCACGTCGATCGGTCAGTTTCGACTTCGCAGGTGCCCAGGATCGCGTCGAGCGTTCCAATCAGGTGTAAGTACTGCACCTTGTCGCCGGCCGCGACCATGACCTTGATCTTGTCGCCGCCGAGAGCCGCGGCCTTCATGAAGCCGATCAGCGTCTCCTTGAGCTTTGCCTTGTCATAGCGCTTGAACGTTTCGAGCGAGCCCCGACAATCGGCAACGCTACCCTTGCCGCGGCACAGCTTGAACTCGCCCACCGTATTGATCTTGAGCGGAGCGACCAGTTCGGCCCGCGGCGTCGCCATCTTGTCGGCATTGAACAAGTTGACCAGATAGCCGGTCGGTGTCACCGCAACGTTGATCTTCGGCTCAGGCTTCGGCGGATCCTTGGGCGGAGTCTTGCTCGCCTTCGGCAACGCCTGATCGACGTCGATTTTCGACATCTGCGACCACACGGCGGACACCAGCAGGAAGCAGATGGTGCACGCCAGCAGGTCGATGAAGGGAACGACGTTCAGGGTCGCGTCCGCTACACCGCCCTTTCCGCTACTTCCGCCACCCATGAGCTTCTCCTGCCGACAGCCGCTGCCGGCCCGGGACTGACCGCTTCCTCGTCACTCGACCCCCCGGCACTGTGGCCGGCACTGTGGCCGGCACTGTGGCCGGCACTGTGGCCGGCACTGTGGCCGGCACTGTGGCCGGCACTGCGGTGGTCTGGCGAAGCAAACGGAGTACGTTAACCATTATGTGAGCCACCGCGTGAGCTTGTAAGCCAACGCGCAGACCGGTGGGCCGATGCGTGACGACTGCCGCACCGACGGACCTTTGCCGTCAGAGCCCACGCCGTCAACTCGCCCTGACCATGCGCTGCGAGCGAGTCTGCGCCCGCAGCCCCGGGAGCACGAGGTGGCCCCGGGACTGCGGTACGCAGCGAAGTCATGCGCTCAACGCGATTCCGCTCCGGCACGCGCGGCGCTGGAGCTCTCGAGAACCGGAGACGACTACCCGGCGAACCGGCTAGGCGGCGTTCTCTTCCTTGATGTCGCCCATCTTGTTCCGATTCGCCACGATCAGATTCAGCACGCGAACCGTGCCTTCATCGATGTCGGCCTTCAGCTCCTTCGCCTTCGAGGCGAGGACGGCGAATGCGAGAACGCCAATGATGCCGGTGGCCAAGCCGAATGCGGTGCAATTCATCGCCTCGGAGATGCCTTGCGACAGCAGCGTCGAGCGCTGGGACGGGTCGACGTCCGGGCGACCGATCGCGGCGAACGTGTTGATCAGACCCGTGATCGTGCCGAGCAAACCAGCGAGGGTCGCCGTGTTGCCGAGCAAGTTCAGGTAGTCGACGCGCTTTTCAATCTGCGGCATCTCGCGCAAGTACGCCTCGTCCATCGCGGCCTGCACTTCATCGTCGGAGCGCTTCACCTTGAGGACACCGGCGTGCACGATGCGCGCCAGCGGGTACTGGTAGGTCGAGCAGACCTTGAGCACGCGGTTGAGGTCACCCTTGAGGATCGGCACCTGGAGGAGCTTGATGAACTCTTCCTTCTTCACGCTCGACCGAATGTAGAGCACGAAGATGCGCTCGAACATGATGGCCAGAATGAAGACGAGGTGGCCAAGGATCGGCCACATGCCCCAGCCGCCTTCTTCGAAGATCTCGGCAATCTTGTGAAACATCGGTCTTCTGCTCCTGGTTGTGCCTAGCAAGGACGTCAGCGTCATCCCGGTCGGGATGAAGATTCCGCTCGTCCGCCGATTCGCTCAAGGACCATCCCCGAGGTTCGAGTCGGGGGCGTGGGCGGTGCTTCTCGACACCGCGCGCCCAGACGGACGAGCCGAACGGTCGGGTATTTAGCATCCGTGATTCCCGGGGGTCAAGTGGGCGCGCCACCGCGAATGCCGACAATCCTGACGGGCGGGTTCGGCGCGCAGGCCGTTGACGGTGCCCGGGTGCGTCGGGTACGTCCCCGTGGCCTTGCGGTTCTGCGCTGGGCGGAGGTGCGGCGTGAAGCGAAGCGACATGGACGAGATTGAGGCGTTGATGGACGAGGACCCGACCGCTGCGGTGGATCTGGCCCGCAAGGTGGTGGGCGAGATCCCGGGTGACGCCGACGCGTGGTGCTGGTTGGCAGAAGCGCAGGTGGAGGCTGGCGAGGCCGAGGGAGCACTCGCTTCTCTGGCCGCGTACGTTCAGCGGGACCCGGACTGGCTGGTCGCGTACACGATGCGGGCAGAACTGTTGGCGGAATTGGGCCGCTTTGACGCGGCGGCTGTCGAGATTGCCGTGGCGCGCGCCATGGACAGCGAGGACCCCCAACTGCTGCGGACGGAGGCGATCTGCAAGGAGTTGGGCGGCGACTTCGCTGGCGCCGACGAGTTGTGGCGGAGGGCCGCGGAGTTGGAGCCCGGCAACGACCCACCTGTTCGGTTTGATCGCGCGCGCGCCAGGCAGGCGATCGAGAGGGTGCTGCGCGACATCGCCAAGGAAGGACTCAAACTCAAGGCGGTCTTTGAGGAAGTGCCTGCAGTGGCCAGCCCGCGCCGGTTGCTGTCGCGGTCGGTCGAACTGCGCGACGCGGCGACAGTCATTGTCTACTTCCGCAACCTGGAGCGCGATCTGGATGCGGAGTCGACCCTGCAGGATCTCGCGGATCTGTTCGAGGACCGCCTGGCGGCGCTGGTCGATGCGAACTGACCGTGCGTGATCATGGCCGCGCCGGCGGACCCGACGGAGCAAAGCGGCCGTCGCGCAGGACATAGCGCGTGGCGGCGTCGCGGGCCAGGCGAGCGTAGACGCTGCGGCTGGAGTCGGCCGTGTTGCGATCGGAGTGCTGGGAGTCTCCCGGCAGCACGATCGCGGGTCCGTCCGGCGTATCGGCCAGGAACTCGGGCAGGTACAACGCGAGGTCCCCAGGTGTATCGAACGCTGCGACGATGGCTGCCGCGGTGTCACCTGCGCGGCGCAACACCGTCAGGGTGTGCAGGGTTGGCGGCGGCAACCAGATCGGTCCACCGCTTTCATGGTCGGCCAACGCGGCCGCCGGTGTGGTCCAGTGCGCCGACGACGCTTCATGAGGGTCGAGGCGCGCGACCTGACCGCGTGGCAGTGCAGCAAGAAAAAAGAATGCGTCGAAGCGGCGTGGCTCGGCGCGTGGCGTGACCCAGCGCGCGAATGGAATTAGTGCGGCCAGATTCGGCACGAGTCTGCGACGAAGAGCCGCAGCATGCCAGGCAGCCGAGGCGAGGCGGTGGCCGGTGCGCGCGGCTTCGATGTCCGCGTCGAGTTCGGCGACGTCGTCGGGTCCAACCGGTCGTCCGTCGGCGTGGAGCGCCAGCAGGACGTGCGATTCTTCGTGAAGTTCGCGCGCCGCGGCGACGAAGTGGGCCCACGCCTCGCGATCGTCGGCAGCGCCCAGTGCCGCTGCGCAGGATGCGACCGACCGGCCAGTCGCTGGTGCTGCGCGATCTTCGGCATCGACCTTGCCGCCGGGAAACACCGTAGCGCCGGCCATGAAGCCGCTCGCAGCGTGGCGGCGCATCAGGAACACCTCGACGCCGGCCGGCGCGTCGCGCAGCAGGATGACCGTTGCGGCCGGGGTCGGGGCGAGGAGCGACGTCATGGCCTACCGGCAGTTGGGGTTGGCCTTGTCGTCCATGAGGCGCTTGACGTAGCCGGGCAACACCTGCGTGAACAGGTCGTCGATCGACACAGGCTTGAGTGCGCCGGCTGCGTACGGCGCCGGGGGCAGCCCGTTGCCCCAAGGACCCTCGAGCCAGCAGGCAACGCCAGCACAATCGTCATCGGACGGCAGGGTGGAGCACGGCTGGAAATTGTTGAGCGTGACCCATTTCGAAGTCGACGCGACGACCGACTTGATCGCGATGCGGCTCGACCAGTGGCTGGGCAGGCGGTGGTCGTGGGTGAACTGAAGTCGCTGGTAGCGCTGGGAAATGCCCTTGAGCGTCAGCGCCGGTTCGCGCGCCTGCCACCACGCCGTGTCTTTGCAGGCAACGCCCGTCTTCGTGATCGGCCACGCGCTGAGGGAGCACACAATGCTCGTGGGCCTGCCGTCGTGGGCCGGAGGATAGACGGCAGCGTGCGTGGCCGCTCCGTTGAAATTGCACGCCGTCGGGCTGGCACCCTCGCCGTCGGCCGGGCCGATCCCTTTGGTTTCGTCGGCCGGCGCCTGGCTGACGGCGCAGCGGTCGGTCGGCCCTTCGACGTCGAGCAGGAACTGGACCTCCTTGAGCGTGCTGGTGGCGAAGCGCTTGAGCGCGCTGGCGACGGGAATCAAGCCGCTGCCGATGGTCAGGTAGCCTGTGTGCTTCTTGTCCACTTCCTTGCGGGCCGACAGCAGGTGCATCAACTGCTGCACTGCGGTCTCCTGCCAGGGGCCACCGATGTCGTCGTCGCCTTCGGACTTGCGGGCGCCGGTACCGAGGCCGGGAAGGTTGAACACGACGACGATGGCTGGCAGCGCGCCGGCCAATTTCTTGGCGCCGGCGTCGTAGGTCGGATGGGCTTCGGCATCGTAGTCACCGACCACGACCACGAGCGGGCATGGCGCCACCGACGTGCAGCCCGACGGCGTGTGCACGACGCCCGCGAGTTGACCCTGCTGCTGTTGGCCGGCGACCAACACCTGGATCGTTGTCTTCAAGGGGTCGGACGCGACCCCCGCGCCAGTGCCGGGACCCGCATCGACTGCGGAGGCGATGGCATCGGCGTCACCAGGCTCGGCATCTGCAGCCGGCGCCCTGCCGCTGTCGGTCGCTGCGGCGTCGGTCCCGGGGTTGACGCCCGCGGGGGCGTTGGCTGGCGAAGGATCAGCGCCGCCACAAGTGGTCAGAAATACACAGACAAAAACCGCGTGGAAGGCACCAAGGCACCGAAGCCGAGGGACCAAACGCCTGCGACCGATCGGCCGAACTGCACGCCACTTCGATTGCATCCGGGCCTCCAGCGGGACGTACATTGTAGCGGGCCTGCGGCGCACCGCCAGATCGTCGATCGCGCGCGGCGCCAGCGAAACGGGCAATAACTTGACATGTCGTGGATTTTTTTCACTGTCGAGTCAGTTCCCGGGGATTCTGCCCCGCCGCGAGATCGCCGCCCGATCGCCGCCCGATCGCCGTTTTGGCATTGAACGGGTGCTCGGGGGCCCGGGCCGCAGGCAGGCGCGATCGATACCAGCAAGGCTTAGATCGACGCAGGCAAGATCCATGGACCCTTGGCCGATCGGGCTGGCGGCGGCGACCGGGATCAGGTTGTGGGTTGACACCGCGCCGAACCTCTCCGTATTCTCGGCTCAGGTGGGACGAAGTGGGAAATCGCGGGCCAGAGCGGGCTCGCGTGGCGGCAACTGCCAACGCCCACGGCGCACCTCACCATCGGAAAGACCTTGCAGCGCTTGCGCTGGCTTGAGGACGTGGACCTGGGTCCACTGTCGGGCCGCGCGTCGCTGCGTGCCTTGCTGGGGCCGTGTGCGCAATGAGCGTCCGATTCCGAGGCGAGCACTGGCAGCGCATCGACGACAAGGGGCGTCTGAGCGTTCCGTCCGCTTGGCGAGGTGCGCTCGATGCCTTCGGGGACGGCCGGCTCGTGCTGGCCAAGTCCGTCACGGCGCCGTGCCTGACGGGCTACACGATGGCCGAGTGGGAGGCTTTCGAGGACAAGCTGCGGGCATTGCCCCAAAGCCTTCCGGTCGTGCAGAGCCTGCTGCGGTTCCAGGTCGCGGGCAGCCACGTCGTCGAACCGGACACCCACGGGCGCGTACTCGTGCCACCGGCCTTGCGCGCACACGCCGGACTGAGCGGGCCCGGCGCCGTGGTCATGGCCAGCCAGGTCGCCCGCTTCGAGGTTTGGGCTGCCGACCGCTGGCGCATCGAGATCGCGCGTGTCGAGGCCGCATTGCCCCAATTGCGCGACGAACTCGCCGCCCATGGGCTGTGACCGATGACGGCGCACGTTGCGACATTGCCGCAGGAGGCGACCGCGGATGGCACCGTCACGGGCGGTGGCTTCGGCCACGTGCCGGTGCTCGCCGATGAGGTTGTGCAACTCGCGCGAGCGGCATTTGCGGCGACGCCGCTGGGCTGGATCGTCGACTGCACGGTCGGCGGCGGTGGCCATGCGGATGCACTGCTCCACGCGCTGCCACAAGCACGGCTGCTGGCGCTGGACCGTGACCCGGAAGCGGTGCAGGCGGCTCGCACTCGGCTGGCCCCGCACGGCGAGCGCGCGCGCATCGTGCATGGCACGTTTTCTGGGGTCGCTGCTGTCGCTGCGCAGCACACGGTGCGCCCCATTCGGCTTGTCGTCGCGGACCTCGGCGTGTCGTCGCACCAGTTTGACACGGCACGGCGCGGGTTTTCGCTGCGCCTCGACGGACCGCTTGACATGCGCATGGACGCCACGTGCGGAGAGTCGCTGGCCGATCTCCTGGCGAACGTGCGCGTCGAGGAACTCGCCGACGTACTGTACGACTATGGAGACATCCGGCGCTCCATCGGGACCGCACGGATCGTGCTGGAGAGTGTCCGCGGCGGCGCGACCACCACCGGGGCACTGGCGGCGCTGCTGGAGCGCAGGCTGGGTCGCGTCGGGCGCATCCATGCCGCGACGCAGGTCTTCCAAGCTCTGCGCATGTGGGTGAACGACGAGGCAGCGGAACTCGACGCGTGGCTGCGCGACGCGCCTGGGCTCGCGGACGTCGATGGCACAACACTGGCGTGCATCACCTTTCACAGCGGCGACGACCGCGCGGTCAAGCAAGCGTTCGCCAAGCTGGAACGAGTCGGGCTGGGCGAACGCCGCGGCCGCTGGGAGCGCGCGACGCGCAAGGCTCTCGTCGCGTCGGCCGCAGAGCAGGCCAGCAATCCACGGTCGCGCAGCGCCAAGCTCAGGGCGCTGCGATGGTCGCCGGGCAGCGCGCCAGATGGCGACGGGGGTGCCGCATGACGGTCAGGGCCCAGGCCAACCGCGCGAGCGGGGCGATCGGCGTATGCAAAGGCCGAAACGCGGAAAAGTTGACAGATCGTCCGGCGGTGGCACGACGACCGCATGGCGCGGCGATCTTTTCGACGCCGCAAGGGGTTGCACCATGCCTGCGGAACTGAGGAGACGGCTCGGGCAGTGGCGGGCACGCCGGATCAGCGAGGCAGAACTCGCGCAGCGCACCGAGCGCTGGTTCTGGTGGCGCGCGTTCGGGCTGCTGCTGGCATGGGCGGTAATCGGCAGTCTCGGCGTGATGCAGGTGCGGAGGCAGTCGGGCGGCATTCGTACGGCATACGAGCTGGTGCGAGCGACGGAAGCGTTGCGGGAACAGGTCGAGGCCAACCGCCACGCCGAAGCGAAGCTGACGGGCCTCAAGAACCCGAGCGAGCTACGGCGCGAGGCGCTCGACGTCTACCAGATGCGAGTCCCGGGCGCGGATGAACAGGTCGCAGTCGATTGACGGCGGCAGGGTGATGGCAGCCGAAGAGGGCGATGGCAGCCGAAGAGGGCAACGTGGGTCTTGAACGCAACCGGGACGGAATCGCAAGGGGTAGGGTGTGGGCCCGCCTCCTGCTCGTCGCGTGCCTGGGCACCACCTGCTCGGCGGCCGAGATCGAGCGCACCCAGCGGGAGGAAAAGGCTGACTTTCACCACAAGCTCGCCAACGGCTACTTCCACAACGCGAACGTCGACCTGGCGATCCGGGAACTCGTCACGGCGTTGGGCTACAGCGACTCGCACCCGGACTCTCGCTACCTGTATGGATTCATCCTGTTTGGTCGCAAGCGTTACGAAGAGGCCTCGGAGCACTTTCGCCGGGCGCTGGTCGCGCGACCGCTCTTTTTCGCGGCGCGCAATCACCTGGGCGTTACCTACCTGGAACTCGAACGCTGGTACGACGCGATCGTGACGCTGGAGCCGTTGCTCAAGGAGCCGACGTACACGACACAGTACCTCGTCTACAACAACCTCGGCTGGGCCTACTTCAAGCAGGGCGATCTCCGCCAGGCGGACAAGCACCTGAGGATGGCAGTGTTCCTGAATCCGAAGTTCTGCAACGCATGGCGCAACCTCGGCCTGCTCGCGCTGGCCCAGCGCGACACCCGCGGGGCTGTGGAGCACTTCACCGAAGCAGTGGGGCGCTGCCCTACGTACGCAGAACTGCACCTGCAGCGCGGCGAAGCGCTCGATGCAGACCGGCGCCAGAGCGATGCCGACGCGGCGTTTCGGCGCTGTGCTGAACTGGCGGGCGACACGGCGGTCGGTCGCCGTTGCCGCTCGCGGGTCTCTTCGAGTGCCGGCACCTCGGGATGGAACGATGCAGCTCTCCACCCCTAACCGGCTGCGGCAGGTATTCCAGTGGGTGGACCGGGCCGGGTCCACTCCGGCGGCGCGCCAGGAACGCACGAGCCGACGCATCCACCAGGTGGTCTTCGTCATCGGGTACTGCCTCGTGTTCGCCTATGCCGCCGCGGTCATGGCCGTCGTGTACGTGGACGACGTGCGCAAGTATGCGGAGGGAAACATCATGTCGCGCACGCGCATCGAGACGCGGCGCGGCGACATTCTTGACCGCAACGGCGTCACGTTGGCGACCAGCCTGCGCGCCGACTCCGTGTCTGCGGACCCGCGCTGGATGCTTCCACCGGGCGTCCGGCCCTCCAAGTGGCCGTTCGCCAGCCCGGAGGCCCGCGCGTACCGCCAGAAGCTGGCCGAGAGGGTCGCCAAGGCCACGGGATTGCCTGCTGAAGAGATCGTGGCGCGTGTCGGCAAGGCGACCGGCTTTGTCTACCTTGCCAAGCACATCGACGCCAACGCGAGTCGCGCGGTGGGTGACCTCATGCGCGCAGGCTCCTTGCCAGGCTTGACCCTCGAACCCGAATTCGTGCGCTACTACCCGAACAACCAACTGGCGGGAGCGTTGGTCGGGCGGCCGACGCAGACGGGATCGATCGAGGCGAGCTTCGATGCCGTGCTGCGGGGCCAGATGGTCGACTTGTGGACGTACAAGGACTCGGCGGCAACGCAGATCTACTTTGATGGGGCGCCGGAGCATTCGGCATTCGGTGGCCGCACCTTGATTCTGACAATAGACGAGAAAATACAAGGCGTTACAGAACACCACCTCGATGCCGCAGTGGCGGAATTCCAGGCCGAGCACGGAATCGCCGTCGTGCTCGACGTGCAGACGTCGGAAGTGCTGGCGCTCGCCGTCAGCCCGGCGATCAACCCGAACGACGCGCGCTCGAAACCGAAATACGGTTGGCACAACATCGCGATCGAGAACCAGTACGAGCCGGGCTCTACGTTCAAGGTGTTCACGCTGGCTGTCGCATTGAGCGAAGGGGCGGTGCGGCTCGACGAAGTGATTCCGACGGGCGCACCGCTGGTGATCGGTGCCAAGGTCGTAAAGGACGACCACCCCCATGCCCAGGTCACTGGACTGCAAGCGCTTCAGGTCAGTTCAAACATCGCGATGGCGAAGATGGCGATGCGGGTCGATCGCGCAGTCTTCCATCGTTACCTGACGAATTTCGGGTTCGGCCGGCGCCTTGACCTCGGCGTTGCGGGCGAGGGTGCCGGTCAACTTGCAGCCCCGGACCGGTGGAGCCGAATCCAGCACGCCAACATCGCGTTCGGACAAGGGATCGCAGTAACACCGTTGCAGATGGCGGCGGCCTATGCCGCGCTCGCCAATGGCGGCACGTACCGTCGACCGTCCCTCGTCCGCGACGAACTGTCGGCCGACGGGCTCAGCGATCGTCGATTCCTGGTGCCGACCGGCCGCAAGGTCATGACGCCGACCGTGAGCCGGATGATGCTCCAGGCGATGGCAAGCGTGTGCCAGCCGCGCAGTCCGGACGGCAACAGCCTCGGCGGCACGGGCACTCTGGCGCGGATGCCGAACTACACCATCGGGGGCAAGACAGGGACGGCGCAACAGGCCGACCCGCGCGGTGGCTACTCCGACACACACTGGGTCGGCTCGTTCGTCGGCGTGGCGCCGATCGAGAACCCGCGCCTGGTGTTGCTCGTGGCGATCGACACGCCGACGAAATTCGACGCCAAACTCGGCAAGATTGCACGCTACGGTGGCATTGTCGCGGCACCTGTCGTGCGGGAAGTTGCGCGCTTCGCATTGCCCTACCTGGGCGTGGCCCCCAGCCCAGGCGCACCGTATCTCGACCGCAACGACCCAGAAAAAGCTCGCCTTGCCGACGACTTGCGGCGCGCTGCCGGTGGTGACGCGGCGGATGCGCTCGCAGCGGCAACGGCACTCCCCGACGCGATCGGTCCCCTGGTGCCAGGGGCGGACGCATCGATGGCGGGCGAACCGGGCCCGGGCGAGGTGCGGGTCCCCGATGTGCGCCGATTGCCCATGCGGACGGCACGCGATCGCTTGGCCGACGTGGGCCTGTCGCTCGTCGCATCCGGTTCCGGCGTCGCGTTGGCACAAGAGCCGGCGCCGGGCGCCGTCGTTGCACGGGGAGCGGCCGTAAGCGCGACCTTTCGTCGCTTGAGTGAGGCCGTCCAAGCCGCTGCGACCACGGTCGGTGCGCCATCGACACCGGGCCCAGGGGCCGCGCCCGGGAGCCCACCGTGATGAAGTTGTCCGCCTTGCTTGCGTCGAGCGAACTACCGGTGGCGTGTCCTACCGGTGCGGCGCTCGTGATCGACGTTGCGGGTGTCACGACGGACTCGCGGCGCGTGGAGGCCGGCTGGGTGTTCGTTGCGGTGCCGGGCACGCGCAGCCACGGCATTCGTCACGCCCAGCAAGCCGTCGCAGCCGGTGCCGCCGCCATCGTGGTGGACGCAACGGCTGACCCATTCGAACCGCCGGCCGGCGCCGTCTGCTTGCGCGTCGCAGATGCAGGTGGTGCTGCAGGCCGACTGGCGGCCGCTTGGTACGACCATCCCTCGCGCGCCATGAAGGTGATCGGGGTGACGGGCACGAACGGCAAGACCACGACGGCAGTCCTCGTCGCACAGTTGTGCAACGCCGCCGGGTTTCGCGCCGCCGCCGTCGGCACTTTGGGGACGTGGACGCGCGACCGCATCGAGCCCGGCACGTTGACCACGCCCGCCCCCGAAGACCTGCAGCGCACATTGGCGGGCCTGCGCGATCGGGGCTTTGACGTCGTCGTGCTCGAGGTCAGTTCGCACGCGCTCGACCAGGGGCGCGTTGCGGGAGTCCGGTTTGCTGCCGCAGCCTGGACGAACCTGACACGGGACCACCTCGACTACCACGGCACGTTCGACGCGTACGCCACCGCGAAAGAACGCTTGTTCCGCGAGTTTGGAGTAGAGCCGGCGCGGGCCTTCGTCAACGCGGACGACGACCGCGCCGCGACGGTCTGGCACCAGGGGCTGGCCCAAGCGTGGAGCACCGGCGAACACAGCGCAGCCGAACACCAACTGGGCGACGTGCGCGCCAACGCGGAAGGTCTTTCATTTGACCTCGACAGCGTCGGACACGGCACGATTCGACTGCAGTCACCCCTGTTGGGTCGCCACAACGCCGAAAACCTGACCGCTGCGGTCCTGTGCGCGCGCGCGGTCGGCGTGCCGGACACGGTGCTGGTACGTGCGGCTGGCAGCCTGCGCGCCCCGCGCGGAAGGCTCGAACCTGTCGCGAACGACATCGGCGCACTGGTGCTCGTCGACTATGCCCACACGCCGGACGCGTTGGCCAAGGTGCTGGCGACCGTGCGTCCGCTCGTCGGCCGCGCTGGCCAGTTGATTTGTGTATTCGGCTGCGGTGGAGACCGGGATCGCGGCAAGCGCCCAGAAATGGGACGGGTCGCGGCCCGCGCTGCGGACCTCGTCCTGGCGACGTCGGATAATCCGCGCACGGAAGTACCCGCTGCGATCCTCGCCGACATCGAGACGGGGCTGCTGGCTGGCGCGGCCGTGCGTCTCGACAGCTTGGTCCCGTCCAAGCGAGCGGCGCTGCAAACCCGGTGCGGCTACGTGTTGGAAGCCGACCGCGAGCAGGCCATCCGTCGCGCTGTCGGCTTGTTGCGCAGCGGGGACGCGCTCGTCATCGCCGGCAAGGGCCATGAGACGACGCAGACAATCGGTGGCGCGACGCTGCCCTTCGACGACGCCGAGGTCGCAGCGCGATGGATGGCGCGCCACCGCTCGCATGGCCGGATGGGCCCGGCGGACGATCGAAAGGGCTTGCCCGGTGATCGGATTGGCTCGGTCGCAGCGCCGCCCGTGCGCCCTGCAGGCTTTGCATTCAACGCGCAGCGCGCCGCTCTGGCCACGTCGGGACGAATCGTGCGCGATGGCGGTTCTTGGACCTCCGCATTGACCACCGACTCCCGCGCCGCTGTGAGCGGCAGCCTGTTCGTCGCCCTGCGCGGCGATCGGTTCGATGCCAACGACTTCCTCCCCGACGTCGTCCGCGCCGGTGCGGTTGGCATCGTATGTGCGTCGGGGCGTGGCGCCGCGCTCGAGGTGCCAGCAGGCACGTGGGTCATCGAAACCGACGACACGCTTCTCGCGCTCGGCCGCCTTGCCGCCGATCACCGACGCCGCTTCGACGTCACGCTGGTCGGTGTGACGGGCTCCAACGGGAAGACGACCACCAAGGAACTCGCGGCGCTGGCGCTGCGGCCGCTGGGCGCCGTGCTGGCGACGGTCGGCAACCTGAACAACCAGATCGGCGTGCCGCTGACGCTGGCGGGGCTCCATGCACGCCATGCGGCGGCCGTCGTCGAGATGGGCATGAGCGAGCCGGGAGAGATCAGCCTGTTGGCACACATGGCCGCGCCGCGCCTGGGCATCGTCACGAGCATCGGCGAAGCCCACCTGCTGGGCCTCGGCTCGCTTGCGGCCATTGCCCACGAGAAGGCTGCGCTGCTCCGCGCGCTGCCAACGGACGGCGTCGCAATCGTACCCGCCAACGAGAGGACGCTGGAGCCCGAACTGGGTGCCGTGGCTTGCAGTGTCCTCACTTTCGGGCGGTCGCCAAGCGCCGACGTTCGCATCGTCAGCGACGTGCAGGTAGAGGGCCTCGCGCAGCGCTTCCGCGCCGACGTGGCCGGAACCCGCGTCGACGTCGAATTGCCGGGCCTCGGCGTGCACCTTTGCGACAATGCGCTGGGTGCGCTGGCCGTCGCCTATGCCGCTGGCGCCGATCTCGCTGCGGCTGCGGCGCAACTTGCCCACTATCGTCCGATTGGCCAGCGCATGCTGCCCTCCCGAATCGGCGCGTGGTTGGTGCTCGAGGACTGCTACAACGCGAACCCGCGCTCGACCGAGACCGCGCTCGACACGCTCGCGAGCTTGCCGCGGCCGCATATCGCCGTGCTGGGCTCCATGCTCGAACTGGGCGCGGCGGAACGGTCGCTGCACGCCCGCGTGGGACGTCACGCTGCCCTTGGTGCGGTCGATTCGCTGATCGCGGTGGGGCCCTTTGCACAGGACTACGCGGCGGGGGCCTGCGCCGGCGGGCTCGATGCCTCGCGCGTGCATGTCGTTACAGAAGCGGCCGAGGCAGTTGCTTGTGTCGTCGCAGCAGCACCACGCGCAGGGACGGTGCTGGTCAAGGGATCGCGGGGCGCACGCATGGAGCGTGTGGTGGCCGCCCTGCAGGTACACGCGGAAGGCTCTCGCGGTGCCGATGCGAGCGGGACCGACCCCAGGATGGCGAGTCCTGGTCCGACGGCAGCCGGGTGGAGGTGCTAGGTGTTCTTGTGGCTCTACCAGAACTTTCGCGCCGAATTCGGACCGCTCAACGTGTTCCGGTACGTCACATTTCGCTCGCTCGGCGCCATGGCCACGGCGCTGGTCATCACGATCGCACTGTTTCCGTGGTTCATCCGACTGCTGCAGGCCAAGCAGATCGGCCAGGTCGTGCGCGACGACGGCCCGCAGTCTCATTTCTCCAAGCGCGGCACGCCCACGATGGGCGGCACGCTCGTGTTGCTTGCGATGGCCCTGTCGACACTCTTGTGGGGCGATTTCGGCAGCGTCTTCTTGTGGCTGACGCTCGTGGTCACGCTCGTCTACGGCGTGGTGGGCTTCATCGACGACTTCCTCAAGGTGCGCGATCGCAACTCGAAAGGCGTGACGGAGAACCAGAAGCTCGCCACCCAATTCGGTGCTGCACTGTTGCTGTTCGGCCTGTTGTACGCCGGGTGGTTCGGCTCCGAACACGCGGATACCCGGCTGTACCTGCCCTTTGCCAGCGCGAGACACTTCTCATTCGACATTGGCCCGTGGATCTACGCCGTCTTTGCCAGCTTCGTCGTCGTGGCGACTTCCACCACGGTCAACTTCACCGATGGCCTCGACGGCCTCGCGATCGGCCCGATCGTCGTGTCGGCAGCGACCCTCGGCTTCCTGTGCTACCTCGGCGGCGCCAGCTTCCGCGGCTTCCACGTAGCGGAGTACCTGCTACTCCCGGCAGTCCCCGGCGCGCAGGAACTTGCCGTGTTCGCCGCCGCCATGATCGGCGCAGGCGTCGGCTTCTTGTGGTTCAACACGTTCCCCGCACTGGTGTTCATGGGCGACGTCGGCGCGCTCGCTCTGGGCGGCGCCCTCGGGATGGTCGCGGTCCTGTCGAAGAACGAATTGCTGTCGATCATCGTGAACGGCCTGTTTGTGTTCGAGGGCGCCAGCGTGGTCGTCCAGCGCTATGTGTTCAAGGCGACCGGCAAGCGCGTACTGCGCATGGCGCCCATCCACCACCACTTCGAAAAACTGGGCTGGCCGGAACCGCGTGTCACGGTTCGTTTCTGGATCATCTCCGTCATCCTCTCGCTGGTTGCCCTCGCCAGCGTGAAGTTGAGGTAGCCATGTCTCGCACCGCGGCGTCCGAGTACGCCGACGACATCGCGCCGATGGCACCCGTCCTCGGCTCGGACACCGACGACGACGACGGCGAGAGCTTGGCGCTCGCGACGCCGACGCGCGTGGTGCCGCCGCCGCCGATGCCGAAATCGCCGGCGGCGCTCGTGCCCATCCCGCCCGGCATGGACTGGCCGCTGCTTGCGACGGTAATGGGGCTCATGACGCTCGGCCTGGTCATGTCCTATTCCGCGTCGATCTACGTTGCGCTGCACCAACATGGCGGCGACGACACGCATTTTCTGACACGCCATTTCGCGCACCTGGGCGTTGCGCTCGTTGCCCTGTTTTTCGGCACCCACGTGCCCTACCAGGCGTGGCGCAAGCTGGCCTACGCCGTGCTCGTCGCAGCCGTCATCGCGTTGGCCGCGGTGCTGATGTTCGGCGAGACGCGCAACCGTGCGACGCGCTGGCTGCTGATCGCGGGCGTGCCGTTCCAGCCGGCGGAGGCCGCGAAATTCGCCTTCGTGATTTACCTGGCGCACTCGCTGACCAAGAAGATTTCGCGCGAGGTCGTGGGTTCTTTCACGTTGGGCTTCCTGCCGCACGCATTCGTCTGGCTGGTCGTTTTCGCGCTCTGCATGAAGCAGCCGGACCTCGGCACCGGCGTCGTGCTCGCCGTGCTCTTGTTCACGCTCACGTACGTGGCCGGCACGAAGGTTTCGTACCTCATCCTGCTCGTGTTCGGCGCGGTGGGCGCGCTCGTCGCGTTCGTCATCCACGACCCGATGCGATCGCGCCGCCTCGTCGCGTTCCTGGAACCGCTGCAGTATCGGGACACCACCGGGTTCCAGTTGTTCAATGGCAAGCTCGCGGTGGCCACCGGCGGGCTGTTCGGCAACGGGCTCGGCCTGTCGCGGCAGAAGCTCGGCTTCGTGCCCGAGGCGCACACCGACTTCGTGCTTTCGATCATTGCCGAGGAACTCGGCCTCGTGGGCGTTGCTCTCGTCGCGCTCGGATTCCTGTTCGTGCTGCTGCGCGGCATGCGCATCGCACTGCGCGCCCATGACGAATTCGGGCGTCTGCTCGCGGCGGGCATCACGATCCTGGTCGGGACCCAGGCGGCCGTGAACTTCAGCGTCGTGATGGGCACCCTGCCGACGAAGGGCCTCACGTTGCCGTTCGTGTCGCACGGAGGCTCTTCGCTGGCAGCGATGGCGCTCGCCGCTGGTGTGCTGCTGAACGTGGGGCGTGGCGGCAATCCAGATTTCGCGTGGCCGCGCCTGCCGGGCTTCGGCCACCGGACGGACGGCACATCGCCCAAGAACCTCCGGCACCGTGCGCGTTCTTCGTCGTCGCCGGCGCTGGTTGCGGCCGACCTCCCCGATGGAGGCGCCGCGTGATGGTCGCCGCGATCGCCAAGGTCATCTTCGCGGGTGGTGGCACCGGCGGGCACGTGGTGCCGGCGCTGGCGTTGGCTGACGCGTTTCGGGCACGCGACCCGGACACGGAGGTTGTGTTTGTCGGCACGCAGGCGGGATTGGAGGCGACCCTCGTTCCGGCGCGGGGCTGGCGCCTCGAACTGGTTCCTGGAGCGCGCCTCGTGGGAACCGGGCTGTTCGGCAAGTTGCGCGGCGCGTGGCGATTGCTGGCGGGGCTTCGCGCGGCGATCAGCTTGCTGCGCGCAGAGCGTCCCACGCTTGTCGTCGGCGTGGGTGGATACGCATCCGGGGCCGCCGTGCTGGCGGCGCGCTGGCTGGGCATTCCGACGGCGATCCACGAGTCCAATGCGGTGCCGGGGCTGACGAACGAAGTGCTGGGCGCGCTCGTTGACCGCGTCTACGTCGGCTTTGAGGCGGCGACACCCGCATTCTCGCGCGATGCGACGGTGGTGTCGGGCAATCCGGTACGGGCGGCGATCGCGCGGGTCGGAGACGCAAGGCGGCAGCGTGGTGGGTCCTTGCGTCGGTTGCTCGTCGTGGGCGGCTCGCAAGGCTCGGCGTTCCTCAACGCTCGCGTGCCTGAGTTGGTCGCAACGCTGCAGTCGCGCGATCTGGAGATCGAGGTACTTCACCAGGTGGGCCGGCTCGACGCGGCGGATGTCGTGCAAGCCTATGCGCGCATCCACGTGCCGGCACGCGTCACGCCGTTCATCGACGACATGGCCGCCGCATACGAGTGGGCCGACGTGGCCGTGACGCGCGCCGGCGCCAGTACGATTGCCGAACTGTGTGCCGCTGCGCTGCCCGCCCTGCTTGTACCCTTCCCGTTTGCCGCCAGAGACCACCAGGCTGCCAACGCACAAGCCTTTGCCGCCGCGGGTGCGGGCTGGTGGGTGCGGCAGGCTGACTGGGATGCAGGGCGCCACGCTGACACGCTGGTGCCCGTGCTGACGAGCGCGGCGCGCTGGGCCGACGCCAGCCGGGCCGCACACGGCCTCAGCTACCCCGACGCTGCCGGGTTCGTCGCGGCCGACTGCGCGGACTGGCTCAGGGAGGCCGCATGAACACGCGGAGTTTCGGCAACCACCGCCGCCCGACCAACGTCCGCCACGCGCGCCGCGGAGGTGCTTGGGGCTGGGTGATCGACGTGTGGAAGCAGCGCACGCGCGGCGGCACGGGCGAAACCGAAGACGGCGAAGACCGGTCGCACTTCACGCTCGGGCGCGTGCTCGTTCTGGGCGCAGCGGTCGTCTGCCTGGGGCTCGTCGGCACGGCCGTTGCCAACCTCGACCAGTACACGGCGAGGACGCAGCAGTTCCACGTGGCGCGGTTCGAAGTGCGGGGCACGCACCGCGCAGGCCGCGACTCCGTGATTGCCGCGACCGGCGTGAAGCCGGGCAGTTCGCTGATGGCGGTGGATCGGCTGCAGGTCCAGCGCAACCTGGAGCAGTTGCCGTGGGTGCGCCGGGCGCTCGTCCAACAGGTCCTGCCATCGACCCTCGACATCAAGATTCTGGAGTACGAACCCTTCGCGCTCGTCCTGGCGGATCGGTTGCTGCTGGTGGATCGCAATGGGTTCGCCTTCAAGGAAGCGGCCACCGGCGACGGCCGTGACCTCACCA
The DNA here is from genome assembly GCA_009692425.1 of Myxococcales bacterium. Lineage (GTDB taxonomy): Bacteria > Myxococcota_A > UBA9042 > UBA9042 > UBA9042 > SHZF01. The sequence goes on along the minus strand of SHZF01000001.1, from coordinate 100,308 downwards.
TCATCACCGGCTTGCCGGCGGCACTGCAGCGCGACACGACCGGGCTGGCGAGCGGGACCCCGTCGCAGGTCCGGCGCCGCCTCCTTGACCTGCTCCGACTGCTCGACCACCACGCGCGCTCGGCGCTGGCGACGCGATTCCCGCTGTCAGAACTCCACTGGGATGCGGCACTGGGGGTCACGCTCGTGTCCGCGCTCGACGGAGCGGAGGTCCGGTTGGGCCGCACGCCAGAACGGAATGTCCCGCGCACCCTCGAACAACTCGGGCGTCTGCTCGATCGGCTGGATGCGCGCGGCGAGTGGTTGCGGTACGCCCTGCTCGACGACGACGTGCGGCCGGATCGGGCGATCGTTCGCGCGGTGCCATTCCAACGGCCGCCGCACATCGAAGTGGCCCAGCCCGGCGGGGCGGCGGCGGCGCAACTGCCTGCACCAGCGACGCGTACATCGGGGCGCGCGGGCATGGAAACGAACAAGCAACGGGCAGCGGGTGGCGCTGTCGCGGAGCCAGGATTGGACTAGCTGTCCGACACAGGGATTTCGACCGATCGAACGAATCACGCGGCCGCACGGCAACCGGTCAAAACACCTGTGTCTTGGAACTTGAGGGGGTTGGCGATGGGAAGGAAAGACGAAATCGTGGTCGGTCTCGACGTCGGCACGCACAAGGTCGTGGCGGTCGTGGGCGATGTGAAGACGGACGGAACAGTCGAGATCATCGGCGTGGGCTCCAGCCCGTCCAACGGCATCATGAAAGGCGTCGTCGTCAACGTGAACCAGACGATGGAAGCCATCCAACGCGCCGTCCACGAGGCGGAACTGATGGCAGGCTGCACCGTGAACGCGGTGTACGTCAGCGTGTCAGGCGCGCACCTGAAGTCATTCAACAACCGGGGCGTCGTGGCCGTCCAGAGCCGCGTCGTCGGCGAACAGGACGTCGAGCGTGTACTGGAAAACGCGAAAGCGGCGCAGATTCCCGCGGATCGCCAGATCATCCACACCGTGCCCCAGGAGTTCGTGGTCGACGACAACGACGGCATCCGCCAGCCCTTGGGCATCGCCGGGTCGCGTCTGCAGGTCAACGTCCATGTCGTGACGGCGCTCGTTTCGGGGGTGCAGAACGTGATCCAGTGTGCCGAGCGCGCCGGGCTCCATGTCCTCAAGACGTCGGCGGAGATGATCGCGTCGGCCAAGGCGGTGCTCGAAGAGGACGAGAAGGAACTCGGCGTCGTCCTCGTCGACATCGGCGGCGGCACGACGGATGTGGCGATCTTCCACAACGGCTTCATCGTGCATTCGGCGGTGCTGCCCGTCGGCGGCGACCATGTGACAAAGGACATTGCCGTCGGCCTGCGCACACCGAAGGCCGAGGCGGAGCGCATCAAGATCCAGCACGGCTGCGCGCTGTCGACCTTGGTGGGCGAAGACGAGGTCATCGAGGTGGCGTGCGTGGGCGGCCGCGAAGCGATCGAACGCAAGCGCAAGCTGCTGTGCGACATCATCGAACCGCGCATTGAAGAGGTCTACCACCTGATCGAGCGCGAGATCCAGGCGTCGAATTTCGCCGACGTGCTGGGCTCCGGTGTTGTAATCACAGGCGGAACGTCCCTCTTGCCCGGGTGCGCGGAACTGGGCGAGGACGTGCTCGGCCATCCGGTTCGCGTCGGCTACCCGCGGCTGGGTGGGTCGGGCGGCAACGGCAGCGGCGGCCGGGGCGGCATGATCGTCGGCGGACTGCGCGACCTCGTAAATTCACCGATCTATTCAACGGCGCTGGGGCTCGTCCTGCAAGCCGCCGAGGACGATGTGGGCGACAATGGTACGCCCGGCGGCAACAGCCGCACCGCAATTCGCCGCAACGGCAGCAAGGGCGCTCCCGGCGGTTGGGTGGACAAGATGCGCGACTGGATGCGCCAGGCATTCTGACCGACAAGGACCTCGCAACCGCGCGCCGCCCGCATCTCGACACGCCGGCCGCGCCCAAGTGGCAATGGAGACTGACATGTTTGAATTCATCGCACCGGAAGCGCCGACCCCGTATGGCGCTCGCATCAAGGTCGTGGGCGTCGGCGGCGGCGGCGGCAATGCCGTCAACAACATGATTGCTGCCGGCCTGAACAACATCGAGTACGTCGTGGCCAACACCGACGCCCAGGCCCTCGGCAAGAGTTCAGCGACGGCGCGCGTGCAGCTCGGCACGGCGTTGACCCGCGGACTCGGTGCGGGGGCCAACCCCGACGTAGGCCACCGCGCCGCCCTCGAAGACCTCGATGCCCTGCGCGAGGCGGTCGCCGGCGCGGACATGGTGTTCATCACGGCGGGCATGGGCGGCGGGACCGGAACGGGTGCGGCGCCGGTGATCGCCCAGGCTGCGCGCGAGGCCGGCGCGCTGACCGTGGCCGTGGTGACGCGTCCCTTTTCGTTCGAAGGTGCCCAGCGCGGTCGCCAAGCCGAAGAGGGGCTGCGCGAACTGGCGGCCGCCGTGGATACGCTGATCGTAATCCCGAACGACCGCATCCTGCAGGTGATCGATCGCAAGACGCCGTTTCGCGAGGCGTTCAAGCACGTCGACTCCGTCCTGGTCGAGGCCGTGCGCGGTATCTCGGACATGATCCTGACACCGGGCCTCATCAACGTGGACTTCGCCGACGTGGTTGCAATCATGCGCGGCCGCGGCATGGCGCTGATGGGCACAGGCCGCGCATCGGGCGACGATCGTGCCAAGGCCGCGGCGCGCATGGCGATCTCCAGCCCGCTGCTCGAAGACGCGCGCATCGAAGGGGCGACCGGCCTGCTCGTCACGATCTGCGGCGGCGACAGCCTGTCGCTTGCCGACGTCGCCGAGGCGATGGAACTCGTGCAGGAAGCGGCGGCGGCGGACACGAACACGATCTTCGGTGCGGTCGTCGATGAGTCGATGGGCAACGACATCAAGGTGACGGTCGTCGCGACCGGATTCGATCGCGCGGCCTCGGCGCGCGCCCGTGAGAGTGCGGCCCAGAAGCTGCTGCTGGACGCCCGCACCCGCGCCACCCAGCCGTTGGGCAGCGGGCGCCCGCCGCTGGCACCGCCTCCGTTGCCGACGGGCACGCACGATGCCGTGCGCGTGTACGCCGCTCCGTCGCCAGCCCGCGAACAGGCCGCCCCCGCACCGAATTTCGGTGCAGCGCCCATGCCGCGCATTCCGACGCCGACGCAGCCGCATTCGCCGGCCCCGCACGCGCAAGCGCACTTCGATCTCGATGAACCGGCGTTCCAGCGTCGGCACACGCCGGCCCAAGGTGTCGGGGGTCCAGCCGCCCAGTTGACGCCGACGCCAACCTTCGGGCGCCGCGAACCGGCGATGCAGAATCCTTTCCGCTCTGGGGTCGATGGCGACATCGACCGGCCGGCGTTCATGCGGAAGTAGCCCGCAAGCCGCGCATCGCCTATTCCTGCGCCTGAGACTGCTGCCGGCGGCCGGGACTCTGCTGCCTGCCCCGCGCCTGGGACTGCGCGTGCGCCTACGCTTTCGGCTGCTGGCTCAGCACAAGGCGGCGGTTGAAGCGATCGACACGCCCACCTGTGTCGATATTGCGCTGCTTGCCCGTGTAGAACGGGTGGCAATTCGAACAGATGTCAATGTTCATGTTGCCGGCGGTCGAGCGCGTCGTGAACGTATTGCCACAGCCGCAATGGATGGTCGCGGCCGTGTACTTCGGGTGGATATCCTTCTTCATGGCATCCTCAGCGGGTCAGGCGAGCGGACCGCAAGCGGGGGCGAAAGTGTAGGGCAACACCAACCAACCGGCAAGCTTACTCTTGCGGCGCACTCTGCGCTTCCAGTTGGACCGCACTCTGCGCTTCCAGTTGGACCGCACTCTGCGCTTCCAGTTGGACCGCACTCTGCGGAATCGGCCGAACCTGGCGCGCGGCGGCGTCCAAGTGTTCAACCACGAGTTCTGCGGTGATCGCCTCCGGCAGGAGGTCGCGCTTGCCCCCCGGCAGGTAGATGACATAGGCGGGAATGCCCTTGCGTCCGAGGTCCTCGAGCCACTGTTCGATTTCCTCGTTCTCGTTCGTCATGTCGGCTTTCATCGGCAGGATGCCGGTGCGGGCCAGCGTGGTCCGCACGGCGTCGGTCTCGAGGAAGAGCTTTTCATTCGTCTTGCAGTTCGCACACCACTCTGCGGTGTAGTCCATGAACACGGGGCGGTTTTTCGCCAGTGCAAGGCGCACCCCGGCGGCGTTGAATGGGTGCCATGCGATGGTGCCGGGCCGCGCCGGTTGCGCGCCGCCGTCGGGCTTGTCGAAGCGCACGAATCCGACGACTGCCGCCACGACGACGGCGAGCGCGATGGCACGCACGGTGAGGCGGCGGGCGGTCGATTCGATCAGGCTGCCGAAGTGGTGCACGCCCCACAATGCCGCCGCAAGTACCAGCAGGAACGCGAGAAACCAGGTGGCCGAATCGCGTGACACCTGCGCCTGCAACGCGCCAAACAACCAGACGGCGGCGGCCATCAGGGTAAAGCCCATCAGCGCCTTGAACGTGTCCATCCATGCACCGGGCCGCGGCAGCGCGCGTCCGACGGCAGGTACGAAGCTGACCAGCAAGAACGGAGATGCGAGCCCCAGGCCAATGGAGAGAAAGAGCACGACGGTCTGCCACCACGGCACGGCAGCGCCGAGCGCGAACACGGCAGCGGTGCCCAGGAACGGAGCCGAGCACGGCGTCGACATGACCGAAGCGAAAACGCCGTTGGCAAACGAGGCGCCGTAGCCGGGGGAACCCGGTCGGCCCGTGATCGACACATTCCACTCGAACACGCCGAGCGCATTGAGCCCAAACGCGAAGATGAGCGCGACCATCGTGGCCACGAACGGCGGGTGCTGGAACTGCATCCCCCATCCGACCCGCTCGCCGGACGCACGCAGGGCGATTACGATCGCGGCCAACAGCAAGAACGAAGCGAGAATGCCGCCGGTGTACGCCACACCGTGCAGTCGCCGTTCACGCGCCGATGCCGACCCTTGTTCGACGAGGTGAAAGACCTTCATCGTAAGTACCGGCAACACGCACGGCATTACGTTGAGGATGAGCCCGCCGAGCAGGCCGTAGCTGAGGTAGAGTAGGAGGTCCATTGTCACGAACAGAGCGCAAGGCGTGCGCCCGAACCATTCATGGTAGCAGGCAAGGCGAACCGCGCCACGGCAGGACGCGAAATCTGCCCGGCTCCTACCCCAACCCGAGCGGACCGCAGGGGATTCCTGGCAACTTTGCGCGACCGCCGCCGAGGCGTACCATGCGCGCATGGCCGATCCCGTGCGACGCAAGAAAAAGAAGCGCACGCCCGCGTCTCCGCTGCGAGGCGAGATCGTCAACCTGCCCAATGCGCTGACGATGGGTCGCGTCGCGGTGATTCCTTTCGTGATCTGGCTGCTGGCCCAATCCGATGAACTGGCGCATGGCGAGTGGGAGGCACGGCGGGCCGCGTTCTTCGCGACGGTGCTGTTCGCGGGCGCCTCGATCACGGACTTCCTCGACGGGTGGCTCGCGCGCACGCTGAACCTGCACTCCGCATTCGGCCGCTTTCTCGACCCGCTTGCGGACAAACTGCTGGTACTGGCCTGCCTGGTCCAACTCGTCGCATTGAACCGGGTGCCGGTCTGGCTCACGGTCCTGCTGCTGTCGCGCGAGGTGGCCATCACCGGATTGCGCGCGATCGCAGCGGAAGAAGGCTTCGAGGTGCTGAGCGACCGCTGGGGCAAGTGGAAGACCGCGCTCCAGATGGTCGGCCTGGTCGGATTGCTGCTGCACTTTCCGATCCACTCCGACTTCGTCCTGTTCGGGGGCGTCGTCGACTACAACCGGACCGGCCTCGTGCTGCTCGGGCTGTCGATGGTGTTCTCCGTTGTGAGCGCACTGGGGTATTTTGCGGCCTTCATCCGGACGGCGATGGGCCGGTACCGGCAAAGAGTGACTGCACTGGCCAAGGGCGAAGAGCCAGTGAGCCCCGATGCAGCCGCCACCTGACCGCACCAACGCTGCGGCATCGGTGCGTTTCGATGGACGCTCGGACGGAAGCTGGTATCGTAAAAACTTGGGACTTGGGCTTGGCGATCGCCTCGGCTCGCGGTGTTGGAGTCGAACGTGAGGCGCGGAGTACAAGGCAGAGGCGAGGAGAAGGAACCAGAAGCGTGGACAGGGCAGCAAAGACGCGGGGTACGATGAGAGGCCAAGTATCAGCATTGCTTCTGGTTTGTGTTGCTGCGGCCTGCGCGGGCGGCGACCGCGGACGGGTGCCCACGCTCTCCTCCCGCCCGCCCGAGACGCCCGGGCTCGCAGCGGTCGCGGAGGACTCCGATGTGCCCACGGGGGCCATCGGCTTTGACGGCGACCTCCGCTTGACGGAGCCGCTGCTGCAGCGCCAGCGGCGCTCCGACGAGGGCGACCTGCAGCCGTGGGTGATGCCGCTCGCCGCTCGGCGCCACCCGCTGCTCGAGACGCGGGCGCACGGGTCCGTCTCGGTCGGCACGGTCACGGGCGGCTACCTGGTTCAGGCGGCCGAAATCGAGCCGGACGGCAAGCACCACCGCGTGTTGGCCCTGTTGGAGCCGCGCAACACGCGCTTCACGACGGACGAGATGAAGCGACTGCTGCTGTGTGCCGCGGCCAGGGTCGCCAAGACCTACCCCGGCCAGCGCCTGCATGTCGGCAACCTGGCGCGCCACGACGGCGGCACGGTGCCTTGGAGCGTTTCACACCACAACGGCCGCGACGCCGACCTTGCATTCTATTCGCGGACCCCGCACGGACGCCCGGCGTCGCCGGACCACCTCTACCGCTTCAACGCCCAACTCGAATCCGTCGATGCGCCCGTTGCGCTGCGCTTCGATGTGGCGGCCAATTGGGCGCTGGCGAAAGCGTTGGCGACGTGCCCGGGCGGCGACGACATCCAGTTCCTGTTCGTCGCCCACTGGCTCAAGGCGCCGATGCTGCGCTGGGCCCACGACGCCGACGAGCCGAAGGCGGTCATCGCTCGCGTCGCCGCCTTGCTGCACCAGCCACGCAATGCGATGCCCCACGACGATCACCTCCATGTCCGCATCGGGTGTGCAACGGACGACCGAGACGAGGGGTGCCTCGACGTGGCGCGAGCCGACCCTGGGGCCCTCGGCCGGGCTGCGCGCGTCGAAGCTCGCCTGCCGCGGCTGCGTGCGGCGCTGCGCGATGGGGGTCCGGAGCAGCGGGCAGATGCGCTGTACCTGCTCGGCCTGTATCGAGATTCCGCGAGCATGGATGCCATGCGGAGCGCAGTCGGGGATCCCGATTTGACGGTGCGCGCCGCCGCATTGGACGCATGGCTCGACTGGCAGCCCACAGGCAGCGATGTCACGTTGGCGCAGCGGGTCGACAAAGAGACCGACCCACGCTTGCTCGCCCGCGCGCTCCGAGGCTTGGCAGATGCGGGCGCGTGGCCAGCCTTGGTGCAGTGCCTCCACGATCGGCGCGAACTGCAGCCGGGCGACGACCGACCGGAATCGCCTGCCGTCATCGTGCGTGCGCTCGCGGCCGACCTGATCGCGGGCAGTGGCAAGCCGGCACTCGCGCACCACCTCGTCGACTTGCTGGCCGATGCCAATCCGAGAGTGCGGCGCACCGCGCGGCGCGGGCTCGAGTCGCTGCTCACCCGGGACGCGGCCGTAGTGGTCGGCCTTGCCGGGCCCGGCGCGTTCGTCACGGATGTCGATGCGGTGGCGCCCGAGATGGAGCGCAGCGCGTGGCTGCAAGTGGTTGCCAGTCTCGGGCCGGACCAGCCGGCAGAAGACCTCATGGTCGCGGGCTTGCAGCGCGCTGGTTTTGGCGTGGCGGCCGCTTCGCGTGCGGCCCTGCCGGAACTCGTGCGGGCCCTGGCCACCCCGGGCGCGGTCGGCGTTGCGGCGGGACGGCTCATCGCCCGCAGCGTGGGGTGGCGGCCACCGCACGGCCGCGGTGCCTACTCGGACCCCGACGTATTCTGGCCGGCGTGGCTCGCCAAGCGGCACCTGTTGCCGGCGACTGCGATTCCGGTACAGCAGGGTGCGGGTGGCTCCGCCTGGGCAGCGGACTCGGACTGAACGTGAGTCACCGCAACGTGCGCTCGCGGAGATCGATCAAGTCCCGTTCTAGCGTCCGCATCGGCTCCACGAGTTCTCGCTGTACTTCCGCGGGTTCCAGCAACGTCACGTCGAGCACGGCAAGCTCTGCGGCCGAAAACGAGTCCGCCAGTGCCCGACGCCATCCGGCCAGCGCCTGCCGCAATCCCACGTCAAGACCGACGCGACCAGGCAAGGCCATCGCGAACGTCGAGACGCCCAGCCCCCGCAGCGTCGCGAAGCAATGGCGGCACGTGTCGTCGAAGCGCTGCGGCGAGAATTCCGCACGACGCCCCATGCCGATGTAAACGGCGCGAGGGAACGGCAGCCTGTGGCCGCTCGGCAGCAACAACGTCTCCCGAAAGTGACCGTCGATGAACCCGGTCAACACCAGATGCGACAGGCGCCCGTTGAGCCGCCAATCGATGAGCCCCGTGAGCCCGACGAGGGGCCGGTCGTCAGCGAACCCGGTCAGCACCACGAGGTCGGCGGCGATCTCGTCCAGTACGTCGAGTCGCGGCGGTGCGAGGCTGACCTTCATGCATCGTCTCCACCTGGGGGTGGAGTCGGCGCGCGCACTGGCGCAGGCCCGGCGGCCCGGCCCTTTGCTCGTTCCGTGGAGCGCACGAGGTCGTGGGCGACGCGGTCGAGAATGCCGTTGATGAACGAACCGCTGTCCTCATTGCCGAATTTCTTGGCCACCTCGATCGCCTCGTTGATGGCGACCTTGCGCGGCACGGTATCGGCCTGGTACAGCAGTTCGTAGGCGCCGAGCCGCAAGATGTTGCGATCGACGGCAGTCATGCGCTCCAACTTCCAGTGGTGCGAGGCGGCCTGCAACTTCTGATCGATCGCCGGCCGCGCCTGTACGACGCCTGTCACGAGATCGCGGCACAAATCGCGCACTTCGTCGTAATTGGCCGGGCGTTCGCCGGCGAAGCGGTCCCAAAACTCCTCAAGCGCCGCAGGCACTTCGGCGTGGCTCCAATCCAGGCCAAAAAGAATCTGTAGCGCAGTCTCCCGCGCCCGCCGGCGGCTGCCCATGCGCTCCCCCTATTGATCCGGTCCGGTCGCGATGCGCCGCAGCACGTCGATCATCTCGAGTGCAGCCAGCGCGCAATCTGCGCCCTTGTTGCCGGCCTTGGCGCCGGCGCGCTCGATCGCCTGCTCCAGTGTTTCGGTGGTCAGCACGCCGAACAGCACGGGCACTGACGTGGTCAGCCCCACGTGCTGGATGCCGCGCGCACACTCGCCTGCCACGTAGTCGAAATGCGGAGTCGCGCCGCGGATCACGCAACCCAGGCAGATCACCGCATCATAGCGCCCCGAACGGGCCATGGCCTGGGCCGCGAGCGGAATCTCGAACGCTCCCGGTACCCGCGCCACGTCGATCGCGGCTTCGGAGACGCCGGAGCGCCGCAGTGCGTCGAGTGCCCCTTCGAGCAGACGTTCGCTGATGAACGCGTTGAAGCGGCCGACGACGATGGCGATGCGCGCCCCCGCCAACGTCAGTTGTCCATCGAATCGGGCCATGACGACCTCCGTAGCGGACCCATCGCGAAGACGAGTCCGTGCCCGGTCAGCGACCTCGGGAGCCAGTCGGTTCCTCCGACCGGCGCCTAATGCAGCAGCTTGAATGTGCCGGGCTCGTTCTTGTACCCCTGCAGCAGTGGCGAACTCGCCACGCAACAGCGATCGTCCCCATCGAGGTAGGGCGCTGCTGCGGCGAGACCGCGGAATTGCAGCAGGGTCGTCCCGCCGCCGACGTCCGCCTTCTCGATTGCGCCCTCACCCACCACGGCAAGGTCGCGGTAGGCCTTCGAAGCCGAGCCCTCCAGCCAGAACCAAAAACGGTCGCCAATGCCGCGGCCACGCATGACGCCCTTGAGCGCGAACTTGGCGCCGGTGGCGGGGTCATCGCTGCCGCACGCGAACCACGGACCGTCGAAACTCGGGCTACAGTCGAAGCGTATGGCGCCAGCGGTCAGGTCGGTCGCGGCCGCTCGCTTGCTGGCATCGCTCCAACCCGCGTTGAAGCCCGCGCGATGGCACACGGCGACGCCCGTCACGCACTTGGGCGGGTCGACCTTCACGTACACCGTCAGGTCGGCCTTCGACGGCGGCTTGGCCCAGAAGGTGGCCGAACTGGCGGCGATCTTCCAGGTCTGCCGAATCGTTTTTTCCATGGGCGCGAGCAGCTTGACGCCATCGACACCGAGCGCGGCCGTCCCCAGCGCGACTTCGAGTTCCTTGCCTGCCGCGAGTTCCGTCAGCAGGCCGCCCGCGAGTTTGTTCGCCTGGGCCCAGCCGATCTTGCCGTGGACGGCAACCACGACGCGGGTCGGTGCAGCAGCCAGCACGGTGGCGAACGACGAAGTGGCCGCTTGGGTCGACTCAGTCAGCGTGTTTGACCCGGCCAGGATGATGAGGCCCGCACCACCGAGCGGCGGAGCCGGCAGGAGGTCCTTGATGTGCTTGTAGTGGACGATCTCGTCGCCCACGACGCCACGCGAGAGCATGACGCCGATCGGCTTCGTGCCACCTCCCGTCGCCGTCACCGGCTCCATCACGCCCGGCGCGAGCACGACCAGGACATCGAGCGGCGTCAGGGTTTGCAGCATGCGCTCAAGGTCCTGACGCCGGGCGTACTCGATCACCTCGACCGCGTCGAAAAGGCCGGTCTTCGTCGCCGCGGCGAGGACCGGGTTCGCGCCCGCCCCGATGGCTGCACCGAAGGCGTTGAGCACGACACAGCGCCGCTTCTTGAACGAGATGCCGGCGAAAAGCCCCTTTGCGACCACGGTATCGACGATCCAACTGCGCGTCAGCGGAGCCAGCACGGTGGGGTCCTGATCGAGGCTGTGGCCCTTCAACGTCTTCGACAGCACCGGTTCGCCCAGCAAGAGGCCAGGAAGTGCCCCGCCCTTGGAGTCGAAAAAGTTCGCGCCGCTGTCGGTGTAGCGCGCCGTCCCGGCAGTGCAGGCGCCGGCCTTGCAATGCTTGAAGACGGCCACCGCGTGGGTACGCCCTGCGCCAGGGTCCGGCGCATATTCCGCCCACAGCAGCGCAACGCCGTCGCTGTCTTCAATGCGCCCGGCCGCCTGCCACGTGCCGCCCGCCGCCTGCACCGCGGCCGCGACGGATGTGTCGGCCGCCACTTCCTTGCCCCAGTCGTCTGCCGTGATCGGCTGTTGCTTCGTGCGGGTTGCGGAAGGGGCGGCGGCAGCTGGTGTCGTCGCTGCTGATCCAGCCGCTGCGGGAGGCTCCGCACCGCAAGCGGCAATTGCCGTTGCCAGCACGATCGACCGCAGCCGCGCCCAGGCGCGCGCAATCGTGGGGCTTGTCGGAGTCATCCATGTCTCGACACGGCAGCGGAGCCGGGCCGCGCAGTGTAGACGGCAGCCCCAAGGCGCACAAGCAGGTCGCACCTTGCGCCAGCCCGGCACAGATCGGATCCGACTGCCGCGCGTCGAAGTCCCCCAGACGACACGGCAGTCGCACCCGACGGCGGTTCGATTGACAGTGCTCCGCGCGATGGAATAGTGTCGCCGCGCTGAGCCTCGTCCAACCGCCGACCCGCCGCAGAGCCTCCGAAAGACGCCGCGTGCTCGACAGACCGCGTGCGCTCCACCGACAGCGAGGGACCCATGAGCAGCGCCAACCGCAACGTCCGCATCGGCGTGGTGTATCACGGCAGCATCGTACATGAAGAAGTGCTCGATCGCCGCATCGACGTGACGATCGGCCTGCGGGCCGGATCGACGATCCAGATTCCGGTCAAGCAGTACCCGGATTTTCCGGACAGCATCGACTTGCTGGCCATTGAAAACAACCAGTTCCACTTGGTGGTTCCCGCCGACCCGGCCGCGCGCATCGGCTTGCGCGGCGCCGGCACGACCGAGACGAAGACCATCAAGGGCAAGCGCGCGATTCCCATCGAGACCGCTGCCGGCGGCTCGGTGTCGATCGGCGATGTATCGATCATGTTCCAGTTCGTTCGCGCCGATTCGCAGCCGACGATGACGCACGAACGCGTCGTGTTGCGCATCGGCCTCGTATACGACGAGCGGCTTATCAGCGACCGCATCTTTCCCGATGTGAAGGGAGTGTCGATCGGCACCGAAAAGGTGAACTCGATCGTGTTGCCGGAAGAGGACTATCAGGGTCCGCCGATCTCGTTCACGAACCACAAGGATGGTTCGGTGACGATGCGTTGCGCCGCCAACATGAAGGTGAAGATGGCGGTCGACGGCTCCCCGATGGAGCTGAAGGACCTGATGGGCAAGGGCAAGGCCCGCCAGGAAGGCAACGACATCATCGCGCACTTTGGCCTCGGGACGCGCGGCCGTGCCCAGATGGGCCAGCACACGATCTTGTTCCAGGTCGTCAAGCAGACCGTGATCGTGCCTGCGTTCGCGGCGCGCTCGACCTTGGCGCGCATCACCAGCCCGTTCCTCGGGGAACCGACGTGGACCGTGTCGTTCCTGACGTCGCTGCTGCTGGTCGGCGGCGTGGTCGGTCAGGCGATCCTGTTCCAGAGTTCCACCGGCAAGTACCTCGGCAAGGCGAAGAGCGACGAGGAACTGGCGCACTCGACGTACGAGGTACAGGTCGAGCAGAAAGAAGAGATCAAGCCGGAGGAAGAAGACAAGGAGCCGGAAAAGGAATCGCAGGAAATCGTGCCGGTCGAAGTCAAGGCCAAGGAGAAGGCCAAGGAGAAGGAGAAGGCAGCGGACAAGGCGCCAGACAAGGCTCCCGACAAGCCCATCTCCACGGGCAAGGCTATCGATCCGGAAGAGAACAAGCGCCAGGCTCGCGCTGCCATCACGAAAAACTCGATTGCTGGAGCCCTGTTGGCGGCCGGTGGCGCGTCAACAAAGCTGTTCGGCGACGCAGGCGACGGCGAAGACGGCACGGTGGTCGCCAAGACGTTCGGAGGCGCCGCTGGCGGCGACAAGGGCGAGGGCCCGGGCGGTGGCCTCAAGCTGGCGGGCGGCGGCGGCGGCGGCGGCACGATGGAGAAGGTCAAGACCGGCGGCGCCAAGGGCTTTGGCGAGCGCAAGGCCGACGACGTGAAGGTCGAGGCCAAGAAGGAAGAGGCGGCGGTCAAGGTCAACCTGTCTGCCGGCGAAATGTCGGGCGGCGAGGGCGAAGGCAAGGGCGAGGTCGCCAAGGTCATCGCGCGCAAGAACTCGGCCGTGCAGCGCTGCTACGAAATGGCGTTGAAGGACAGCCCGGACCTGTCGGGCAAGGTCAAGGTCATGTTCACGGTCGGCACGGCGGGCACCATCACCGAAGTCAGCGTCGGCGGCGCAACCGGCAGCTTCGAGGACTGCATCAAGTCGAAGTTCTCGGCGATTCGCGGCCTGCCGATCCTTCCCAGCCCGCAATCCTTCAGCCAGTCGTACGTCTTCTCGAAGAACTGAATCCCCGCTCAAGCGGCCTGAATCCCGGCTCGAATGGGCTGAATCTCTGCCTACAGGGTCCGGTTGGTCGAGTAGCACGGCCGCCAGCCCGGCTGAGCGGTCGGTTGCGGGCCGCGGGCGATTCCGGATGCACCGCGCCAGTTCCACAACTTGCCGCAGCCGCGCGCCCGCCCCTGTGAGAGTGTCCCGCCCGCGTGTGAGAATGTGAAGGCGCGGCAAGCTTCCGGGATCGAAACGACTCGTGGGGCGTCGAAGTGGTGGAACGAGCAACGCGATCACGCTGCTCGAGAGGCCGCGCGAGTCTGCCCACTGCTTGCGTTTGTTGTTTGACACCGCGCGTCACGCGTAAGTAGCATGGCGTTCTGCGGCATCGGCAGGGGCGGCCGCCCGTCAGTACCCGCAACTGTGTGTCTCGCTTGGAATCGGTGGGCTTCGGCCCGGGAGCTTCTGGGATGGCCTTGGATACGACCCGCGTGCTCCGCATCGGCGTGGTCTTCCGCGGGCAGATCGTTGCAGAGCGGGTGTTGGACCGGCGCGTCGATATCACCGTCGGTTCCCGGCCGGATTGCACGGTACAGGTGAATGCAAAGGATTATCCAGACTTCCCCGTGCACGTGGCGCTCGCGCTGCTGCACGGCGGTGCCTACCACGCGGTCGTCCCGGCGGAGCGCGACGCGGACCTGACGTTGCGGGGCGGAGCACCGGGAGCGGCAGAGTCGGCCAAGGCCCGGGCGGTGACCATCAAGGGCACCAGGGCCGTGCCGATCGACGCCTTTACCGGCGGCAGCGTGGCCCGGCAAGACATCATCCTGATGTTCCAGTTCGTGCGCGGCGATTCGGTGCCCACCGTCACGCGCGAAGAGACCGTCCTGCGCATCGGCCTCGTCCACGACGACCGACTGCTGTCGGACCAGGTGTTCCGCGGCAAGGACTTCGTGACGATTGGGACGTCGGGCCGTTCGACCATCGCGTTGCCCGACGTCGAGTACAAGGGGTCGCCGGCTGTGTTCACACCGCCGCGCGGCACGTCGAATTACACCGTCGCCCTGCCAAGGGGCTGCGGCGTGCGGCTCGCGTTGGATGGCGCACTGCCAATTGACGAAAAGGAGGCCATCCAGAAAGGTCTGGCGCGCCTGGAAGGCGACACCCTGCAGTTGTCACTGCCGCTGAAGGCGCGTGGCCGGGCGTCGCTGGGCCCCTATACTTTGCTGTTCCAGATACTCAAGCAGACGATCACGGTGCCTGCGGTGCCGCGCAAGTCGCTGCTGGGTCAACTGGCGTCGCCGTTCGTCGCGGATTCCGCTTGGACGGTGTCTGTCGCAATCGCATTCCTGCTGGTCGGATCGATCGTCGGTCAGGCCATCCTGTTCCATCGAACGACAGGCAAGTTCTTGAAAAAGAGCGCGATCGAGGAAGAATTGGCGAACTCGACCTACGAGGTCCTCGTCGAAGAGAAGGAGCCAGAAAAAGAGGACAAGCCCAAGATCGACATCCTTTCGGCACAGGCCAAGAAGGAACAGGAAAAGGAGAAGGACGAAGAAAAGAAGAAGGTCCCGCCCAAGGAGAAGCCCCAGTCTGTCGGCAAGCAGATCGACCCGGAGGAACTCAAGCGCCAGGCGCGCGAAGCCGTGGTGAAACGGTCGATCGCCGGAGCGCTCGTCGGGTCAGCGGGTGCGGCGACGAAACTGTTCGGAGCAGCAGGCGACGGCGAAGAAGGCACCGTGGTGGCCAAGACGTTTGGTGGCGACAGCGGCGGCGACGACTTGAATGGACCAGGCGGCGCGCTCAAGCTCGAGGGCGGCGGAGGCGGCGGCGGCACAATGGAAAAGGTCGCGGGCGGCGGCGCCAAGGGCTTTGGCGAGCGCGATGCCGACGCCACGAAAGTCGAGGCGAAAAAGCAGGAGCAGCTCGTCAAGATCGACATGCAGAACTTCGGCATGGAGGGCAGCGGCGAGGGCAAGGCCGACGTCGCCAAGGTCATCTCGCGCAAGAACTCGGCCGTGCAGCGCTGCTACGAAATGGCGTTGAAGGACAGCCCGGACCTGTCGGGCAAGGTCAAGGTCATGTTCATAGTCGGCACGGCGGGCACCATCACCGAAGTCAGCGTCGGCGGCGCAACCGGCAGCTTCGAGGACTGCATCAAGTCGAAGTTCTCGGCGATTCGCGGCCTGCCGATCCTTCCCAGCCCGCAATCCTTCAGCCAGTCGTACGTCTTCACGAAAGGCTGACCGGCGGCGGACGTGCATGGTCACCCTTGGCCTGACCGGCGGAATCGCCTGCGGCAAGTCGACAGTGGCCGCGTGGCTCACCGGTCAAGGTGCCCATCTCATCGACGCCGACGGCATTGCGCGCGAACTCGTCGAGCCGGGGACGCCCGGTCTGGGTGCGGTGGTGGCGCGGTTTGGTGCGGGCGTGCTGCAGCCAGACGGCCGCCTGGATCGGGGGAAGTTGGGCGCCCGGGTTTTTCAGGATTCGGCGCAGCGAAGTGCCCTGAACGCGATCCTGCATCCAGCCATCGCCCAGCAGGTTCGCGACGACCTGCACAGGGCCGCCGATGCGCGCGTGGCGCTTGCCGTCGTCGATGCGGCGCTGCTCTTTGAACTGGGGCTGGCAGACGCGTGCGACGGCATCGTGCTCGTCGACTGCGAGCTTGAGGAGCAGGTGGCCCGCCTGCGCCACCGCAATGGCCTGGACGAAGCCGCCGCGTGGGCGCGTGTGCGCGCGCAAGCCGCCCCGACGGAGCGCCGGGCACGGGCCGACTGGGTCATTGACAACCGGGGGTCGCTGGACAAGCTTGCCAGCGAGATCGCCCGGGTGTGGCGCGAAGTGAGACGACGTCACCCTTTTGCGACGGTGGCAATCGAGGGCTAGTACCTGCGACCCGAAGTTCGATCTGGGAATTCGAGAGACGGTTTCGTTCAGGGCAAGGCACGACGCTGCGGTGCGGGTCGACCGGGAACGACACCGGCAACTTGGGGCAAACATGGCCGTCGCGCTCGTCACCGGCTTTCCGCTCGATGTCGCCCGTCGCACGGCGCTCGACCTCGCCGCGGGCGGTGACCACGTGTACCTGCTGGCGCGCGCGAAGTTCGCCGGCGACGCCGCAGAGCTTGGCCGGCGCGCAGCCACAGATGCAAACAGCGGCGGCAAGATCGAGGTGCTCGAGGGCGACATCGTCTCCCTCGACCTGGGGTTGACGGGCAGCCAGGTGCGACGCCTGCACGCCGACCTGGACGAAGTGCACCACATCGCGGCGATCACGTACCTCGGCATCGCGGGAGCGCGCATGCGGCAGGTCAACGTGGAAGGGGTGCGCGAGGTGCTCGAATTCGCGCTCGGCGCCCGCCACCTGCGGCGCCTGTGCCTGTGGTCGACGGTGTTCGTCGCGGGCGACCGCAGCGGCGTGGTGCGCGAAGACGAACTGCTCGTCGGCCAGCACTTTCGCAACGACTACGAGGCGACCAAGGCCCAGGCGGAGCAACTTGCGCGCGCCGCCATGCGACACCTGCCGATCACGATCGTGCGACCTTCTATCGTGATCGGCGACTCGACGACCGGCGAACTCGGCCGCCTCGATGGACCCTACCTCCTGGTCAAGGCCATCGTCCGCTCGCCGCCAGGGCGCGCGATCCCGTTGCCCGGGCGCGGCGACTTCGCCTTGCACCTCGTCCCGATCGATTTTGCCGTGCGCGCAGCGATTCATCTGGCGCGCCATCCCGCCGCCGTCGGAGGCACGTTCCACCTGGTCGATGACCGACCCCTGGCGGCGCGGGCGTTTTTCGGCGCGGTGGCCGATGCGGCCGGTCGGCCCCGCCCGCACGGCCTGCTGCCGGCCCGACTGGCCCGCGCGGTGCTCAACCTGCCGCTGTTGCGCTCGCGCGTGCGGGGCGAGCGCACGTTCATCGAGTGGTTCGACACGGACGTCCGTTTCGATAACCGGGGAGCCCGCGCGCTGCTGCAACCCGACGGCATTGCGTGCCCGGCCGTGCCGACCTACGTGGACGCCTTGGTGCGCCACGTGCGCGAACGCGGCTGAACGCCGATCGAGCGAGGGAAGTGGATTGCGCACCCGAGTGGTCGTTGCGATGCGCCCGCATGCATGGTACGTTGCGCGGCCGGTATTTCGCCCAACGGAACGCACGCCACCGATGAGCAAATCGAGCCACCTCGACGCGCAGACCCGCATCACGACCGTGCGGGAAGTGACTCACCTACAGCCCACGCGCGACGCGTTTCTCGTGCAGGTGCGTGGCCCCGAACTCGGGCGGCGCCTGCTCTTGACGGACCGGGTCGTCGCGATCGGGCGCGATCCAGAAAGCACGATTCCCCTGAAATCCGACAGCGTCTCGCGCTACCACGCCCGCATCGAGCCGACCGGAGAGGGTGGTCACCGGCTGATCGACAACATGTCGACCAACGGCACCTACCGCAACCAGACCCAGGTCAACGGGACCGTGCAACTGATATCGGGCGACTACATCCAGGTCGGCGACGCCATCTTCAAATACCTGGCCGGCGACAACATCGAACTCGCGTACCACGAAGAGATCTACCGCCTGACCATCGAGGACAGCCTGACGCAGATCGCCAACAAGCGCGCCCTGCTCGACTTTCTGGAGCGCGAGTTCGCGCGTGCCAAGCGTTACCAGCGCGAGCTTTCCGTGATCATGCTGGACCTCGACCATTTCAAGCGCATCAACGACACCTACGGCCACCTCATGGGCGATTTCGTGTTGCGGGACTGCGCGCGCTTGATCGGCGGCCGCGTGCGCAAAGAAGAACTCTTTGCACGCTACGGCGGCGAGGAGTTCTGCATCGTGCTGCCAGAAATGGGACGCGAGAATGCGATGAAGTTCGCGGAGACGATTCGCGCGCTCGTGGAGGAACACACGTTCACGTTCGAAACAAACACCGTGCGCGTGACGGCGAGTTTCGGCGTGGCGCAGGTGCTCGATTCGATGGCGAAGCCTGACGAAGTGGTGCTCGCGGCCGACGAAAACCTGTACGCGGCCAAACACGACGGGCGCAACCGCGTCGTCGGGTGAAGTGTGGTCGCCGTTCGGCTGGCGCGCTGGCTGCTCGTCTTTGCGCTGTCCGCGTGCGGCGGCCAAGGGTGCACCGGGTGTAGCGCGCCCCTTGCCAAAAAGCAGGTGCCGACCGCTCTGGTGCTGCCTGTCGCGCTGCAGGTCCGGCTGACCCAACACGGCTTTGATGTCATCGCCAAGGACGTGGTCGGCGTGCTGAAGGCCGTGCTCGGTGCGGCTGGCAACGGTGGCGTGCTGGTCGATGCGAACAAGCTGCTGGGCGGCCAGGCGCTATCGGTACAGGGCGGGCTCGGCATCTTCCAGGGCAAGGCGACCGTCCGTGACCTCGTGCTGGCCTTGGATCTCGCCGGCCTCCAAGTAACGCTCGTCGATGGGTCGAGTCCTGCGCGGCTGCGGGTCGGAATCGACCACGCGAAAATCGCCGTGGTCAAGGGCGTCGTGGTCGGCGAGACCAGCGTACTGGGGCTGAGTTCCGATGTCGGTTGCCAGTTGCAGAACGGCGTCCAGCCCGGCACGCCAGCAGCGCGGCTCGGCACGATGTCGGCGACCATCGACGTGATCTTGGGGGTCGGCGCGCAGGGCGAACTCGACATCAAGGTCACGGTCAGCAAGCCCGTGCTGCACGATTTCGGCTTTCAACTCGCCAAGGACTGCGGTCTGGCCGAGTGCTCGGATCAGGCCCTGGCGGAGCCTCCGTGTCTCGAATGCGACCTGTGCGCCACGGGCAAGTTGGCCAGCGACGCACTGCAGGCCATCCAGATGGTGCTCGAACCTGTGCTGCAGCAGGTGCTCGAGGTGGCGGGCAACCTGGCGGTCAAACAGGTGCTGGCGCAGGCGCTCAACGGCAAGGCGCTCGACGTGGAAGTGCCGGTCGATGTCGGCGCGGTCGTAGCGGGGGCTGCCCCGGAACTCGCCGGACTGCTCGGCGCAGGGTCTCCGTTGTGGATACGCGCGCGGCCGGCGTCTCAGGCGTTTCGTGTGATCCAGGGCGGGTTGGAGTCACGTTTCGACGCAGGATCGTTCGCTGCGGCGAGTTCTTGCGTGTCTGACGCCGGTGCCGATACAACCGGGATCTTTGGCGCCCTGCCCGTCGCGCCTCCCCCGGTCCTGCCGGGGCAGATGGCGAGTCTGGACGCGGCGGGCAAGCCGCTGACACGGCCCGTCGATATCGCGGCCCTCGTCGGGCCCGCCCTGCTCGAAGAGGCTGTGTGGGCGCTGGCGCGTTCCGGTGCGCTGTGCCTGGAAGTGGATTCGGCGCAGTTGTGGCAACTGTCGGGCGGCAAGCTGTTGCTGTCGGCTGGGCTGCTCGACCTTGCGCTGCCGGGCATCCAGCCTCTTGCCGGGGCGCAGGCACCAATCCGCATCGAGGTTGCGCCGTCCGCTCGGCCCGACGACGCCCCCCGCGTGCAACTCCACCCGGATGCCGCCGGCCAGATTCTCGCGACGCTGCGCTTTGACAGGCTCACCGTCCAAGTGGCCGTGCTCGTGCGGGGCCGCTGGTTGACCGCGCTGGAGTTGCGAACGTCGGTGGAGGCGACGCTTGGCATCGGCGTGGTGGGCGCGCAGGTGGCAGTGACGGTGCGCAGCGTCAAGCCGGGTCCGATCGAGGTGGTCGGCGGCAGCCCCTTTGCCAACGCGCATCCGGAACTCCTCGTGCCCGCAGCGGCGACGGTCGGCGTTGGCCTGCTGTTCGCGCAGCCGCTGAAGTTTGACGTCGATGCCAATGGTGCGCTCGGCCAGGTGCTCGCGCTGCCGATCGCGGTGGACCTGGCAGGCATCGAGGCAGCGCCCGGCGGGTGGCTCGTCGTGGGGCTGGCGTTGAAGGCCAAAGGGAGCGCGCCGTGAGCATCCGAGAGGCGGCGTGGCTGGTCGCGTGCGTTGTCGGCGCAACGGCTTGCGCAGACCCGATCCCGCTGGCGCGACAGGTATGTGCACAAACCGCGGAGTGCGCGTCAGGGTACCACTGCGCGCCAGACGGCAAGTGCCGCGGCGACATCGCATGTGCAACGGACGCGCACTGCTGCCTGGCCGAGCGGTGCCTCGACCAGCGCTGCCGTCCGCGCCAGCAGTGCGCGTCCAGCGTGCCGTGCGCCGAACCCGGCAGCGTGTGCACCGCGAACCTGTGTGTCCCGCGACCGTGCGGCATCGAAACCCCGTGCCCAAGGGGGCGCGCGTGCGTGCTGGGGCGCTGTTCGCTCCATCGACCTTGCGGCGGCCACTGCGCACCAGGCCACGCTTGCGCGCGACTCGTCGATCGGTGCGTGGCCGCGAGCGCGACGCCGGCTTGCAAACCCGGTGAACTCGCCGTGTTCTCGGCTGAGGAGGGCCTGCTGCGCGAAGGCTGCCGCGAACGCGACGCCAGCACCGTGTGCGCAGCGCTGCCGCCCTTGCCCGCAGGCGATGTCGGACTGCCCGCCGCCGCCGCAATCGCTGGAGGCAAGGTGCACGTCTTGGCCTACGACGCGACGTACGGCGATGTCATCCTGACGCGCTATGCAGCGGGTCCGCCGTTTGCCCCGATCGACGCCGTCGCGTTGGCGGGCGTGCCGACGAATGCCGTTGTCGTGGGGGACCCGACCGGGCCCCGTGGCGGCGTTGCTGAGGTTGGCGCCGACGTCGGACGCGTGCTCGACATTGCGGCGGGCGCCAAGGGCGGCCTCTGGGCGACGTGGCGTGACGACACCGCAGACGCGATCGGCGTGGCACGCATCGAGGCCGACGGCACGCGGATGCGGCATCTGTTGGGCAGCGGAATCGGCGCCGGCGCGGCCTTGGCGATCGCCGTTCTGCCTGATGGTCGCCCGGTTGTGGCGTCGTTCGCGAACGGTCGAGCCGCGCCTCCTGGGCGGCCGAGCCGCCTGACGCTGCACGTCGCGAAGACCGCCACTGCACAGGCGGCGACCGATTGGAGCGAGGTGCCATTGGCAAGCGACCTGGCGAGCCCAGTGCACCTGCCATGCGGGGCCACGTGCACCAGCCTGCAGGCGTGCGTCGTCGCCGGTGGAACGGCAGCGTGTGTTGCGCGGACGCAGGGGTGCGCGGGCTGCCTGCCCACCCAAGTCTGTGCAGGCGGAGTGTGCCGGACGCCCGCTGTCGGGCCGGCGCCGGTCGATGCGGTCCCTGAGGGACGCGGCAGTTGGCTTGACGTGACCGCGCTGGCCGACGGGCGCGTCGCAGTCGCCGCCTACCGTGCCGGCAGCGGCGATGTCGCCGTGTGGACGGGCAAGCCGGGTGCGCCGTTCCAGGCGACGGTCATCTCACGAGCGTCCGTGCCGGACACGCCGGCAGACTTTGGCCGGTTCGTCCACATCATGGAGAATCCTCCTGGAAAGTGGACACTTGCGTGCGAGGATACGACACACGGACGCCTCTTGCTGGTGCGCGACACGGCCGCGGGCGTTTCGGTGACTGTGGTCGATGATGGCCTGCGCGCCGACGGGCGCCACCGGGTCGGCGCCGATGTGGGGTTTGCGCGCCATACCTCCGGGGCTCTGCTGCTGGCCTACCAGGATGCCCGCCGCGGCGACCTCTGGACCGCACGCATTGCCAAGCCGGCGGCCGAGCCCGTGCGCGCCTTGCTGGCCGACGAGGGCGCTCACGGGTTCTCGACGCAGGTACTCCCTGCCGGCGCCAAGGCGTGGATCGTGGTGGCCACGCGCATCGTCGCCGATGTCGATGGCCGCATCCGGCCGCGGGTGGACCTGCGCGACGTCGTGTGGGCCGGAGAATAGCGGTCGCCGATGAAGAAGTTGAGCGACACGGCGATCGGGAGTATGTGTCATGCTGAAGGTGGCCGCCGCAGACCGGGAATCGGCGGCACGCCTGCGGGTGCGCATGAGTGACCACGACACTGCCGACCCTCCGTCTCGCCCCAGACCCGTGCCCGGCGGGCCGCTCGACTTGTCTTTCGCGCTCGAAGCCGCGCTGAAGTCGGTGGAGTCCTTCGAGCCGGCTGGGGCCGCGTCGCCACTGCGCCCCGTGGCCCCGACCCCTTCCAGTGCCCCGCAGCGTGTCGTACCCGCCGCTCCCCGCACGGCTGCCGAAGGGCCGGCACACGGCGCGGAGGAACCACCTGCCGCACCGACGGTAGCATCTACGGCCTCACCCGCAGGGCGCGGCGCGCTTCTCGAAGAGTTGCACGCCGCCCGCTTGGCCACGGGCGAACTTCGCTTCCACCTCAAGCGCAAGGAGGAAGAGGTCACCCAGGCGGTCGCCGACCTCGGCGCTGTGCGACGCAGGTTGCAACGGCTGGAGCAGGATCACGAGGAACTGCGCAGGCGTCTGCAGAAGTCCGAAATGGACGCCCCTTCGACTGGCGCCCGCAACGTACTGCTGTTGCTGCTGCCGGCGCTCGACGACATCGATGCGGTGCTGCGCCACATCCGGCAGCAGGAGAGCCTGACCGCCCACGGCGCCACCGCAATCGACATGGTGGTCGCAACGTGGCAGCGTGCGCTCGCATCGGCCTCCGTGCAACCGTTTGACGCCGTCGGCCAACGCTTCGACCCGATGGTGCACGAGGTGGTGGCGCAGACCAACGAGCCCGGCACGCCCGCCGGCCAGGTCGTGCGCCAGTCGTCCCGCGGCTACCTGTTCGAGGGTCGCATGCTCAAGTCGGCGCGGGTCGTCGTGCAGGCGCAGGCCCCGAACGATGCGGCGGGTTCTGGGGACACCGGGGCGCGCTGAGCCTCACCGCAGACGTTCGGCCACACGCTGGCTGAGTGCGATCAGCGCGTCTGCATTGCACGCCTTCTGCGAGCACGTGACCGCCGCGATCAGGGGCCGGCGCGGGTCTGCGAACACGAGCGAGACGACGCTGCCGAAATACGACCGAAACCCCTGCTCGGTCACCTTGTTGGTCGGCGCGACATTGCTCCACGTGTTGCGCATCGTGTTGAAGCGCGTGCGGCTCTCGGCGAGGTTCTCGTCGCGCCAGACTTGCACGCCGACGCCGAACAAGTCGCCTTTTTGCGGCGCAAAGTACAACGCATTGTAGCGGGGCGACGGTGCGATGCCCGCCAGGTCGGCACGGCGAAACTTCTGTTTTGATCCCAGGACCTGCTCGAGATCCGCGGCCCAGATGTATCCGGTCACGTCGAGCGGCGGCTCGCCAGGCGGCACGGGTTCGACCACAGGGGCCGCTGGCTCCGGGTCGGGCGGGCGCACGAGTTCGGGAACGGCGGCGGCGGGTGCCTCGGCCGGGGGCGCCAGCGCGGCCACCGCGACTTCGACAGGCGCGCGGGCCGGCACGGTACCGGGAACTGGGTCTGCGATGGCCGCAGGTTCCGCTGGTGGGACGGGAGTCGGGGCGACGGCAACGGCGGCAGCGGGTGCGACGGCAACGGGCGCGGGCGCGCCGCCCGCATCAGGCGCCGGGCCCCCGGTGGCGATGATGTCCGCTGCGGCGGGCGGCGCTGGCACTGAGGCCCCACCCGCGCTCCCGGTCTGAGCCGGCGCGACAGCGGGCGCAGTCCCTGCGACGACTGCAGTTGCAGGCTTTGCATTGCTGTCTGGCCCATTGACGGCTGCCGCACCTTCTCGGGGCTTGCGCTTGACGGCTGGCGGCTTGCGTGCGGCGGGGACGGACTCCACCGCGTCGGTCTGCTTGCGACACCCGTGCGTGCTCACGCTTGCAACGGACGCCAAGGCGAGCACACTGAGAACGCGCGCCACGCGAGAGGCAAGCGACGTCTGGCCCATAGCAACGACCACGGCAGCGGGCAGACGAGGAAGTCGATCGGTCACGAGTGCCTCCGGCGGGGCGATGCCTGGGCGCGAGGCCGCAAGGCGCGGTACTGTCACGTCTGCGGGGCACGCTGTCAACGCAACGTCGCAGCTAGACATTCCCGCGCTTGACCCCGCCAGCACGCGGACGCACAATCCTGCGGCGCCGCTTTTGCACGCTGCTGTGCCCGCGTTGCGCTCGAGGCACCCATGTCCCCCGTTCGAGTCGCTTCGCTGATGATGGTGTTCGCGTCTTTCGCATTGGCGAGCGGGTGCGGTGCCTCCAAGGATCAGACACGCGCCGAGGCGCCAAAATCGGAAGGCCAGCCCGCGTCGGGTGGAGCGACCGATCCCGTCCAGCAGGAAA
Organism: Myxococcales bacterium; assembly: GCA_009692425.1. Lineage (GTDB taxonomy): Bacteria > Myxococcota_A > UBA9042 > UBA9042 > UBA9042 > SHZF01. Next base: position 75,629 of record SHZF01000001.1, on the reverse strand, counting down.
TCGACGGCAACACAGCCATCGAGCGCATCGACGTCAACAACGACCAGAAGCCCGATGTGTTCAAGTACTATCGCCTGATCGAGGATGCCGCGGCGGCCGGCGCAGAAAAGGCTGCCGTCAAGAATGCAAAGAAAGCACTGATCCGCAAGGAGATGGACGTCAACTTCGACCAGCGTATCGACATCGTCCAGTACTACACCGGCGAGCCCTCGAAAGAGATCATGGTGCGCGAAGAGCTCGACCTCGATTTCGACGGTCGGGTCGATTCGACGCGCCACTACGCCGACGGCAACGTGACGCTCGTGGAACTCGATCTCGGCTTTGACGGCAAGGTCGATTCGTGGAGCTACTACCAGATGACGACGAGCGACGACGGTAAGCCGATCAACCGCCTCGTTGAGCGCCGCAAGGACAATACCGGTGACGGCAACGTCGACGTCTGGGAATACTACGTCAAGGGCAACCTGACGAAGGTCGGCTCCGACACGAACGGCGACGGTCAGCCGGACCAATACACGCGGGTCGACGAGAAGCGCTGATCGCCCCGTCGACAGAGTTCGTGTGACTTGTCAGGGTTGCGGCCGGGCGGCCGGCGGCGGGTCCAGCAAGATTTCGACCAGCGCAGCGCCATCGCGCGCCAAGGCAACCACGCGCCATGCGCCTGCCGTGTGCAGCAAGCGGCGCACCCTGCCGACGGCGGCCGACGACGCATCCGGCGCCCCTACCAGCAGCGCGCGTTGGGCCGCGACGCCCGATCGTTTTTCCCAGGCGGCGCGCGCAAGCCGCAGCAGGGCCGTCAACTTGACGTCGTCATCGACTGCCGTCGTCGACAGGCCGAGCACGGGACAGTCCACCCGATCAGCGCGCACGACCACGATCAGGACCGCGCCAGGGTCGAGCGATGGCAACTTGCGCCAGGGCAGGCTGCGCATTGCCGGAACCAGTCCCGACGTCGCGCGTTCGGGCAGGCGCACCCTGATGGCAGCCTCGACGGGGTCGGCGGGGTGGCTCGGCTTGCGTAGGCCCGCTGCGCTGACTGCAGACCGCGCAACGGGCACCGGCGGAGGGACCGCTTCGTTGCAGCCGCGGGCACATGCCGGCAGCGCCAGCACGACCCCGAAGGCTGCGCGGGCTACGGAGCGGTGGAGAGCCATGAAAACGCCAAGGGCGGGGCAAACTCGACCGGCAGGCCGGGCGCGATGGACTTGATGGGAAAGCCGCGGCAGGAACCGTTGTGCGGCGCGCATTTTGGCGCGGGGCCATCGGGTACCGTCCCGCCACACGTCACGAGCTGCGTCGCCTTGAAGTCGGCGATGCGGTACCACTTGCTGGCGTAGACAAAGGCGTAGCCTTGCCCGCTGATCACGTCGCCCTCGGTGTAATAGCCTGCCACGACAGGCTCCTCGCACGAGGTGTCCGCAACGCCCAGGCGCGGCGACAGCACGCGGCCGCTCGACATCTGCAGTCCGAAGAAGAGGGCAGCCTTCGGGGAGTAGACGAGAACGCCGTCGCGCAACAGGTCGATGCCGCCTCCCTGGGTCAAGCCGGGGTGGCCGCGCTGCACGAGTACGCCGATCGGGATGCCGTTCGCATCGACGACCCAGAGTCCGCCGACTGCAGGCGCGGCGCGGTTCGGGGCGAGCGCTGCGTCCGGGCTGGCGTCGGTGCCGTCTGGCCCGGACCCCGCAGTGTCGAGCGTCGTGCCTGGCGTCGCATCGGCGGGGCCGGGCGCCAGCACATCAGGGGCGCCTACATCGACTGTGACCGGTTCGAGCGCCTCGCCCGGTGCAACACGCGTGCACGCGCCCAGGGCCGCCAGTGCGCAGGTCCCGCGCACAAGCCAGCGCGAGGCGGGCCGGCCTCCCATCATACGTCCCGCTCGGCTTTCGCAGCGCGGGGGTGTGCGGCGGTCCACGCGGCCTGAATCTTGGCCACGGCCTCGACCGGGCGCTCGCGGGCCATGCCCAGCGCATCGGTCAGCCAGCGCGGTGCGAGGTCGCCGGTCGCTCGGAGCGCTTCGAACCAGCGCTGCATCGTGAGGTGGAGCGCGGCGTCGCCGTGCTGCCCGAGCCGATCGAGTTCGTCGTCGACGAACGACCGCCCGAAGGCGCGCGCGACGGCAGCCTGTTCCGCCTCGCGCCGCAGCATGTCGGCCGCAGCCTCGGCGCGCTGCTCGTCGGGCGTTCTTGCCGGCGCGGGGCGATGTGCGGGGCTGCCGGCGGCTGCGCCATCGGCAAGACGTTCCTTTGCGTCCGGCGCGTTCTTGGCCGGCGGCTGCGCGGGCGGCGGTGCCGGCTTGCGGCGGTCCTCCATCCAGACCGGTGGCACGGTCGGCTGGTAGGTCCCGTCGCGCGGCGCACGCACGCCGACTTCGAGTTCCAGCGCAAGCAAAGTCTCCTCATCGACAAAGCCGTGCGTGTTCAGTCCGCGCGACCGTTGGAACCGCTGCAGCGCAGCGCGCGACTCGCCCCGCAGCACCCCGTCGAGCTTGAGGTTCATGCCCAGCACCACGTTTAGTGCGGCCTGCACCCACTTCTCCATGACGAGGTGGCGGTCGTCCTGCGCCGGACGATTCGCGTCGGGCGCCACGACCGCACGGGAAGCGCCGTAGCTCAGCGACTTCATCATCGACCTGGCAGAGCCGCCGAGGTCTGCCTTGAAGAGTTCCCCCATCATGCGACGGCGGCGCCCTCCGACCTGTCCGAGCGTGCCGACCATCTCACATCCGCTGCCGCTGCGGGCGGCGCGCTCAGCATAATCGTGCGGCGGCTGCTGCGAAAGGAGTCACGGCGGTTGCGGGCCGGCAGGCACGACGACTTCGGCGGCCGCACCCGACAGCCAACGCCCGAGCAGGATGCGGGCGGCGTGCTGGTCGATGGTGCGCTTGCGGCGCGCCGCCCGTTGGCCCAGGGCGCGCAGTTCGCGATCGGCCTCCGCCGTGGTGTCGGCTTCGTCGACAAGCACCGTGAGCAGACCGGTGATTCCGGCGACGGCAGCGCCAAAATCGGCGGCAATCCGCGCCGACCGACCCCCTTCGTCGCGCCCGGGGGGCATTCCCACCACGCACAGATCGACGTGGTGGCGGCGGGCCAGTTCTGCAACGGTGCGCACATCCGTGCGGGTGCCCTTGCGCAGGATGACGGCAAGGTCGAGCGCCACATCGTCGCCGGCGCGGGCCAATGCGACGCCAATTCGCACCGTACCCACGTCGAGGGCGAGCGCCGTGCGCTGGCGACGGGTCGCGGCGTCGGACGGTGCGGACGGTGCGGACGGTGAATGCGGCGAGGTGTTTGGCATCTGCGTCTTGCTCCTGCGATCGCGTGCGCTAGGATGCGGCCCCGCGCCAACCGGCCGTTGCCGCGCGCCTGATGCCATGCCCGCGCCCGTCGTCGTCTACCGTACCCGAACCTGCCCGTACTGCGTGCTGGCCGGGCACCTGCTCGACCGGCGGCGCATCGCATACACCGAGGTATTCCTCGACGGCAAGCCGGCCGAACGCGCGGCATTGCAGGCCCGCACCCAATTCATGACCGTCCCACAGGTTTTCGTCGGCAGCCGGTTCATCGGCGGCTACACGGATCTGGCCCGCCTGGATGTCACCGGCGAGTTGCAGCGCCTGGTCGCGGAGGGCGCATGACGCGATCCGATTGCGTGCGCGCCTCCCTGCTCCTCGCGCTCGCCGCCTGCGGCTCCACGGTCAACCAGACCAAGGCGCTGTCCGAAGCCGTCACCGACTACGCGAACTGCATGCGTTGGGGCCGCGTCGAGCAGGCCGCACTCCACGTACCCGATGCGCAGCGCGCGACGTTCATCCGGGTGCGCCGCGCGGCACTGGCAGGCATGCAGGTGCACGACTTCGAGGTGCGCGGCGTCGATCACGCCGCCGGGGCCGGCAAGGCGAGGGTCATCGTCGCGGCGGCGTGGAGCCGACCGACCGACCCCTCCATCCGCCAGGAAGTGCTCGAGCAGTTGTGGCGCTGGGAAGAAGACCATTGGGTCCTGTTCCACTCGCAGCCCGCCGAACGCGCCGACGCAACACCGAAGCCTGAGGAGGCTTTTTGACGTCGACCGACGAAGCAGACGGACGCCGCGCATCGACACCGAACAACCCGGCCGATGGTCGAGGCCCCTTGCGACCCACGGTTGTCATGAAATTCGGCGGCTCGTCCGTCGCCGACGTCGCGCGCATCCATACCGTGGCCGACCGCATCGTCGCCACTGCGCAGGCGGGCCGACGGGTGGTCGCCGTCGTTTCGGCGATGGGCAAGACGACGGACCAGCTGATGCGGCTGGCGCACGAAGTCACGGCCGAGCCCGATCGGCGCGAACTCGACATGTTGCTCACCGCGGGCGAACGGATCGCGATGGCGCTGGTCGCCATGGCAGTGCGGGCCCGCGGGCTGCCGGCGACTTCGCTGACGGGGTCGCAATGTGGCATCCTGACGAACGACAGTCCGGGCGGCGCGCGCATCGTCGAAGTGCGGCCCTTTCGGGTGCAGGATGCGCTCGACGCGGGCCACGTCGTGATCGTTGCGGGCTTCCAGGGCGTCAGTTGGCGCCGCGAGGTGACGACACTTGGCCGCGGCGGCAGCGATACGACCGCGGTCGCCCTGGCTGCGGCCCTCGATGCGGAAGCCTGTGAAATCTACTCCGACGTGGCCGGCATCTACACGGGTGACCCCAAGATCGTGGTCGACGCCCGTCAACTCGCTGCGCTGACGCACGACGAAGTGCTCGAACTGGCCCGGGCCGGTGCCAAGGTGCTCGCGGCTGACGCTGTCGCCTATGCCCGCATGCACGGCATCGCGCTCTATGCTCGCGCCACGCTCGGCACAGGCGAGACTGTCGTGCGCAAGAACCTCCCGCTGGCTCGGCCGTGGTGTGTCGGGGTGGCGACACGGCCGCACGCCCTGCTTTTGCACGTCGATACGGCGGCGGTGGCGACCGTGGAGGCAGAGTTGACGGCGGTACACGTCGCGCCGCTCGTGGCGATCGATTCGGGTGACGGCAGTGCCACGTTGTTGTTCGCGCGCGACCCGGCCGATTCGGTCGACCCGGCATTCGATCGGGCGTGCGCGGCGGCGCTCGCGCGGGCGGGAACGGCGGTGCGCAAGGCAACCACGGGTACGCTCGTCAGTGTCGTGGGACCTGCCGTGGGGAGGGAGCCGGGGCTGCTCGCCGCGTTCCGCGCCGAAGCCGCACGTGTCGGAGCGCTGCCCGCCGGACACGTGATCGCGCACGGCATGACGCTTTCGGCCCTGGTCGACCCCGCTTGCGCCGGTGCGCTGGCGAGCGCCCTGCACACCCGGTTCGTCGTGGACAGCGTCCTCGTGCAAGGGCAGGCCGCGTGACGGGCGCGAGCCGGCTGTGCGGCGCCGCGGTGCTTGCCATCGCGTGCAGCGGCCCCCAACTCGGCGGCTGGCCGCGCGAGGGCCCCCAGACTGCGGACGCCGTGCTGGCGCGCGCACTTGCCCGACCGACGCCGAATACGCTCCAGGGCACCGCGCGGCTCGACGCCTTCATCGACGGCGAGCGCCGCAGCGGGACCCTGCTGATCGCGCTGGCGGCGCCGCACAGTCTCCAGGTCCAGGTGCTGAGCCCGACCCTGGACCTGCTCGCGCTCGTTGCCACGGACGGCAAGCGTTTCACCTCGTTCCAGCGCGGCGGCCGGCAGTGCCAGACGGGCGTTGCGTGCGCCGCGTCGTTGGGGCGTCTCCTGCCGATCCCGCTGCCGCCAGAGCAACTCGTCGGAGCATGGCTGGGTCGCCCGCCGCTGTTCGACGGCACGCGCACGCTGCACTGGGACGCCGAACGCAGCCTGTACCGGATCGACATCGAGCACGCGGCACGGCTCCAACAAGTTTTCGTGCGGCCCGACACGTTCGCATTTGCCGGCAGCGTGCTGCTGCGCGATGGCGCACGTGTCGCTTCGCTCGCCTACGAGGGAGAGAAGGCCGGCGTACCGGCCCGCTTGCGTTGGCAGGCTCCGGGCGACAAGGTAGACGTCACCGTCGAGTTGCGCGACGTCGAAGCCGGCGTGGCGATCGAGCCTGGGCGGTTCCAGATCGCGTGCCCGACCGGCATGGCAGTGATCGAACTGCCGTGCGACGCGTCCGAAACCGTCGACGGCGCTCCGCCCGGATTGCGCGCGGCCCCAGTGCGGCTACAGTAGGAACACGATGAGTGCGCCTCTTTTCGTGGTATTGGAAGGCACCGATGGCTCGGGCACAACGACCCAGGGCGACCGCCTGACGGAGACCTTGCGCTCGCGCGGCCGCACGGTGGTGCGCACGTGCGAGCCGTCCGAAGGGCCGATCGGCCAGGTCCTGCGCGGCGTGTTGCGGGACACCGGCGCCGCGCGCATGGACCCAGTGGCCGTTGCGTTGCTGTTTGCGGCGGACCGCGCCGACCACTGCGCTCGCCTGATCGGTCCTGCGCTGGCGCGAGGTGACGCCGTGGTGTGCGACCGGTACCTCGGCTCGTCGCTCGTGTTCCAGGTCGTCGATGGCCAAGGCGGCATCGATGAAAAGTGGGTTCTGTCGCTGAATCGCGCGGTGCTGGTGCCGGACCTGACCGTCTTTCTCGACGTGCCCGAGGCCACAGCCGAGGCGCGCATCCGCCTGCGCGGCAAGCCGCTGGAGCGCTTCGAACACCGCGACGCGCTGAACCGGGTGCGCCGCCGCTATCGGGCCGTGTTCACCGTGCCACCGGCGGCGCTCGGGTGCACGCGGGTCATCGCCGGCGACCGACCCGCAGACGACGTGGCCGCAGACGTCTGGGCGGCCTTGGCTGACGTCACGCCCCAGTTGCGAACTCCGGTCGACGTCGCGGGGCCACCGTGAGTGGTCCGGCGTCGGCAGAATCGCCCACGGGCTTCCCGACCGCCCAGCGGGAGGCCATCGCCAGCGATTTGACGATCGACGAAATTCCCGGCGAACTGGTCGACGATCACACAGCCGATCCAACGCTCGACGACATCCGCAAGTCCGCACGTACGGCGCCGAGCGACGAACCACACACCCGGCGCGACGCGCCCGACGGCGAACTGGATGCGAAGATCCGCGCCCACCTCGGCACTCCCGATCGCAAGAAGCCCGACGCGCTGATCGGTACGTTGGTCGGCGGCCGCTTCCAAGTGTTGCGCAAAATCGGTGCCGGCGGCATGGGCGCCGTGTACCGCGCGCGCCAGGAGGGCATGGACCGCGACGTTGCGATCAAGGTGCTGCTTGGCGAGATGGCCGAGAACGACACGATCCTGCGGCGTTTTACGCTGGAAGCCTTGGCAGTTTCGCGCCTGCGCCACCCGCACACCATCCAGATTTTCGACTTCGGCCAGACTCCGCTCGGCCAGCCCTACATCGCGATGGAACTGCTTGAAGGCCAGACGGTCCACGAACTGCTGCGCGCGGAGCGGCCGCTGCCGATCCGGCGCGCGCTGCGCATCATCGCCCAGGTCGCCGAATCGCTCGCCGAAGCGCACAGCAAGGGGATCGTCCACCGCGACCTCAAGCCGGAAAACGTGTTCCTGGTCACGGTCGGCGACGACCCCGACTACTGCAAGGTGCTCGATTTCGGCGTGGCAAAGCTGCGCGACGCCGACTCCGACGGCAAGGGAACCCTGACGCAGGCCGGCTCGATTTTCGGCACGCCGCGCTACATGAGCCCCGAGCAGTGCGCCGCGCAGCCGGTCGATGCCCGCAGCGACATCTACACGATGGGGGTGATCCTGTACGAGATGATCACCGGCCGCGCGCCGTTCATCCACGATCAGGCGCTGTCGCTTTTGCTGGCGCACGTGAACGACGCGCCGACGCCGCCATCTGTCGCGACGGACAAGCAAGTCATCCCTGAGGAGGTCGAGCACCTGGTACTGCGGTTGCTCGCCAAGAACGCCGACGATCGCGTGCAGCACGCCACCGAACTGGCCCACCAGTGCCACCAAATCGAGGCCGCGCTGCCGACCGCGTTCGACACCTGCGTGGGCTCCGAAGAGGCGGCGACGCTGGGAGTCAAGCTCGCCCAGTCGACGACCCTGCACTTTCCGACTGCGCGGACGCTGCGGGTGCCCAATGGCGAGATGGCGCCGACGCTGCTGGGTCCCGAACTGGTCATGCCGTCTGTGCCGCGCGATCAGCGCCGGCTGGTCGCGCCGCTGCTGGGCGTGGGCATCATCGGTGTGGTCGCCCTGCTCTATGCGATGCTGTCGTCGCAGCGTTCGACTGAGCCGCTCATCGTCGAAAAACAGGTCATCGTCGAGCGCACGGTGCAACTGCCTGCAGACATGGTAGAAATCACGATCAGCACAGTGCCGGCCGGCGCCTTCGTCATCCACCAGGGCCTCAACATTGCGACCACGAATGCGCGCCTGCAACACAAGAAGGACGCGCCGCCGGAGATCTGGGAGCTCAAGCGTGACGGCTTCGCGACGGCCCAGGTGCAGGTCGCGTTCGGCGACTCGCGCGCGCTCGAGGTCAAGCTCATCAAGCTGGCCGGCGCCCCCGCGCCCACGCCCGCGCCGGTGCCGGTGCCGGTCGCAGAAACGAAGCCTGCGCTGCGGCCAAGGCCACGCGCCGAGCCGAGGCTGGGGGAGCCGGCGGCGCGACAAGAGCCGGTGCCAGTCGAGGCCAAGCTGGAGCCGCCCAGGCCAAAGCTTGAGCCACCGAAGCCGAAAGACGACAGCGTCGACGAACTGCAGTAGGGACGCGTTCTGAGAGCCGCCGATCGCCCCCGCAGCGGCAGCCGAGTCGGCATCTGTCGCGAACTGGGCGACCCAACCAGCAACGGGTCTAGAGCGACTTCGCGCAGCGAAAGCCCAAGTAGAACTGGGCGGATTGGTTGTGGTTCGGCGCAATTGCCAAGCTGCGGTAGTCGAAGCGCGTGCCGCACGTCGGGCTCGCCTCGTAGTTGCCACCTCGCACGATACGACGCTCGTTCGAGTTCTTGCCCGTGTAGGTCCCGTCGAGGGTCTCGCCAGCCTTGCGCAGGGGACACACGGGCGCGTTGCAGGGTTTGTAGCAGTTCGGGGCCAGCGGCCACTTGCTGCCGGCACCGCACACGCAGCCGAGGCAGTCTTTCTCGCACACCGCGTCGGTTTTTGTCAGGCGACACACCACGCACTTCTCGCAGGTGTAGGGCTGTGCCTTGTCGCACGTCACGGTGGCGTCGGCGTCGCTGGCGGTCCACTCGCTGACGTTGCCCATCAGGTCGTAGACCTTGACGCCGGCCTCCGTGACGACATCGCCGGTCATCGTCGTGACCTTCGTTGTGCGTTTCGAGCCGCCATTGCACGGCAGCGCGTTGACGAGCTCGTTTTTGCAGTCGAGCGGCACAGTGCCGTCCGGGCCGGCGCCGAACGCCACTGGATACAGCCGCTTCGTCTCGATCGTCTGGGCCGGTCCGCCCGCCACGCGCTCCCACTCGAATTCGCTGGGCAGCCGCTTGCCGACGAACGCGCAGTACTCGCCCGCCTGCAGTTGCGTCAGTTGGACCACCGGGTGCTGCTGGTACTTCGGGTTCAAATAGTAGTTTTCGTCACCCGCGCCGTTAAAGCCGCTCGGCTCTGAACACATGTCGAGCTGCACGCAGTACTCGTATTGCTCGATGGTGACCTCATGAATGTCGAACGCGAACGGCGGCAGCTTGACCAGTGCTTCAGGCTGGCCAGTCGGAAAGTTCTTGTCGTCCTTGCAGTTGCCCTGCGGGATGCCGCAGCCCCTGGCGCCGAACCCAAACAGGAACGTCAGGTCCTTTTCGACGTTGGCCATCTCGGTCGCTGCGGGCGGTGCCCTGCCGGTCGCACAGCCCGCCGCGGCAATCGCGAATCCTGCGCCGAAAAGAGCCAACGCGCGCATCACGGCGACTCCTTCGTGAGCGGCACGGCGACCTTGCCCGCATCTTGCTGCTTGCCCTGCACTCGGTGCTCTTCGGGGATGTCGCTGTCGAACACCTGCAGCGTCAGCAGCAGCAGTCCGAGGCCGAGCGCCGACCCGCCGCCCGCGTAGCCGGCATTCTGCAACCGCTCCCAGTTCTTGAACTGGGCGCCGCCGGCGTAGTAATCGTTGGCATAGCGCGACGACACGTACCCGCCACCGAGACCGCCGGCACCGAGCACGAAGAGCGGCCAACCGACCCACGGCTTCCACGACGACGGGGCGACCAGCGGCTGCAACGTGTAGCTGCACAGCAGGGCTTTGTCTTCGGGAACGGTGACGTTTTCTTCGACTGGGCGGTAGCCCTGGCGCGTCAGCGAAATCTGGTGGTTGCCCGGTTCGACGTCGAGCTTGCCCGAAAACGGCGACACGGCCATCACCTTGCCGTCGATCGCGATCTGCACACCGCGCACGTTGACCCAGACGCCCAGACCGGCGCGCCGCTGGCGAGTCTTGAGCGACAAGACCAGGCTCACCTTGCCGGCGACCGGCACCGTCAATTCCGCCTCGGCATCGGCGTGGTTCGCCAGACGGCCGATGACCTTGTAGCGCCCCGATTCCAAGTGCGTGGTGAGCGGCGTCGAGCCGATTGTCGTGGCGCCGTCGCCGAGCAGGATTTGGGCGCCCGGCGGGTTCGACGTGATGGACACCTCGGGCAGCGCCTCGAAGGCCCGCTGCTTCAACTCGCGCTGCAACCGCACCACGTCGTTGTGGTCGGGCGGGTCCTGGCCGGCGTTCTGGCGGTGGTAGAGGTCGAAGTAGCGGTCGAGCAGGCGGATGGCTTCCTTGTAGTCTGCGAGCTTCTCTTTGGAGCGTCCCATGTTGTAGAGGAACTTCGGCTTCTCCTCGAGCACGAACGCCTTCTCGAAGTGCCGGTAGGCTTCGACGTACTGCTGCGCCTTGTAGGCCTCGCGGCCGAGGTCGGCGAGGCGGTCTGCTTCGGATTGCGTGACGGGCGGCGGAGGCGGGGGCGGCGCAGGGTCGCCGGACGCGGGCGCAGGCGGGGGCGGCGGCGGCGGCGCCACCTGCGCGGCGGCGGGCGAGATGGCCAGAGCACTGAGACAAGTCCCCGCAACCAGCAGCGCTGCGCGGAATCGACCACCCCGGCGGGCGGGCTCAGGCGGTGCGGCGGCGTGGCGATGCGTGCAAACGGTCATCGGTCCGGGTCGCGCCTGCGCAGGGGGTCACAAGGTGCAGGAGTCAGGAAGTGCCAACGTGTCGACGGCAATCGCGAACGGTGACCGCCATTGGCTACGGCGCAGCGACGATAACATGCCGGGATCCGGGGTGCAAACCACGGCTCGCAGCAAATCCGTCAGCGCTCGTAGGAGGTGGACACGATCGTCGCACGGTCACCCGCCGGCAGGATGTCGAGCGTGCGGCCGCCGATCGCCATGGTCAGCGTCTGCACGTTGCGCGGCGTCTCGACCTTGCAGCGCGCGCGCGCGGCGGGACCCGGGGTAAGGCCTAGGAACGTCACCACGAAGTCCGCGCCGTCCGTCAGCTTCACGACGCCGCGCATGCCGACATCGAGGGATAGCTGCTGCTCGCGGACGAGAGTGAACTCGTTGAAGTCACTCTGGAATGCCTTCAGTTCGCGCTCGATGTCGCGCAGCCGCGGATCGACGCGCGCCGCTGGGGCCTTCGACGCCCCGATGACGCGCACCGCCAGCACCGCGCGCTGCGGCGCGGTCTGTGCCCACACGGCCATGGGCGCCCAGCCGACGGCGAGGGTCGCAAGCAGGGCGGCTGCACCGACGAGGAACGTGTCGCACTTCATCCTGCCCCCTGCGCCTCAAAGTGCCAGATGATGGTCGACGTGCCCGGGCCCTTGCCGGGGTCGACTACGACGCTGCCGCCCTCGATCTCGATCTCTTCGATGATGACAGCCGGTGCTTCCCCAGGCACCTCCGCCACGGCAGGTGGAGCGGCGCCACCCGGACCTGTCCCGGGGCCTGCCGCCGTCGCAACCAGCCATGCGGCCACCGCCACCGCCGCACCGACCGCCAGCGTGACCTTGCCCAGGCCGAGGCTGCGCAGCCAGGCACCGAATCCCGCCGCAGGCTGCGGATCGACCGCGGCCGACCGCACGTCGGCCGGCAGTTTCGTCATCACACGCCCGCGCACCCGCGACAGATCGACCTCGTGCGCCGGGTCGAGCACGGCTTCGCGCAGCGCGACCTTGGCAGACACCCAATCGGCGGCCACGGCGCGGGCGACCGCACTCTGTTCCAGCAGGGCCACCGCCGCCGCCGCACGGACCGAGTCGTCGCTGAGTTCGCCATCGACATGCAGCATGACGAGTTCGAACTCAGGGTCGGTGAGACCGTTGGGGCTCGGCGCCGGGTCCGCTTCGTGCGGCACAGGAGCGCTGTCGGTTGGCTCAAGCAAGGTCATCGGATCACCCATGACGGGCCTCCTCGCGGTAGTCCTGCAGTTGTTCTTGCAGGCGGCGGCGGGCATAGAAAAGGCGGCTCATCACCGTGCCTTTCGGAATCTTCAGTTCGTCCGCAATCTCCTGGTACGAGTAGCCGTGCACGTCGCACAACAGCACGCACTGGCGCATGGAATCCGGCAACGTGTCGAGTGCTGCGTGCAGGCGGACGCCGAGTTGGCTGCGGGCCTGCTCCGTGAACGGCGAGGCGCGCCCGAAGGTGCCGACCGCCGGCAAATCCCCCTCGTCGAGTTGCTCCGTAGACATCGTGTCGTCGAGTTCAGAGGCTCGCCGCGTCTTGCGGCGGCGCAGACGGTCGATGCAGGCGTTGGCCGCAATGCGGTAGACCCAGGCGCGAAAGTTCGTGCCGTCCTTGAAGCCCTCCCGGTGCGTCCAAGCCTTGAAGAAGGTGTCTTGCACGAGGTCCATCGCGTCCGCCTCGTCGCGCACGTGGGACATGCACAGGGTGAAGACCGGCCGCTTGAGCAGGTCCACCAAGTCCCCGAACGCCGACTTGTCGCCGCGCAAGGCGGCAGAGACCAGTTGCTGTTCGCGGTCATCAGCCATGACGGAACACCCCGGTCTCGGCGGTCAACGCGCGACCGCCCGCGAAGATTCAGTGGCCACAGCCGTGTCTGCCGAGCGCTCAGGAATGGAAGACGGCCGCGGTCTCATGCCAGCGCCGCCATGAGCAAGGCGGGCTCTTCGAGAAAGGCCTTCACGTCCTGGACGAACGCGGCGCCCACGTGACCATCGATCAACCGATGGTCGAAGGAACACGACATGTACATGCGGTCGCGGATGACGATGGCGCCGTCCACGACGACGGGCCGCTTTTCGACTTTGTGCAGGCCCAAGATGGCGGACTCCGGGTGGTTGATGATCGGCGTGGCGAACATGCCGCCGAGCTTGCCCAGCGACGTGATCGTGAACGTCGAACCCTGCAGGTCCTCGCTCGGCAGGGTGCCGGCACGGGCACCTTCGGCAAGCCGCTTCACCTCGGCCGCGAGTTCGCGCAGATTGAGTCGGTCGACGTCGCGCACCACGGGCACGAGGAGGCCGGGGTCGGTCGCTGCAGCGACTCCGATGTGGTAGCGCTTCTTGACCACGATTTCGCCGGCCGCATCATCCAACTGCGCGTTAAGATAGGAGAACTCTGGCTTGCGCAGGGAGAGAACGACGGCCTTCATCACGAACGGCAGGTAGGTCAACAGCAGGCCGTGGCGGGCGAGGGCGTCCTTGAGCGCCACGATCGCCGTGAAATCGATCTCCTCGACGTAGGTGAAGTGCGCCGCGTGGTCCTTCGACTCGCGCATCTTCTGGGCGATTCGGCGGCGCAAGCCCTTGAGCTTCAGGCGTTCCTCGTCAGGACCTGCTTCGAGTCGCGTCGGTGCCAGGGACCGCAGACCGGGAACTGGCGGGGCCGGAGCCGCAGTCAGGCGCGCGGCCCACTGTTCGACGTCCTGGCGCGTAATGCGGCCGTGATCGCCCGTGCCGGAAACCGCACGGATGTCGACACCCAGTTCGCGCGCAAGCTTGCGGGTGGCCGGCGCGGCACGCACATGCTCGGGCAGTTCGGCCGGTGCCGCAGCGGATTCCGCAGCAGTCGGCGAGACCGGCGCGGTTGGGGGCACTGGGCCGGGCGCTGCTGCGGCGGGTGCCTTTGCCAATGCTGCTGGGGCGACGGCCACTGCAGCGGGCACAGCGGAGGCAGCGGCGGTTTCCGCGGTGTCGAGCGTGACGACGACGGCGCCAACGGGAACCATCGCACCCTCGGCAAAGTGCAGTTCGCGCACGCTGCCCGCACGCGGCGATGGGATCACCGCTGTGGTCTTGTCGGTCAGCACCTCGAAAAGCGGCGTGTCTTCGCGCACCGCCTGGCCGGGCTGCACGAGCCACTTGACGAGTTCGCCTTCCACGACGCCTTCGCCGATGTCCGGAAGCTTGAACGAGAACACCATGAGGACCCCCGGGTGCAGAGCGACGCGCTGTCAGGCGTAGTGTGCCGCGGACCGCACGGCGTCGAGCACGCGTGCCGGGTCGGGCAGGTAGAGGTGTTCGAGCGTGTAGGGGAACGGCGTGTCGAAGCCCGTCACACGCCCAACCGGAGCAAGCAACCAATCGAAGCACTGCTCGCCCACCGTTGCGGCGACTTCGGCAGCGAACCCACAGGTACGCGGCGCCTCGTTCACGACGACGCAGCGGCCGGTGCGACGCACGGCGGAACAGACCGCGTCGACGTCCCACGGCACGAGGCTGCGCAGATCGATCACTTCGACGTCGAGCCCGTCCGCTTCTGCGAGCACGGCCGCGCGCTCGCACACATGGACCATGGCCGCGTAGCTGACGACCGTGACGGCGGTGCCCACGCCACGGCGCGGTCGCCACTGACGCGCCACGCCAAACGGCACACGGTAGGCGCCTGCCGGCACTTCGCCGAGCGGATGGCCGGTCCAGTTCGTGCCGTGATCCGGCCCGCGGTACACGCGCTTGGGCTCGAAGACCATCACGGGGTCCTGGGCGTGCACGGCCTCGAGCAGCAGGCCCTTGGCATCATACGGGTTCGACGGCGCGACGACGACGAGACCAGCGTGGTGCGCGAACACCGCTTCCGGCGACTGGCTGTGGTAGTGGCCACCGCGAATGCCTCCGCCAAAAGGCGTGCGGATCACGAGCGGGCACGGGAACTGGCCCCCGGAGCGGTAGCGGTACTTGGCGAGTTCGTTGACGATCTGATCGTATGCCGGGTAGATGAAGTCCGAAAACTGGATTTCGACGACGGGCCGCAACCCGTAGAGCGCCATGCCGATCGCCGTGCCGACGATGCCGCACTCGTTGAGCGGCGTGTCGATAACCCGGTCGTCGCCGAACTCCTCTTGCAGGCCGACCGTCGCGCGAAACACGCCGCCGAACTTGCCGACGTCCTCGCCGAGCACGACGACCTTGGGATCGGCGCGCATCGCGATCTGCAACGCGTCTTGCACGGCCTGGATGATGTTGAACGGCGGCATCGGGTCCCGTGCCTCGGGCATACCCCAGGGCGCAGCGGCGACGGTAGCACGGCGGCTGGCGGGATTTGAAGGGCACGCGCTTGCCGGGGACCGAGTGTTCCGCTACATCGACGCCGGCGAACCCGTCCGCGCAGTAGCGTCGCCCGGCACGCAACGCGATGGGATCCGACTCCAACCCCAGGCCCGCTCATGACGGATCGCTACTTCGACCCTTGGACCGCGGCGACGCACCTCACGTACAGCGTGCGGCAGATGTACGAGTCTTTCGAGTCGCCGTTCCAGAAGATCGAGGTCTTCGAGGCAGACGACTGGGGCACTGTGCTGGCGCTGGGCGGCGTGACGAACGTGACCGATCGCGACGAGTCCGCCTACCACGAGATGCTCGCCCACGTGCCCCTGCTGGCGCACCCGCACCCACGGCGCGTCTTGATCATCGGCGGGGGCGACGGCGGCACGCTGCGCGAGGTGCTGCGCCACCCCGAGGTCGAGCGCGCGGTGCTGTGCGACATCGACGGCGAGGTGATCCGGGTGGCGCGCCAGTACTTTCCGCAATGTGCGGCAGCGCTCGACGACCCGCGCGCCGAGGTCGTGGTCGGTGACGGGCTCGCCTATGTGGAGCAGGCCGCACGCGCCGGCGCAGCGTTCGACGTGATCCTCATCGACTCGACGGACCCGGTCGATGCCGCCGTCGAACTGTTCACCGACGCGTTCTACCGCCACTGCGCGGCGTGCCTGGGCCCGGACGGCATCCTCGTTCCGCAGAGCGATTCGCCCGTGTTCTATGCCGGCCGCGTCGCCGACGTGTACGCCAAGCTCGCCGCGATCTTTGGCCATGTGGCGCTGTACTGCGGGCAGGTCGTCGCATACCCGGGCGGCTATTGGGCCTACACGGCCGCGAGCCAGGGCGTCGACGTCCGGGCGGCGTGCGCGGCGGCGGCTGGCGGTGCGCGGATGCTACGGCTTGAACCCACCCTGCGCTACACGAACGGTGCGCACATGGCGGCGGCGTTCGCGCTGCCGACGTACGTGCAGCGCGCGCTGGCCCGCACGCCCGCCGGAGCCCTACCGGGCGTGGCCGACGATCCGCACAAACTGGGGCAGTAGGCGCAAGATGCTTCCGCTTCAACGACTGTACGTTGCTGGCCTCGTCGTGGCGGCCGGTGTGGCCGGAGTTGGTTGCAGGAACCCGCAACCGGAGCCGGTCGATGCCGCGGAGTCCGCAACCGAAGTGCCGGTGCAACTGGAGATTGCAGGCGCCGGCCCCGGCCTCGCGGAAGATCTCGTTGCGACTTGGGCGCCGGCGTGGACCGCGACGACGGGGCATCGGTTGTCGTTTCGAGCGGTCGGGAATGCAGCGGCGGTGCGGCAGGTGCAGACGCGCGAGGCCGATTTTGCCATCGTCGACGCGCCCCTCAGCTTGATTGAGCTGGATCGATATGATCTTCACCAGTTTCCCGTCGCGTTGCACGCACTGGTGCCCGTCGTCCACCTGCCGGGAGCGCCGACCGCTGCCCTGCACCTCGACGCGCCGACCTTGACGGCGATCTACTTGGGCGAGATCACGTCGTGGGACGATGCCCGCATCGCCGCACTGAATCCCGACCTGCCGTTGCCCGCGACGCCCGTGATCGCCGTGCACCGGGCCGACGAGGCCGGCACGACGTGGGTGCTGACCGACTGGTTGTCGAAGGTGTCGCCTGTTTGGCGGGCGCGACTCGGCCGGGACCGCAGCGTCGCCTGGACGACCGGCGTCGGCGTCAAGGAGGACGCTGGCGTGGCTGACCTCGTCGCGCGCGTTCCCTGGGCCGTCGGCGTGGTGCCGCAGGCGCTTGCCGACCGCCGCAGGCTCAAGCGTGTGGTCCTGGTGGGTGTAGCCGGCGACGAACTGGCTGCAACCGAGGCCACCGTGGCTGCGGCCGCGCTGGCGACGGACTGGCGCGCAGTCGCGGGTTTCGGCGTTGCGCTCACGGATGCTTCCGACCCAGCCGCGTGGCCCCTGTCGGCTGCGATTTTCGCCCTGGTGCCGCGCAAAGTGCCCGATGCGGCGCGTGCCCTCACCGTGCTGCGGTTCTTTGCTTCGGCATCGCAGGAGCCGGAACGTACGCGCAGTGCCCATGCCACACCGCTGCCCGAACCGTTGCTGCGCCTGGCCCAGGATTCGTGGAGTGTGTTGCGCTCCAACGGCGTCCCGGTGTGGCAGGACGCAAAGCCGAAGTGACGCCGGACGGAGCCTCAGGCAGTTTCGGCCCCTGAGGGTGGCAAGGGGGAGACGATGGCGATCTGGCAGTGGGATGCGGTCACCTTGCGCGATCGCCTCCGCCGCAAGGAAGTGTCGGCGCGCGAGGTCGTCGAGGCCCTGATCGCACGCCGCGAGGCCGTCGATGGCCGCATCCACGCCCTGCTCACGCCGTTGGACGATCTCGCTCTTGCGGACGCCGACCGCCTCGATGCCGCGGCCGCCGTGGGCCAGTGGCAAGGCCCGCTGCACGGTGTGCCGCTGACGATCAAGGACAACATCGACGTCGCCGGCACCGACAGCACGATGGGCATCGCAGCGCGGCGTGGGCGCCCGGCAGCGAGCGATGCCGTTGTCGTCGCGGGGCTGCGCCAGGCGGGCGCCATCGTGCTCGGCAAAACCAACGTGCCACAGTTGCTGCTGGCGCAGGAGACTGAGAACTCGTTTCATCCGATCACGCGCAACCCGTGGCACGTTGGCCGCAGCCCGGGCGGGTCGTCGGGCGGGGAGGCGGCGGCGCTGGCGTCCGGCCAGACGCCGCTCGGCGTGGGCACCGACATCGGCGGCTCGATCCGCATTCCCGCCCATTTCTGCGGCGTGGCGGGCCTCAAGCCGACGCTAGACCGTTGGTCGAACCGCGGGTCCCAGGGCGCCATCCCCGGCCAGGAACTCGTGCGCGCCCAGATCGGCCCTCTGGCGCGCACCTCGCGCGACCTCGCCTTGCTTTTTGGAACGCTGGACCCGCTCGCCATGGCGCGGCTCGACCCGGCCGTCGCCCCGTTGCCGATTGGCGACCCCCAGTCGATCGATCTCGCCGGGCTGCGCGTAGGCGTCATGGAAAGCGACGGGTTCCTGCCGCCCGCCGCCTCGATCGTGCGTGCCGTGCGCAGTGCCGCCGACGCGTTGCGCGCCGCAGGAGCCACGATCGTGCCGTACGTGCCGCCCGGTGCCGACGACCTGCTTTTCGTGTGGCTGGCCGGCATCAGTTCAGACGGCGGCCGCACGCTGCAAGCCGCCCTGGAAGGCGAGGCGCCGTGCCGCCAGATTGCCCCTTCGATGCGCATCGTGCGGCTGCCCGGCCCCGTGCGCGCGCTGCTCACGACGGTGTTCAACGTGCGCGGCGACAAGAAGATGGCGCGACTCCTGGGCGCGCTGGGCGAAAAACCGGTTGCGGACCTGTGGAAGCTGACCGCCGAGCGCACGCGGCTGCGACGGGCAGAATTCGACGCCTGGAACGAAGCCGGGCTCGACCTCGTGCTGTGCCCACCGCACACGCTGCCGGCCATGCCGCTTGGCACCTCGGGCGATCTCACGCTGACGTTGTCGTACCCGTTCCGCTACGTGATGCTGAATTTTCCCGCGGGCGTGCAGCCCGTCACGCGCGTCGCCGTCGACGAAACGCAGCGCCCGACAGCCAAGGACCACGCCAGCAAGCGCTGTGCGGAGGTCGAAGCGGAGAGTGCTGGCTTGCCGGTCGGGGTCCAGGTCGTCGCCCGACCTTGGCGCGAAGACCTCGTGCTCGCGGCGATGTGCGCCATCGAGGACGGGGTGCGGTCGCATCCCTCGTACCCGCACACGCCCATCGACCCGACGGGCACGGAAGGCACGTGAGGGTCGCGCCTACGAGACCCGCTACTTTACCCAGATCTGGAAATTGTCGAGACCGAACGCCTCGTTCGTCGGCGCCTCGTTGAGCGTCGATCCGATCTGCACCGTCACCTGCGGCGCGACGTGGGGCGGCGTGACGCTGAACGACACGCCGCTGTCCTGGAATCCGGCATCGCCGCACTGGCTGGCTCCGGCCACGGCTGTGAACGGTACCGACCAGACCTGCGCGCCGTCAAGGCGCACCCAACTCACCTCGTTTTCCCATGTGTCGATACGCAGGTAGGTGCCGCTGACGCGGACCGAACTGTGCGGCGGCAGGCCCTTGAACGTGTTGATCACCACATATCCGCCGCCCGCGACGCCAGAGCCGCCGAGCACCGCCCCGAAGCCGCCGCAGGTCGTGATGGTGGCGGGGCTCCAGCCGCCGTTGACCCCGCCCTCGAAGTTGTGCACCGCGACCTGCATGAAGGCGTCGTTGTCACAGGTGTATTGCAGGGGCTGCCCGGAGAAATTCAACCAGTACGTGCCGTAGGGCAGCGTTGGGCTGCCAAACTTGGCCAGGATTGCCGCGCAGGTCGGCGCCGGCCACTCCTTGACCGAGCCAAAGACGTAGCACTTCTTGCCATCGCCGACGTACGCGCCCTGACACGTGCAGGTGAAACTGCCGGCCGTGTTCTGGCAGGCCGCATTGACGTCGCACGGACCGCCAGCAGCGGAAAGGATCAGGTTGTTGATGTGGACGCCCTTGGTCCCGTTGACTTGGGAGTCGCCGGTGTCGAACGAGAACCGGATCTGCACCGTCTTGCCACCGTAACCGACCAAGTCCACCGTCTGCTTCTTGAACCCTGCGGAGCACTGGGAGAACTTGGACTTGTCCCACACGTTCACGACGGTGCCCGCGACGACCAGTTGCACGAACAGCTTGTCGAAGCTACCGCTGCACTCGGCCTGGTGGTCGAGATCGAACGTCAGCCGGTGGGCTGGGTGCGCCGACAGCGTGATCGGCGGCCCCGTCACGCTGCCCTTGTTCGCGGCGCCCGGCGTGTCGAAGTTCCCCTTGACGGGGTCGCCGTAGTACAGCACGCCGTTGATGCCATGCCACTTGACGTTCGTGTTCACCACCGACGGTCCGTCCATCGCCCAGCCGCCATAGCCCAGGGAGGCGAAGTTCCACTTCCAGTTGAGGGGCGGGCACTCGTCGATGTCGGCGCACGTCTTGCCATCGCCCGTGAAGCCTGCCTTGCACTCGCACTTGCTCGAGCCCGGGGTGTTCAAGCAGTTGGCGTTGGCGTTGCAGCCGCCGTTGTTGACCTTGCACTCGTCGACGTCGGTGCACGTCTTGCCGTCGCCCGCAAAGCCGGCCTTGCAGGCGCACTGGAAGCTCCCCGACGTATTCGTGCACGTTGCGTACGGGTTGCACGCCGGCAGCGTCGCTTTGCATTCGTCGATGTCGGCGCACGTCTTGCCATCGCCCGTGAAGCCGGGCTTGCAAGCGCAGGTCGCGCCGCCCGGTATGTTCGAACAGGTCGCGAACACGTGGCAGCCGCCGTTGGCGCTCGCGCATTCGTTGACGTCCGTGCAAGTCTTGCCGTCACCCGAATAGCCGACCTTGCACGTGCACTGGAAGCTGCCCGGCAGGTCGGTGCACGTCGCTTGCTTCGCACAACCGCCGTTGTTCGTCGCGCACTCGTTTGTATTGATGCACATCTTGCCGTCGCCCTCGTAGCCGGCCGGGCACTTGCAGTCCGCGCCGCCTGGCTTGTTCGTGCACGTGGCTTCTTTCGCGCAGGTCGCCGTCCCCAGCTTGCACTCGTCGAGGTCGCTGCACAGTTTGCCGTCGCCTTGGTAGCCCGACTTGCACGTGCAGATCGGATTGTCATCGACCATCTTGCAGGTCGCGTCGGGGCTGCAGCCGACCGGGTTGTTCAAGCACAGGTCCTTGAGCGAGCAAGACTTGCCGTCGCCGACGTTGGGCGGCGTGCACGTGCACTTGTAGCTGCCGGTGGTGTTCGCGCACGTCGCCTTGCTGGCCACGGCGCACGGGTACACGCCCTCCTTGCACTCGTCGATGTCGGCACACTTCTTGCCGTCGCCCGCAAACCCCGGCTTGCAAGCGCACGCGCTCGTCCCGACCTTGTTCGCGCACACGGCGTTCGCATCGCAGCCGCCGTTGTCCTTCAGGCATTCGTTGACGTCCGTGCAGTTCACGCCGTCGCCGGTGTAGCCCGCCTTGCACGCGCACTCGCGACCGCCCGGCGTGTTCGCACACGTCGCTTCGGCGCCGCACCCGCCGTTGCCGATCTTGCACTCGTCCACGTCGGCGCAGACCTTGCCGGTGCCCGTCCATCCCGGCCCGCACGCGCACTGCATCGAGCCGGCAATGTTCGTGCACACGCCATTCTTGTCGCACCCGCCGTTGTCGGTCTTGCATTCGTCGATGTCCGCACACTGGCTGCCGCTGACCTCGTACCCCACCTTACATGCGCAGTCGTTGCCGCCCACGGTGTTGACACAGTCCGCCGTCGCCGGGCACTTGTGCGTGCCGGTCTTGCACTCGTCGACGTCGCCGCATGTCTTGCCGTCGCCCGCGTAACCGCCCTTGCACGTGCACGTGTAGCTGCCGCTGGTGTTCATGCACTCCGCTGCGAGCGCACAGCCGCCATTGCTGTCGCCGCACTCATCGACATCGGAGCAGTCGAGCCCGTCGCCGTTGTAGCCGGCCTTGCAGCCGCACTCGTAGCCGCCTTGGGTGTTCGTGCAGTCTGCGGCGAGGCTGCACAGCCCGCCCGCGCACTCGTCGATGTCGAAGCACACCTTGCCGTCGCCGGTGTAGCCCTTGGGGCAGGTGCAGATCACGTCCAGCGTGTCGGTGTTCGAGCACGCGGCAGCGAGATCGCAGGGAGTCAGCGGCGAATTGCACACGTCGAACGGCTTGAGCACGATGTGGGCGCTGAGCACTTCTTCGGCTGCGATGCCTCCCACCAGCGTCTCCGCAGCGACCACCCCGCATTGCACTTTGTCGCCCGTTTTCGGAGGCGTGTTTTCTTTGTCGGAGACGAGGCTCTGGATTTTGATTTTTGAGGTTTTTTCGGTCTTGTTCTCGTAACCGTTGAGATACCAAACGTAGGTGTAGCCGATGCCATCGCCGTCGGGGTCAGTGGCTGGCTGCGTGACCGTACACGTCGCCTCGCCTAACAGGTCGATGCTCGTCGGCGTGATGTCGACCGCAGGCGCGACGGGCACAGAGTTCCCGATCACGACCTGCGCCGAGCCTTCAACGGACTCCGCCTTGCCCGGATCGACCGCCTTGACCTTGACAGACCACGTCTCGCCCTTCTTGTGCGAGCCAGCCGGGACCTGTTTCGCTTTGAATTCCGTTGCCTCTCCGTTGCGGAACCACGCGTACATATAGATCAACTCTGCGGCCGTGCGGTCGATGTCGGTCGCCTCCGCCGTGATCTTGGCTTCCAGCGTATCGCCCGTCTTCGGCTTGGCGGGGGTCACTTCGATGCTGGGGGCACCCGGCGCGGTATTGATCAGGATGCCCACCTCGTCAAAGCCAATGTTACCTGTCAAATCGGTCACTTCCACGCGAATCTTCTGGCCGCCGGCCGGCAGGTCGCCAAAGTCGAATTCGCTGACGCCGGCGGCTTCGATCGTACCTTCCTGCAGCGGCGTCTTCAGGGCCGTGGTCGTCCATTTGACGGCGAGCTTCGACGGCGGATCGCGGTCGTCGGAAGCCGTCGCGCGAAAGTGGATCACCTTGGCCTTGCCAATGATCCCGCCCTTCTCCGGCGTCTGGATCTTGACCTTGGGTGCCTCGTCGGCCGCCACCTTCGGCGCCGTGGGCAGGTCGGCGCCCACGTCTGGTGCAGTCAGGCCCGCTGCGTCGGCAACTCCATCTGCCGCCCCGTCTGTTTCCTCGACAATCTTGATCTCGCCGCACGCGACCGCCGCACAAGCGGCCAGCAACCAGCAGATCGCTGGGCGGGTGTCGAGAGAAAAATGCACGATCATCCCTTGTGTCTCCTGTCGCGCGCTGCAGTTTCCGGGTTCCGCCGGTTCGACGCAAGTCACAGCCTTGACGGCGCGGGCGCCGCGTGGGGTTGCACAGACGGGCCGCGATGTCGATGCTTGGCGGGTGGTCCAGCCCGGGCCGACCCCCGCCGTTTGTCGAGGCCGCTCATGGTCCGTCTTGCCACTTTGTTGCTTGTTGTCGTGGGTGCGGGGTGTGGCAACACCGCTGCCGGCGCCGATGCGGCCGGAAGCGGCGCTCCGGGCGACACGGCCACCGCCGACGCGGCAGCAACCGGCGCGGTGCCGGACACGATGGCGGGGGACGCGGGCGCCAAGGCGTCGGACGGATTCGTGAACAACTGGGCCCACGGCTACGAAGCGAAGCTGACGTTCACGGGCGGACCGGCCGACGGGTACGTGGTGCCGTTCAAGCGCGACTTCTTCAGCGACACGATCTCGTGCCAACCGGAGTTTTCGTTCGGCTCCAGCCACCTGACGCCGCCGGCGCTGTCGTTTGGCGTCCAGGATCAGGTCGAGGTCGAGGTGCCCAATCCCAAGACGGGCGACAAGGTGGTGGCGCCGCTTTTCCTCCAGATGCAGTTCGGTCTCGTGGTCGGCTCGGCCAGGAACCCCGTGCAGACGCCGATGGCCGGCAAGTACCCGTTTTCGTGTGGGGCACCGTACCTCGAGGTCACCTTCAAGGGGGTCACCTACCGGTCGACGTGCAAGGGACTCGACGGGTTCGTGGAGATCACCGACTTCGCCACGTCGGAAAAAGGCCGCTTTGCCGGGCGCTTCCACGGCCGGATGCAGGCCTACATCAAGCAGCCCGGCGCGGCGGACGACTGCGGCCCGAGCGGCGTGCCGGCGTGCGCGAAATCGGAGTGGACCCTCGACATCGACGGAATCTTCGGCTTCGAATTGCCGGCGCCCGACTGCAAGCCGAAGTGAGCGCCGCGCCTCGACCTCCCCCGTTCGTCGCCCGCGCGTTCGGCTCGTTGCGGCGCGCCCTCACCGGCGGACGCCACGTTCCGCCGTGGCCGGTGGCGCCGATGCCGGCAGTCGAAGCGGGGCGGTCGTGGCACCCGGCTGGCCGCTACCACGCACTGCGCTCGTTTGCTGGGCAGCGCGTGCACGTCGTGAGCGTGGGCGAGGGGCCGCACGTCGCGCTGCTGCACGGCTTCATCCAGTCGTCGTGGGCGTGGCGCCACAATGTCGACGCCCTGGCGCGCCACTTCACCGTGCACGCGATATGCCTGCCCGGGTTCGGTTGGTCGGACAAGCCGGGGCGAGCCTCGTACCGCCTGCTCCACCAAGCCGAGCGGGTGCTCGAATTGCTCGATGTGCTGGGCGCCGACACCGTACAACTGGTGGGCAACTCCCTGGGCGCGGCGCTGGCGCTCGAAGTCGCTCTGCTGGCTCCCCACCGCGTCGGACGCCTCGTCCTGGTGAACCCCGCGGGCGCGGGCATCTACCCGATCGCCCTGGTGGCGCGCCTGCAACATGAAGCGTTGGAGCCGGTCCTCCGGTTGCCAGGCGTGCCGCGCATCCTCGCGCTGGGTCTGCGCCACGGGGCGTACGCCCGACTCGACGTCGATGCCGCGTTCCTGCGGGCGTTCCTGAGTCCGCTCTACAGCCCGGGTGGCGTGCGGACCGCGTTGAAGTCGGCGCGCGCGTTCCATGCGGACCTGGCCGCGCTGGACCGGCGCCTGCCCGACATCCCCAACCCCGCGTTCGTGGCGTGGGGCCAGGGCGACCGCATCGTGCCACGGGCGGTCATCGAGCGGGTCGTGGCGCGCCTCCCCGACGCCCGCCTTGAACCGTTCGACTGCAGCGGCCATTGCCCGATGGAGGAGGAACCCGACCGTTTCAATCGGGAAACGGTCGCCTTCCTGCACGCGACGGGTCGTGCGCGGGTGCAGCCATGACGTCGGCATTGGCCGGGCGGCGCGTGCTCGTAACGGGCGGCCATCGGCGCATCGGCCGCGCGCTTGCGTGCAGTCTGGGCGAGCAAGGCGCGCGCGTGATCGTCCAATGGCGCAGCGGCGCTGCCGAAGCCGAAACTGTCGTCGCACAAGTGCGCGCGGCCGGCGGTGACGCCGTGGCGGTCCAGGCGGAATTGACCGACAGCGCAGCCGTCGCACGTCTGGTCGAACAAGCAGCGGCGCCCTGGCGTGGACTCGATGCGGTGGTCGCCTGCGCCGCGAGTTGGGAACCGACGCCCATCGACCAACTCGATGCCGGGCAACTCGACCGGGCGTGGGCCACCAATGCGCGCGCGCCGGTCGATCTCATCCTGCGCGCCCGGCCCTGGCTCCAGGCGAGTGCCGACGGCCGCGCCGTCCTGTTCGGCGACCTCGGCGGGCTCGTGCCGTATTCAGGCTACCTCGCGCACTCGATGGCGAAGGCGGCGCTCCACGCTGCGGTCGCGGGATTGGCGGCAGAATTGGCGCCGGGCGTCGTCGTCAACGGCATTGTGCCGGGTGCGGTGCTGCGGCCCGAGGCGCACAGCGCGGCGGACTGGCTTGGGCTGCAACGCCGGGTGCCGCTCGGCGTTGAAGCGCTGGCCGACCCCGCCGTTCCTGTTGCGGCCGTCGTGGCGGCCGTGGCGTACCTGCTGACGTGTCCACGCTACGTCGCCGGCCAACTCCTGCGCGTCGATGGCGGACGCACGGCCCGCTGGTGACACCCGACCGCCCGCGTTCTATGGCGAGGATTCGAGGTCGTGGCTGGATGGGCGCACGACGCCTTGCGTGCAGCGGCGAATTCGTTACCTTGCGCGCCCCAGATTCCGGCCCCCGCGGCCGCGGTTTCAGGCCCGCCATGCACGAAGTCAGCCGTCGCCCGCGTCCCCTCTTCCTGACCGCCACCCTTGCCCTCCTGTTGGTCGTGCCCCGGGTGGCGTCGGCCCAAGCCGATGCCGCGACGACGGCAGCGAATGCCCGCGGCGATCCGACCGGCAAGGGTGCGCCGCGGGTCCTGATCGTGCCTGCCGTGGCGCTCGGCGACGTGCGCCCCTTGTTCGAGAAGCGGGTGGCGAAGGCGATGGCCGACGCCGTGCAGTTCTCGACCAAGGTGCAGGTCGTGACCGACAGGGACCGTCCGGCCAAGGGACCTGGCGACGGCAAGAAGGCCATCTTGGTCAAGGGTTCGCTCGCATCGCGGCGCATCGACGAGGCCGATGTCGTGCGGCAGGAAGCCACGGACCTCGCGGCCGAGGACAAGCACGCAGAAGCCTACGACAAGTTTCGCGAAGCCATCGTCTTGTACGAAAAGGCGTACATGGAGTTGGTCGACTTCACGAAACTGGCCGACGGGTTCGCGCGGGCCGGCATCACGGCCTATCGCTCGGGGGCGGGCGGTGCCGAAGCGACGCGCTTGTTCGAGCAGGGCATCGTACTGCAGCCGACGCTCGTGATCGACCGCCGCAAGCAGTCGCCGGCTCTGCTGGCGCTTTTCGACGGCATTCACGAAAGGGTCGGCAACCACGCAAAGATCAACATCTCCGTGGAGTGCCTGGCAGTGGGGGCCGAAGCCTTCATCGACGGCGTGCGCGTGGGTCCGCTGCCGGCGATCGGCGAAGACTTCCGGCCCGGCACCCACTACGTGCAGATCCGCGGCGGCGCCTGGCAGCCGTGGGGTGCTGTCGTGCGGGCGCACACCAAGGACGTGCGCGTCGCGTGCAAACCGGTCGCCCTGAAGGTCGTCGCGGCCCAGGCCGCCGAGCCCGACGAACTCAGCGTCGCGACGCTTGAACCGTGCGCGCGTCAGGGCGCTTTCCACACCGATGTGTGCCGTGCGCCGATGCAGAATCTGGCAAGGCAGACCGGCACCGAGTTCTTCGTGCTGGGCGCGATCAGGGCCGACCGCTACGGCCGCCTGACCTACCATCCGTTTGCCGCCGATGCGACCGGTGCCACGCTGGCGCTCAAGCCGATCGGACTGGCCCAGGACCTGTCCGATCTCAACGCCCGCGCCGCCGAACTGGAGGTCGCACTCGACGAGGCCTTGCATCCGTTTGCCAAGGCGCGCGCGCTGACGCAGGCGCCGACGGCGTACAAGGCGCCGCCAAAGTAATGCGTGGCTGCAGCGGACAGCGTTCGCCGCGCTGGACCGCATCTGTTCGGTTTTATTGATGACTTCGGATCGACGTTGCCTGTGCTTGGCACCCGGCGCTAAGCTGTCTCCGTTCAACGGAACGAGCGAGGTGCCGCGATGACCCGCCATGACCCAAACCCCGACGGGACCTTCGAGGGGATGGCGCGTCCCGCACAAAGCAGCCGTCGCGAGTGGTTGCGGCGGGCCGGGCAGGTAGGACTGGGCAGCGCGGCCCTCGCAGCCGGATGCGTCGCGGGCGAGGGAGCCGAGTCGGCGAACACGAACGGATCGACTCCCGTCCCACTGGCGCCACCTGTCGCCCCGGCCGGCGAAGCACTGTTGGCCCCGACGCTGCCCGGTGGAGCGCTGGACGACCAGTGGGTGTTCGAGAAGGTGACCCGTTGCCCCGACCGCCACCTGCGCGTCCACTTGCGCGACGCCGTGCACTTCGGCCGTCTTGAGATCGAACTGTTCCGGGGCCCGACTGCCAACCGGCCGCTCGCGCGCACGCAGCACTGGGAACTGTACTCGTACGACGGCGGGCGCGGCGACCGGCAGACACCGGACCACGTGCGCTCGGCGGTCGATCTCGTCGCGCTGCGCGTGGGTGAGAACGAGGAGCGGGTGGGCCACCACGAGGAGTCTGGGGCGCTCGTGGCGCTCGCTGCCAGCGCGTGCACGTTCGACGAGCGCACGGTGGGCCCCGCAGGCGACGTCCCTGGCCGATCGCGCGAGGGGCCGGACCCACGCAGCAAGCCAATGGGCACAGCGAGTCCTGTCGCAGGCCCCGCGACCTGAAACCCGGCGCCTCCATGTCGAACATTGCCGCCTGCACCCTCGGAGGCGTCGTGGTGGCGCGCCGCCGCAGTGTCAGCTCAGGTTGGTGGTGCGCGGCCGTGCTGTTCGTCGGCTCCTGTTCGGAGCCGCCTGCGGACGCAGACAAGACGGCCGCCGCCGTCGATCCGGCCCAACTGGTGTTGCGCACGGACGTCGGCACGGGCTCTGCGTGGGCCGGAGTCTGGACCGCCGTCGCGTGCCGGACGTTTCGCAAGCCGCCTGTGGGAGCGCCAGCCGACACGTTGGGTTCTGAAGTGCCCCTGCCGGCGGGTGCGACGCTCACGGTCGATGCCGGTGCGTCGATGGGCGCGGTGCTCCAGATTGCGGGGACGCGAATCGCCTTCGCACAGGCCGGCACGCATCGCGTGCGCTGCGTGGTGCCGCCTGGAGGTGGCGGCGGCGCCAAGGGCCTGGCGGACGAAATCGGCAACCTGATCGAAGTCGCGCCCGCGCCGGCCGCCGTCGTCGATACGGTGCTGATTGGGCCCGCGGCCGCAATCGATGATCCGCACCACGTCGCCGCAGGGACCGCCGTCGAAGTGGCGTGCGGTGCGCTGGACCCGTGGGGCAATCCGGTCGCGCTGGGCCTCGAACTCGTCGGGGTGGCGGGCGCGGGCGGGCTCGATGCGGGCAATGGCGGCCATTTCACCCTTCACCTCGAAAAGGTCGGCACATGGAAGCCGACGTGCCGCGTGTTCCAGCCCGCGGGCCTGCACGCGGCGTGGGCCAAGGCGGACCACATCGATCCGCAGGCCCTGCAGCATCACCTCGACATCGCCACCGATGCATCGCCGCCGTCGTTGACCGTCGTCGTCGGCCCGCCCAGGCACCTGACGACACTGTTCGATCCGCCGCAAGTGCAGGCCGGCCACGCAGCGACCTTGCAGTGCCAGGCGACGGACGCGTTCGGCAATCCGGTGCCCGACTTTCCGTTCACGCTCGACCACGCCAAGCCGCTGCAGGTGACCGGTATCTTCGTCAGCACGACGCAGGCCGGCTTGTGGAAGGTGCAGTGCGTGCCGGAGGCCGATGCGTGGGACCTCTATGTGCTGCACCCGGCGACCCTGCACGTCGTGCCGGCCCCCGCCGCGACCCTCGCCGTGCAGCCGCTGCCGGCGAAGTCGGTCTACAAGCGCGAGGAGAAGGTCCAGTTTCTCGCGACGATACACGACGCATTCGGCAACGTGCGCCCCGACGATGTCGTCGAGTTCGGCGTCAAGGAACCCAAGGTGGGCTGGGTGGCCGTCGCGGCGCAGCAGTTCCAGTTCAACGCCGACGGCAAATACCTCGTTGCGGCCCACGTCTCCCAAGCTCCGGCAGTGGCGGCGAGCGTGACGCTGGTCGTCGATGGCGCGCCGCCCTTGCTGACGCTCGACGTGCCGGGATGGGGCTCCACGCGTACCGGCAAGCCGTCAGTCTTGGTGCAAGGTACCGTCGGCGACGCGGTCGCGGGTCTCAAGAGCCTCAAGGTCAATGGCAAGGCCGCCTACTCGGACCTCGAAGGGGCCTGGTCGAGCCAGCAACCGGCCGCGCACGGTCTGACGATGTTCGAGGCGGTCGCCGAGGATCTCGGCGGTGAAATGGCGCGTGCGACCCGCGGCTTCTACTGGTCGACCCAGTGGTACGCGACGAAGCTGGAGACGCCGCACGCTGCGATGGTCCCGCACGGCATCCAGGTGCTGCTCGGCAAGGACTTCTTCGACGACGGCGTGCACGACCCGGCCAAGCCTGACGACCTCGCCACGATGATGGAACTCGTGCTCGCCGGCATGGACCCCGCCACACTGTT
Organism: Myxococcales bacterium; assembly: GCA_009692425.1. GTDB lineage: Bacteria > Myxococcota_A > UBA9042 > UBA9042 > UBA9042 > SHZF01. The sequence goes on along the minus strand of SHZF01000001.1, from coordinate 45,670 downwards.
GCCCGGCGCACAGCAGGCGAACGGCGCCGACATCAAGGTGTCGAACGTGAAGTTCGGGCCGCCCAAGGTGACGTTGGTCCCGACGGCAGCCGGGCTGGTGACGACGATCTCGATACCGGACATCCAATCCGACGTCGATGTCCACGCCACACAGAAGCTCGGGCCGATCAAGGTCAAGGTGCACGTCACCGGTACCGTCAAGATTGCAAAGTTGACGGTCAAGACGACGGTCGGCATCGACATCGAGGGCGGCAAGGCGCAGACGGGCGTCGGCGACACGACGGCCACGGTCGACGGCCTGCAGGTCAATCTCGATGGCCTGGCGGGGCTGTTCGATTCCGTCGTCAATGCAATCGTCGACGGCTACAAGGGCAAGCTGCAGTCTGAGGTCATCCTGGCGGTCGAAAAGACGCTGCCGGCTCTGCTGGCGGGGCTCACGAAGCAACTCGCGATCCAGCAGACGATCGACGTTCCGCCCGTGCTGCCGGGGCTGCCGAAGGTCGCCGTGCAACTGGTCACGGTCGTCGATGCCCTGCACTTCAGCCCGGCCGGCATGGCTCTGCAACTCGATGCCTCGTTCGTGGCTCCCAAGGCGACGCCCCACGTCACACTCGGCGCGATGGGCCGCGGCGAGTGCCCGGGCCAGCCACCCGCCGAACTTGCGGTGGACCCCAAGCAGCGCATCCAACTCGCGATGCACGACGACGTGCTGAACCAGGCGCTGCACGCCGCCTGGCTGGCCGGAGGCATGAAGGCCAAGGGCCTCAAAGCGAAGGACCTCGGGCTCAAGGTCGACCCCAAGGACGTGACCGCAGCGCCGCTCAACGACGCGGTGTTCGCGCTCGACCTGTTCCTGCCACCGGTGCTCGAGTCGTGCAGCGCGCCGACCGGCGACGTCGTCAAGGTCCAGATCGGCGACGCCTACAGCGAAGCGACGCTTCCGCTGGGCGACGGCCTCACGATCGGGCTGCTGGCACAGGCAGAGGTGACCGCGAAACTCGGCCTCGGCGTCGGCAAGCTCGGCGCAGCACTGACCATCACCCCGACCGGCGGTCCCAAGGCTCTCCTGGAAATGGTGTCGATCACCAAGGAGTTCGAGAACATGAAGCCGAGCCTGGAGAAGCTCGTGCTGGCCGAACTCGACAAGACGCTGAAAAAGGGGCTGCCAGGCCTCGACGAACTCAAACTCGACCTGCCCGCGACCGACATCGCCGCTCTGCTGCCGGGTATGCCGGCGGGCGCAAAAATGTCCGTGCACATCGTGGCGTTGCAGCGTGCGGGCGGCTACACCGTGCTCACGGCTGCGTTCCAGTAGCACACGGCCCGGGGTCTGCTAGGATGCACTGGCCGCGCGGTCGGCAGCGGGAGCGAGTGCCGGATGAGCGAGGTGTGCAGAGGCGGGCGCAGCCTGGGCATTGGCGTGGCGCTGCTCGTGCTTGTTGCGTCGGCCTGCTCGGAACCCGCCCCCACCACGTCGGCGAAAAGCCTGCTGCCGGAGACCAGTTTCGGCGCGGGCGACTCCGCCATCGCCGAAGACAACAGCGCGGTCGCCCCCGACGTCCCAGACAAGCCCGCCGTGCCCTGCGAAATCGAGGGCGGCTGGGGTTGCCCATGCGAGAACAACGACGCGTGCACCTCGGGCTATTGCGTGGAGTCCGAACTCGGCAAGGTGTGCACGAAAGTGTGCCAGTCGAAGTGCCCCAAGGACTGGAAGTGCGTGCAGGCGGCGGGCACCGGCGACCTGACCTACGTGTGCGTCTCGTTGTTCACGAACTTGTGCCGCCCGTGCAAGCTGCACGACGACTGCAAACAGACTGGCGCGGCGAAGGACTCGAGCCTGTGCGTCCCGCGCGTCGTCACCCACGACAACCCGGAATTGCTGGAGGCCAATGGCTCGTTCTGTGGCACGGGCTGCACCGAGGACACGGACTGCCGCGCGGGTTTCCAGTGCGTCGAAGTCTCGGCGCCGGTGCCGGGGGCCGAAGAGCCGATCGTCGCCAAGCAGTGCGTGCCGGTCGACGGTGCCGAATGCGGCTGCACGCCGGAATGGAGCGCGCTCAAGTTCTCGACACCTTGCACGAAATCGAACGTGTTCGGCACGTGTACCGGCACGCGGACGTGCGGCGAGAACGGGCTGACGCTGTGCAACAAGTCGTTCCCCGAAACCGAGCAGTGCGACAACGAGGACAATGACTGCGACGGCAAGACCGACGAATCTGAGAAGGACGACAAGACGGGCAAGCCGCGCGCGGCCATCGGCTGCGTTGCGTATTGGCCCGACAACGACGGCGACGGCACCGGCATCGGCGAGGGCGAGTGCCTGTGCGCCAACCCAGGCGTCGGCTATGCGAAGATCGGCGGCGACTGCAACGACCTGGTGGCGAGCGTGAAGCCCGGCGCCGACGAAATCTGCAACAACCTCGACGACAACTGCAACGGCGACACCGACGAATCGGGCTCAAAGGGCTGCAAGGTGTTCTACAAGGACAAGGACGGCGATAAGTTCGGCGACATCGACGATTCGGCGTGCCTGTGCCCGTCGAAGAAGACTGCGGACTGGATCGAACAGGGCGGCGACTGCGACGACGGCAACGGCAAGGTCAATCCCACCACGAAGGAGTCGTGCAACGCCAAGGACGACAACTGCAACGGCAAGACCGACGAAGAGGGCGCCGACGGGTGCAAGCCGCACTACCTCGACGTCGACAAGGACGGCTTCGGGCCCAACGAATCGCTCAAGTGCCTGTGCGGGCCGACGAAGATCCACACGACGGCCAAGGGCGGTGACTGCGACGACAACGACCCGAAGATCAAGCCCAACGTCACCGAGTTGTGCAATGGGCTTGACGACGACTGCAACGGCAAGACCGACGAGGACCCGGCGGGCAAGTCGTGCCCCGACGTCGCAGGCGGCAAGGGCGGTTGCCTGGTCGGCAAGTGCGGCATCGGCACGTGCGCCAAAGGTCTTTTCGATGTCGATGCCAACGTGACGAACGGGTGCGAGTGCAGCGCCGACAACAACTACGGCGTGGTCGGCGCGAAGTGCGAGGCGGGGATCGCGCTGGGGCAGTTAGGCGACGGCGGCAACTCGGTGTTCAAGTCGGGCAACGTGATGCCGGGCGAGGCGGGCGACTGGTACCAGTTCCTCGCGACGGACAGTCCGGACGACGGCGGCGCGTGCGACCAGTTCGACGTGCGCGTCAAGTTCAGCGACAACCCAGGCGAGCAGTTCGCATTCGACTTGTTCCGCGGCTCGTGCGCCGGCGCCGACCAACTTTGCAAGGAGCAGACGTCGGCCGAGTGGAACGTCAGTTTTTCTGGCGCCGCGCCGTCGGGTCCACAGGCCAAGACCGGCCAGCCTGCCGGCGCCGTCGTCAAGTCGCCCAACCCCGAGGTTGGCGGCGAGTGCAAGTGTACAAAAGCGCCAGGCCTGCCGGGCATGAACATCTGCGTCGACAACAGCGCGAAATTCTTTGTGTTCGTGTTCCGCAAACCGGGCTTCAAGCCTACGTGCGAGTCGTACACGCTATCGTTCATCAACGCCCCGCCAAAGTGACCCGCGCCTTGCACGAATTCTCGCACCGCTTGCGGTCGGTTGCGGTTTGCCAGCCCCTGCCGGCTCGCCGGGCCCGCGGGATCGCAACCAGTTCGCGGGTGGCCGGGACGGGGCGTGCGGCGCTGGTGGCCGCGGCCCTGCTGGCGGTGGCGCACCTGCCGGCGTGCGCACTGCCGCCGGAAGAAGACTCCGCGGCCACGTCGGCGCTGGATGCGACCAAGGACAGCGGACCGGTGTTCCGCGGGCCGCCGGCCGCCGGCGTGACGCTGGACGCGGGCGCGCCGGCCTCGGACGGCTTCGACACAGGTGCGGCTCCAGGGTCCGACGCGGCCTCCCAGGTGCTCGCGGATGCCGCCGTTGGGGGAGACTTGCTGCTGCCGGGCGACGCCACCGCGAGCGACGGCGGTCTGCCGGCCGAAGCGAGCCCGACGGCCGGATGCGAGCCGGTCGGATCCGCGGGATGTGGCGACGGCCTGCAGTGCTTTCCGGATCCCGGCGGCAACGTGTGCCTCAATCCGGGTAAAAAGCCCCACGGCGCCGCCTGCGCTGGCTGGAACGACTGCGCGTGGGGGCACCTCTGCATCGCTGGCGTGTGCCGCACGATCTGCGCGACGACGGCGACTTCGCAATGGGCCTGCAAGCCGGGCGTACCCTGCGAAAAGATCGTGTTCTCCGGCGCAGGTGCGGCGGGCAAGAACCTCGGCGCGTGCAAGTCGGGCGACGCCTGCGATGTCTTGACGGATCAGGGTTGTGCGAGTGGACAGACGTGCGCGCCGGCGGGTTGGATCAAGGCGTGCATCGGTACGGGCAAGGCGGTGGCGGGTGCCACGTGCACCTCGGCGGCGGACTGCCTGCCGGGCCACCTCTGCCTCGACGCCGGTGGCGCGGCGGTGTGCCGCAAGAAATGTTCGACGCTCGGAGGTCCGCAATCCTGCGTGGGAAAATGCTCGCCGCTCCTCTCGCCCGACGGCCAGCCGCGGGCCGGCGATGTCGGGTTTTGCGTGGAGTAGCCGCCTGAGTGGACCCGCGGACGTCGAATCCGCCCCAGCAGGGGGAGGCCGCGCCGGCCGCTGCCAGCCACGTCATGCCAAATCCGTTGAATTCGGCTCGGTGCTCGCTCGCCCGCGACGGCTGCGGCTGCGACTGCGACTGCGTTGCTCAGGCTCGAAATAGTGGTGCTATTCCTTCGCCTTCTCGCCTTGCCTCGCTCGCCGCGCTCGTCGCGAGCCCTCGATCCGATTCTGCCGGCTCTGGTATCAGTTGACGGCAGCGGCTGCGTCCGCCGCGAATTTGCCGACAATCACCGTCGCAGGCCGCACGACCTCGTCGCCAACCGTGGCGCCCGCGCCGAGGCTCTGCAACACGATGCCGTCCTGGGCCGGGTCCGTAACCGGCAAGCTCGCAACAGCTTGGTGGCGCGCCGGATCGAAGCGCTCGCCGGCGCCATCGAAGCGGGCCAGACCCAGGTCTTGCAGGGCTTTTTCGAACTGCTGCCTGATCATCCGGACACCCTCGACGAACCCCATGCTGGCACCGCCATCGCGCACGGCGTCGAGCGAGCGGTCGAACGAGTCGAGTACACTGAGCAGGCCCGACACGGCGGTGGCCTTCTCGCGCCGCAGTGTGCGCTCCTGTTCGCGTGCGATGCGGTCGCGTGCTGCCCCGAACTCCACGCGAGCCCGGTCAAAGGATGCGGCATAATGTCGCACCTGAGTGTCGGCCGCTTCGACCTTGGCGTCGAGTTCGGCGATGCGCCGGCGCAGTTCGATGTTTTCGGCGACTAGCAGGGGGCTGTCGGTGTCGGTGTCGGTGTCGCGGTCGTCCGTCTCCGCCCCGACCGGAGCCGCGTGGCCATTGGGCCCGGGCGCAGCGCCGGTCGGGGTCGTCGCGGAACCCGACTCGTTTCCATCCGGAGGCGTCCCAACCACTCGTTCCTCCTCGGGGAAATCGCAGAGACTCTAGTTGACGGCGTCCTTGGCCTTCGGGGCCTCGGCGATGGCGCATTCCGTGGTCAACAGCATCGTGGCGACCGACGCGGCGTTCTGCAGCGCGATGCGTACGACCTTCGTCGGGTCGATGATGCCGCACACCATCAGGTCAACCATCCGACCTTTGCCCGCATCGAACCCGAACCCGGCGACACCGGCCCGCACCGTCTCGACCATGACGGAGCCCTCTTCGCCCGCGTTCTCCGCGATCTGGCGCAGCGGCTCCTCGAGGGCACGCGCCAGCACGCGCACGCCGTGGTCGCGCTCGTCGCCGAACGTCAGCCCCTTGAGGGCGGTCGCCGCGCGCAGCAGTGCCACGCCGCCACCGGGAACGACGCCCTCGGCGACCGCCGCCTTGACCGCGTGCAGGGCGTCTTCGACGCGCGCCTTCTTCTCCTTGAGCTCGACCTCGGAGGCCGCTCCGACCTTGACGACCGCGACGCCGGCGGCCAGGCGCGCCAGCCGCTCTTCGAGCTTCTCGCGGTCCCAGTCGGACTTCGTGGTGTCGATCTCCTTGCGGATCTGGGCGATGCGGCCCTGGATGTCGGACGACTTGCCCGCTCCGCCGATCAGCGTCGTCTTGTCCTTGTTGACCTTGACGGCCTTGGCACGGCCGAGCTGCTTGAGCTGGACCTTCTCCAGCTTCTCGCCGATCTCCTCACTGAGCAGTTCGCCACCGGTGAGCACGGCGATGTCCTGCAGCATGGCCTTGCGGCGGTCGCCGAAGCCCGGCGCCTTGACGGCACAGATGTTCAACTGGCCGCGCAGCTTGTTGTAGACGAGCCCGGTCAGCGCCTCGCCGTCGACATCTTCTGCAATGATCAGCATCTGGGAGTTCGTCTTGCGCAGCTGCTCGAGCAGCGGAACGAGGTCGCGCAGGCTCGACACCTTCTTTTCATGGATGAGGATGTACGGGTCGTCGAGGTGCGTCTCCATCCGGTCGCCGTCGGTGACGAAGTACGGGCTGACATAGCCGCGGTCGAACTGCATGCCCTCGACGGTCTCGAGCACCGTCTCGAAGCCCTTGCCTTCTTCGACGGTGATGACGCCGTCCTTGCCGACCTTCTCCATGGCTTCGGCGATGATCTTGCCGATTTCCTCGTCGCCGTTGGCCGAAATGGTCGCCACGCGCTCGATGTCGTGGTTGCCGGCAACGTCGCGCGAGGACTTCACGAGACTCTCGGTCACCGTGATGACGCCCGCCTCGATGCCGCGCTTGATCGCCATCGGGTTGACACCGGCAGCGACCAGCTTCGAGCCCTCGATCACAAGCGCCTGCGCCAGCACCGTGGCTGTCGTCGTGCCGTCACCTGCGGAATCGTTGGTCTTTGACGCCGCCTCCTTGATCATCTGCACGCCGAGGTTGGCGAAGTGTTCTTCGAGTTCGATTTCCTTGGCCACCGTGACGCCGTCCTTCGTGATGAGCGGCGAGCCGTAGCTGCGGTCGATCACGACGTTGCGGCCCTTGGGACCGAGGGTGACCTTGACGGTGTTGGCGAGCGTGTTGACGCCCTCCAGGATCGCGTTGCGCGCTTCAGAACTGTAGATGATGCTTTTTGCGGACATGGAAAACCTCATGGCTGGCGCGTCGCGGTGCTTGCGACGGCTGAAAATGGTGGCGGGCGCTCGCGGCGCGACGACCAGTCGACGGCCGCTGTCTGGCGCCACCGTGCGCGACCGAATCCGAGTTCTTCGCTCAGTCGGTGATGACGGCGAGCAGCTCGGACTCCTTGAGGATCAGGTACTCCTCGCCCTCGAACTTGATTTCATTGCCGCCCCACTTGGCGAGCAGGACCTTGTCGCCCTCTTTCACGAACGGCGCGCGCACGCTGCCGTCCTTGAGCAGCTTGCCCTTGCCGGTCGCCTTGACGAAGCCATAGACCTGCTTCTCTTGGGCGGCTGTCGGCAGGAACAGACCACCGGTGGTGCGCTCGTCGGCATCGGCGCGCTTGACCAGGACGTTGTCGTAGAGGGGACGGATGCTCATCTTGCGATTCTCCAGGTGGACAGTTTGACTGTGCGGGTGACCGCCGCGGGACTTGGGCCGCCGGGCTAGCTGCAGGGCGAGGGAAGTGCGCACCGGCCGTGGACGAGGACCGACCCGCAGCGGGCTGCAAGGTAGGATGGCACGGTCGGCCGTCAAGGGGTGGCGCCCTTACGGTGGCCCGTGCTACGTTGCTGCCCCTTTCGCCCGGCCCCAGTCCCGCCCGGCTCCCCCGCCATGCCCGACCTGACTTCCCCGACATTCCAGGATGTGATCCTGCGGCTGCAGCAGTTCTGGGCGACGCGCGGCTGCACGTTGACGCAGCCGCACGACGTCGAGAAGGGTGCGGGCACGTTCAATCCGGCTACATTCTTGCGTTCTCTCGGCCCGGAACCCTGGCGCTGTGCCTACGTGGAGCCAAGTCGGCGCCCGACCGACGGACGCTATGGCGAGAACCCGAACCGCTTGCAGCACTACTACCAATTCCAGGTACTGCTCAAGCCGTCGCCGAAAGACGTGCTGGACCAGTACTTGGACTCGCTGCGCGCGATCGGTGTCGATCCGCTCGCCCACGATCTGCGCTTTGTCGAGGACGACTGGGAGTCGCCGACGCTCGGCGCGTGGGGGCTCGGCTGGGAGGTGTGGCTCGACGGCATGGAGGTGACGCAGTTCACGTACTTCCAGCAGGTTGGCGGGCTGGACTGTGCGCCGGTCAGCGCAGAGATCACGTACGGGCTGGAGCGCCTGTGCATGTACTTGCAAGGTGTTGATTCTGTGTACGATCTGGTGTGGAGCGTGGGTCCCGACGGACGGCCGGTGACGTACGGCGAAGTGCATCACGAAGACGAAGTGCAGTTCTCGGCGCACAACTTTGAAGTCGCAGACGTCGCCTTCCACGCCCACCTGTTCGACCGCTGCGAGGCGATCGCGCAGGAATTGTGCCGCACGGAACTCGATCGCGCCGGCTATGCCCGCCGCAAGCTCGTGTTGCCTGCGTACGACTACGTCATGAAGGCCAGCCACGCCTTCAACGTGCTCGATGCGCGTGGGGCGATCGCGCAGCAGGAACGCCAGAAGTACATCTTGCGGGTGCGCACGCTCGCCCGGCAGGTCGCGCACGCCTACGAACAGCTGCGCTACGATATCGGGCTGCCGCTGTGCGCCCCCGACGAGCGCGGCCCCCTGCTGGCGGCGCGCGAGCAAAAGCGGGCCGAGGCTGCGGGCCGTGAGCGAGCCCGATCGGACAAAGCCAAAGGTAGCGACGGCGGGCTGGCGACCGGGCCGGGGAGCGCGCCATGACGACGGCGCCCCTCCTGATCGAGATCGGCTGCGAGGAAATCCCGGCGGGCGTGGCACCGGTCGCATTGGACGCGTTGCGCGACGCGATCGTGCGGACCCTGGCCGATCACGGCATCGCGCACGCCCAGACGGCGACGGCTCTCGGCACGCCACGGCGGCTGATTGTTCATGTCGCTGCGGTGGCGCTCCAGCAACCCGACCGCACGGACACCGTGCTCGGCCCGCCGGCCAGGGCGGCGCGCGACGCGAGCGGAGACTGGACGCCGGCCGCCCTCGGTTTTGCCCGCGGCCAGGGTGCCGACGTGGCGGCCTTGCGCCTGATCGAGACGCCCAAGGGTCCGTATGTCGGGCTCGACAAGGCGATCGTCGGGCGCCAGACCGCGGCGGTCCTGGCTGAGGCGCTGCCGGCGCTGCTGCGCGGATTGCCGCTGCCCAAGCGGATGCGCTGGGGGCGCGAGCGCGAACCGTTCGTGCGGCCAATCCACTGGATGGCGGCGCTGCTGGGCGACGAGGTCATCGGCTTCGATTTCGCCGACGTGCGCAGTGGACGCCAGGTGCACGGCCATCGCTTCCTGCACGCGGGCGCAGTCGAGGCGTCGGCCGATCTCGCGACGCATCTGGCGGCGCTGCGTGGTGCCGGGGTCGAGCCGGACCCGTCCATCCGCAAGGCATTGATCCTACAAGGAATCGAATCCATCGCGCGCGAGGTGGGCGGCACTTGGGCGACCGACGAAACGACGCTCGGCGTGGTGACGTGGTTGGTCGAGCAACCCGGGCCGTTGCTGGGACATTTCGATCCGGCGTTTCTCGCCATTCCGGCCGCAGCGATCCAGGCCACGCTCCGCGAGAACCAGAAGCTCTTCACGATGCGCGGGCCCGATGGCGCGCTGCTGCCGGTTTTCGTCGCGGTGGCCAACACCCTGACTCCGTCCAGTCGGCCCACCATCGCGGCGGGCAATGCCCGGGTCGTGTCGGCGCGGCTCGCGGATGCGGCGTTCTTTGTCAAGGAAGACCTGCGGATGCCGCTGGCGGAGCGGGCTGCGATTCTCGGGCGACGCACGTGGCTCCAAGGCATGGGGAGTGTCGGCGCAAAGGCGGAGAGGGTGCGGCGCCTGGCCGCGCGTCTGGCCGCCCAGTTGCATCCGGCGGCGGCGGTGGATATCGATCGCGCGGCCCAGCTCGCCAAGTGCGACCTTGCGACTCGGATGGTGTTCGAGTTCCCCGAACTGCAGGGGACGATCGGCGCGGACTACGCACGGCGCCAGGGCGAAGCGACGGCCGTTGCCGACGCCATCGATGACCACTACCGCCCGCGGTTCGCTGGCGACGAACTGCCGCGTTCGGGCGTGGGGTCCGTGCTGGCGCTCGCCGACAAGCTCGACACGCTGGCGGCAGGTTTCGCGCTCGGCCTGCAGCCGACCGGCTCCCAAGACCCCTATGCCTTGCGGCGGACGGCCCTGGGCACCCTGCGCCTGCTCGGCGAAACGCGGTGGCCATCGACTGCGCGGCCCAGCTTGCGAGCGGCGGTCGATCTGGCGTGGGACGAGGTACGGCGCGATGTGGTCGGGTGCGCTCGCCCGGGCGCGGACGCGCCTGTCGACGATCAGACGGGATTCGATCCCAGCGTGGGGGCGCGAACGGATACGGCAGGGCGCGTCATCGAATTCTTGCGCGGTCGGCTCGAAGCGCTGCATGCCGCGACGTTTCCCACCGATCTCGTCGATGCCGTCCTCGCCGCCGACTTCGATCGCGTCGATGCGGTGCTGCCTCGGTTGCGCGCCCTCGACGCGCGAAGGTCGGAGCCGGAATACCTACCGTTGTCGATCGCCTTCCGCCGTGTGGCCAATCTCGTGCGCAAGGCCGGGCCAGATGCCACAGCCGACGCAGTCGATCCCGATGGCCTGCAGGCAGATGTCGAGCGCGACCTGCTCGATGCGGTGGCCACGGCCAGCGCGCGGGTGGCGGCGTGCGTGCAGGCTGAGGCGTGGACGGGCGCGCTCGACGAGATGGCACGCGTCAAGCCGGCGGTCGATGCTTTTTTCGACGGCGTGCTCGTGATGGCCGATGACCTCGCCGTGCGCCGCAACCGCTTGGCACTGTTGCGCGAGTGCGCCCATTTGTTTGAGCCCATCGCCGATTTCGGCCGGTTGCAGGGATGATGGACCGCGCGCTCCCCCAGACTTCGGTTCGTCCGCTGTCGTCGTCGTGGGCGCGGAGCGTCACCCTGGTTTGCACGACCCTTGCTGCGTGTGCGACGGCTCCGAAGGAACCTTGCGACCCGAACCAGCGCGTATGCTATCCGATCACCCTGGCGGCCGACCTGGGTGGGCGCTGGCTGGTGGCCGTTGGTGCCAACTTCGACCGGCAGTTTGCCGCCGGTTCGGCGCGCCTAATCGACACTGCGACCAACCGCTACGTGCGCGGTGCCAGCGTTGCCGTGCCGAGTTTTGCCGGGGTCGCCGCGCTGCTGCCGCCCGAAGATCCCACGGCCGCGACGGCGCGCTGGCGGGCGCTGGTGACGGCGCGCGACGACGATTCGCTGACTGTGCTCGAGATCGATCCGGCTGCGCCGGCGCTCACCTGCGGTCCTCTGGAAGCCGATGGTCGCTGCAATGCCGCCTGGCGCCTCGCGGGCACCGACGTGCTCGGCTCCGACCCGTTGGGGCTCGCGGTCGGCCGCGGCCTCGCCGGCAAGTGGTTCGCCCACGTCGCGGCGACGACCGATGGCAAAGTGACCGTCTTTGCCGTGACGCCGGCGCCGGCCGGAAAGCCCGTGGGGATCAAGCGAATCGACTCGATCGGGTACGGTTCCGGCTTGACTGGCATCGCGACCGTGCCCGGGGGTGGCCGCGCCTATGTGTCGGACGCGCGTGCGCCGCGCATCCACGCCTACCGAGTCGAGCCGACGGGATTGGCCGCCGCGCCGTGGCGCGTCGTTCGCGAGACAGGCATCGACGTGCCCGGCGGCGCCGTGCGCGACTATGGCCGGGGCATCCGCATGGCGGGCAATGGGGGCCAACTCTACGTCGCCTGGCGCAGCCCCGCGGCGGTCGCGGTGGTCGACATCGCCCCGGGTCGCAACGGCGTGCCGCGGCATTCCGTCGCAGCCATGATTCCGATCGGTGGACAGCCCGCGGACATTGCCGTCGCGCCGACCGGTCCAGGTGGCCGCGACCTCGTGTACGCCTCGAGTTTCGGTGACGACAGCATCTGGATCGTCGATCCCATGTTGCGCCAGGTGGTCGGCGTCGTGCGGTTGTCGCACGCACCGTATGCCGTCGTCGTCGTACGGGTTCCCACGCCGGCGCAGCCCGACGGCCGCTGGACCTTGTACGCTGCCTTGTTCAACCGCCATGAAATCATCGCGGTTCCCTTGACCAATGGCTTGCGCGATGCGACGGCGCCGCTCGCGACCGTGGCGGCTCCATGAACATCCGCGGCTCCATGAACATCCGCGGCTCCATGAACATCCGCGGCTCCATGAACATCCGCGGCTCCATGAACATGCGCGGCTCCATGAACCGGCAGGTCCGGATCGCGAATGTGCGTGTGCAGTTCTGCGCCTACCTGCTCGTGTGCTGGGTGGGCGGCGTGACCGCGAGTTGCGCTGACGCGACGGCGCCCGTCCTCGACGGCATGCGCAGTGCTCGGTCGGGCGCCGTAGTGTGCCTGCGGGCCGATCTCGCGGGGGCGGCGGGCGCCGACTGCCAGGAGAGCCGCATCCGCGTGCTGGTCGGCGGCGGCCTGTCGGGCACTGTTGCGGTGGCCCGACCGTCCGCGGCGACATGGATCGACCACCGTGCCGATGTGCCGGGCATCACGCCGATCGCGGTCGCAGGGGTCGTCGGGCCGATGGCGGCGGACCCTGCGACAGGCATGGTCTATGTGAGCTTGCTGGATCGCAGGGAACTCGTGCGCCTTGCGCCCGACAAGCACGGCTCTTTCGCCCGCAGCGGCTTGGTCGTCGCCCTGCCCGCCGATGCGACACCCGGTTTTGCCCAGGCCGTCGCGGTGTGGGGTGGCAGGGTGTGGGTCGCCGATGCTGCGCACGGGACGGTCATCGCGGTCCCGCTGGGCGCGTTCGACAGTTCGGCGCCGGCGACCACAGTTGCTGTCGGCGGCACGCCAGCCGCGCTGGCGTTTGCGTCGCCTGCAGCCGGCCAGTCATGGCTTTTCGTCGGCCACGCGGCCCACCCATGGCTCGATGTATACGATGTCACGGCGGCAGTGCCCGTCCACGTGCGCCGACTGCCGCTCCGGCCTGCCTGCAGCGACGGCTTCGACGGCGACGGCGACGGCCTCGCCGACCGCGACGACCCAGGCTGCGACGGACCCGACGACCCCAGCGAGGCAGCACCCGAGCGCGGCGTCGTGGACTGCAGCAACGGTCTGGACGACGACGGCGACGGCCGAGTGGACGCGGCAGACCTCGGCTGTGACGCGGCCTCGCCAGCCGATGCCTGCCGGAACGGAGTCGATGACGACGGCGACGGGCACGCCGACTTCCCTGCCGACGCGGGGTGTTCTGGCTTCGGCGACACCTCGGAGTGGAGCGATGCGTCGACGTGCCAGGATGGCCTGGACAACGATGGCGACGGCCACACGGACACTTCGGACCAGGAGTGCTTGAACCCGGGCGTGGAATGGCTGCCCGACTCCCCGACTGCAGCGCATGCCTGCCAGGACGGCGTAGACAATGACGGCGACGGTGCCAAGGATGGTGCCGACGCCGAATGTGCCGCGCCTCCGGGCGCCGCAGCCATCGCCGTTCCCTGCGACAACAGGTTGGACGACGATGGCGACGGTCGTGTGGACCTGGACGACCCAGACTGCTACGGGCGCGACTCGCCGTCGGAAGCCCCCGCTTCCGCAGCGCCAGGCACGCTCATCGCGGCGAGTTTCAACGGCCGTTGGCTGGTCGCAGCCGACCGCGCGCGGCGCGTCGTGCAGGTCTTTGATGTCACGACGCTCACGCGAGTGCAGCCCCTGGCCGGCGGCGCGTCTGCATTCGTGCGGACCTCGGCGCTTGATGCGCGCGACGGCGTGGGCGGCGTGGCACTCCCCGGCGCGCCCGAGTCGATGGCCGCGGCAATCGTGCACGGCCGGCAGGCGATCGAAGTTGCGATGGCGGGCGGCGGTGTGCAGACCCTGGCGCTCGACCTGCCCGTGTTGGCGAGCGCGACGACGGCGGGCGGTGCCGTGGCCAACCTGGAGCGCATCCCAGCAGTCGAGTGGCTGGTCGATGGTCGGGCGAGCGAAGTCAGCCTGCCTGGCCTGCAACTCGGCGGGGCGACGGTCGACCTTGGCTTCGTCATTCCCGAACGCTATGCAGCGCTGGGCCGACTCGAAAAGACGACGACTGCGGGTGGCGCCACGAGTTGGTATGGCATGACGCTGGGGTCGGATCAGATGGAACACCGCTCCGAGACGTGGCGCCTCGCCTTCGAGGGCACGCTGCCCGGTGGCGTGCGGGCGACAGGCCGCATGGTCACAAAAGATCGGCTGCACGATGCGGGTGCCGATTTCTGCCGCCTGGGTGTGCTGCCGGGCGACACGGTAACCCTCGATCTGCCCGCGCGCGAACCGTGCGGGGTCGCCAAGGCCGGGCCCGCACGCTACACGGTCGGCGCGGTCGAGGCAGACTCGCTGCGATTGCTCGACGACGGCGTGCGCGACGTGGCCGTGACGCTCGCGAACCAGAAGGCCTTGGTCACGACGGTGGAGCGCGTGCCGTTGCCGGGGCCCGGCTGCCTGGCGAATGCCGTTGCATACGCCATTCGCGCACCGGGGTGGCTCGTCACGGGCACGCGCACGGGCCTGCTGTCGAGTCGCGCGGCAGTCGATGGCCAGTGCCGCGGGCTGACGTGGATTGAAGGCAGCGGCGGTCGTCTGGCCAACCCCGCCGTGCCTGCGAACTGGACGGCCAGTTGCCCGCCCAAGGCGACCGATCTCGCGACGCTCGCCGTGCCGTCCTTTGCCCACCCGGTCTTCTCGGCACGCATCGTGCCCGGTTGTGCGAAGGTAGCGGGCAAGGGCGGCACGTCGGAAACGAAATGGCTCCCCGCGATCCGCGACGCGACGTGGCTCTTCGCAGTATCGGCGGGACTCGACGCGCGCGTGGTCGGCAGTTTCGCGCTGCCGGTCGCCACGGTCACGGTGCCTTCGTTGCCACGCGCCTATGTCATCGATGCCGGCACGAGCGCGCTGTACCGCGTGCACTTGGATGCCGCCACGGTCGACCCGGCCTTGCCGTAGCCCTACCCACTGCCGGCCACCCCGTGGGGCGGGACCGCAGCGCGGCTGGCCGCAAGGGCACCCTCGACAGCTTCCACTACGGCCGCGATGGTGCCGTCCTGCACGATGACGTCGATGGTGTCGCCGGCCCGCACCGCCGCCACCGAGGACAACGCAGCGCCATCGACGCGCCGCCGCACGATACCGAAGCCACGCCGCAGCGCCGCGCGCGGGTCGAGGGCTCCCAGCACCCGCTCGCGGCGGTCCAGCCCCAGCCGACGCGGCTCGACACACCGCGCCACGCAGGCGACGAGACGCGCCCGCAAGGCGTCGAGCGCGCGTTGCTGGCGCGCCAGTCGGGCCATCGGGTGGGCCGTCTGCATCCGCTGGCGCACAGCGTCGAGGTGGCGCCGCTCCCCGCGCACGCCCATCCCCATCGCGTGGCGCAGGCGACCACTGACGCTGTCGAGCGCGAGCCGCCGGTTGCCGGTCACGTCGCCGCCGTCGCCGAGCCGGGCCCCCAGTTGCAGCAGCACGCGCCGTTCTTGCTGGCTGAACCGGCGCACGGCGATGCCCAACCGCTGCGTGCGAGATTCCAGGCTCGCGTCGAGGTCGGCCCAACGCGGAACAACGCGCTCCGCGGCCGCCGTCGGAGTGGGAGCCCTCCAGTCGGCGGCAAAATCAGTCAACAGCACATCCGTTTCGTGCCCCACCGCGCTGACGATGGGCGTGGCGCACGCGGCCACTGCGCGCACGAGTCGCTCCTCGTTGAACGCCCACAAGTCTTCGGCAGACCCGCCGCCCCGGCCGACGATGATGACATCGACGAGGCGGGACGCATCGAGTCGCTCGATCGCGCGCGCGACACTCTCGGCTGCACCTTCGCCCTGCACCTTGCACGGCGCGAGCACGATCAGGATCGGGTAGCGGTCATGCAGCACGCGCACCATGTCGCGCAGCGCTGCACCACCTGGGGCGGTGGCGAGCCCGACGGCGCGCGGCAGGTGCGGCAGGGGCACCTTGCGCTCGGCGGCGAACAGCCCCTCAGCCTCCAGGGTGCCCTTGAGCCGCTGCAACGCTTCCAGGTGAGCACCTTGGCCGGCGAGGTCGATGGTGTCAGCGATGAAACTGTAGAGCCCACCCTGGACCCACACATCGATGCGGCCGGCGCACACGACCAACATGCCGTCGCGCACTTGCAGCGTCAGCCGCTGCAAGGTCGGCCGCCACACGCGCACGGCCACTTTGGCGCCGGCATCCTTGAGGTCGAAATACAGGTGGCCGCCGGACAGCCGCGCGCCGGAAACCTCGCCGACGACACGCAGATCGCGCAGCGGCAGCAACTGCGTCCGCACTCGTTCGTTCAGCGCCGAGACCGTGAGCGGGGAGACTGCCACGGCGTTGCCTCGCGGAAAGGTCGGGCGAATTGGGGGGCCTTCGGCTGGCCCGCACTCAGGGATCTCTACCCCGTGGATCTCGACCCGTGTCGGTCTACAGCGCAGCAGCCCCTGGAGGCAAGGGGCTGGTCGGCGCCGCGGCATCCAGGTCGAGGCTGGCGCGCAGGCGGTCGACGTGCGGGCCACGCAGCCGCAAACGGTGAAGCACGCGATAGCCGGTTTGCGGCGCCACCTCGCGGACCCAGCGCTCCGCCGGGTCGAGCAGAGTAGCCAGTGGCGTGCCGCTCTCGTCGACAAGGTCACCCACGATGCCGACGACGATGCGGCCCGGGTTGCGCTTGCGTTCGAGTACGACGAGGTCGCCCGGCTCAAGGCCGCGCGGGTCGGTGCCGGGCACGCGCTCGGCGAAGGTGGTCAGGAACGTGACGAGGCTGTCGGTCGTCGTCCCCCGCCGCCTTTCCTCGCCTCCCGGCAGGGGTCGCGCGTCGAGGCCGTATGCGTGCGGGTCGCGGGCGCGATGGCGCTGCACAGCCACGGCCAGCGCGACATGGCCGGCGAGCCCGCGCTCGATGAGGTCGAACGAACTGGCGCGGTCGGCGCGCGGGTCCTGGACGCGCGCGGTCACAGCCAGCACTCTGCGGGCGAGGTGATCGCGGGCAGTGGCCAGCAGCGCGTTGGCGATCAGATCGGGTGCCGCAGCGACGGCCCGTCCAACTCCCATCGCCCCCGCTGGAGCCGTTGCCGGGCGCCGAATGGAGACTTTCGGGGTGCCCGCGGCGCTCGACTCTGCGGCGGACGCCCCGGCGACGGAGGCCTCTGCCGTTGCGGGCAAGTCGTGGGGCCCATGGCGCGCTTCGATGTGGGGTCCCGCGCCAAGATCGCTGCCGATGACGCGCACCCACAACCACGCGACTCCGGCCGCGACGGCGACCCACAGCAACCAGTACGGCACGACGACCCCACCGGTGCGGCGCGCGCTGCGCAGCAACGACGAGCGATCGGGGCCGAGCCGGGGTGCCGTCACGGGTACCTCGCGCTGCCGAGGCGAACGACCTGACGGAGGTCGAAATCGACCTTGCGGGCAGCGCTGGTCGCGTGTGTCGGGAATGCCACCCGGCAGCGTCAATGCGTGCTGCGTATCTGACGAAAACTACAAGCTTTCAGCGCGACGCCGTTGACCACATCGCACGGGCACGATCGGAACGGATCGAAAATGCGAGCAAAACCACGTTGTCCACACCACTTGTCCACAGGCTGGCTGGACGCGCGGAGCCACCCGCGTGTCGCGATCACACTCCGCTCGACGCGCTTGCCGCGTGACTCCGGCAACGCAACGCGTCAAGCCGCCACGGGAAGCGGCCATCCGAGTGCGCCCATCCAGCCGGCCAGATCACGCCGGGCCCGCTCGCAGTGGGCCAGTTTGCGGTCGATCTTGTTGCGGCGGGGCCCGGCGTCGAGCGGCTCGAATAGGCCAAAGTGTACGTTAGATGGCTGGAAATTGGGGTTCCCGGCGTCGAGCACATGCTGCAGCAGGGCCCCCAACGCCGTGGTTGCCGGCGGCAGGTGCAATTCGATGCCACCCAAGTCCGCCGCCAACCGCGCACCGACCCAATACCCCGATGCGGTCGATTCTACGTAGCCCTCGACGCCCGTGATCTGGCCGGCAAAGCGCACCTGCGGCAGCGAGCGCAGCGCCATCGCCTCGTCGAGCAGGCGCGGGCTGTCGAGAAACGTGTTGCGGTGCACTGTGCCGTAGCGCAGGAACTCGGCGGAGCGCAGCCCGGGGAGCATCCCGAACACGCGCCGTTGGTCTGCCTGGCGCATCTTTGTCTGGAAGCCGACGAGGTTCCACGCGGTGCCGTGGCGGTTTTCTGCGCGCAGCTGCACGACGGCCCACGGCCAGCGTCCCGTGCGCGGGTCGGTGAGGCCGACTGGCTTCATCGGCCCGAAGCGCAAGCTTTGCGGCCCCGATGCGGCGATCACCTCGATCGGTTGGCATCCACTGAAGTAGTGGACATCTTTCTCAAAATCCTGCAATGGCATGGTCTCGGCGGCGAGCAGGGCCGCGACGAACGCCTCATACCCCGGCTTGTCGAGCGGGCAGTTCAGGTAGTCGGCGCCGTCGCCCTTGCCCCAGCGCGAGGCGGCAAACATCTCGTCGTGGTCCAGGCTGTCCGCGTCGAGGACCGGGGCGATCGCATCGTAGAACGCAAGCCGATCGCGGCCCGTGAGCGCCACGAGTTGAGCGGCCAGGGCGTCTGACGTCAGCGGACCCGTCGCGACGACGATCGGGACACCTGCGTCGACCGGCAATTCGCACGCCTCGGTGCGGGTGAGTTCGATGAGCGGGTGCTCTTGCAGGGCGCCTTCCACAGCTGCGGCAAACAGCGCGCGATCGACCGCGAGGGCGTCGCCGGCGGGCACGCGCGCCGCGTCGGCAGCCGTCAGGATCAGGGAGCCAAGCACACGCAATTCTTCGTGCAGGAGCCCGATCGCGTTGTGCGGATTGTCGCTGCGAAAGCTGTTCGAGCACACGAGTTCGGCGAGGCCGTCGGTCACGTGGGCGGCGCTGCGCCGGTGCGGCTTCATTTCCATCAGCCTTACGGCAATGCCATGGCGGGCCAACTGCCACGCGCATTCGCAGCCAGCGAGGCCGCCACCGATCACGATCACCTGGGGCATCATGCGTTCCTGGGCGCAAGCGGAATAGTCCACCGGGCCGGTGCGATTGTAGCGGCGACCTTGCGTGCGGACAGCGGCAGGCTAAATTGCCCGCCGCGCTCCCTGCCGGTCGCCGGCCTAAATCGCAGCAACACAAAGACATTGATGGAGTATTCTCATGTCGACCGAGACAGCCCCGCCCGCACCCGCGCCTGCCGCAGCGTCGAACGGCCTGCCCAGCGGCCCTGGCCTGATCTACGCCCTGTTCGCCGTGCTCGCCGCCGGCCTCGGCGTCTCCATCTGGCTCGTGCGCCACAAGCTCCACATCACGCTCGACCCGACCTACGTGTCGAGTTGCAACCTGGGCGGCGCGATCAACTGCGACAAGGTCAACGTTTCCGGGTGGTCCGAGGTGTTCGGCCTACCCGTCAGCCTGCTTGCCGTGCCGACCTATGCCGTGCAGGGCTACCTCGGGTACGTCGCCCTGGGCGCTCTCAAGGCCACGGACGCGGGCCAGCGCGCGATCGGCGCCACGGCCCTAAGTGCGGCGGCGGGGATCGGCATCCTGACGGTGCTTTTCTCTATGTTTCTCGCATACTACTCGACGTCGGTGGTCGAGGCGTATTGCCTGTACTGCATCTCGCTCTACGCCGTGAACCTGACTGCGACCGGGCTTGCGATCGCGGCGGGGCCCAAGACGGTCGGCAAGGCGATCGAGACGGCCTTCGCTGCGCTCGTCAAGTTCGCCGAGCCGGTTCCGCTCGCGCTGGGCGTGGTCGTCATCGCCGGCGGCGGCGCGTGGTTGGCGTACGACAGCGTCAAGGCGCGCATGGAAACGGAGTACAAGGCCAAGATCGACGCCCAGTTCGGCGGGGGAGCGCCGGCGGCACAGACGACCGTGGCCGCCGCGCAAGGGTCGGGATCGATCACGGGCGGCGCCGGGGCGCAGACGGCTCCAGTGGCGGCCGCGGGCCCGGCAGGCGCCAAGCAAGGCTGCCTGCAGCCCGGCGAGCATGGTGGCCAGAAAACCGACGATGGTTGGACACTTTTCAACACGCCGCTCGATGAACAGGACTCGTTCTTCGGCCCGCAGGACGCCAAGGTCACGGTCGTGAAGTACTCCGACTTCGAGTGCCCCTACTGCCGCTACCTCGCGCTCACGATGGAACCGCTGAAGGAGAAGTACAAGGACAAGGTCCGCTTCGTGATGAAGCACTTCCCCATGAACCCGACCTGCAATCGCTACATGCAGGGCTACGACAAGCACCCCAACGCGTGCAACGCCCACATCACGGCCGTGTGCGCCAACCACCAGGGTAAGTTCTGGGACATGCACGACAAGCTCTACGCCAACCAACCAAAGCTCGACCCGGTCGCCAACCGCCAGTACGCACAGGAGCTCGGACTCGACCTGGCAAAGTATGACGAGTGCGTCAAGGATCCCAAGGTGTTGCAGCGCCTCACGAGCGACATCGAGCTGACCATCAAGTCCGGCGCTTACGGGGCTCCGCGCACGTACATCAACAACCGCCTCGTCACGGGTTCGGCGTCGACGTCAATCCTCGACTACTACATCCAGAAGGCTCTCGCGAGCACGGATCACTGCCCTGAAGGCGGGTATGGGACGAATGCGGCAGCCCAGGCGCTGGCACCCAAGCCCGACGGCTCGCACATGCTCGAGGCGAAGACCGCAAGGGGTTCGTTCTGGATCGACCCGTACGAGGCGTCGCTGAGCAAGGACGGGCGCGCGCTGAGCCTGCCAAACGTCGAGCCCGCCATGGCGTCGTGGATGGAGTCCGAAGCGGCGTGCAAAAAAGCGGGCAAGCGCCTGTGCACGGAAGAGGAGTGGGTCAGCGCGTGTACGGCCACGCCCGCGATCGACGAGAACACGAACCAGCAGTTCGCCGACGACAACGTCGAAGGGAACATGTATCCGTACGGTTCCTTCTACGAGGCAGGCAAGTGCGTGGATCAAGAAGACAAGTACAAGGGAAAACCGTTGAAGACCGGGATCAAGGAGGGCTGCCGCACCGCTTCCGGGTTGTTCGACCTGGGCGGCAACATCGGCGAGTGGACCGGGACAACGAAGGAGACGGCAGGACAGATGGGCGGCCATGTTTCTTCGGGCGAGCGTGCGGCGTGCAACCAACGCTCCGCCAGTTTCGGCATCGGCAACCGCAACATGACGACGGGCTTCCGCTGCTGCGCGGATCAGGACGTCGTGCAGCAGGGCGCCGGCGCGGGCGACGTTCAGGTCACGGACGCGGACCTTGTCGGCAAGCCCGTGCCCGCCTTCAAGGTCAAGGCAGACGACGGAACCGAGGTCGATACGGCGCAATTCAAGGGCAAGGTCACGCTCCTGAACTTCTTCGCGAGCTGGTGCGGACCCTGCAAGAAGGAGATGCCCGAACTCGTCGCGCTGTACAAGCAGCACAAAGGCAAAGGCTTCCAGGTGTTTTCGATAGGCGTGGACCGGGAGACGGCGCGCGCGGTCGAGTTCGCCAAGGGCTTCGAGGTCCCGTTCCCGATCATCGGCGACCCGGAGTCCGAACTGATGGGGCAGTTCAACGTCTACTCGATGCCAGCGACGTTCATCATCGATCGCCAGGGCGTCGTGCGCTACTACGCGACAGGTTTCAAGCCTGAGGAGCAACTCGAGCCGCTGCGCAATGCGATCACCTCGCAACTCTAGCCCACACGGGCGCTCCCCGTTCTTCGCCGTGGGCACGAGGTCGGCGCGCCTTGCCCGCGAGCAGTCCAGGTGGAGAGCAGGCGTCCGGTTGCTCGCGCTGTCCGGTGTCCTCGCGGCGTGCGGTCGTGCGCCGGCACCGGAGCCGCTGCGCTGGCAATCGCTGCAGCCGGGCTTGGAGTACGCGAGGGCCGAAACGCACACCGGGGCAGGTGGCGATCTCGCCATCCACCTCGTGCGCATCGTGCTCAACCGCTGGGAACTCGTCCTCGTCGACAGCACAGCGACCAAGCAACCCCTGGCGGATGCGCGGACTTTTCGCGAAGCGGTCGGCGGCGTACTGGCCGTCAACGCGGGCTACTTCGACCCCCAGTTCCAGCCGCTGGGCCTGCGCGTGAGCCGTGGCCGCCAGTTGGGGCCGCTGCGCCGGGTTGACCAGGGGGTGTTCACTGTTGGGGCGGGTCGCGCGGGGCTTCAACACGCCAAGGAATGGGTCGCACCGGCCGCGCTCGAGTTCGCTCTGCAGTGCGGGCCCCGACTGCTCGTCGCCGGCAGCACGCCAGCATTTCGGGACACCGCACGCGCCCGCCGCACGGCGTTGGGAACCGACGCGCACGGCCAGGTGGTCATCGCCGCCACGGACGGCGCGCTGTCGTTGGCAGAGTTCGCCGCCGCGCTGGCCCACACGGCTCGAAACGGAGGCCCGGGCCTGGTCGACGCCCTCAACCTCGACGGCGGCTCGTCGACGATGCTCGACCTGCACGCAGGCACCCGAGCCGTTGCACTCAAGGCAGCCCTCGGCGTGCCGGTTGGCGTCGCCGTCGTGGCGCGCGATTAGGCCAACGGCGGGGACTGCCAGTTGCCAGCGCGGCCGTGACGTCTATCATTGCCGGTCGCGTGCGCTGGCTCGCTGGCGCACAACGGCAGGTGCGCTTGCACCGGAGCCCGCGAGAAGTTTGGCAGTTCCAGGTCCGTGCGGCACACTGTCATGCTGCGTCGGCCCCATCCGGGCTCGCCCCAGCCCGGGCCGGCGAGGAGGTTTCCAGTGCGCATCCAGTTTCTTGCGCGCGCTCTTTTTGTGCCGATCGTGACGGGGCTTCTTACGTTGCCGGTCGATCTGCCGCGGCTGCGAATGGGCATCGCGCACGCCCAGGAGGACAAGTCGGCGCTCGGCATCGTCGGGTTTGCCCGGCGTGGCGAAGTCGGCGTGCTGCTCGTGGCCCGCATCGAGGAGTACCTGCGCCAGATGCTCGACGCGGGCGGTACCGTGCGCCTGCTGCCGGCCAAGGTCGTCGAAACGGGGCGACCGCTGAATCCAGCAGCGGCGACAAACGCACCCAAAGACCGAGCTGTTACGGCCGCGAGCCGCGCCCTCGACAAGGCGGACACGCTGGCCGTGACGGCGCGTTCGATGATGGAGGAGGGTGAGGAACCTGCCGACATCTTGAAACTTCTGCTGGCGGCAGCGGCTCGCTACGAACAGAACTACGTCGAACTCGTCGATTTTACGAAGCTCGTCGATGTCTATGCCCAGGCGGCGACGGCGGCCTTGCTGCAGCGCAACGAGGGCGCGGCGCGCGACTGGGTGGCCAAGGCGTTGACGCTGCAGCCGACATTCGTGGTCGATGCCCGCAAGAGCAACAAGCAGTTGCAGACAATGGTCACGGCCTCGCGGCAGCAACTGGCGGGGCGCGACCCGACCGAGGTCAGCGTCGAGTGCAACCAGCCAGACTGCGACGCCTACGTCGATGGGGTCAAGATTGGCGCGACGCCAGCGACGGTCAAAGACCTCTTCCCAGGCATCCACTACATCCAGGCGCGCAAATCCGGCGCCAAGCCGTGGGGCATGACGGTCAATGCGAAAGGCAAGCCGATTGCCGTCACGGCCAAGCTCGAACTCGAGGAAGACCCGGCGAACCAGATCGGCCTGCAGGTCGACCCCGCCGACATGAAGGCGTTTGCCGATTCGGGCAAGTTCAGTGAAAAAGTCTTCAAGAATTCCATAGCGTTGTTCACGCGGCAGATTCGAGCCTCGCACTTGCTCTACGGAGTGGTGGCGCGCTCCACGCGGGGGCTCGAACTGCACCTGTTCCTGGTCAATGGCGCATTGCGGAAGGTGTGCGCGCTGGAAAAAGTCGAGTACAACTCGAACCTCTCTGATCTGCAGATGAAAACGCTCGACGCCGAAGGGCGTGTTCGCACAGCGTTGGGCGGCTGTCCGGCGGGCAGCGAGGTGCGGGACGTACCGGAGGTCTACGCGCGGCCCGCAGTCAGTGCGGTCGCTGCGCCCTCGATCGTGCCAACGCCTCCGACCGAGCCCGAGCCCGAAGTCGCCCCGGAACCGCGCCACGAGCCGCGCGCGGAGCCGAAACCTGAGCCCAAGCCAGAGCCCCGCCCCGAGCCGCGCGTGGTGCGGCCCCGACCGGAGCCGAAGCCGGACCCTGCGACGGTGGACGACCCCTACGCGGGCCTGTTGACGACAGAAGACCCGGCTGCGCGCAGGTCCTTCTACAAAACCGCGTGGTTCTGGGTGAGCGTCGGCGTCGTAGCCGTCGCGGCCGCCGGTACGCGCGTGTGGTTCGCTACACGGACCCCCCCGCCCGCCGCCGGCTTTCGCGCCACCGCCCAATTGCCCTGACCGATGCGCCCGCCGCCGCGAGGATCGAGACCCATGCCCCGAGAGCGTCAATCAGAAATCCACCCAATTGCTCCGTGCACTGCGGGGTTGCGACCGAGGTTGCGGTACTTTGCCGCTGTCGCGCTGGGCAGCGTGGCCCTCGCCGCTTGCGCGCAGGCCACGACACCGCCACCAGACGGCATCGCACTCGAAGTGCACGCACCGGCGGCGCCCGACGACCCGTTCGATCTCGACGGCGTCGCCTTCGTCGCACTCACCGCCGAAGGTCCAGGCGTGCCGGAGAACAAGGTCTTTACCCTGCAGAGATACGACAAGGACAAGAAGGGAACCGGTGCCAAGGTCACGCTGCCGGTCGTGCCGTTTGGCCAGCAACGCCAGATCCGCGTCGAGCTGTGGTCCCAGGAAAATGGCCAGCCGCGCGATCCGCTGCTCGGACGCGGCCGGTCGCTGCCGGCGGACGTGAAATTGGGCGGAAAGCCCTCAAAATTCAAGCCATACGTTACAAAGATCAACAGCTTCGCTCCCGCGCTCGGCGACGACAACGCGCGTGCGCTGTCCGATGCACGGGCCGGCGCAGTGGCAGTCGTGATCCCGAACCACGGTGGCGCGCTCATCATCGGCGGCGGAGTCGTCAAGGCCTCGTCCAAGAACCCCTACGACATCGCGAGCTTCGAGAAGCTCCACGACACCCTGCTCGTCTACGACACGGATGCGCGCGCCCTGCGTTCGCTGACGGACCTGACGGGCGCCAAGCTGAAGGTGGCCCGCGCGTTCGCCGGGGTGGCCGTGGGCAGCGGCGCAATCGTGGTCGCGGGCGGCTATGCGATGGTCGATGGGGTGCCGAAGCCGACAAAGTCGGTCGAATACATCACGTCGACGTTCGAAATCAAAAGCTCGACGGGCCAGAACCCCGACATGCTGTTCGCCCGAGCGCGGCCCACGGTCGTGCCGATGTTCGACAAGCAGGACTATTTTCTCGTGCTCGGCGGTGAAGGCGACGTAAAGTGTCCGACGGACGGCAGCGAGGCCGAATGTGCTGGCAACACCTGGGAAATTTGGCATCCCAGCCAAGGCGCCGTCGCCAAGGGGCTGCTCAACGACGCGCGCTGGAACCATGCTTCGGTGCGGCTGCCGGGCCCGGGGGGAGGCTACGCGGTGCTGATCGGCGGTGAAAATGACAGCGGGCCCTTGCGCAATTTCGAGGTCGTGCAGTTCAGCGACAAGGGCGGCGGCAAGGTGTCGGCGCGCAACAGCGGCTGCCCCGATGCGGGCGCTACGGTGTGCCCACCCGGCGCGCTCGAGCACTGGAAGCCGTTCACCGCGCCCATGCCCGTCGATCGCATCCTGCCGTCGGCTGCCTACGTGCAGGCGCCGGCGAACCAACCGCTCTACAGCTACATCTACATCCTCGGCGGCTTCACCGACCAGACCCGAACGAAGGCGCACGACCGCATCGACGTGTTCGACATCTCCAAGGGCCAGTACCTCACCGAAGGCAGCGTCGGCAAGCTCAAGGTCGGCCGGGCGGCGCCGATGGTGGCGGTGTCGTCCGGCGCGTTTCCTGGGCAGGTTCTCGTCGCCGGGGGCAGCACGAGCACGGGCGCCCATGTGAACTCGGCGGAATTCCTCTTCGCGAAGCCATACAAGGCGGCGGCGCCAGGTGCCGCGCCCGAGGCCTCGATCGTCGTCGTGGCCGATGTGGAGAACACGCTGCTGGGCGGCAACCGGGCGCTCGGTGTGGCGCTGGCATTGCCAACGGGTCATGTCCTCGTGGTCGGCGGCGTGGGCACCACAGCCGACGGCCTCAAGCCCCAGACCGACGTGATGCTGTGGAATCCGTTCTAGCCGCCCCGCGGACTCGCGCACACATGCCCGGGCTGGCACGCGTGCTGGGACCAGTCGTCGCGGCTGCCACGTTGCTGGCACCGCTGGCGGCCCACGCCGTGGTGGTCGGGACACCGCCAAACGCGCCCGAAAAGTTCAAGGTGTACGGCAAGGCCGTGCAACTGGGCGCCTCTCTCGTCACGAACATCACGAACAAGCTCGTCAACGACACGCTGCTGCCGCAAAGCGCGGACATGTTCCAAGTTGGCGAGTCGATGCCGGATGACGCCGTCGTCGTCAAGGCGTACCTGTATTGGGCGGGCCGCGCGCTCGATGGCACGAACGGTGACACCACGGTCGACCTGACGCTGGCCGGCGTGGGCAAACAGGGCCTGAGCGCGGACGGCCCCTGCCACATCCTGCAAGACCCCGAACCGATCCAGACCCAGAACGTCGGCAAGCACTTCTACTGCCGCAAAGACATCACGACCCTGCTCGGCGCGGCGGGCCCAGCGGTGTGGAACGGGCTGTACACGGTCGGCGGCGTGCAGGCCAAGGTGTCGAAGCCAGTCAGCCCGAACAACGCGACCTGCCCCGGCGACACGGCGTGCCAGGCCGGCCATGCGTCGTGGTCAATCGTCATCGTCTATGACACGAAGTTCAGCGACACCACGCAGCGCGACGTTTTCCTGTACGACGCTTTCGTGATGATCGACGAGCGCCAGGCCAGTGCCGGGCAGATCACCATCAAGATCACGGACTTCCTGGTGGGAGATCCGCCCGAGGCGATGCTGGCGTACCACGCGATGGAGGGCGACGAGCACCTCGGCGTGCCGCCCCAGGACGCGCCGGGGCCGACATTCTGCCCGACGTGTCTCGACTATGTGGAGTTCCAGGCCGCGGACGGGACGAAGGCGAAGCTCACGTCGTTTCCGCTCAACAAACAGGCCGACAATGTCTTCAACTCGTCGCCGGAAGCTGGCGTTGACCTTGACCAATTCGACATCTCCCCGTACCTGAAGACGGATCAGACCGAAGCGACGTATGTCGTGAGTTCGGGCGACGGCAACCTCCTCAACAACGCCGCGAACCAGGCGGGTTCGGGCTATGGCGAGCTGATCTTCTACGGCTACACGCTGCTCGTCGTGAACCGCAAGGCACCCAACTTCAAGAACGCTGTCACGCAATACACGGTCAATGAATCCGAGGCGTTCGCCGGCAAGGAGCTGACCTACACGATCGACCTGCAGAACAACGGCCCGCTCGACGCCGACGGCACGGTCGTCAAACTCGACGCCTTCCCACCACCGGGCACCCAGTACGTCGCCGGCTCGACCCTGCTCGACGGCAAGGCGGTCGCCGATGCGGGCGGCAAGAGTGCGCTGCAAGGAGGGCTGGCGGTCGGCACCGCGACGAAGCTCGCCGGGCCGGGCTCGACGCACAAGGTGACGTTCAAGGTCAAGGTGCTGCCTGACCCGGGCGTCGCGTCGATCACGTCGTTTGCGACGCTCGATTACAGCTATCTTGGTAAATATACAGATCAATTCAAAACGAACACGACGACGGTCAAGATGGTCCAGCCGCTGATCGCGATGCCGACGCTGGCGGTCGCGCCGAATCCAGCGAGCCCGGGCAGCGAGGTGATCTACACGCTCAAGCTGCAAAACGCGTCGGCGCAGGCCGTCACGGTCGGCAGCGCGGTGTTTGACGTACCGAAGGAGGCCGGCCTGGTCGGCGCAACGGGTCCGGGGACGAACAAGTCGGGGCCGAACGGCGGGGCGAACGGGACCGGACAGGTGCGCTTCGACGACATCGCGCTCGCGGTCGGTCAATTGGTCACGATCACGGCGACACTCAAAGTCAAGGACGTCGCTGCGCTACAAGGGCTCGGTGTGGCGCCGATCCAGGGCCACGCGATCGGCGTGCAGGCCCAGGTGAGCGTGTCGGGCAAGACGCTGCCCAGCGACGACCCCGCCAAGCCAGGCGGCAGCGATCCGACCGTGCTCACGCTTGAGGTGAAAAGTGACTTTACGACGTCGACGAAGACCGCCGCTGACCTGACGCCGGGGACGCCGCTGAGCCCGGGCGACGAAATCCAGTTCACGATCGCGCTCGTCAACACCGGCCAGGCGGCGGGGATCGTCACCGTCACCGATCCGTTGCCGTCGCAACTCGTGTTCGTGGCGGCGCAGAGTCCCGAGATCAAGGTGACGGGCCAGACCGTCAGCGCCACCGTCGTGGTCCCGGCGGGCGGCAGCGTCCAGCTAAAATTCACTGCGAAAATTAAAGACGATACGGCACCCGGCGTCAGCTTCGCCAACGTGGCGACCGTGAGCCCGACCGACGGCAACCCGCCGACTGTCGTGCAAACCCCGCAATTGAAGGTCGAAGGCGGCCCGGACCTGACGACCTCGAGCAAGACGGCGCTCGACGTCAACGGCGGCGACCTCGAGCCCGGCGACGCGATCCAGTACACGATCACGCTGGTCAACTCCGGCAAGCTGCCGACTGGCGCGCTCCAGGTGACCGATCCGCTGGACGCGAACCTCCAGACGGTGACGGGCATCAACCAGGGCGGCGCGTTCGATGCGGGCGCCAACGCCGTGCAGTGGAGTCTTGCGTCCCTGGCGGCGGGCCAGACCGTCACGCTGCAGTTCACCGCCCAGATCAAGGCCGGAGTGGCCAACGGGACAGCGATCGCCAACACGGCGACGGTGACGGCGCCCGCCCTGCCGCAGCCGGCCAGCGTGAGCGTGACGCAGAAGGTGGCGGCGACGCCAAAGGTGTCCTTGTTTACGAACGTGGTGACGTCCGCGTCGGGGACTTTCGCGCCGGGGGCCACCATCACCTACACCTTGACCTTGCAGAACACCGGCAAGGGCCCGCTGCTCAACGCGACCTTGACGTCGGTCGTCGATGGGTTGCTTGCCATCGGGGCCGTCAGCGGCGGCGGCGGGGCGGTGGGGCAGACCGTGACCTGGCCGATCGCGAGCCTGCCGGCCGGTGGGCCGCCGCTGACCTTGACGATCCAGGCCACCCTCGCCGCCGTGATTGCCCAGGGTGCCGTCGTCAGCAACCAGGCCAAGCTCGACGGCGGCGGGCTGGGCGCGCCGGCGCTCAGTGACGACCCTGCCAAGCCGGGCAGCGCAGATCCGACGGTGTTCAGCGTGCAGTCCGCTCCCGTGGTTGCGATCGCCAAGACGCTGCAGGACCTCAACGGCGGCAGCGTCCAGGGCGGCGACGCGGTCCTGTACACGTTGAGCCTGACAAACACGGGCAACGCGCCGGCGACGAACGTGGTGGTCAAGGACGTGCTCGACGCCGCGTTTGCACTGGTTGCGGTGCAGGGCGGCAGCTTTGACGCAGCCTCGCGGACCGCCCAGTGGACGGTCGCTTCGCTGGCCCCGGGCGCGGCTGCGGTCGTGCTCCAGGTGACGGGCACCGTCGACAAGGCGGCGGCCACCGGCAAGGTCGTGGCCAACGTGGGCAACGCGGCGTTCCCGGAGACGCCCGGTTCGGCACAGAGCAACACCGTGACGTTCACGATCCAGAACGTGGCGGATTTTGCGCTTTCGACGAAGGCGGTCAACGCGACCGTCCTCAAGCCCGGCGACCCGGTGACGTGGACGTTGACGCTCGAAAACAGCGGGAACGCCGGCG
The DNA here is from genome assembly GCA_009692425.1 of Myxococcales bacterium. Lineage (GTDB taxonomy): Bacteria > Myxococcota_A > UBA9042 > UBA9042 > UBA9042 > SHZF01. Next base: position 15,740 of record SHZF01000001.1, on the reverse strand, counting down.
CGCTCGGCGTGGTCGTCGCCGACAAGATTCCGCCCGAGGTCGAGCAGGTGGTGGTGCCCGGCGGCACGTTCGACATCGGCACACAGACGGCGACGTGGTCGGTCGGTGCGCTGGCTGCGGGAGCCAAGCAGACGCTCACCGTGACCGGCGTGCTCAAAAAGCCGCTCGACGCGGGCACCCAGGTCTGCAACCTCGCTCAGGTAGAGGCGCAGGGGCTGCCTGCTGCGTTCACGCGCCCCCCGGGAAGCGCGCCCAAGCCCGGCGGCGAGCCAACCTGCGTCAGCGTGGAGTCCAAGGCGCTGCTCGTGCTCGAGAAGAACGTGTTCCACGCGACCAGCGGCGCCACGCTCAACCAGCAGACGATCAAGCCGAAGACGCCGCTGCGCTGGGCGCTCACCGTGCGCAATACGGGCACGTCGGTCGCGAAAAACGTGGCCGTGACGGACATTGTACCGGCGGGCCTGACGAGCATCGTGCCGCTCGATGGCGGCAACTTCGACGCCACGACCAAGACGGTGACCTGGCCGAAGCTGGCGACCCTGGGCGTCGCGGCGGGCGATGCCGTGACGCTGCGCTTCGAAGCGGTGGTGGCCGTCGATCTCGACCCGGGTGCGGCGATTGCGAACCAGGGCAGCACGGTGGCGGCGGGCGTGCCTGGTGTGGTCTCCGACGATCCGACGACGGCGGCTGCGCTCGACCCGACGTTGGTCCTCGTCGCCTCGAGCATCGACTTCAGCAAGGCGAAGTTGAGCGTGGTCGACGACAATGGCGGCGATGCGCGGCCGGGCGATGCGCTAACCTACACGCTGGTGGTGCCGAACGACGGCGAGGGCACGGCGAAGGACGTCGCCGTCACCGTCCCCATCGACAGCAAGCTGGAGTCCGTGGTGCCTGGCGCCGGCGCGGTCGTGCAGAACGGCGCAGTCGTGTGGCAGCCCGGCGCGATCGACTCGGGCCAGCAGGTCGCGCTGACGTGGCAGGCGAAGCTCAAGAAGCCGCTCGCCAATGGCGCGGTCGTTGCGGCCCAAGCCAGCATCGCGGCCAAGGGCCTGCAGGCGCCCGCGCTGTCGGACGCGGACCTGGCCACGGCAGTCAAGGACCCGACCATACTCACGGTCGTCGCGCTGGCCGATCTTTCGACGTCCTCTTGGACGGTGCAGGACCTGAACGGCGGCTCCATCGAGCCCGGCGACACGCTGGCGTACACGCTGACCCTGCGCAACACCGGCGACGCACTGGCGCTGCAGGTGGTCGCCAATGCGCTGGTGCCGGCCGGCCTTGAAGACGTGGTCGCACTGGCCAACGGCGGCGTGTCGCCGGCGGGCGTGCAGTGGAACGTGCCGGCGCTGCAACTGTCACCCGACGGCGACCTGGCGCTTGCGTTCACCGCAAAGGTCGGCGGCAGTGTACCGAACAACACCGCACTGGTCGTGTCTGCCGAATTGCCCGGCGTGCTCAAGCCACCGAGCGTGACGGTGACCGTAGTGGCGGCGCCGCGGCTGGAGACATCGACAGTTGCTGCCGACGACGAGACGGGCTGGGTCGGCCAGGTTGGCAACGTCGCCCCGGGCCACGTCATCCGCATCGACATCAAATTGGTGAACACCGGCAAGGCGGCGGCGACGAACCTGGAAGTCTCGCTGCCCTTGCCGCCCAAGGTCACCAAGCCCCAGGCGATTACGCCCGGCGCGGTGTCGTCGGGAGCGGTGACGTGGACGCTGGCCACGCTGGCACCTGGTGGCACGGCGACGTTCGTGGCGAAGTTCGAGGTCGATGCCAGCGCAGGCAACGGCGACGTGCTCGCACTGCTTGCGAGCGTCAAGGCGACCGAGTTTGCCGACGCGCTCGTGCTGCAGGGTCCGGCGCTGACCGTGACGGTCAAGGCCCAACTGAAGGTGACGAAGTCGTGGCAGGACCTGACGGGCGGCCACCTGTTTCCCGGCGACGACGTGCGCTTCACGCTGTCGGTGGCCAATACCGGCAATGCCAAGGCAGGCGCCGTCGTGCTGACCGACCCGCTGGCGGCGGCGCTTGTGGCGGCGACGGTCGAGAACGGGGGAACGCTGCAAGGTGGTCTCGCATCGTGGCCGCTGGGCGACATTGCGGCAGGGCAGGCCGTCACGGTCGCCGTGGCCGCCAAGGTCGCTGCCGGCGTGCCGAGCGGCGCAACCATTGTGAACATCGCGTCGGCGCAGGCAGCCACGGGGGCGGCCGTCGCGTCAAATCCGGTGCAGGTACCTGTTTCGTATCCCACTCTTGTGGTCGCAGCGACGCTGCAGCCGGTGGCGCCCGCCGGCAGCCCGCTGCACCCGAGCGACGTCGTGCAGTTGCAGGTCACCGTGACCGCGCCGGGCGAGGCTGCAGCCCAGGTGACGGTCGAGGCCGCTGTGCCGTCGAGTGTATTGGAGCCCGTCGACCTCGGCGGCGCGGGCTGGGACCCGAAGACGTCGGCCGTGCGCTGGAAGCCCGCGACGACACCAGGTCTAGCCACGGTCGCGCCCGGCCAGCCTGTTGTGCTCACCGCGATGCTGCGGGTCAAGGCGACCGCGAAGAATGGCGTCAAGGCGACGGCCCAGGCGGTCGCGCGCGACGCCGAGACGGGCCTGCCGTGGACGTCGAATCTTGCAGAACTGCCAGTGCTGGCGGCGCCCCAGTTGAAGCTCGCCAAGAAGGTCGTCGATCTCAACGGCGGCGCCGTGCAACCGCTCGACCTGCTGCGCTACACGTTGACGCTGACGGTCGCCGGCGGCGCCGTGGCCGAGGCCGTGACGGTGACCGATCCGCTCGACGCCAACCTCGAAGTCGTCGCAATCAGCCAGGGCGGTACGACCCAGACCGGACCCGGCAACACCTTGAGTGTGCTGTGGACGCCGACCACGACGCCGGCACTGGCGCTGTTGCAGCCCGGCAGCGTGGTGGAGTTCTCGTTTGACGCTCGCGTCGTGGCAGGTGTGGCGCACGGCACCGTGATCGCCAACCAGGCCAACGCTGGTGCGGTTGATCTTGCCACGCCGATCGCCAGCGACGATCCAGTCACTCCGACGCCCGCCGACGCGACGGTCGTCAAGGTCCAGGTGTCCAGTGGCCTGGCAGCCTCGGTCAAGACAGCCACCGATGACGACGGCACGCCCCTGCTGGCCGGCGACACGATCACGTGGCGCATCGCGGTCGTCGCAACGGGCGGCGCTGCAACCGATGGCGCGCTGGTGTTCGACGGGGTGCCTGCCGGAACCGACTACGTCGCCGGCACGACCACGCTGAACGGAGCAGCCGTGCCCGACGCGGCGGGCGGCAAGCTGCCGTTGTCGGCCGGCCTGGCGGTGCAGAGCCTCGGCGCCGCTGCGGGCGTGGTCCTGCCGGGCCTGGCGAATGCGGCGGTGGTCACGTTCCGCACGCGCGTGCGCAAGGGTGTCCCCGATGGCGCACTCATCGCCAACACCGCGACGGCGATGGCCAAGGGCGACGCCCCGACCGCGATCGGCCCCGTCGAACTCGTCGTGGGAGCGGGGCCGTCGATCCGGCACACGACGAAGGTTGCGGCGCTCGACGACGCCAACGGCAACGGCATCGCAGACCTCGGCGAGCAGTTGCTGTACACGATCCAGGTGCGCAACCAGGGCGCCGCGCCGGCAGATGGGGCCGCGCTCGACGACGCGCTGCCCGGCAACCTCGCGTGGGTGCCCGGTACGCTGCAACGCGACGGCGTAGCGCTGACCGACGCCAAGGATGGCGATGCGGGGGCCTTCGATCTGGCGCTGCGCAGCGTCCACGTCGAGTTGGGCAGCATCGCGCCAAGCGCGCAGGTCGAGGTGCGCTTCCGTGTCGCGATCAACGGCGGCGAGGTGGCGAGCAACCAGGCGATCGCGACGGCCAAGGGGCTGCCGCCAGAGCCGAGCGACGCCGACGGCAACGACCAGAACGGCAACCAGCCGACGGTGACGTCGATCGGCGGCAAGGGTCCCGTCGCGACCGTCACAAAATCGGTGCAGGACGACAACGGCGGCGACGTCGAAGTGGGCGACTTCTTGCGCTACACGGTGACCGTCGGCAACCCGGGCGGGGCGCCGCTCATCGGGCTCGCGCTCGTCGATGACCTGCCGACGGGCATCACGGCTCCCGCGCTGGTGGGAGCGGGCCCGGGCGGCGACGTGCTGCTGCCGCCGGGCGCCAAGGCAACGCTGGCCAAGCCCGACACGGCCTCGGCCGGCCGTTTGCGGGTCGAACTGGCCGACATCGCACCTGGCATCCATGTCACGGTGTCGCTGCGGGTCCAGGTGGCCAAGGCGGCCGCGACCTTGGGCAGCGTGTGCAACGTCGCGCGAGCCGAATTGGCGGCGACGCCAGATGCAGCGCCCGTCGGTGCCGTGTCGCAGGCGGCGTGCTTTGCGGTTGGGGCAGCCGCGGGCGACGGCGTGGTGGCTGGTTCCGTGTTCGAAGACGTCGGGGCGGACGACGGCGTGTTCCAACCGGAGCGCGACGTCGTGTTGCCTGGATTCACGGTCGATCTCGCGGCGCCGGCGGGGCAGGAGGGGCCCACGCGCACCGGCACCGCCGACGCCCAGGGCGTGTTCCGCATCTCGCACGTGGCGCCGGGGCCGCACCGCCTGCGTGTGCGCAACGCCAATGGTGTGGTCTTCACGGAGCGCACGGTGACCATGGCTGGCGGCGCAGGCACGCTCGATGTCGCGGTGCAACCTACGGGTCGGCTCTACGATGGCCGCTCCGGAGCCCTTGTGGCGGGCGTGCGCCTGGTGCTGCGCTACGACGAACAGGACCCGATCGAACCGGGCGCGATCGTGACCGTGGACGATCTGCTCTCCGGCCAGCAGGGCCAGCAGGTCGATGCGACCGGAGCCTATGCGTTCGCGCCCAAGTCGGGCCGGTCGTACCGAATCGAGGTGTTGCCGGCGGGCGCGGGGTGGCTTTTCCCGTCGAGCCTGCGCGCGCCGGAGCCGGGAGTCGCGCTGCTGGACGGTTCCGGTTTCGTCGGCCCCGACGTGCTGCCCAAGGCCGGCGCCGGCCAGCCCTACGTCGTGCGGTTCTCGCGCCAGGGTGGTCCGCCGCCCCCGCCGCCGCCGCCGGGAGCGGGTCCGCCGCCGCCGCCCGCAACGCCTGGTGCCGCGCCGCGCCACAACAACTTGCCCGTCGATCCGATCGCGACCGCCATCCAACTGTCGCTGCGCCTGTCAAAGGCCGAAGCGATGGTCGGCGAGATCGTCCACGCGACCTTGGAAGTGCGCAACACGTCCACGACCAGCCTCGTCGTCGATCCCCTGACGGCCCGCGGGGGCACGGAACTGCGCGCCGCCCTGCCGCGCGAACTTCTCGTCGTACCAGGCTCGCCGCAAGGCACCTACCGCGCGGGCACGGCCAGTCCCGAGGTGCGGCTGCCGCTGGCCCCGGTCGAGGGCGCGCTGCTGGCGTTCCTGCGCGTGTCGCCGACGGCTGGAAAGCCGGTGGGTCTCGATTTGCCGGCGGGCGGCCGCATCGTCATTCGCTTCCAGACCGTGGTGCGCCCGCTTGCGCGCTCCGGGCAGGATCTGCAGGCCACGGCCCAAGTCTTCGAGGTGGGCGGCGGCGCACTGAGCCGGCGCGAGGTGGCGCGACTGCGCGTGCTTGCGGATCCGTTGTTCGACCGGAGCCTGGTCTACACGAGCGTATTCTGCGACGACGACGGCGACGGCACCTTCGACGAAGGCGAGTCTGGCCTGCCGGGCGCCCTGGTCTACGCCGACACCGGCTTCCGGGCCAGCGCCGACACGGCAGGGCGCGCACACTTCCTCGACATCGCACCGGGCACGCACCTGTTCAAGCTCGATCTCGATTCCGTGCCGCCCGGCTCCGAGCCAACGACACCCGTGGGGCGAACCGTCTATGCGACGCCGGGCACCCCGCTGGCGATCGCATTCGGCCTGCGCTGCGCAGTAGACAAGGTGGGACCGAGCCGCATCGAACGCGTGCCGCGCGTGGGCGCGCCACCGGCCGAAGCGGCGGGACCCGGCGTCGTTCGGCTTGAGGCGGACAGCGGCACGCTCGCACTCGCCGTCGATGGGAAGGCCTTGCCGCCACGCCTGGTGCGCGCCCGCATCGCGCTCGGTGCCGATCGACCCGCCACACTGCAGGCGGACCCCACCACGGTCGTGCTGGAGCGCGACGGCGACCTCGCGCTGTGGGTCGAGGCCACCGTCGGCTTCACGCGGCATGCACTCGAAGTGCGCGAGGTCGCGCCCGCGGGGCGCTTGGGTACCGTCATCGTCGATCAGGCCGACAACGGCGATCTGCCGCGGCGGCTGGTCCTGCGGGCATTCGATCGCGGGCGGCCACTGCACCCGCTGCGTGCCGGCCGGCTGTACCTGGCGCGGGTGCGCGGCGAGACGCCGTTCGGCGCGCGGGCATGGTCGGCACCGCTCGCATTCGAGGTCATGCCCGGTGGGCCGCCGGGTCCGCGGCTGCCCTCGCCCAGCGTATTCCGGCGGGCGCGATTGCTGGTCAACGGCCATGCGATCGCCCTGGTTGACGGCGTGCGTGCCGACGTGGCGATCGCGCGACCTGACGACGGCCGCCTGCTGGTCAGCCTGCGGGCCGCGGATGGCAGTGGCCGCGACGAGTACATGACGCTCCCTGCTCAGTTGCCCGCCGACGCCGCCGCACCGCCCAGCATGACGGCTCCACCCGCGCCGCCGCCCGCGCCGCCGCCCGCGCCTGCGTCGGCGAGGCCGGCCCCTGTTGTCGCGGTCGATGCGCCGGTGGTGCCCGCCCCGGCGCGCCCGGCTGCCGCGGTGCCCGTGATTGCGAAACCCGCAGAGCCCAAGCCACCCGAACCGAAGCCGTCGGTGGCCGTGCGCCCGATCGATGTACCGAGCCTGCCTGCAAGCGTCGGGCCGCGTGTGCCCGTGGCGCTCGAACAGGCTGCTGACCGCCTGTGGATCGGCGGCGTCAAGCTGGACCCGCGCGTCGTGCGCACCGTCGTCGCGGCGCCCGGTGCCGCCCTGCCCTTGAGCAGCGGGCGCATTCTGGGGCGTGTCGTCATCGAGGCGACCGGCGTGCCGGAGAGTGCGGCGTCGGTTGCGGTCGTCCTCGTCGATGCCGCGGCGCGCGTCAAGCTGCGGGTGCCGATCCCGGTGCCGGTGCCGCGAACATTCTATTGGGAACCCTCGGGCGGCGGCCTGCTGCCAGGCACATACGGTCTGGCGCTGGAGGTGCTCGTGGCCGATGCCAGCGGGTCCGGCATGACCGGCTGGCGTTCCGCACCCGTAGCGGTAGAACTCGCCACCGGAGGCCTCGGGCTCGTGCCGCCAGGCGATCCCGACAAGTCCGTGCGCGCCGACCTCTTCGATGGCGGCGGCGTGCCGACCGACAGCATGAAGGAGTGGCTCGCCAAGCTGGCCACCGGCCTCAAGGCCGACGACAGCAAGCTCTGGGTCGTGACCGTGCACGATCATGGCCCCGGCGACGGCCAGTTGCGCAGCGCCAAGGCGGCGGCCATCGTGGCCAAGTCGCTGCAGGCGGCAGGCGTGCGCGGCGAACGCATGGTCGTGTTCGGCCTCGGCGCGCAGATGCCCGACAGCAAACCGGGCGGTGAAAAGCTGGGCCCGCACCGCGTCGAGGTGCGCGCCCGTGGCCTGGCAAGCGGAACGAGCGACGGAGGCGAGCCGCGTCCGTTCGCAGTCGCGACCGGCGTATTTGTGGATGACGAGCGTGTCGGTGGGGTCACCGGTCCCCTGCCGGCGACCGTTCCGATGCGTGCCGGCGAGCCCAGCCTGGTCGCACGCGTTCGCTCCGATGGCCTTGCCGAGCTGTGGAAGCGCACCTTCGCGGCGCGCCCCGGCGGCGGCCCTGCGGAGGAGTCCGCACCCCAGGCAGACGGAGCCGACACGGCTTTCGGGGCCGACGTTCTGGACGCGCTGCTCGCGCCGCAGGCCACCGCGACGACGGCGGAACCCGACGCCCCGGCCGACGCTGCGGACTTCGCTGTCTGGCTTCCCAGGAACCTGGGCAACCTGCAATCCGTCGATCTCGTGGTACGCGGCCGCACGCTCGCCACGAACACGGTGACGATCCAGGGCCGCTCCGTCACGCCCGATGCGGACGGTAATTTCGCCCTGCCGGTGCGTCTGCCTGCCGGCGCCAGCAAGCTGGTGGTGGTCGCAACGGACAAGGCCGGCAACCGGGCGTTCCTCGAGCGGCCCGTGAACGTGGCCGAGCGCCAGTTCTTCCTGCTCGCGATCGCCGACGCGTCCGCCGGGCAGGTGACGGCGCACCTGCGCGAGTGGGACCAGCCCTTCACGACGACCCTGGGCCCCGTGACCGTGCATGGCCGCGCGGCGGCCCACCTGCGCGGACGCATCGCCGGGGAATTCCTCGGCTTCAAGGACCTCGACATTACGGCCCACCTCGACACGGCGCGCGACCCGGGGCTGGCCGCCTTTGCGACGAACCTGTTCGATCCCAAACGGTTCTATCCGGTGTATGCCGACGCGGCGGAACTGACGGAAGGCGCACCCGGCACCACCCGGCTCTATGTGCGGGTCGATGCCGACCGGGCCCGGCTCGTGCTCGGTTCGGTCCGGGTCAAGCTGGGCGGCCCCGACCTCGTGCGCTTCGACCGCTCGCTGCAGGGCCTCGATGTGATGGTGCGGCGCAACTTGGCCGGCAAACTCGACACCGAAGTCGAATTCGTCGCCGCGATGCAAGACCGCAGTGCCGTGCGCCGCATCGACGTGCTGCGGGGCACGGGCGGCTCGCTGTACTACCTTGCCGGCCGCGACGTCGTCGAAGGCTCGGAGCGCGTCGAACTTGTGGTGCGCGATCGGCTGAACAGCACGGAACTCGCCCGCCTGCCCCAGGCGCGCAACGGCGACTACACGCTCGACGCTCGCGAGGGTCGGCTCCTGTTCAAGTCCCCGGTCTCGGGTTCCGTCGATGCCGGTTTTGCCCTGCGCGGCACCGGGCTCGCGGGCCAGCACCTGGTCTGGAACGGCCACCCGGTGTTCGTCGAGGCGACCTACGAGGCGCGCACGTTTACGGGCACCGACGATGCCACGCTTGGCGCCCAGATCACGGAGCGCCTGTTGGACGGAAAAGTCGAAGTGGGCGCGCGCTATGTGCAGGAAGGGCATGGCGACGGACCGACTCACCGCACGGTCGGCGCCCACGCGGCGCTGCAACTGGCGCCCGGCTCGCGCGCGACGGCCGAATGGGGCTGGTCGCAGGCGCGCGACGCCTTGGTGGCGGTTTCGGACGATGGCGGCCTGACGTGGGGCACACCCACTCAGGCGCGCGAGGTGGGGACGACAGGCGTTCCCGTCTCCGGCCACGCGGCCGCGGTGCGCCTCGATCTCGATCTCGGCGACGTGCTCGGGCGCCCGGCCGTGGCGTTGCCCGAGGGCGGGACTCAGGCCAGCCTGCAAGAGAGCGGCCGCGTGCGGGCAGCGTGGCAGTGGGTCGAACCGGGCTTCCAGTCTGCCGGCGCGCTGCTCCAGCAGGGCCAACAGAAGGTGCTGCTCGACGCGCTCGTGCCGATCGCCAGACGCCACACGCTGAACGTGCGCTACGACGGCCTGCTCACTCGCACGCCGACCCCACCCTACGCCGGCCCGGGCACGGGCTCGCTGTGGGGGCAAGGTCCGTTGGCCGCGTCGGGCTCTTTCGGTGCGCAGCGCCGCCACCTCGTCAGCGTGCGCGACACGTTCCGCCTCGACGGCCGCTGGACACTCGACGGTGGCGCCGCGTACGGCTACGGCGACGATGCGGCCGGCACCGCGCACCACACCCAGACGCTGGCCGCCGGCGCGGCGTGGAAGGCCAGCGACTCGCTGACGTTGCGCGGCGAGCAGCAGGTGATCACGCTGGGCGACGCCTCGGTCGGGTCGTCGCAGTTCCCATCGCAGCTCGACCACTTCACGACCTCTGCCGGCGTCGAATGGCGCCTGATGCGCGGCCTGTCGTTGGCCGTGGTGGAGCGCCTCGGCTGGGGCGGCCAGAACGCGACTTCGGCGGGGCTGCGCGCGGAACTGGACAAGGCTTCGACGGTCTACGTGCAGCAGCGCTTCGAAGACGCGAGCGGGTCCGGCGCGTTCGGGTCGGCCACCGTCGTCGGTGCGGAGGGCCGTTACGGAGAGAACCAGTCGACGCGGGCGTTCGGCGAGTATCAGGTCGATGCGTTGAATCCGGGCCGCATGAATCGCGCGTTGCTCGGCGTCGGCAAGAGATTCGAGGTGGCGCCGGGCCTGCAGCTCGATGCGGGCTACGAGCGCCAGCAGACCTTCGGCGGCAGTGCGGGCGAGCAAGCGCGCGACGTGCTGTCCATCGGCGGCGAATGGCTGCGGGCCGAGAAGTACAAGCTGTCGACGCGGCAGGAGCTGCGCCAGGATGAGGGCGGAGCGCCGGGCGCCGAGGCCCGCGCGCTGCAGGTGGTGAGCCTGACGAACGGCCTGTGGGGCGTGAGCCGCGAACTCGTGTTGTTCGGGCGCGTCGGCTGGATGCAGACGTGGGACCAGGTAGCGGATGCCACGCGAACCGAAGCGATCGAGACGACGGTCGGCGCCGCCTACCGGCCCACGTCGGCGCGTTGGCTTCAGCTGATCGGTAAATTCAGCCATCTCGCAGACTTGCGGCCAACCACCGTGCCAGGCGCCGCGGGCGAGCGCAGCGTGCGCGACATCTTCTCGGTGGAGCCGGTGTTCGAACTGCCCGGGCGCCTGCAGTTGTCGGAGAAGGTGGCGTGGCGGCGCGCGTTCGAAGGGGAAGGCGACCTCTTGCCGGTCGCGAGCAACCTGCTGTTGTGGATCACGCGGCTCGGCTGGCACACGACGGACAAGGTCGACCTGCTCGCCGAATACCGCCTGCTCGCTGCGCTGTTGCCGCAAGACACGGAACACGGTGTGCTCATCGAAGCGGCCGCCCGCGTGGCCAAGCACTTGCGCCTCGGCTTGGGGTGGAACTTCACGCGTTTCGTCGAGACCGCAGCGGGCGACATTCGCCGCATGACCGATGCGGGCGGGTTCTTCCTGCGCATGACGGGGACGTACTGAGCTTGCGCGGGCCTTGCGCACGGCCAACCCCGGCGGCACCATTGCTCGTCCGGGCCTACATCAAGCCCTCGCGTCGGCCGCGACGCTACCCTTGCCGGGAGAATTCGATGCCCGCTGGTCGCCCCCACTGCAACGCCGCCCGTCGTCGCTGCCGGCTCGCAATCGTGTGGCTGGCTGCCGCCGCCGCCCACGTTGGCTGCGACACGCAAGCCCAGTACGCGCCGTGTGAACTCGACAAGGAAGTGACGGACAAGGTCGTGGGCAAGAACATCTGCAACGGCACCTCGAAGGCGGGCGACACGAGTTGTGTCGTGACGCAGCACCCGCACTGCGATCAGAGCATCTGCCTGAGTTACTACAGCCAGACGGCGTTCTGCACGAAGATGTGCGTGAACAACACCGAATGTGGTCCGAATACATGCTGCTGGACGTTCAAGGATGAGCCCACGACCCAGAAATACTGCGTCCCGTCCGACAAGCTCGGCACCCGGACCTGCCAGTGAGTCCGGCGCGCCCCCCGGCCAAGGAAGCAGGCGCGCTCCCCCCTGCCGCCGTCGCCGCGCTGTGGGTGCTCGGACTCGGCGCGGTTGGTGGGGGCGCGGCTTGGCTGTTCCTGTTCGGCGGGGTCCGCACGCTGTACCGGGTGCTGCCGCCGGGCGTGATGACCGTGCTGGGTGGCGAAAAACCCTTTGGCGAAACGGTCATGCCGCAGCAGGCGTCCGGTGAGCGACCGTGGGAGCGGCAGGGGGCAGCGGCCAAGGCCGACCGTTGGGCGGACGAGGCGGCCGTAGAGCCTGCGGACAAGGCCGGCGCTGCCGCAGAGGGGATTGGCAAAGGCGGCGCTGCCGCAGAGGGGATTGGCGAGGCGGGTGCCGGCAGCGCCGAAGCCGTCGCCGAGGCAGCGACCGAGCCCGCAGTTGGTCGCGCCGGCGCCGCGGCACCTGTGGCGCAGACGGACGAGCAGGCCGAAGCGGAGCGCGCGATGGCACCCGTGCGCGCCCTGTCGGCGCACGCTGTCGAGACGGTCCGAGCGTATGAAGAGGATCCCACCGATCAAGAGCGCTACCACGAAGCGGACAAGGCGGTCGAGGCACTGCGAACGGCCGTCGTGGCTGCCGACAGCGCCGCACTGAAGGTGGCGGCGACGGAGTTCCGCAATGAACTGGCGCTCGCCGGGCGGAAATCGCTGGATCTGGCGCGCCTGTCTGGCCGTGCCACCCATCGTGTGACCGGCACCGCCAAGCGCGACCCGGTCGGGCTCGACATGCACAAGGACACGAAGGCGACGTCGAAGGAACTGGGGCGCTTGGACGACGGCACCTTGGTGCGAGTGCACCTCGACGCAGGCGGCGGCTGGGTGCGTGCCGAGGCAATGACCGGCGACCAGACGGGTCTTGCCGGCTACGTCCAGGCCCGCTACCTGCGCCCGCTCAAGCGCAAGAAGCCCGTGGATTGACGAAAGAAGTCGGCATCCGTGCCCACGGAATACCCGGAACTGCTCATGCGTTGCAGCGGCCGGAGGCCCCATGACCGCACGCACTCTCCCGATAGTGTTCTGCCTGTGCGCGCTGGGTGCTCGACCGGTTGCGGCGCAGGCGGCCGCCGTTCCCGTCGCGCCCCCGGCTCCCGCCCAGACCCTGCCCGACAAGCTGTGGAGCGAATCGCAGCCCGCGACTGCGGGCATCACTGCGGACACGCCGGTCACGATGGGCGCGTTCTCCAAGCTCGCCAAGCTCTTGTCGCCGGCCGTCGTCAACATCTCCGTGACCGCAATCCCCGGTGGCCGGGAATCCGGTGACGTGTTCGGTCGCCCCGTCGTGCGCGGCGAAGGAACGGGCTTCTTCATCCATCCCGACGGCCTCGCGCTCACGAACCACCACGTCGTCGAGAGCGCGGTCGACATCACGGTGCGCACGGCTGGCGACCGCATTTTTCGTGCCCGCGTCATCGGCCGCGACCCGCGCACCGACCTCGCGCTGCTGAAGGTCGATGTCGATGGGCCGGTCGCGATCGCGCCGCTGGGCGATTCGGCCAAGGTGCAGATCGGCGAGTGGGTCGTCGCGATCGGCAATCCGTTCGGGCTGTCGCACACGGTGACGGCCGGCATCGTCAGCGCCGTGGGTCGCTCGGACGTGCACCCGCAGGGGCGGCCAATGTACGCGAGCTTCATCCAGACGGATGCGAGCATCAACCCGGGCAACTCCGGCGGGCCGCTGGTCAACACGCGCGGCGAGGTCATCGGCATCAACACGGCGATCCGCGGCGACGGACAGGGCATCGGATTCGCAATCCCCTCGAACATGGCGAAGAAACTGATCCCGCAGTTGGCGCGGGGCCGCATCGAGCGTTCGTTTCTTGGGGTCGGTGTGCGCGATGTCTCGCCGGAGCGAGCGCGTGGCCTGAAGCTGGACAAGGTAGTCGGCGCCGAGGTCGTCGAGGTGCTGCCGGGCAGCCCGGCCGAACTGGGCGGGATGCGGGCGGGTGACGTGATCCTCGCCTTCGATGGCACACCGCTGCGCACGTCGTCGGACCTGCCGTGGCTCGCCGCGTCGGCGGGAGTGCGCGCAAAGGTGCCCGTTGAGGTCTACCGCGAAGGCAAGTCGCTGCGCCTGGCCGTGGAGTTGCGCGCGCTGCCGCGCCAGTTCGGCGGCGACGAAGAGCCGGAACCCGCAGGGGCCGCCGAAGCGCCGACACCGGTGCCCACGGCTCCGAGCACCGTGCGCGGCATGTTGTCGCTGCCGGGTCTCGGGCTGTCGGCGGTCGATCTCACTGCAGCACTGCGGCAGCGGTTCCAGTTGGCGGCCGAAGCCGGAGCGCTCGTGATCAGCATCGATCGCGGCGGGCCGGCAGATCAGGTGGGGCTGCGCGTCGGCGACGTCATCGTGCGCAGCGGAACGCACGCGATCAGCGACGTGCAGGCCCTTGACCAACTGGACCACGACTACCGTGCGGGCGACATCGTGCCGCTGCTCGTCCAGCGCGGGCGGGGCCAGTTCTACGCAACGCCGCGCAAGACCAGGTAGGCGGCACGGCTCAGCCTAGGCGTGTACTTCTTCGTCGCTGTCGTGACGCTCGATGAGCGCGGCAAACGGCAAGACTCCGTCGTGCGCCACCCAACACGGCGGGGCCTGCATCCGACCCGGCGCACAACTGCGGGTGGCACCGCACTGGCGCGCCCACGCAAGCAGGGCCGCATCGTCGAAGGGGGCCAGCGCCACGGTCGACAGGGTCACGGTTGCCAGGGCCATCGCGCGGTCCACCGCATCGAGGTGATCGACCACGTGAACGACCAGGCCGCGGGCTGCGGGGCCCAGAGGTCGACAGCCCGTTGGGGGGCAACGGTGTACGGCGACCCAGGCGTCGGTGCCGCCAACGAACGCGGCCGTGTCCGGGTCGATGGCCGCCCTGAGTTCGTGGTCGGCCGCGTGCAGCGCCGCATGCGCCGCGATGTCGGCGGCGATGTGCCCCGCCGGGAATTCCCGGCACACGTCGGCCAACCGCACAGCGATCAACTCGGCCACGGCACGGGGAGCCAGGTCGCCAACGACCCAGACCGCGCGCAATGACAGGCAACCGCGCCCATCGGCCAGCACTGCATCGTGAAGCAGTCGCTCCGCCACGGTCGCGCCGCCCGCGGCCCCAAGTGCTGCGGCGCGAACGACGGCCACCGACGCCCGTGTCCCGTGCAGACGCACATGACCCGAAAACCCGAGTTCCATGGCGCGCCGGGAGGTCGCCGCGACGCCCGCGTCCGAACCGTACGCGATCAGTGTGCGCGCCCCTCGAAGCCAGTGGCGCCAGCCCAGGTCGTCGTCGCGCTCGCAGTGGACCACCGTCATGCGCTCGGCCAGTGCCGGAGCAACGAGCGCCAGGGCCGCGTGGTACGCCGACGCCGCGCGGAGGTCTCCAGCACCGGGCCGCACGCGGACCCGATTGCCGGCGAGCAGCGCTTCGGCGAGTGCAGCCCAGGTCGCGACACAGAGGTTGCCGGGCGCCGCGAGGGCGATCGTACCCACGGGCCGCGCTTCCCCCACTCGCTCCCGCACGGGCGCAACGAGACGGTCGAGCCCCGGGCGCCGCCAAGCCTGCAGGAACAGGTTGGCCAGTCGTGCCACGCTGCTCGGATGCAGCCCCGACGTCTCCGCCACGCCACCGAGCAAGGCGTTCCGCACCGGATCGCCCGGCACAAGCGCATGTTCGGCAAAGGCGTCCAAGGCCTCGACATCGACGTGGGCGCAGGCCGACGACACACGAACTCCGAATGCGGCAAGCGCCGCGGGGCACAGGGTAGCGGGCTCCCGTCGCATCGCACAGGCCCTTGCGGAGGAGGATGCGCCCCGCTACACTGCCGGCCCGTTCGCACCCGGCGCGCCCGGTCCCGCGTTCAAAGCGCCACTCCCCGGATTCTCAAGAGATGCCCGTGCGGATTCCCGCACACGCATCGAACGAAAGACCCTGGTCCGCATGGGCATCTCGTGCGTTCCGCGGTTGCAGACCGCCGCAGGGGGCAAGGGGTCGCGGCGCCCCAAGGGGACTTTCTGCCTAGCGCAAGCTGCGGGGAGAGTGGCCGAGCGGCTGAAGGCAGCGGTCTTGAAAACCGCCGAGGTGAAAGCCTCCGGGGGTTCGAATCCCTCCTCTCCCGCCGTACCGGTTGTGGCACCTCAGGAACTGTTTGACAGCGCACGACCTGTTTGACAGCGCACGACC
>SHZF01000065.1 GCA_009692425.1 Myxococcales bacterium | reverse complement strand
TCCTCGCCGAGTTCGAAGACGGGCGCGAGGTCGCCGATTTCCATCTCGCGCACGTCGACGCTGCCCGTTCGCTTCGCCTTGCTGTCGGCCTCGGCCATCGCTCGCTCCAGGCCGCTGCGATGCGGCGTGGGGGAGCGTGGCAGTGGGGGGTCAACGTGGCAAGGGTCGGCCACGCGCTATCGGGCCGCCCGCAGGAACCGGTCGAACGTCTCGGGCAGTTCCGACGTCACCGCCACCGGCTGGCCTGTGACCGGATGCACGAAGCCGAGCGTCTGCGCGTGCAGGGCCAGCCGCGGTGCCGTCCACAGTGCGTGGCGGGCCTGTTCGCTGTGGTAGCGCACGTCGCCGAGCACAGGATGACCGGCGTCGCCGAAGTGCACGCGAATCTGGTTGCGCCGCCCGGTCTCCAGCGTGACGCGGACGAACGTGGCGCCTCGCAGCCGTTCAGCGACGCGGTAGTGCGTAATCGCGAGCTTGCCCGCGCCCGGTTCGGCCCGCGATACCTGATCGAGCGCTTCGTCGGTGTGCAGCCAACTGCGAAACGTGCCGGCGCCCTCTTGCACCCGGCCCGCGACGAGGGCGGCGTACTGGCGGGCCGGCTTGCGCGCCTCGAACTGGTCCTTGATGCGGGCGGCGACCTCTTCGCTTTTGCCGAACACGAGCAGGCCGGACGTGTCGCGGTCGAGCCGGTGCACGATCCAGGCGCGCTGCGTGATGCGCGGCCCGCGGCTCAGGTGCCGCGCCACGCGGTGCACGAGCGTGTCGGTTTCGCGCCGGTCGGTCGGCACCGTCAGGATGCCGGCGACCTTCTCCACCACGATCAAGTGCTTGTCTTCGAACGCGACGCGGAATTGCGTGTCGACTCTCGGTTTGGGGTGGTCCCGGTAGCGCGTCGCTGGGTCCCAGCGCACATCGATGCGGTCGCCAGGGCTGCCGCGCGCGGCCGGCTCGGTGCATGGCAGGCTGTTCAGCGTGATGCAGCCGTTGGAGAACAGCCCACGCAGCACGGTGCGCGGCACCTGCGTCAGTTGCTGGACCGCCAGGTCGACGCGCAGCGCAGTCGGTTCGAGCAGGGTGTGACGGTGCAGCAGCGGCATGTTTCCCGCCTACTGTGGCAGGTACCGATCGCCCATCCACTGGTAGCGAAAGGTGAGCCGCTCGCGCTTCGGCATGCTGCCCAGCATCGTCTCAGTCTCGCATGTCGTCGCGAGCCCGGGCCAGTCGTCGTCGCTGCCTGGCTCGGAGCCGTTCACCACTGCGGGGGCCTCGCACTGCTCCAACTGGTTCGTGCCAGGGTCCGTGCGCGACTTGAACGTGGTCGACGTGCGCTCATACACCACTTTCAGGCCCGCGCCCTCGCCCGGGTCGGCGGCCAGCGCCCACAGCACGCGCGACTCCACCCCCTTGGCAAACGTGTCGGCCCGCGCCGACTCGAGCCGCACGCGCCACGCCGCGCGCTTGCCGAGCAGCGTGCGCCCCAGTTCCGTGCCCTTTGGCGACCCCGCAGGGCACACCGGCAACTTGATCACCGTCTCGACCCGCCCCGGCGTCGCCGGTCGCCCTTCGAGCCCGAGCAGCCAGCACGCCGGCAGCCCGCCGTCCTTGCCCTGATCGTTGCGCACCAGCGCGGCCGAGCCGTTGCGATTCTCCTTGGCGTCGGGCACGGCGGTCGCCAGCAGGGTCAGGTCGCGCAAGTCTGACTGCACGCGTGGCGCGGCGGCGAGCAGGATGGGGTGCGGCCCGCCCTTTTTCGGCGCGGCCGTGGCTGGCAGGGCAAACAGCAGCGACGGCAGCAGGGATGGCAGCAGCAGCGCGGGGCGTGCGAAACGAGTCATGGGCTTCCGGTGTTCGGTGCGGAGTGGCGATCCGGTTCACAGCAGGTTGGCGGCCAGTTCGGCCAAGGGACTCCGCTCGCCCTTGCTGAGCGTGACGTGCGCAGCGAGCGGCTCATTCTTGAACTTCTCGACCAGGTGCGTCAGTCCGTTGTTCACCGAATCGAGGTACGCATGGTCGATCTGGTGAGGGTCGCCAGTGAAGATAATCTTCGTGCTATGGCCGACGCGCGTCAGCACGGTCTTGACCTCATGGGGCGTCAGGTTCTGCGCCTCATCGACAATCATGAAAATCTGCGGCAGCGAGCGCCCGCGGATGTACGTGAGCGGCTCGACCTCGATGATGCCTTGGGAGAGAAAGTCCGCGTAACTGTGCGCCTTCTGCTTGCCGGAGCTCGCGTTCGCGGTCGTCAGGAAATCGATGTTGTCATGGATCGGCTGCATCCACGGATTCAACTTTTCGCCGAGCGTGCCGGGCAGGTGGCCGAGGTCCTTGCCCATCGGAAAAATCGGCCGCGACACCAAGAGCTTGCGATATTTCCCGCCGTCCAGCACCGACTGCAGCCCGGCCGCAATCGCCAGCAGCGTCTTGCCGGTGCCCGCCTTGCCGACCAGCGTGCACATCTGGATGTCGTCGCGTAGCAGCATGTCGAGCGCGAACGTCTGCTCGCGATTGCGCGCCTGCACGCCCCACACGGCGCCCTTGGGGCGGTGCACGGCCTCGATGCGGTCGGGCGTCACGCGAGCCAACGCGGTGCGGCCCGCCGCCTGGATGTTTCGCAACGTCAAGTACTGGTTTGGAAACAGCTCTGCGCCATTGAGCAGGCTCCGCTCGAAGCCACCCTCGGCGAAGCAGCGGTCGATCAGTTCGCCGGCGACGTCGAGTTCGGCGCTGCCCGAGTAGAGTTCCGACAGTTCCATCTGTTCGCGGTCGTAGTCTTCGGCGCGGATGCCGAGCGCGTCGGCACGGATGCGCAGGTTCGTGTCTTTCGAGACGAATACCGCAGGCGTGTCGCTTTCGGTGCGGTTCAGCCACAGCGCGACGGCGAGGATCGAGTTGTCGAAGGCGTGGCCGACCGAGAAGTCCTTGGGCAGGTCGGCCTTGTCGAGCACCACGCGCACGATGCCGCCGGTCGGCAATGCGACGCCCTCGCGCAGGTTGCCCTTGACGCGGTAGGTGTCGATCTCGCGGGCGATGCGGCGGGCGTTGCGGCCGAGTTCGGTTTGGTCCTTCTTGAACTGGTCGAGCTCCTCGATGACGTAGATGGGGATGTTGACAACGTTGTCCGCAAACGCACGCAGGCAGGCGCTGTCGTGGAGCAGGACGTTCGTGTCGAGGACGAAGTTCTTCTTCATGCACACGCCTACGCCGCCGCAGGCTCAGGCGGGGCTCGCCGAGAATGCAGGAGGGGGGATCGGGCGTCAAACCTGCCCAAGGACCACGATGCACCACCAAACCTCTGCCGGACGCCGAATTCGGACGCAGTTCTAGGCGGCCAGGAGGTTGGCAGTCGACGCATCCACGACGTGTCAAGATTCTACACATCGCTAAAAAGCAAGTGCGAGCATTGACATAGCCGATCCGAAGCGACCTGCGGTGGCCATGAAGCAAGACATCGGGAAAAACGCTGGCGTCGTCTTTCAGTGCAGTTCTCGTCACTTGGGTCGCACGGTCCGTGACTTCCTGGATCGCGCCGACCCGCAGCTTGATGCCGACGATCTCAGTCGAGCGCCTCGTGAACGTCCTGCCGGCTCAGGCCGAACTTGGCGACGAGCGTTGCGAGCGCAGCCTACAGCAGCGCCGCAGTCGCAGTCGGCGGCACACCCTGCGGCAGCTTGGTACGAACGCGCAGGCGACCGACTTATTCTTGCACGCGTCCTTGGTGCGACAAACTCCCACGCCTCGTCACCCCACCCCAGCGCACCAGCAACGCGGGCACCACGACCATGTTCAGCGCGGTCGAAGTCGCCAGCCCCGTCAGGATCACCAGCGCCATCGGCGCCTGGATTTCGCTGCCCGCACGCCCCAGCGCTAACGCCAGCGGCAACAGGCCAAGGCCCGCGGTCGCTGCAGTCATCAGAATCGGCGCCAACCGTTCCTGCGCGGCCTGGGCCACGGCGGCCTCACGCAGACACCCGTCGAGTTCGAGGTCGCGCGTGCGCGTGGCCAGCAGGATCCCGTTGCGCGTCGCGATGCCAAACAGCGTGATGAAGCCGATCGTCGTCGCCACGGACAGCACCCCACCGGCCAGCCACACGCCGACGACGCCACCCGCCAAGGCGAGCGGCAGGTTCACGAGCACGATCAGCGCGCGCCGGGCACTGCGCAGGGTCGCGGCGACGATGAGGCCGATGCCGATCAGGCTCAGCAGGCTCAGCCCGAGCAGGCGCCGCGACGTCTCCGCCTCGCGTTCGAATTGGCCGGCAAACTCGATGCGCACGCCCGCCACCTTGCGGACCTGGGCCGCCACGGCAAGGCGCGCGTCGGCCACCACCTGCGCAGCGTCGCGGTCCACGAGGTTGGCGGTGACGGCCACCCGCCGCTGGGCATTCTCGCGCAGGATGTAGTTGGGTCCGGCGTCGCGCTGCACGTCGGCGAGGCTGCCGATCGTCGCGAGCCGGCCGGCGGGCGTGACGAGTTGCAGGGCGCGCACGGCTTCGACATCGCGCGTTGCGTGCTGCGGCCCGCGCACGACCACGTCGACACTGCGGCCATCGGCAAACAGGCGCGTGGCCGTCGTGCCCCACAGGAGCGTGCCGATTGCCGTGGCCACCTCGCCCGCCGACATCCCGTGCTCCGCCGCCGCGTGGGCATCAGGCCGCACGACCAAGTGCGGCACATCGACGGCCTGCTCGACGTCGAGGTCGGTGAGCCCGGCCACCGTCGCCAGCGCGGCCTTGACCTGGGTCGCCGTCTCGCGGAGCGCGCGCAGGTCGTCGCCGAACACCTTGACCGCCAACGCCGTGCGTTGCCCCGACACCATGTGCTCGATGCGGTGCGAGATCGGCTGGCCGAGCGTGAACGCGGCGGGGACGGCCCGGAGGCGCTCGCGCACGTCGGCGAACAGTTGCGTGCGGGTGCGCGGATCGTCGTTGTGCACGCGCACTTCGAGTTCGGTGGTCTCAGCACCCAACACGTGCTCGTCGGCCTCGGCGCGACCGGTGCGGCGGCCGACGGACAGCACGCCGGGGTCTGCCAGCAACGCGCGCTCGGCCAGCCGGGCCAGCGCGTCGCTCTCGTGCAGCGAGGTGCCGGGCGTCAGCACCATCTGGATGGTCAGGCTGCCCTCGTTGAACTCCGGCAGGAACGCGCGCCCCATGCCAGCAAACCCGGCCAGCGCCGTGGCCACCACCACGGCAGCGGCCACGACGACCGCGAGCGGCCGCCGCAGCGCGAGCGCGAGCGCGGGAGCATAGGCCCGCTCCAGGGCGCGCAACACGGGCGGCTCGTGAGCCGAACGGCGCAGTGCGGCCGCCGGCAGCAGCAGCGAGCACAGCACGGGCGTCACGGTCACGGCCACCACGAGGGAGCCAAAGATGGCGGCCAGGTACGCCACCGCCAGCGGGCGCAGCAGTCGCCCCTCGAGGCCATCGAGCAACAGCAGCGGGACGAACACGAGCATCACCACCCAGGTGGCCGAGGCGATCGCCGCGCGCACCTCCAGCGACGCGCGCAGCACCGTGGCGAGCGCGGGCGGCCGGGCGTCGACCGGCCGCGCGGCCCACTGGCGCAGGCGCCGCACCACGTTCTCGACGTCTACGATCGCATCGTCGACCAGTTCTCCGATCGCGATCGCCAGCCCACCCAGCGTCATGGTGTCGAGGGTCATCCCGGCCAGGTCGAGCACGAGCACGGCGACACCGAGCGACAACGGCAGGGCCAACGCGCTGATCAGCGTCGGTCGCAGGCTCCACAGGAAGCCGAGCAGCACGACCACCACCAGGCCGGCACCGTCGCGCAGCACGGTCAGCACGTTGGCAACCGAGCGGTCGATGAAGTCCTGCTGGCGGAACACCTCCCGATGCAACGTCACGCCGCGCCCCTGCAATCCGCTCGCCAGGGCCGCGAGTTCGACATCGAGCCGTGCGGTCGTCGCCGAGGTACTGGCGTCCGGTTGCTTGACCACGCTCAACAGGACGGCGGGCTTCGTATCGACGCTCGCCATGCCGCGCACCGGCGCCGGCCCGCGCGCCACGGTGGCGACATCGCGCACGTGGACCGGTGTGCCGCCGCGCACGGCCACTACGATCGCTTCGAGGTCGCTGGAGCCCGCGGCGCGGGCCAGCACGCGCACGACCGACTCCTGACCCGCCGCAACCGCGTAGCCGCCGGCGGTGTTGCGGCTGCCGCGATCCAGAGCTGCCACGACGTCGCCTGCGGTGAGGTGGTACGCAACCAGGCGCAACGGGTCACACACGACTTGGTACTGCTCGACCTCGCCGCCGATGGCGACCACCTGGGCCACGCCCGCCACGGCCAGCAGCCGACGCCGCACCTCGACGTCGGCGAGGCGGCGCAGTTCCATGGCGGTGACGCGGTCGCTCGTCAGTGCCACGAAGGCGATCTCGCCCATCACCGACGACGCCGGCGCCAGCACGGGCACCGCAGCTTCGGCGGGAAGCGTGCTGACGATTGCCTGCAGGCGCTCGGTGACCGCCTGGCGCGCCAGCGTCGGGGAGACCGACCAGTCGAACTCGGCCCACACGACCGAGATGCCGGCCGCCGACGCCGATCGCACCCGGCGCAGGCCGGTGGCGCCGTTGACGGCGGTCTCGATGGGCAACGTGACCAGGGGCTCGATCTCCTCGGCAGGCAGCCCGCTGGCTTCCGTCACTACGGTGACCCGCGGCGCCGTGAGATCCGGGAAGACGTCGATCGGCATCTGGCGGGCGCGCTCTGCGCCAAGCACCAGCAATGCCAGCGCGCACAGCAACACGGCGGCGCGGTGGCGCAGCGACAGGTCGATGAGGTGGGCCAACATCAGTGGACGTGTCCGTGGGCGGCTTCGCCCTGGGGATGGTCGCTCAGCCGCACGAGCAAGGCGCCGCGCGTCACGATGCGCTCGCCAACGGCCAGCCCGCGCTCGATGGCGACGAGGTCCCCGCCGCGCACGCCAGTCACTACGGCCCGCTCGGCGAAGTGCTCGCCATCGACCTGCACGTAGACGACGCGCCGGCCGTCGCGGTCCAGCACGGCGTCGCGCGGCACGGCGACCCCGCGCACGTCGGGGCCGGCCGGCAAGCGAAGCCGCACGGCCTGAGCCAGCCGCGGCCAGGCGAGCCCGGCAAGCGTGGGCACGGTCACGGCGAGCATCGGCAACGTCAGGGCGACGGTGTTCGACTCGGCATCAACGCGGGGTGCCACGCGCGCGGGCAGCCCGGCGGCATCCGCGAGCGGCAGGGCATGCCAGGGCACATCGCCCGCCATGTGCAGCCACGCCGGGAGGTCGAGTCGCAGCGCTCCCACGTCGGCAGCCGGCACACGCGCGCAGACGTTCACGGCGGTCAGATCCGCAATGTGCACGAGCGCCGTGCCGGGCTCGGCCACCATTCCCACTGCGGCCGCCACGGCGATGACCACGCCATCCTGCGGCGCGACGAGCCGCCACGGTTCGCCGCCGCCCCCGCCGCCGCCGCCCCCGCCGCCGCCGCCGCCCGCACTGGCAAACACCTGGAGCGCGCGGCGGGCCGCCTTGACCGCTTCCTGGGCCAGGGCCGCCTCGCGCCGGGCGTCCTCGAGGTCTCGTGCCGGCACGGCGGCATCGCGCACCAGGCGCACGTTGCGTTCGACGGTGCGGGCCGCCGCAGACGCCCGCGCTTCTGCCTCGGCCACCGCAAGACTGGCGCGTGCGGCGTCTTCAGGTGCGGCCGGGGCCGGCTGCAGCAACGCGAGTACCTGACCCGCCGTCACCGCATCGCCGACGCGCGGCAGGCCTTCGGGCGGCGCGAGCAGACGCCCCGTCACCGGCGCTGCGACTTCTGCCCGTGCCGTGGGTGGCACCTCGACCGTTCCGTGCACTTCGAGCATCGCGGTCAACGTGGCTTCGGCGGCGAACGTGGTCGCAAACGGCACGTTCCACTGCTGCTCCTTGAGGAATTCGATGAGGCCTTCATGGTCGTCCTCGTTGTGTCCCGCCGCCGCCTGCTGCAACACCTCGATCTCGATGCCCGCCACGCTGCCGCCGCCCGCGCCCTCGATGCGCAGGTGGCCGCGGTAGGTGCCCGCGACCTTGGGCAACAGGGTCAGGAGGTAGATGCCTGGCCGGTCGGGTTGGCTTGCCGTCGCCGACAGTTCGGCCGGCCCGTGCAGGTCGAGCGTGACCCCACCCGTGGCCAGCGCCCGGAAGCCGTCGAGCACCGTGATGTGCGCCAGGAATTCGGCCTGCAGCCCGACGACGGGCGGCGCGTGCTCGGCGAACAGTTCGAAGGTGTCACTCCACAGGGTGATGCGCCGCACCGGACCGTCGCTGTGGCCATGACCCGGCGCGTGGTGGTCGTGGCCGGCGGGGTGCTCGGTGGCGTGGTCGTGCCCGGCGTGGTCCTGGCCACAGGCGGCGAGCGCGAGGACGGCAACGCATGCGGTCTGGCGTGGGGTCATTCGAAGGCTCCCGTTGCGGCGCGCAGGGCGACCCAGGCGCGGCGCGCGCGCCAGGCCAGTTCGAGGTGGCGGAGTTCGGTATCGACCTGGACGCGGTGGGCGTCGATCACGTCGACGAGCGCGCGCTGGCCGTCGCGGTAGCCGCTCTGGGCCGCCGCGACGAGTCGCTGCACCTGCGCCGAGGTGGCCGCATCGTGGTGCCGCAGTTCGGCGACGGCGGTATGGAGTTCGGTGCGGGCGCGGACGGCGGGGCCAGCGCTGGCGCGTTCAAGCGCGGCGAGCGCGGCGTCGGCGGCTTGCAAACGGGCGCGGGCGGCCGCGCGCAGGTCGTCGCCCTTGGAGAGGACCGGCAAATCGATGACGACACCCGCGACGTAGCCGAACCGCGAGGTGGTTCCGCTGTCGATGCGTACGCCGGCCGCCACGCTGACGCCGAAGCCTCCGGCCGACCCGGCGGCACGATCCGCGACCTCCGCCAGCGACCGGGCGTCGGCGGCCAACGCGACGGCGCGGCGCTCGGGCGCACCGACAGGCGCCACCACCCCCGCAGGTGTCCCTGCGGCGGCCAGATCGGCAGCCCCGTCCAGCGCGTCGCCCAGTTCGATGTCGGCCTCTCCGCCGCCCAGATCCGCGACCAGGGCGCTGCGCTGGACTGCTGCGTCTGCAGCCGCCTGGTGGGCCACGCCGCGGGCCCGCTCCGCTTCAAGGTCCAGCCGCAAACGCTCGAAACCGGAGCCAGTTCCCGCCGCCTCGCGCCGCTGCACGATGCGAGCCGCTTCGGCCGTTCGCTCCTGGTGCGCAGCCAGCACGCGGGCTCGCCCCGCCTCGTGGATCGCGTCCCAGTACGCTCCGAGCGCGCGCGCCACCGCATCGCTGACCGCAACCGCCGCGGCTGCCCGTTGCTGGGCCACGCCGGCCCGGGCCGCTGCCCGCCGTGCGGCGCGACCGCCCGAGAGGTCGAGGGGCCAGCGCAGCGCCACGGCATCTTCGGCGCCGCCGCCCGGGCCGCCGACCTGGGTGCGATCCCACTGCAAGGACGGGTTCGGGACCTGGTCTGTGGCGACGCGGTCGGCGTCGGCGACGGCGACGGCGGCATCGGCGGTCGCCCGCGCCACGGCCTGGGCGCGCTGCACCACGACCGCCTCGTCCCACACCGCGGCGACCGCGCGAGGGTGGGCTGCAGACTCCTCGGCGCGCACCGGAGCGGGCAGCACCACCGCAAGGGATGCGACCAGCAGCGCCGCGTGCCGATGTCCAGAATTCTGACCCGTCATCGGATTTTTCCCCGCGCCCTGGTTGCCGCACCCACGCATCGTCGCCTCCGCTCGGTCAGGGATTCAGTGCACCGAGCAGCAACTCGACGCCGTGGTGTACGGAGTCTGCGGCGGCCGCCACGCTTGCCACCAGCCAGCGCCGCCGTGCGCACCAGCGCCACCTTGCGCCGCAAGAGCATGCCCTTTTTCGCCGGGCGCTCCAGCGCTGACCCGACCGTGTTCGCCGTGATGCCGCGCGCCACGCCGCCGCGGTCGTGGGTGCCCGTCACGTCATCTTTGCCGTACACCCGCAGGTGTTCGAGCGCGGCCATTTTGGGGTCGCCGAGGTGGTTCATGAGGTTGGACGGCGCGGCGGTCATGCCCACTGCGCATCCGGTGCGACTCCGACCCGCAATCTGAGATTCCCAGCCCATGCGGACCTGCGGACAGGGTCGCTGAGCGCGCGACTACTGGATCAGCGTGAGCGCCACATTCGACGTGATCACGATGCGATACGGCCCGCCGTAGTCTACGCCGCCCGCCTGATGCGTGATCTTGATGCGGTTGCACGTGTCGAGGTTGTTGCTCGGCTCCTTGCCGGTCACCTGCCGCTCGAAGACCCACGCGTAGGGCGCGAGCACGGTGGCATCGAGCATCTCAGGCTTCACGCAGCCCGTGCACTGCAGCTTGGCAGCGACGGCGGCCGACTGGGCCTCGTCCGCCTTGGCGGCAAAGTCCGCTTTCTTCGCGCTGTCGGCCTCCTTGGCCTTGTCGGCAGCGTCGGCCTGCTGGGCGAGTTTGGCCTTGTCGGCGGTCAGCGCGTGGTTGGCGGGGCCGCCCTTGCTGTCGGAGCCGGCATACGCGAAATCGATGTGCTTCTGCTGCACGGACCCCGCCGCGAGCTTGGCGCTCGTGACGCATCCGGAGCACTGCACGTCGAACGCCACGTGGGCCTGCACGGCTGCGGGCACCGGGCGCAGACGCTGGCGGGGCAATTCGGGGTCGTCGGCGATCGTCAGGCCGAACCACAACTCCTTGCCGACCAGCGCTGCGTGGTCGAGCACGACCTTCGGATTGTCGCCGAGGTGGCGCGCGAACAAGCCCTGGCCGACCGGCACGCTCAGGAAAAACTCTTCGAAAAGCGGAACTTTGGCATCGGCGGCCTCATAGATGCGTGCAGCGACGGCGTACTTGCCGTCTGCCACGGGGATTCCGGCGCTGCCGCTCAGGTGGCCGTGCAGCGCGAAGGTGACGGGCGTGCCCGCGGCGGGAGCGGCAGCCCCCACCAGCGCCAGCGCGGCGGCGAACGAGGAAACGGCTGCGGAGCGGGGCGACAAGGGGCCTCCTGCGCGGGTTGGGTTGCGCTTCTGGCCCGATGGCGGGCGGCGGCAGGGGATTATGGCGCGCCGACGCCCGTCATGAATAGACCCCGCAAACACTTGGCGGTGATCAGCCCTGCCTGCGCGTTCTGGCCATCTTCGGCCTTGGTGGGCTGCACTTGGGGTACTGGCTGTCGCACACCGACGCAGCGTACTCAAACAGCCACTGGGCCGACTTCGCGCAACGCAGGACCCACGGCGCCGGCACATGGGGCGTCACAGTTCGCCCGCCACCGACACCGTCAGCCCGCGCCCCGGCGCCTCGATGCCCGACGCATGGGTGCGATACCTGGCATCGAACAAGTTGCCGAGGCTCGCATCGATGCGCAGGCCCGGCGCGGGCTGCCATCCGGCGCGCAGGTTGGCCGTCGCCCACGCCGGCGTGCCCGGGCATATCGCCTGGTTCGCCTTGTAGGTCGACCCCGGGCGTGCGGGGTCTTCGCACATCCGCAGGTCGTCCTCATCGCTCGGGTGCAGGTGGTTTTGCGCGGTCGCGGCGCGCACGAAGCCGTCGAGCCACCAGCGTCGATCCGCCGCTTCCCAGCGCAGCCCGGCAGTGCCAAATGGAGGAGGCACGCGGCGAAAGGGGTAGACTTGGCCCGTGCGCGACGTCAACTCTCCGGCGAGCGCGCTCGCGTGCAGCCACGGCACCCACCGTCGCCAGGGACCGGCCTCCAGCGTGATGTCGGCGCCATACAACAGGCCACCCTCGGCGTTGACGCGCTGGATCGCGGGCAGCGGCTTGCACGCCGGGTCGTCGAGCGTCTTGCAGCCCACGTCGGCGGCCTCGATGCCGTATGTGGCGAACTCCGCCTTGGTGATGGGCTTCTCGTCGATCGCGCCACGGATGCGCGTGGCGTGGCCCGCGACGTGCACCCGCACGTCATCACCGTGCCAGCGCGCGCCGACCTCGACGGCATCGCTCGCTTCCGGAGCCAGCGCCGCGTTAGGTACCTCGAACTTCGAGCCCGTGCTGCCGAGCGCGGTCGTTTCTTGCAGGTTGGGCGCGCGCAGGCCCTGGCTCAGGTTGGCGTACACGTGCGAGGCGGCGCTCCATTGGCCGCGCAGCCCCGCCATGCCGACGACACCGACGTGGGCGTAGTCGACGTCGCCCACCCCAGGAACGGCCGCGGCGTGGGCGGCAAACCGGGCCAGCCGCGCGCCGGCCGTCGCGCTCACCTTGCGGTCGCCATCCTGCCACACGTCGGCGTCGGCCACCCCAAACACGCCCAGCGAGGAGTACGTCGAGTCTTGCGAGAACGTGCCGCGGCCGGGCGTCGGCCACGTCCACTTCGGGGCCTTGTCGCCGCGCCGTTCGCGCCGACTCGAGTCCACCGTGTCGGCATAGGCCTCGCCGCCCACGCTGCCGCGCAACCGACCGCCCCAGCCCGCTAGGTGCAGTTCGGCCAGCACGCCCGGCGTGCGCACGGCGTCTTCGCTCTGCTCGTGGCGCGTGGCGGGCGCGGCGGGCACGACGTTGGGGGCGACGAGCACGTGGCGCAGGGCATCGGCACAGTCGGCGGCCGACGCCAGCAGCGCCGGCGTCGCGGTCGGCAGCGTGCAGCGGAGTTGCGTGACCTGCTCCGTCGTGCGGTGCCACGACAACGCCATACGGGCCTCGCGCAGCGTGCCGCCGGTGAGCCGCCAGCGCGCATCGAGCCAGGCGAGGTCGCTGTCGTTGTCGTAGGAACGCAGCCGACCCTGCGTGTACGTGTCCGTGCGTCCCGCGCCGCGCAGTCGGGCCCCCAGCCAGACGGCATCGACGGTGACGGTCGGCGTAGCCAGCCAGCGGCCGCGCACGTGCCAGGCGTCCTGTTCGTAGGCGCTCAAGGGCTCCGTGCCGCCGCCGCCTTCTCTCATGGTGCCGAAGCGCCGCACTGCGCCGCCGCCCAGCAACCCGAAGTGCTCGCCGAGCCAGCGCGCCTCGCCCCACGCCTGGGCCGAGGTGTCCACCGAACCGAAGCGCAGGCCCGCGCGGGTGCCGGGTCCGGGCCGATCGAATGTCGGCGCGATGGCATGAACGACGCCGCCCATCGCGTCCGAGCCGTACAGCACGGAACCGGGCCCCAACAGCACTTCGATGCGGTCGACATGGCTGGCGTCGAGCAGGGCGAGGTACTGATTTGGACCGGTGCGGAACGTCGAATTGCTGAAGCGGATGCCATCGACAGCGACCAGATTCTGCGGGCCGACCAGACCGCGCAGCACGGGCGCTCCGGCGCCGCGGTTGGTCGCCTGCAGGTGGACGCCCGGCAGTTCGGCGACGGCGTCGGTGGCAGCAGCGGCCTGGGCGCGCCGAATCTGGTCGCGCGTCGCGCTTTGCACGCTGCGGTCGATGTCGAGCCGCGGCAGCGGACGGCGGGCGGTGACGATGATTTCGTCGGTAGCGGGGCCCGTTGCAGCCGGCGTGTGGCTGACGGCTTGGGCGGCTGCGGGGGCTGCAGGGGGTGCGGGGGGGGCGACGCTGGGTGTCGGGGCGACGGTGGGCAGGTCGACGGCCGTGGGTGGCTGCGCGGCAGCGGGGCGCGGCGCCAGGGACATCAGCAGCAGTGCGGCGGTTAGCGGCGAAGCGTGGGGGGTACGCATGTGGGCTCTTTGCCGTGCCGAGAGTTCCGCCAATGGGGCGGTGGCCGGCCGGGCAGGACCAGCGAAGGCAGAACGCAGCGCCATTCGGCAGGACCCGCAGTCATGTAGGGCTTTTCCCGGATGGTGCGAGGGGTGCCGTGTCGAGCAGTGCGCGCAACCAGGCCCGCCGCGTTCGTCGCGAGCCCTCGATCCGATTCGGCGGGCGATAGCAGAGCCTTCGGTACTAGCTTTCGACATCCACCAGCCCCACCCGGATCGCAAAGCGCACCAAATCAGCGACGTCGTGGATGCCCAGATTTTCGGCGACGTGCGCCCGGTGCGACTCCACCGTCTTGGGCCGGATGCCGAGTTGTACCCCGATCTGCGCTCCCGTCAGGCCACGCGCCACCAGCTTGACCTCGCCCAGGTGCGCAAGGATGCGGGCGGAATCGTAGCGCCACAGCCGCGGTCGCTCCTCGATCTGGCGCTGGAGCACGTCGGCGACCTGCGCTGCCGCGCCGCGACCCTGGGCTTCCAGCGCGGCGGCCAGCACCAGCGCGGTGGTGGCGGCCAGCGCCCACAGGGCAAACGGTGCGGGGCCCAGCGGCAGCGCAGTGGAGCGCGCGACGTTACGGCGGTCGATGCCCACGCTCCCCCCGCCAGCCAGGTCCAATCCTACCCGCCACGCGCGCTCGGCTGTTCCGATGGACCGCCGCGCTGCGCGACCGCCGCCGCCAACTGCCGCACTGCCTCGGAAAACACCTCGCCACGGTGCGCGTAGCCGCGAAACATGTCGAAGCTGGCGCACGCCGGGCTCAGCAGCACGACGCCGTGCGGCCCTGCGAGTGCGAATCCCGCGGCCACCGCACCTTCGATGCTGTCACAGCGCTGGACCGCAATGCGGCCGGCCAGCACCGCTTCGATCTCGGCCGCGGTCTGTCCGATCAGCAAGGCCGCTGCCGCCTTGGCCGCGACGGCGTCGGCGAGCGCCCCGAATTCGGAGTCCTTGCTGCTGCCGCCGCCGACCCAGACAAGCCGCTCGCCCTCGACCAGCAAGACCGAAGCCAGCCCCGCCAATGCCGCGTGAGGATTCGTCGCCTTGCTGTCGTCGATGAAGCGCACGCCGCCGATCGTCCCCACGGGTTCGATTCGGTGCGACGGCAATGCGAAGGTCCGCAGCCCGCGCCGCACCGCGTCGAGCGGCACGCCGATGGCCAATGCCAGCGCGCTCGCGGCTAGCGCGTTCTCGACATTGTGCAGCCCGACGATGGGGAAGCGGCCGTCCTGCCCCAGTTCGTCCTGGCCGACCAGCGGCACGCGCACGTCGGCGGCCGGACTCCACCACAACGTCCCCGCGTCGAGGCCGAAGCCGCCCGCAGGCACCCCCGCCGTCGAAAACAGCCACGTGGCGTGGGCGGCCCGCAGCAACCGCTCGCGATGCGGCGCCAGTTCCGGATCGTCGGCGTTGATCGCGAGCACATCGCCGGGCCCTTGCGTTGCGCCGACCTTGACCTTGGTTGCGACGTAGGCGGCCATGTCGCCCTGGAACCAATCGAGGTGGTCGGCGGCGACGTTCGTGACCACCGCGGCGCGCGGCCGAAAGCGCGAGCAGGTGAACAACTGGAACGCGCTGACTTCGGCCACGACGATGTCGCGGTCGCCGAGTCCGTCGAGTACGTCGCACAAGGGCTCGCCGATGTTGCCGGCAACGACGGCGCGGTGCCCGGCCGCTGCGAGCAGGTGCGCGGCCCACAGGGTCGTGGTCGTCTTGCCGTCGGTACCGCTGATGGCGACGATGGGATGCCCTTCGCCGCCGCGCGCCGCCCGGTCGAGCCGATAGAAAAGCTCCACTTCGGAAACCACCGCAATGGCGAGACCCGTCAGCGCGCGATACGTGCGGCTGTGCGGCATCACCCCCGGGCTGACCACGAAAATGTCGCCGCGCCGCCCCACCGGGCCCGCTGGCCCACCGCCTGGGCCGGCTGCGCTCACGCCCGTCGCAACTTCGACGCCGGGATGCAGAAGTTGCAGCGCCGTGCCCAACGCGCTGGCAGGCTGGTCGTCGATCGCCAGCACGAGGGCGCCGCGGCGGTGCAGGGCGTTGGCGGCCGATACGCCCGACCTGCCGAGGCCGACGACCGTGAATGACGCGCCGTGCAGGTCGTCCCATACCGACGTGGCGACGAGGCTCGCATTGCGCGATCGGGCGGAGTCGGGCGCGTCCATCGTGGGGGCCTCTGGGGTCGGAGCTTCGTTGGTCGGAACTGTGTCGGTCGGAACTGTGTCGGTCGCAACTGGGTCAGTCGGGGCTTGTGGGCGAAGCGCCTGGGGTCGAGGCCTACATGGCGGCCGCGGTCGCCTCGGCGCCACGCCGCAGCGCCACGTAGCGGTCGGCCACCTGGAACAGGTCGTCGCCGCCAAAGAACAGCACGGTCGCCGGCGCGTGGACCTCGCGCTGCAGCCACGGCGCGATGTCGGCGAGGTCGTGGACGTAGTGCACGTCGCGGCCCGTTTCGCGAATCTTGCGGCACAGGAAATCGGTGTCGATGCCCGGGATCGGAACCTCGCCGGCAGTGTACAGTTCGGTCACGACGACGCGGTCGGCATCGCGAAAGGCCTCGCGGTAGTCGTCTTGGAGGTAGTGGATCATCGTGAAGCGGTAGGGCTTGAACACCGCCACGACGCTGCCTTCGGCCTGGGAGCGCGCGGCCTCGAGCACGCGTTTGATGCCGGTCGGGTGGCTGATGTAGTCCTTGACCACCTCGACGCCGGCCGCGTCCACCAGCGTGAAGCGGTTCTCCAGCCCGCGGTACCCGGGGACCGCCGCCTGCACCCGCAGCCACGGCACGCCGGCCGCGAGCGCCGTCGCGATGGCGCCCAGCACATTCGACGCGTTGTAGCGCCCCGGCAAGCGCACCTCGACCTCGCCGAGCGCCACGTGCGTGCCATCGGGGCCACGCATCTCGACGCCAAAGCGTGCGGCCATCCGCTGGCAGCGCAGATTCGTGCCGCGCACGTCTGCCAAGCCGTCTTCGAAGCCGAACGTCACGAGCCGGACGCCGGCAGGGTGGGGAGCATCGACGGCCGCGCGGACGTGGTAGCGCAGGCCGTCGAGCCGGGCGAGGATGCGGCGCACTCCCGCGTCGTCGGAGTTCAGCACCGCGATCTGTAGCCGCGGATTGCCATCGAAAAAAGCCAACACCGCCGCTTCGAGCTTGGGCCACGCCGGATAGTAGTGCAGGTGGTCGAGTTCGAGGTTGTTCAGGACCGCAATCTCGGGCTGGCTGTTGACGAGCGAGCCATCGGATTCGTCGACCTCTGCCACGAGCCAGCGCGCGCCGTCGGGGCCGCGGCCTCCGTCGCGCGCGTTGTCACCCCAGTTTTCAAGCAGGCCGCCGATGACGTAGCCCGGTTCCCAACCGGCCTGATCGAGCAGCCACGCGATCGCCGCAGAAACGGTGCCCTTGCCGTGGGTGCCGATAACACCGATGGCGCGGCGGTCGTCGAGCAGGGCGCCCAAGGCCTCCGAGCGGTGCAGGATGCGCAGGCCGCGGGAGTGTGCCGCGACGAGTTCCGGATTCGAGGCGGGAATGGCAGTGGAGACGACCACGGTGTCCACGCCATCGAGGTGGCGCGGGTCGTGGCCGATGAAGACGCGGATGCCGAGCGCGCGCAGTTGGCGCGTCAGTTGCGACTCGCGCACGTCGGAGCCCTGCACGGTCAGGCCGCGGGCGTGCAACAGCCGCGCGACGCCCGACACGCCGATGCCACCGATGCCGAGCAGGTGCCAGGTGCCGTCGCGCAGGAGGGAGGGAGGGGTCGCCATGGGGCCGTGCAGTGTAGGCGGCGGTGATGGGGATGTCGATGCCGTCTGGCGGCCAGGACGGCGGCCAGGACCCACCACCGACTCCCTTCCCTTCCCTGTGCCGCTCTGCCACCCTGCGCCCCGCCGCGGTCAGGCCCTCCGCGTGCTCCCCGTGACCGCGACACGCCGTGACCGCGCTGCCCTCGCCCACCGCTGACCTTCGCCAAGGCGCTCGCTCGCTGCCGGCCCTGGTCACTCTCGGCTATGTTGCGGCGCTGACCGTACCGTTGGCCGTGCTGCTGGTCATCTGCAAGCAGTGGAAGCTGGCGACGGTCGATGCGGACCCAACGTTTTCGATGCGCCTCGCACTCGTGGCTGCCGATGGGGTAGCGACAGCCCTGTGGTTGGCGGTGTGGTCGTGGCTGCTGCACGGCACGCGGCTGTGGGTGCGGCGTGTGCTGCTCGCCTGGCTGCACATCGCGACGCTGGCGTTGACGGTGCTGGCGGTCTTCGAGCACGGGTTCTGGGTCGCCACGGGCAGCGCGATGGATTGGGTGCTGCTCTCCTACACGGCGAGCCATGCGGACATGTATGCGAAAATCGCCGCGTCGGAAATCGGTCCGTCGACCGCCGCAGCGTTTGCGGGTTGTGTCGGGCTGGCTCTTTGGCCGCTGGCGTTGCGCGGGGGCCGCCGGCTGTGGCGCGCTTCACCGTTGCCACTGAGTCCGGCGCCGCACGTGGCTGGCTGGACTTCGGCCGCCCTCGTCGCGTTTACCGCTGCAGCTGCGGGGATGCTGCACGACGTGCCGCTGCCGGAGCGGTTGCGTTTCGCGCGCGCCACCGTGCCCGTGGCGTTCGTGTGCGATGCGTTGCGAGACTGGCAGCGGGGCCCCGAGACCGAACCCGACAAGCCCGTGCAGCCGCTCGTAGTGCGGCGGACTGCGGCAACGAAGCCCCGCAACGTGATCGTGGTGCTGCTCGAATCGACCCGGGCGCAGTCGACGACCCTGGACACGCCGGCGCTCAACACGATGCCGTTCCTCGCCCGGCTGGCGCGCGAAGGGGTCCATGCCGACACCGCGTACACGACCGTGCCGCACACGACGAAGTGCCTGGTCAGCGCATTCTGTGGCGTGTACCCAAAGCTGACGCCGTCGGTCGAAGAGGCCCAGCCGAACGCGCTGCCGAGCGAATGTGCGCCCCGGGTGCTGCGGCGGCTCGGCTGGGCGACCGGGTTCTTTACGCCTGCGGAATTGCACTTCGAGAACAACAAACTGCTTGTCCGGGAGTTCGGCTTCGACAAGGTCGTCAGCCGTGACGATATTCCGAAGGGAAAGTACACCGAGGTCAACTACTTCGGCTGGGAAGACAAGGCCGCGCTGCCGCCACTTTTCGCCTGGATCGATCAGGTGCGCGCCCAAGGGCCGTTTTTCGCCGGGCTCCTGACCGTGACGTCGCACCACGCCTATGGGTTGCCCAAGAGTTGGCCGCGCCAGAAGTTCGCGGCCGACCCCAAGCTCGACGACTACATGAACACGCTGGCATATGCCGACAGCTTCCTCCAAGACCTGCACGCCGGCCTCGTGCAACGCGGACTGCAGCGGGACACGATCCTCGTCGTACTTGGCGACCATGGCGAGGCGTTTGGCGAGCACGGCCAGCACGGCCACGACGCGATGCTCTACGAAGAGGCCGTGCGGATTCCGTTGGTCCTGTGGGGCCCCGACGTGGCGGCGGGCGGTGCGGGCCGCGTGCTCAAGGGCCTGCGCCAGAACGTCGACGTGGTGCCGACGCTGTACGAACTGCTCGGCCTCGACATCGTCGCCGGGACCCTCGATGGTCGTTCGCTGCTATCGACGCCGGGCCACGCCGCGCTCCACTTTGCCTGCTGGCAGCGCAGGCACTGCATGGCGCGGCTCGCCGGCACGCGCAAGGTCATCTGGAACTTCGAACGGCGCGCGCCCGAAGTGTTCGACCTCGCCAACGACCCCTCGGAAGGGCACGACCTGCACGCGCTCGGACGGGCGCAACCCGGCGAAGCAGGGCTGGCGTGGCAAGCCATGGAAGCGTGGCGCAAAGACATCAACGGCCGCTACGACGCCCAGGGGCGCCGCCGCAAGACGACGTTCGTGACCCGTGAGCGGCCGGCGCTGGCGCATCCGGTCGACATCTCCGTCGGCGAGTGGGCGCGTCTCATCGGGTGGGAAGTCGATCGCACGCAGCTGCCGGACGGGGAGGTGGCGCGCATCGATCTGACGTTCGAGGTGCTGCAGGACCCCGGACCCGGATGGGAGATGCTCGTGCACGCGGTGCACTCGGAACACTTCGTGCGTGCCGACCACGCTACGGTTGGCGGAGACCACCCGCTGTCGGCCTGGAGGAAGGGTGAATTCATCACGGATCGCACGTGGTTGCGCATCGGACCAAGCGCGCCGGCCGGGCCCTATCAGGTGTTCGTCGGATTCTACCAGCCCGATGTGAAGGACCGCCCGCGGGCGACGCTCGCGGGGTCAGGATTGCGCATCGACTGGGAGAACCGCGTGCTGGCGGCGACCATCGAGTTGGTCAATCCCGACCGGCCCGCCCAGCCGGTGGCACCTGCGCGCGACCGGTTGCCGCCCGTGGCGCGTGCGCTCGTCCAGTTCGACGCCCGCATCGCGGAGGGCGCCGTGCCGCCGGGCAGCCTCGACACGGTGTTCGGCCCAGCGCTCCGACTCGTAGCGGTCGATGCCCCGCGCGACGTGACACCCGGCAGCGATGTCACAGTGACGTACCACTGGTGCAAGACCGGCGCGCTGCCCCCCCTTCTCGATTTCTTCGTCCACCTGCACGGGCCGGGCGGGCGCTACCTCAACACGGCCCACGTGCCCGTGCTGGGCCACTACCCGCTCGACAAGTGGGCCGTCGGCGAATGCGTGGCCGACCCGCACACGGTAGGGCTGCCGGCGGACTGGCCGCGTGGCCCGCTCGACATCTGGCTGGGAGTGTGGGGCCAAGGCCTGCCGGAGCCCCTGCAGCGGTTGGCGCCGCGCGGGGCGAGCCTGCCGCTCGACGCCGAGCGACGCGCGCAGGTGGCGATGGTGAGAGTGAGATAGCCGCTTCTACCAAGTCCATCAGAATCGGATCGCTGGACCGCGCACCACCTTGCCCCATACGTCGGTCCGGTAGCGCTGACATTCGGCAACCGCGGTTGCTTCGTCGGAGCGTTGGTACTGGGCGACGACGCACTGCTGGGCGCGATTCCGATGGAAGACATGGACCTCGTGGTGGCACCCGCGCCGCGCACCGTGACGGTGAATCCCGCCTACCCGAGATTGCCAATGGCGACCGTCAAGTAGCAGCCCAGCCAGAGCCCCGGCCGGGACAGACCCGTCGCCGCGCCAACGAGACAGCGCCCCCGGCCGCGTTGTACACTTGCCTTCACAAGTCGCCCGGCACGGACGCGTGCATGCGGGCCTGATGGACGGGAAGTGGTCATGAATCTCTCCATGAAATGCGGCACGGCGTGCGCCATGATCGTGGCAGGTTGTGCCACTGCGACGCCCGGAATCCAGCCGTCGGTGAGCACGGCAGCGCCCGCGAGCACCGACGCGGCGCTCGCTGCCGACGCCGAAGCCGGCGACGCCACCGAAGACGCCGCCGCGCTCGATGCGGGCGCCCCAGCCGACGCAGACCCGCGTGGCGCCGATGCGTTGGCGGGCGACACGCTCCCGAGCGATGCGACAGCCGCAAACGGAGAGGATGCAGTGGGCGATGGCGGCTTGGACCCTGCGGACGCCGATGCTGCAGACCCAGGTGCGGCGGGATCCGATGTGGCCGGCCCAGATGCCGATGGTCTCGACGCGGTCGGAACGGACGCAGCGGTCGGCGATGGTCCCGCGCTGGATGTCCCCACCCCGGCCGACGTCCCGCCCGCCGACGTGGTCAAGGTGTGCCCGCCCGGCAAGTGCGACGACGGCAAACCCTGCACGATGGACGGCTGCAACTCCGTGACCGGCGCCTGCACGAATGCTGCGGTGCCAGGTTGCGGTCTGGTCGCACCGCCATGTGCGGGCCCGGCCGACTGCAAGCAGGGCGTGTGCGACGTGGGCGCGAGCGCGTGCGTCGGTTGCGCGAAGGCGGCGGACTGCGGCCCCGGCCACCTTTGCGTCCTCAAGGCGTGCAAGCCGGCGCCAGCGTGCCTGTCCGACGCGCAGTGCAAGGCAACCCAGCAGGTCTGTGCCAAGGCCGAAGCCGTGTGCGTCGATTGTGACGCGCCGACCGACTGCGCGCCCGGCGAGACGTGCAGCGCCCACCAGTGCGTGGCGGCACAAAAGGCGTGCACGAGTTCCAAAGACTGCACGGGCGTGTGCGACAAGGCCAACGGGCAATGCGTGGGCTGTGTGCAGGACGCCGACTGCGCGCCGTCCCAGTACTGCGCGGGCCAGCAGTGCGTGCCCGACGTGTGTGGGGGGCCCGCGTGCGGCGGCACGAGCCTGTACGCCTGCAAGGCGAGCGGGTCGGGCTACGAGGCGCCCAAGGTGTGCGACGACGGCATCGCGTGCACCGACAACGGTTGCGCGAGCGGCACGGGCTGCATGTACCCGGCGAACGGCGTCGCGTGCTCCGATGGCGATCCATGCACCGACGCCGACAAGTGCGCGGCCGGCAAGTGCGTGGGCGGCGCCAAGGTCGCGTGCGACGACAAGAACGGGTGCACCGACGACAAGTGCGAGGCCGGCAAGGGCTGCGTCGCCACGGCCAACGCCGGACCCTGCGACGACGGCAGCGCGTGCACGACCGCCGACAAATGCGCAGGGGGCGGCTGCCTCGGCGGCGTGCCGAAGCCGTGCGGCGACCAGAATCCATGCACCGAAGACAGTTGCGACGCCAAGCTGGGATGCGAGTCCAAGCCCGCCGCCTACTTCTGCGACGATGGCAAGCCGTGCACGGTCGGCGACCAGTGCAAGCTTGGCGTCTGCACGGCCGGGGCGGCGAAGGTCTGCCAGGACGGCAACGACTGCACGGCGGATGCCTGCGATCAGGGCTCAGGCGCGTGCGTGTTCGCGAAAAAGCCGGGCTGCGTGCCGGCCAGCCTGCCGCCGTGCAACCTGAACACCGACTGCGCGGGCGGATTTTGCGCCCCGTCCCTGCGGACGTGCGTGGAGTGCGCGAAATCGGCCGACTGCGGCACGGGCGCGATCTGCCAAAAGCACACCTGCAAGCCGGCGCCGGTGTGCAACTCGGACGTGCAGTGCAAGGCGACCAAGCAGGTCTGCCATGGCGTCGCGAAGGTGTGTGTCGACTGCGCGTCGAATCTGGACTGCGGCGGAAACCAAGCGTGTGTCGAGAGCGCGTGCGTGACGGCGCCGCCGTGCAAGTCGTCGAAGGAGTGCGCCAAGGTGTGCGACGTGCAGGCCGGAGCGTGCGTCGAGTGCATGACCAGCGTCGATTGCGACAAGGGCCTGTGGTGCAACGCGAACCGCCAGTGCGAAGTCGCGCTGTGCAAGGCGTCGGGGTGCGTGGCGGCCGCCGTGTTCGCGTGCAAGACCGACGGCGCTGGCTACGAAGCGGGCAAGGCGTGCCAGGACGGCAACGCCTGCACCGACGATGGCTGCGAGGTGGCCAAGGGCTGCGCGTTCGCGCCCAATGCGGTGGCGTGCGATGCGGGCGTCGGCTGCGGCGGCAAGTGTACGGCGGGCACGTGCCAGGCGGGTGCCGGCCCGACCCTGTTCGACAAGACGTTTGGTGGCCCGCACGACGAAGTCAGCGAAGACGTGGCGGCAGTCCCGGGCGGCTGGTTGGTCGCGGGCCACAACGAACCCAACGGCAGCACCAACGCCGGGTGGATCCTCAAGGTCGATGCGGCGGGCCAGAAGGTGTGGGACAACACCTACAGCAACATCGAGACGGTGTACGGCCTCGCGCCGGTGGACGCCACCGGAGAAACGGGCGCGTGCGGTGCCAGCTACTCGAGTGCGAACAAGCAAGACGGCTGGCTCGCGCGACTCAAGGCCGACGGCAGCGTCGCATGGGAAAAGTCGCTGGGGTCGACGGGAACCGATCGACTGACGAAGGTGCGCTGGCTCGGCGACGGGTTTGCCGCCGCCGGGCGCTTCGAAAAGAGCGGCAAGAGCGACGTGTGGGTCGTGCGCAGCGACGCCGCGGGCGCCGTCTTGTGGAACCTGACCTATGGCGTGTTGGCCAGCACCGAATACGGCTACGCACTCGCTCCGGCGGCCGACGGTGGACTGCTGGTCATCGGGCGCACCTACGCCAAGGGCGCCGGCGACGCCGACGTCTGGCTCGTGCGCCTCGACAAGGCCGGCAAGCAACTGTGGGACAAGACGTATGGCGACACGAAGTACGACACCGGCAGCGCCATCACGGAAATCGCGGGCGGCTACGTGCTGGGCGGCGCATCGAACGTGGCCGGTGGCAGCAACGACGACACTTGGCCCTGGCTGGCACGCATCGACGCCCAGGGCACTGCGCTGTGGTCTGCGACGTACCCGGCACCTGGCGGCAGCTTCGCTCGGGCAGTCGCGGCGTTGCCAGACGGTGGCGTGGCGGCAACGGGCCAATGGAATGACAACTCTCCCCAGCACGGCCAGCAGGTGCTGTTCTTGCGGGTCGATGCGAAGGGCAAACTGCTCGTCGAGCGCACTTATGGCGGCCCGGGCGACGAGGATGGCGCGGGCATCGTGGCGGTTGCAGGCGGCGGCTTTGTGCTCGCGGCCGACGACGAGTCGAAGGGCGCGGGGGGGGCAAACATGTGGGTGATGAAAATGGACCCGTGGGGCAACGCGAACTGTGCGGAGTCCGGCGTGTGTGGTGCGACACTGGTGCCCGCGTGCGATGACAGCAAGGTCTGCACGCTCGATGCCTGCGACCCGTTCAAGGGCTGTATCCACACGGTCGTGGCGGGGTGCTGCGAGAACGACGCGGCGTGCTCGGACGGCGAAAAGACGTGCACGGTCGACGCGTGCGTCAACGCCGAATGCGAACACGCGTACACGGGGGCGGCCGGTTGCTGCAACCCCTGGCTGCTGAAGAAGGACTTCGAAGACGGTACGTTGGCGCCGCTGAGCGCGACCTCGACGTTCCTGTCGAAATGGCAGGTGTGGGGCAAGGGCAAGGCGTACGGCGGCAAGTGGGCGGCGTGGTACGGCAATCCCGCCAAGGGCACCTATGACGATGGCAAGACGTACGGCGCGCTCGTGTTGCCGACGCTGGCGATCCCGCTGGCCGGCAAGGCGTCGCTGCGCTTCCGGCTCTACCAGGACACCGAGATCGGCAAAAGCTACGACGTCTTCGAGGTGCACGCGAGCAGCGGTGGGTCGGACCAGACGCTGTGGGCGAGCCACGCCCAGACCAGCATGAAGGCGGCGGCGTGGCAGGCATGGGTCGTCGATCTGGCGGCGTTCGCGGGCAAGTCGGTGGAGCTGACGTTTCGCTTCGACACGGTCGACGACTTGGGCAACAAGACGGGCGGCGTGTTCGTCGATGATGTGGTGGTGGAGAAGACGTGTCCGTAGCGCCGCATGTTGGCCGTTTGGCAGGGTGACCAGGGCACACCGGCACACCTGATTCCCCTCGCGCAGGACATCGGCCGGCGGGTTCTGCGGCGTTGGCAGCGGCTCGGTCGGCCCGCCGCTGGGTTCGCGGAGATCGCCTGCGCCGAGCTGGCAGCCACACTGCCTGGGCTGGTCGCTGATTCCGCCGCATGGGTCGCCGAACTGGCGGCGTGCGACGACCTGCCACTGCGGCGATCGGCCTCCACTCGCGCGTTTGGCGAGCCCCCGGTGCGGCTGTGGCAACGCGCGTGTACCGATGCCGACCTGTGCCGGGGCGGAGCGTGCAAGGGCGGCAAGCCGCTGGACTGCGATGATGCGAATACGTGTACGCAGGACTTGTGCGATCCGGCCAAGGGCTGTTTCTACCAGAAGATTGTGGATCAAACGCCGTGCAACGACGGCGACCAGTGCACCCAGAGCGACAAGTGCCAGGGCGGGGTGTGCCTAAGGATCCTACACATCTTGCAAAACATCAAGCTATAACATAGTCTTGCCGCTCAATCTCCGGAGACGCGGCATGTCGGAATCACACGTCAAGAGGTGGGTGTCGTCGGCGGCCATGGCAGGCGAGTACGCAGCGGCGTTGGGCGAC
>SHZF01000064.1 GCA_009692425.1 Myxococcales bacterium | reverse complement strand
GGGTGCGATGTTTGCGATCTTCGCACCGGCGTCAGGCAGCTGTCCGATTGTGCTCGGGCCGAAATCGACGGCTTCGGTGTCGCGCGACGCCCGCGAGTCCGCACCCGCCGCCGAGTTCGCACCCGCCGCCGAGTCCGCACCCGCCCCCGCATCCAGTCCCGCGCTCGCATCCGCCCCCGCATCCAGTCCCGCGCTCGCATCCGACGGCGCCGCAACGTCCAGGCCGCTCGCACCGTCGAGGCCGCCCGCCGTGTCCGCCGCGTTGCCCGCACCCGCATCGAGCTCGCCCTTGTCGCCGTCGCACGCGTCGCCAACGCCGTCTTTGTCGCCGTCGGCCTGGTCCGCGTTGGCTTGGGCCGCGCAGTTGTCTTGGGCATCGGCCACGCCGTCGCCGTCGTCGTCGTCGTCGCACGCATCGCCCTTGCCGTCGCCGTCGCCGTCGTCCTGATCGACATTGGCCACCAGCGGACAGTTGTCGGTCTTGGCGCCCGCCCCAGTCAACACGCCGTCGCTGTCCGCATCGTCGTCACACGCGTCGCCCTTGCCGTCCTTGTCGAGGTCAGCCTGACCGACATTGGCCACCGTGTCGCAGTTGTCCTGCGCATCCAAAACCGTGTCACCGTCGTCGTCGTCGTCGCATGCGTCGCCCTTGCCGTCCTTGTCGGTATCGACCTGGGCCGCGTCGCCGACCAGCGGGCACACGTCGTTGCCGTCGGGCACGCCATCGCCGTCCTTGTCGGTTTCGCACGCGTCGCCCTTGCCGTCCTTGTCGGTGTCGGCCTGGTCCTGGTTGGCGACCAGCGCGCAGTTGTCCTTGGGGTCCGGGATGCCGTCTCCGTCGTCGTCGTCGTCGCACGCGTCGCCCTTGCCATCCTTGTCGGCGTCGGCCTGGTCCTTGTTCGCGACGTTGAAGCAATTGTCCTTGACGTCTTCGATGCTGTCGCCGTCGTTGTCGCCGTCGCACGCGTCGCCCTTGCCGTCCTTGTCCGTGTCGAGTTGGTCCTTGTTGGCGTTCTTCGGGCAGTTGTCCTTGCCATCCGGCGAGCCGTCGTTGTCGTCGTCGTCGTCGCAGTCGTCGCCCTTGCCGTCCTTGTCGGTGTCGAGTTGCGCGGCATTCTTCACGCTGTCGCAGTTGTCCTTGGCGTCTGGCACGCCGTCGCCGTCGGAATCCGCCGTCACGACGACATCCACGCGGCGACGGGCACCGTAAGCGGACGCGATGGTGCGACTGTTGTAGACGCAACCATACGAGCACCCCTTGCACTCGTACGCCCACACGCTGCCCCACGGGTCGCCTTTCTCGTACAGGAAGATGTGGCCCGCCGAACCCGGGCAGCCGCCCTCGCGGTACACGAAGCTGTCGGCCTTGGCGGCCTTGCCCCACTCGACCTTCGACCAGTGCGTCGTCT
The DNA here is from genome assembly GCA_009692425.1 of Myxococcales bacterium. Classification (GTDB taxonomy): domain Bacteria; phylum Myxococcota_A; class UBA9042; order UBA9042; family UBA9042; genus SHZF01. Next base: position 24,678 of record SHZF01000064.1, on the reverse strand, counting down.
GGCAGTAAAAGTGCGAGGTGGAGTACGGGTGCGCGTCCGCCGTCATCGCGATGGGGTCCGGCACCTGCCACGCCTTGGCGACGAAGCCGGAGCAGTCGCCGCCGTAGCCGCCAGTGTGTGAGCAACTCGGACAGTTGCCTTGGCACGCGCCGATGTCTTGCTTCTTGTCGTTGAAGCGGCCGTGACCCCACCAGTACGAAAAGCCGGGCGCCCACTTGGCGAGCACCATAATTTCGTCCTGGGTCATGGGCTTGGGTGCCGCCGCGGCGCGTTGGGGTGCGACCCACACGCCGACGAGGGCAACGCCGAAGACGACGCGCAGCAGGGAGTGGCTCATGGGGCAAACCTCGTCACTTCGAGTCCCGCCGCGCGCGCGGCCAGGGTCCAGACGCCGCCCTGGGCATCGACGCGAACACTGCGGAACGTCTCCTCGACGGCTTCGGGCGTGCGGTCGAGGACACCGCGAGCGACCTCGCGACCCGCAGCGTCCAGCGCCACGGCGTGCAATTCGTCCCGCACCACGCGGTCGGGGTCCGCCGCGTCCCGCTCCGTCAGCCAGGCTGCCACGATCGTCCGGCCATGGGCGTCCTGCTCAGCGGCCCGGATGGCGCGGACGTCGAGCGAGAACACGACGTTCCACTCGCGGGCAGGCGCCGCGCCAACGCCGCCACTGCGCACGAACACGCTGCGCGGCCCCGCGCGGCCTGCCTGGACCCACCCGACGGCGCGGCCTGGGCGACCGGACACTTCGGCCGCCGTCGACGTGCTGCCGTCCAGCCGCGCAATCCGCCAAGACTGCTCATGGCCGACCTCCAGCCACAGGCCGTCTGGGCGCGCTTCGAGGGCCGTGACGCCACCGGGCTCGCCGAGCAAGGGACTGCCCGAGGCGTCGAGCGGCACAGTCGCCAGTGTGCGTCCGATGCCATCGAGTACGGAGGCGCTCCGGGCGCCGAGCCGATCGAGCACGGCAAAACCGGGGCCGGCAAAACAGAGGTCCTGTGCCGTGCGGGCGACGGCAAAGCTGCCCACGACGGCTCCGGCTTGCCAGACGACGACGCGTGCGTTGACTTGGTCGAGTACGGCGATGCGGCCATCGGCAGCGACATCGAACGACATCGGGCCTTCGGGGTTGCCCTCGATGCCGCGCACGTGGCCGACCTGGCCGGCGCCGCTGCCCCACGGGGCACGGACTCCGATCGTGGCTTGGGCAAAACCGAGGGCCGGCGCTGCTCCGACGGGCGCGAGCGGTGCCACCGGGCGGCCGCCGGCGGGCGCTTGCTGAGCCTGCTGTTGGAGAGCCTGAATGGCCACCGGCGCGGCGGCCTCCCGAGACACCTGCGGCGGACGGTCGCAAGCGCACACCGCGATCCCCGCTGCTGCCGTCCACACCCATCGCATCGTCACGGTGACCTCGCCTGCCGGGGCAACTCCCGGAATCCACGCCGCGGACGCCTCGCCCGATGGGCGTCCAAGGAAGCGGCCCATGAGGATACAGGCGCGGGCGTTGCATTGCACGCGCTGCGTCTGCGAAGCACGGCATTGTGGGTACCGCCACCACGGCCCGACGGGTTGTGCGCATCGCTGACAAACTGATCCAGTCATCGCTCTGAAACTGATCCACCCGTGCACACTGCCGCGCTTTGCGGCCGCCCGCCGGGGGTGGCGGTCTGGAGATGTTGAGGATGGATCAAGTACATGTAATCCGGGACAAAGTCCTGCGCGAAGGGAAGAGCGTCCGACGCGCAGCACGCGATGTTCGAGGACCTGTTGCGCGAGGCGCTGCTGGCCGAGCAGGAGTCGCGCCACAAGGGTGTCAAGCGCCAACAGAATGGGACCACCCCGCGCCATGAATTAGGGACCATTGCACGAGCCGAAGGCGAGTGCAGGGCGACAGCGATCCGCGCCACGAATTAGGGACCAGTCGGGCGATGTGCGAGCGGCAGCGCAAGCGAGCACGCGAGTTGCCGTGCCGCTGATGAGCGGGCCCTGAGGCGCCCGTTCGGTCGACCTCGTGCAGGTGATGTTGACCCGCATCGACCTGTTCGCCATGCTGTGCCGGAGTCCATGAACGCAACCAGCCGCCGCACCCAGTTCCAATCGACAGACGGCTCGCGACCCTGGGCAACACTGGCCTGCTTCGCCGCCGTGACCGCCGCGACCGCCGGGTGCGCGGGCGAGTTGAGCGAAGCCGCCGATGGGGGAGCCAGCTTCGTCCTGGGCGAAGTCCAGTTCGACGTGTCGTTCGGCGATGTGGGCGAGGTCGGCACCGCGGCCGGCGAAGTCAGCACCGCGCCGACCGACGTGCCTGGAGACATCCCGCTGGCGGACGCGGCGACCGCGGGCGGCACCGCCTGTGCGACGGTCGGCTGCTCGTGCATGACGAATGGCGAGTGCGACTCCGGCTTGTGTGCCGAGGCGCCCGCGGGTCAGGTCTGCGTCCAGACCTGTGCGGCGACCTGCCCGGCCGGCTTCCTGTGCAAGGCGATGACGTTGGCGGGCGGCGACCTCTCGTCGTACTGCTTGCCGGCGCACCCGCGCATCTGCGAGCCGTGCAAAACCGACGCCGACTGCACCGGAGCGCCGGGGGCCTCGACGTCGGCGTGCGTGCCCTATGTCGGACCCACCGGTGCGTTGATCGGCAACTTCTGCGGAGCCGCCTGCGACGATTCCCACCCTTGCCCGAGCGGCCATGGCTGCGTGAACGTCGCGAGCGTCGGCGGTGCGAAGTCGAAGCAATGCCGCAAGCTCGACTTGCAGTGCGCCTGCGACGGGCGCGCCACCAAGCTCCAGTTGGCCACGGCGTGCACGTCGGCAAACGCCATCGGCAATTGCCCCGGCCAACGCGAATGCACCGACGCCGGGCTGAGTGCGTGCAGCGCGCCGGCAGCGACCCAAGAGCTCTGCAACGACCAGGATGAAGACTGCGATGGCAAGACCGACGAGCCCACGCCGGGCATGTGCGACGACGGCGCGGCATGTACCTACGACAACTGCATTGGCGGCGCCTGCCAGCATCCGCCCGCGACCGGCGCGTGCACCGATGCCGATGCCTGCACCAGCGGCGATTCGTGTGAAAGCGGCAAGTGCAAAGGCCAGCCGGTCGCGTGCGATGACAAGAACCCGTGCACCTTGGATGCCTGCGCGACGGCGACCGGCTGTACCGCGACCGCCGAGGACAGCGCAACATGCAGCGACGGCAGCGTATGCACGGTGGCCGACGCGTGCAAAGGCGGCCTGTGCCTGCCGGGTGCTCAAACCGCCTGCGACGACAGCAAGCTGTGCACGACGGACACCTGCGACCCCAAGGCCGGCTGCACGTTCGTTCCCAACGCGCTGCCCTGCACCGATGGCAACGCCTGCACGCTGGCCGATGTGTGCCAGGACGGCAGTTGCGGTCATTTATCGAAACTGGCGTGCGCGGACGGCAATCCGTGCACCGACGACGCGTGCGACGCGACCACCGGCTGCGGTTTTGTGCCAAACACGGCCGCGTGCGACGACAACAATGCCTGTACCAGCGGCGACACCTGCCAGGCCGGCATCTGCACGCCCAAGGTGCCAAGCCCGTGCGACGACGGCAACCCTTGTACGACCGACACATGTGACTTCAAGGGTGGCTGCAAGAGCGCGCCCAATACGCAGCCGTGCAGCGACAACGATGTCTGCACGCTCGGCGATGTCTGCGGGGCCTCAAAGTGCCTGCCGGGACCCAAGCTCGGCTGCAACGACGGCAATCCGTGCACAGACGACGGCTGCAACGCCAACACGAGTTGCGTGTTCACGGCCAAGACCGGCGCGTGCAGCGACGCGAATCTGTGCACGCAAGGCGATGTGTGCGACCAGGGCTTGTGCGCGTCGGGAACGCCGACAGACTGCGACGATGGCAACGGCTGCACCACCGACACCTGCACCGCCAAGGCGGGCTGCGCGCACCCGGCAAATGCGGCGGCGTGCAGCGACGGTAACGCGTGCTCGGCTGTCGATGTGTGCAAGGACGGTCAATGCACAGCCGGTGCCGTGCTGGGCTGCGATGACCAGAATCCGTGCACCTCGGACCTGTGCGACGCAATCAAGGGATGCGTGCACACGAGCACGGCAGACAACTGCTCCGACAACAACGCGTGCACGGATGCCGACGTGTGCATCGAGAGCAAGTGCGTGCCGGGCAAGCAGAAATCTTGCGGCGACGGCAACCCGTGCACAGACGACGGCTGCGACGCGCTGGCAGGCTGCGCGAACCTGCCCAACGAGGCCGCATGCACCGACGGCAACATTTGTACGCTCGGCGACACCTGCTCGAAGGCCAAATGCCTCGGCGGCGCCAAGCCGTCGTGTCAGGACGGCAACGGCTGCACGGACGACACCTGCGACAAGGCCAGCGGCTGCGTCCACGTCGGCAACACGGCGGCCTGCAGCGACGGCACGGTCTGCACGGTGGGCGACGCGTGCGCCAACGGCTCGTGCCAGGCCGGCAAGCTCAAGGCCTGCGCCGACGCCAACCCGTGCACCGACGACGCCTGCGACGGCAGCGCGGGCTGCCTCCAGGTCAACAACGCGGCGGCGTGCACCGATGGCGATGCATGTACACTCAGCGACGTGTGTTCCGGTGGCGTGTGCGTGGGCGGCAAGGCGCCGGCGTGCGACGACGGCAACGCCTGCACGGACGATGCGTGTCACCCGACGAACGGATGCGCGCACCTGCCAAACGCGGCCACATGCACCGATGGCAACGTGTGCACCGAGGGCGACGCGTGCGGCAAGGGCCAGTGCGCGGCCGGCAAGGCCAAGACCTGCAACGACGGCCAACCGTGCACCGACGACAGTTGCGACGTCGCCAAGGGCTGCATCGCCCTCAACAACTCCTTGCCGTGCACCGACGGCAACGTCTGCACCGAACTCGACGGCTGCGCCAACGCCATCTGCTTGGCAGGCAAGCCAAAAGTGTGCAACGACGGCAATCCGTGCACGGCGGACACCTGTGACCCGACGGCAGGCTGCCAACAGGCCGTGGCCAGCGACGGCACGGTCTGCTTGACGGGCTGGTGCCAGACCGGTGGCTGCGTGTGCAAGCCCGGCTTCACTGGCAGCGCAACCAACTGCGTCGATTTGGACGAGTGCGGGCTCGGCCTCGCTGGCTGCCACGCGCAGGCAACGTGCGCCAACAAGGCGGGCGGCTTCACCTGCACCTGCAAACCCGGCTGGAGCGGCGACGGCAAGCAATGCGCCGACATCAACGAATGCCAGATCGGCAGCGCGACGTGCCCGCAGAAAACGGTGTGCGCGAACAGCGCCGGCGGCTACGATTGCCCCTGCCAGGCGGGCTTCAACGACTGCGACAAGAACAAGGACAACGGCTGCGAATCCGAGGCCGCCACCGACGCCAAGAACTGCGCGGGGTGCGGCAATGCGTGCGGATCAGGCTCCGCTTGCGTGGCCAGCCAATGCCTCGCGGTCACAGGCCAGGTCGTATTCACCGCGGCGGGCGCGCTCAACTGGACCGTGCCGGCGGGCGTGACCAAGGTCTCCATCGTCGCGGTCGGCGCGGGCGGCGGCGGCGGTGGTGGCACGGACGGGGGCAACGGTGGCCGCGGCGGCGGCGGCGGCGCACTGGTCTGGGGCAACGACTTGGCCGTCACACCTGGCGAGACGCTGGCGGTCACGGTCGGCGCGGGCGGAGGCGCGGGCCTGCATGCAGTCGGGGGCCAGGCGGGCGGCTACAGCGAGCTCATGCGCGGCGGCACGGTGTTGCTGCGCGCGAATGCCGGTGCGGGCGGCCCCGCGATGACGGGTGCTGGCGTCAGCGGCGGCGCCGCCAACCTCGGCGGCTTCCCCTTGAACCAGGGCGGCGGCGATGGCGGCAGCACGGCCAATTCCAGCGGCTGTGGCGGCTCGGGCGGAGGCGGCGCAGGCGGCTATTCGGGCCCGGGCGGCACCAGCGGCGCGGCGTGCGGCGCCGGCTCGGTGGGGTCAGGCGGCTCCGGCGCGGGCGGCGACGGCGGCAACTCCAACACGGCGGGCGGCGGCGGCGGTGTGGGCCTGTTGGGCGCGGGAGTGACCGGCAAGACGGCGGTGGCGGGCAGTGGCAGTGACGGCGCGTCGGGCGGCGGCGGCTCGGGTGGCGCCAACGGTGAGCCCGGATCGGGCAACAGCGGCGGCCTGGGCGGCGTCTACGGCGGCGGCGGCGGCGGTTCGTATGACACGCAGCAGGGCAAGGGCGGTGCGGGGATGAATGGCGCGCTGCGCATCTTGTGGGGCGGCGGGCGCTCGTTCCCTTCCAACGCTGGCGACAAGTAGGACTGCCGCAAACGAGGCGCACATGGGCAAGACTGCTGTGGCTCGGGTGCTATCTTTGGTTGCCGTGGCGCTGGGTTTCGTGCGCATCCATCGTACCGGCAAGCCGGACCTGGTGCGCGAACTGCTGATCGGCACGGACGTGCGCAACTTCAAGCAGGTGGTCGGCACCGACCCGACCTAGCTCGTCGCGCCGGCGGCAGGAGCGCCCAACCTCTGGACCGGCAAGTGTTCGGGCAGCAGCCAGTTTTGCTATCTGGACCAGATCACGATCGACGTGCCCGCCGCCGAGGTCAAGGTGCCCATCATCGGCATCACCGTGGAAGCGTACTGCGTGGCGAAAATCAATCCGGGCAGCACTCAGCTGCTGTATTCGTCGCTGCACATCCATTCGCTGACGTTCGAGTCGAGCTACGAAGCGGCCAACGCCACCCAGACGGTGGCCAAGCTCTCGCAAGGAGACTGCCAGTGGGCTGCGGAACGCTACGGGGGACGGCGACTGCAGGCCGGGGGCACGCTCTTTGGCCCCAAGCGCAACATCGCCGCCCTCGGCTGTGGCCTGACCAGCGCGCGCAGCATCAGCCAATCCGGATCGACGAGGTCGATGCCATCCACTTCGACGTCCAGAACACGAACGCGCATCGTCGACTGCCTTTCCCGGGCCGTCGCGCATCCGCGCAGCGTTGACGGACGGCCGCCCCGTGTCAAAGGGTTCTCTGGCCGGGAGGGGTGCGCAGTCTCCAGCGACGGCGCGCCGCTCGGCCTGGCGCATCGAATGGCCTTGGCCGCTTCCCTCAACTCGAACACGGCGCGCGCTCAATGAAAATCGCGACTCCGCCCGTCGCACTCCACCGCCGCCACCTCTGGCACCCACATCTGCTCCACCACCACATGCACCACCCCGGCTTCGGCCTGCACCTTGCCCGTCACCCCCAGCAGCCCCGCCGTCTTGGCCAGCACGTGGAACTGCTCGAACACGTCGCGCCACACCACCAGGTTGACGAAGCCGGTCTCGTCCTCCAGCGTGAAAAAGGTCACACCCTTCGCCGTCCCCGGCCGCTGCCGGCAGATCACCAGCCCCACGTAGCGCACGCCGCGCCGGCCGGTCGGAATCCTCGCCACTTCGGCCGCCGTCGGCAGCCCCTGGGCCCGCAGGCGCTCGCGCAAGTGTGTGAGCGGATGGCCGCGCGGCGAGTGGCCAGCCCGCTTCCAATCCCAGATCACCTCCTCGTGGCCCGACAGCGCGCGGAACAGCGGCAGCGCCTCGCCCGAGCGGTCCAGCGCCAAGGTGTCCTTTGACCGCTGCGCCTCAGCGCGCACCTGCCACAGCGCCGTGCGCCGATCGACGCCCAGGCCATCGAATGCGCCCGCCTCGGCCAGCGCCACCAGGGCCCTCCGATCAAGCCGGGTACGCCGCACGAAATCGGCCACGTCGGCGTACAGACCGCCCTGCCCTGCGAGATTCGCCCCCGCCTCCTCCAGCCGCACGCGCTGGAGTTCGCCCAGCCCCTGGACGTAGCGCAGGCCCATCCGCAGCGCGCCCACGTCGGTGGCACGCTCGCGCTCGGCACTGGCGTGCGGCTCCGCTGCATCCCGCAGCTCCACGGTGCACTCCCACTGCGACGCGTTCACATCGATGGCGCGCACCTCGACCCCGTGACGCTTGGCGTCATCGACGATGGTGGCCGGCGTGTAGAAGCCCATCGGCCACGCGTTCAACAGCGCACACGCGAATTCCGTGGGGTGATGGCACTTCAGCCACGAGGTCACATAGCTGATCAGTGCAAAGCTGGCCGCGTGTGACTCAGGGAACCCATACTCGCCAAAACCCTTGATCTGCTCAAACACCCGGCTCGCGAACCCCTCGTCGATGCCCTTTGCCACCATGCGCCCGACCAGCTTCTCGCGGTGCTTCTCCAGCCGACCCGAGCGCTTCCACGCGGCCATGTCGCGGCGCAACTGGTCTGCCTCGCCGGGGGTGTAGTCGGCGGCGACCATCGCCAGCTTCATCACCTGTTCTTGGAAAAGCGGGATGCCCAGCGTCTTGGCCAGCACCGGTTCGAGGCACGGGTGGGCGAAATCGACCGCCTCCAGCCCGTCGCGGCGGCGCAGGTAGGGGTGGACCATGCCGCCCGTGATGGGCCCCGGCCGGATGATGGCGACCTCGATGACCAGGTCGTAGAACGTGCGCGGCTTGAGCCGGGGCAGCATCGACATCTGCGCGCGGCTCTCGATCTGGAACACGCCGACGGTGTCGGCCCGCTGGATCATCGCATACGTCGCCGGGTCCTCGGCCGGCACGGTCGCCATCGTCAGGTCCAGCCCGCGGTGCAGGCGCAGCAGGTCGAAGCAGCGGTGCACCTGACTCAGCATGCCGAGGCCAAGCAGGTCGACCTTGAACAGCCCCAGCGTGTCGACGTCGTCCTTGTCCCACTGGATGACGGTGCGGCGCTCCATCGCGGCGTTCTCGACCGGCACCAGCGTATCGACCGGTTCGTGGCCGAGCAGGAAGCCGCCGGGGTGCACGGAGAGATGGCGCGGAAAGTCCTGGATTTCAGACGACAGCTTCATCAGCAACTGGTGCGCGGGCGTCTCGGGGTCAAAGCCGCCGGCGCGCAGGGTCGCCTCGTCGATCCCATCGGCATAGCGGGCGGCAAGCTTCGACAGGCGGTCGAGCTCGGTTTCGTGCAGGCCGAGCACCTTGCCGACATCGCGCAGGGCCGATCGCGTGCGGTAGCGGATGACGACGGCAACCATCGCCGCATACGGCTGGCTCTCGGTCACGTTGGGGGCGCGCTGGACGCTCTCCTGTGCCGCCGCGTGCTGCGGATCGAACAGTCCATAGACGTGCTGGATCACCTCCTCGCGGCGGTCGTGTTCGATGTCGAGGTCGATGTCGGGCGGCTCGGCGCGCTCGAACGAGAGAAAACGCTCGAACAACAGGCCCATCCGCACCGGATCGATCGCCGTGATGCCGAGCGCGTAGCACACGACCGAGTTCGCCGCCGAGCCGCGCCCCTGGCACAGGATGCCGCGCGACTTGCAGAACTGGACGATCTCCCACATCGACAGGAAGTAGCCGCCGTAGTCCAGCTTGCCGATGAGCGCCAGTTCCTTGTCGATCTGGCTGGCGACGTCGGTGGGGATGACGCCGTTGCCGCGCCCGCGTGCGCCGTCCAGCACCAGGTGGCGCAACCATTCTTCCTGCGTGGTGCCATCGGGCAAGCGCTGGGCCGGATACCGATAGCGCAGCTGGCCGAGGTCGAAGCTGCAGCGCTCGGCCACGTCGAGGGTGCGGGCGACGGCGTCGGGCAAGTCGGCGAAGCGCTTCTGGAACGCAAAGGGCGACAGCAGCGCGTGCTCGGCATTGGGGGCGATGAGGCGGCCGGCCCCGTGCAGCGTGACGCCGTGGCGGATGCAGGTCAGCACGTCTTGCAGCGGCCGCCGCGCGGGCGTGTGGTAGCGCACGCAGGTGCCGGCCAGCAGCGGCCAGCCGAAGTGCCGCGCCCGCTCGCGCAGGTCGCGCTCGTGGGCGGTGTCGTCGGCCTGGCAGTGGCGCTGCAGCAGGGCCCAGGTGCGGCCGGCAAACGCATCGATGGCGGCGGCGATCGGCGCACGGGACGGAAACAGTTCGATGGGCCCGGCAACCGGGGCGACTGCGGGCGTGCCGCGATCGTGGACGAGCAGCAGCAGGCCACCGGCGTGGGCGGCGAGGTCGTCCCACGTCAACAGCGAGCGCCCCTTGCCGCAGCGCCGCCGCCCGATCGTGATGAGGCGGCACAGGTGGCCCCACCCGGTGCGGTCGGTGGCGAGCACGACGGGCGTCTCGGTCGGCAGCGTGGCGAGTTGTTCGGTGGTCAGCACGCCCGCGCGGCGGTCGGGCGCCGGCAGATCGCGAGAATCCTTGGCAAACACGGTGAGTTCAGAGCCATGCAGCAGCCGCACGCCGTGCTCGCGGGCAGCACTGAACGCGCGCACGGCCCCATGGACACCGTCGCGGTCGGTCAGCGCGAGCGCCGGCAGCCCGAGGCGGCGGGCCTCCGGGATCAGTTCCTCGGGGTGGCTGGCGCCTTCGAGGAAGGTGAAGTTGGAGTGGACGCGCAGGGGGACGTACATCGGGGCCGGCCGACCGCGCGGGTGGGCGCGGGACGGTTTGGACTGTACCTGAACGGATGTTCAGTGTCAGGAGTCTTGCGACAGGTCTGCTGGAGTTGACAGCCCGCGGCTCCTCCCGCTACGACTCCCGCACGCCTGAACCCCGGCGTCTCCAGAACGTACGGAGCTTCCCGTGCTCGACCTCGCCCGCCTGCAACGCATTCGCCTCGCGCGCCACCCGCTCGGCCAGTACATCGTCGCCAACCTGTTGCTGAGTTGGGACTACCGCTTCCCGCGCCGCACCCACATCGAGGTCGAGGGCACCGAGAACATCCGCGAAGACGTGCCCGTCGTGTTCGCGATGAACCACACCGACCGCTACAATTACTGGCCGTTCCAGTACACCCTCTACCGCCGCGGGCTCGGCTTCACGGCGACGTGGGTGAAGGGCAAGTACTACGAAAACGCGCTGACAGCATGGTTCCTCGACGGCACGAACAACATCCCGCTGGCATCGCGTGGGTACATCATCTCCAACGAGTTCAAGCGATTGCTGGGTCATGGCCCGGCCGAGGCGGACTATCGCTGGCTGCGCGACCTCGTCGATGGCGCGCGCCCGCCCACGGCGACGCTCGACAGCGCCCCGCCCGCGGCCCGCCGCCTCGTCGCTGAGCGCGGCGGCGGCGTGATCGAAGGCTTCGTGCTGTGGTTCGACGGCGTGTTCGACCGGCTCATCGACGAGGTACTGCGCATCCACCGGCAGGCGGTCGACGAGGAGTGCATGAAGTTCCTGGTGTTCCCGCAGGGCACGCGGTCCAAGCGCCTGTCGCAGGGGCACACTGGGATGGTGCAGGTCGCCCAACACCTCGGCCTGCCGATCGTGCCCGTCGGCTGCAGCGGGTCCGACCGCGTGTACCCGACGAACTCGCCATTCGCGCAAGGCGGCCGCATCGTCTATCGCATCGGCGCGCCGTTGGCGTGGGACGGGCCGGAACTGGGGCCGCACCGCGTCACGGAGCCCTTTCGCCCGCTGTCGAAAGAAGCGCAGCGCCACAACGCGTCGTTTCGCACCGCCACCGACATCGTGATGGCCAAGATCGACGGTCTGGTCGACGAGCCGTACCGGTATGCCGACGACCTGCGCTCGGACGGGGTGCGCGGGGTGAACCGTTTCCTCCACTGACGCGCGCGGCCCTACTTGCCGCCCGCCGCGGCATAGGCCGCGATCCAGCGCTTGGCGAGCACCTTCGACGTAGCGTGCAGCCACGCGCGCAGCATGTCCTTCTTCACACCCTGCCACGCCGCGCGGTGCAGGCCCGCAAGCACACTGGCCTGCGCCTTGAGTACGTGCAGCCGATCCTTGCCACCGAGTTCAAGTACATCGACGCTGGCGCGCGCCCCGCGGTCGCGCAGCAGGAAGCGCTTGCCGAGCGCCGCAGCCTCGACGTCGTCCTCAGCGCTGCCGTCGCCCCAGAACGCGGCCTTCAACTGCGAGATGCGCGCGGTGGCGAGCAGCGTCTTGCCGTGGGTACCGAATTCCGTGCCGGGCTTGGCGAGTTCCTTGACCTCGAAAAGCGTGCGCGCGGCGCCCTTGTGCCCCAGCATCCAGTAGCGATCCAGACCCCCACTGCCGCCGCTCTTGCGGTCGAGCGCCACGACATCGTCGAGGGTCCACCCAGCCATCATGGCGTGCTTCGTCACGGCCGCCACCAGGCTCGCGCGCACGCCAGCGGTGACGGCCATCAGTTCGCCGCCGATCACGAACTTCGTTCCCTGGACCCGGCCCTCCATCAAGCCTTCGCGCACCTTGTCCCAGTCCGGCTTGAACTCGCCGTCGATGGCCACGGTGGCCTCCGGGTCCTTGAGTGCATCGACGTACACCTCCAGCACGTCATCGAGCAGGTCTGCGTCGTCGAAGTACACGCGCACCGCAGCGAAATAGCGTGCGGCGTCCCACCCCGTCGGGCAGAAGCCAGAGTCGTCGAGATCGTCGAACACGTAGCGCGTCTTGCCGGCGACGCGCTGCCAGCCGAAGTTGCCCGGATGGGCGTCGCCGACGCAAAGGGACTCGCCGCCCAGGCGCTTCTTGGTCGGCACCTGTTTGAGGTCCTTGTGGAAGGCACCCGGGTAGGCCCGCAGGAAAAGAACCGGACTCTGCAGCGAAGCTTGCCACTTCGCGGCGAATTCGGCGGCCGGCAACGCGTGGGTGGCGCGGATGGAGGCCTGCGTGAGCGTACCCGGCAGCTCGGACGCCGTGACGGGGTCAGCCTTGTCGACGAACGCGATGAGTTCGAGGGCTTCGGCGTCGGCGGCTACGGGGTCGGCGGCGCACGCGGCGAGAAACGTGATGCAGGCGAGGGCAGTCGGGTGCAGAGACGGTCGGCGCATGGCGGGGGAACTCTGCAGTGGGGCCGCAGCGTACGGTGCAGGTGTCGGCGCCGCAAGGTGGGGGGTGCGGCCCGATCCGCCGAATTCGGCGGCCGGGGAAGTTTTTGCCGGTGGATCGTGGGTGCGAGCCGGAGCCCTTCCAAGACGCGCCGTCGATCGGCATCATGCTCAGCTGCCGGCGCCGTTGGTTGCGCGTCTGGCTGTGAGGCTCGCATGTGGCGCCCGATCCCAAACCGTTTGGCCTTGACCTCCCCCGCACAGGCGGTGCTACTGGCCGTGGGGGCAATTGTTTTCGGGTGCAGCGATCCGGCCCTGCCCCAGGCGGGCTCTGGCACCACCGACACGACCGGGCTGGCGGACAGCGCGCTTTCCTTCGGCGATGGCGCCTCGGCCAAGATCGACACGAAGACCGCCGACCCCGGCGCGGCCACGGACAAGGTCACTGGCGAAGCCGCGGCCCTCGATGACACGACTCCACCCGTCGATGCCGATGCAGGCGCCAACGCCGACAGCACGGGCGCCGACACCGCCCGCCGCGGCACGCCCGATGCCACCGTTGCCGACGCCCCGCTCGATGGGGAATGCCAGGTCGCCGCCGATTGCAACGACGACGACGAATGCACCGCCGACCAGTGCGGTGCCGATGGCTTCTGCACGAACGCCGCGAAGGGCTGCGACGACGGCCTGGACTGCACGTCGGACTCGTGCAACGCCAAGACCGGCAAGTGCGAAGCCAAGGTGGCGACGGGCTTCTGCGTCATTGATGGCGCGTGTTGGGGCGCCGGCCAGAGCGGCACCGAGCCGTGCGTTGCGTGCGACCCGAACAAGGCGCCGACGGGCTGGAGCGCCCAGACCGGCAAGCCTTGCGACGACGGCGTGACCTGCACGGACAAGGACGCGTGTACCGGGACCGGCGTGTGCGCGGGCAAGGCGAAGGCCGCGTGCTGCACCGGCGACGACGACTGCAAGAACAGCGACCCATGCCAGACGGGAGCGTGCGATGTCGGTGCGGGCACCTGCAACTTCACGGCAGCGGACGGGTGCTGCAGTGCGGGCGTGTGCTGCGACGTCACGCAGAAAAAGGTGAAGGCGACCGGCGCGGTGTGCGGCGCCCAGGCGTTGGCCAGCGAGTACCAGTGCAGCGGCAACGCGATGCAGAAGCGCGACCAGTTGCCGGCCTGCGACGGCAAGGATGCGACGACGTGCCCGCAGGACGACGCTTCCGCCGTGTGGGGCAAGTGGCTGACGGTGGCCTCGTGTGGGGCCGGCACTCAATGCAAGCTGGCCGACGCGAGCGAGCCGCCGACGTGCGCGCCGTTGGCCCCGGCCGGGTGCACGGGTCCGGCGGACTGCGCCGACACGGACAAGTGCACCGAAGACGCCTGCCAGGATGGCGCGTGCAGCCACAATCCGAAAGCGTGCCCCGACCCGTCGGTGTGCCAGCAAGGGTCGTGCGACGCGGACAGCGGCAACTGCATCAGCAAGCCGAAGCCCGATACCTGCAAGATCAGCGGCCAGTGCTACGCCAGCGGCAACGCCAGCCCGGCCGACGCGTGCCAGGAGTGCAACCCGGCAAAATCGACGAACCAGTGGACGCTGGCGGCGGCGTGTGGGTGCTCGAGCGGCACCTGCTGCGACATCGCTGCGAGCAAGTTCAAGGCGAAGGGGACGAAGTGTGGCACGGCGACGGCGGCGACCGAGTACCAGTGCAGCAGCGACGGCAAGGCAGTCGAGAAGCGGATGGGGGTCGGCGGCTGCACCGGCACGACGACGGCGTGCTCCACGACGCCCGCCAACCTCGTCTGGCAGGCGTGGGCCCAAGACAAGGCGTGCGCCAGCACCGAGACGTGCGTGCTGACCACGAAGGACGTGCCCGGCACGTGCAAGGCCGCGACGGACCCGCTGTGCACGCAGAAGGACGACTTCGACGTCGGCCTCAATGTGAAAACGGCGTTCTCGGTGGGCATTTTCCAGGACGGCAGCGCGGCCAAGACTTTGACTTCAAAACCGATCCTGGGCGGCGCGACCGACGTCGACGTGTTCCGCTACGACATCGCCGACACGAGCAGCGGCCATGCGCCGCAGGTCGCCGTGACATGGAGTGCGCCCGACAAGGTCGTCGTGTGCGCGTTCTATCGTTGCTCGAAGGTGGCGGATGGCAAGTCGTGCCAGGCGCCCGTGTGCCCGGCGGGGACGACCGTGACGACCAACCCAGACGTCAGCCCCGTGGTCGGCAACGGCTGCTGCCACGTTGCGGCCGCCGGCTCACTGAGTTGGACGCCCAAGGCATCGACGGGAATCGATCACAGCGGGACCGTGTTCGTGCAACTCTCCAACAACTCAGCCAAATGCCAGCAGGTCGGCTTCGACCTCCAGTTCGGCAAGGTGACGCAGACTGCGTGCACGCCGGGCACGAGTTGCTGTTCGGCCGACGGCGGCTGGCTGCCGAAGGGGACGAAGTGCGGCACCGAAGCCTGGGTCGTCGAGTACAAGTGCGCGGCGACGACGCCCGGCGCTGCGGGGCAGGTCCGCAAGCAGTACCAGGCGTGCGGCGGCACCAGCAGTTCGTGCTCGACGCTGAACGGGGTGTGGAGCGAGTGGACGACGTTCAAGACGTGCGCTGCGGCCGAATCGTGCAAGGCGGGCCTTCTCGCCACGTCGCTGCCCACGTGCGAGGTCGTGCCAGTGGCGAACCTGTGCCTCAAGGCGGACGCTTGGGAAGGTGTCGAGTCGGTCGCCGGAGCCAAGTCGTTGGGCGTGCGCGCCGACAGCGAACCGGCGTTCTACGTCGACCCCAAGGTTCACCTGAAGAGCGCGACCGACAGCGACTTCTTCAAGGTGACCGTGCTCGACAACTTGAACACCGTGGACCCCAAGATCACGCTCGATTGGACCGGCCAGAACCAGGTCGCCGTGTGCGCCTGGTACAAGTGTACAGATGGCACGAACGGCTCGGATTGCGTCAAGGTGACGTGCCCCGCCGGCTTCACGGCTTCGGCGCAGGCTTCGGTCAGCGCCGCGAGCCCGAACGGCTGCTGCAAGACGGCGTCGACGGGCACGCTGGCGTGGTCACCCGACGCACCGTTGTCGTTGGACGAGACTGGCACGCTCTTCTTCAGCATTACGAACGCCTCGACTTCGTGCCAGGAGGTGACGGTCAAGATCGCAACGGGGGGCAGCACGTCTTCGCAGTGTTCACCGGGCCTGCAGTGCTGCACGGGCGCAGGCGCCTATGCCCCCAAGTCAACGGCGTGCGGCACGCTGGGCTGGGAGAACCTCTACCAATGCGCCAAGTTGGGCGCCAACTGGCAGGTGCAGACGCACAAGGCGGTGTCGGGCTGCGCGGGCGGCGGCACGACGTGTTCGAGCTTGGCCGCCAACTACTCGTGGACGCCGTGGACCACATACCTGCCGTGCGCGACCGGCGAGGTGTGCTCGGTGTCGGACCCGACGAAACCCGGCAAGTGCAAGCTTGAGGGCGCCGGCTCGTGCCTGTTGGCGTGCGGCGGCCAGTCCAAAGACGGCGCGTGCTTCTGCGATGCGGTGTGCGCGGCGACGGGCGACTGCTGTGCAGACTTCGACACCCGCTGCGGCGGGTCGTGCGCGAATTCGTGCGGCAGCAAGTCGAAGACCGGCGCGTGCTATTGCGATGCCTTGTGCAAGAACAATGGGGACTGTTGCCTGGACAAGGCGGCGAAGTGTCCGTGACCGCTGCAGGCATCCTCGGCGGTTGAAGCTGTGCGCGGCGCCTACCTCAGGTAGAGCCAGCCGTTGGAGCCGCCCGCCACACCGTGAGGCAGCGCGCCGACGCGCAAACGCGCTCTCGATTCCGCAGTTGCTGCGACATGGCACCCTCCGCCGACGTAGCGGCACTGCAGCGCGGGCGCGCCGTGGGGGGCGAGCGCAATGTCCGGGCGGGTGGATTGGGCACCGCCGCCAGGATCCACCGCCGACTTCCATCCCCGGCCGCCGAATTCGGATGCGCGCCATCCCGTGTCATGCCGGCATTTCCCCTTTCGGCGCCCGATCCAGCCACCTCCGCGCCACCAGCATGATGGCCGGTGCGGCAATCGTCGTCAGCGCCACGATCAGCCACAGCGTTTGCGGGTCGCGCTCCCCCACTTCCGGGCAATACGTCTGCAGCAGCCAGCCCGAGAAGAAGCCGACGACCGGCTTGGCGAGGAACAGCGGCACCTCGCTCATCCCCATGTAGCTCGCTTCCCGGCCGCGCGGTGCCACGGTCGCCGTGTACTCGTACAGGCGCGGGCTCCACAGCGCCTCGCCGATGCTCAAGATCACGATGAACGTGATGCTGGCCGCGAACGTGTTTG
Source organism: Myxococcales bacterium (assembly GCA_009692425.1). Taxonomy (GTDB): domain Bacteria; phylum Myxococcota_A; class UBA9042; order UBA9042; family UBA9042; genus SHZF01. The sequence goes on along the minus strand of SHZF01000064.1, from coordinate 7,573 downwards.
ACAACGCCATGGCGAACACCGACAGCGCCGACAGCACGGAGCCGAACACGATGACCGGGTACGCCGGCATGCGCCGCGTGATGGCAGTGGCAATCGGGGTCAGGAAGATGATCATGACGGGGTTGATCGACCAGTACAGCGCATACGGAAAGTCCTTGCCGAACTCGCGCAGCGTGTACTTCGGCCAAGTGATGTGGGCGTGCTGGAACACGAGGCGGACGAGCGTCAACAGCGCGATGAACAGCATGAAGAACCAGAACGGCTTCTCGCGCATCACGTCCTTCGCGATGGCGATCGGGCTGCGCGTGGCGATCTTGATGACCCCGGCCGGACCTTCCTCGGGCGGCCGATCGCGCAGCAGCGACACAAGGCCGACGTTGACGATCGACACGGTGGCCGCGACCAGGAACACGAGCTGCGACGAGGAGAAATGTTGGCCGAAAAGTTGTGTGCCGTGGCCGAACTGGCTGCGAAACCAACTGATCTGGGCCTGCGACGCCGCGCCGATGTTCATCACGACGTAGTAGAACGAAAACGCAAAGGCCACGGTCTGCGGCGAGGTGTAGGCGCGCACGGCAGCGTTCATGGTCGGCTTCATGCACGCGATGCCCCACACGCTGAGTGCCAAGCCGAGCCATGCCACGAGGTCGTTGGGCGCAAACGCCAGCACGGTGCGCCCGATGGCCGCCGACACCGCCGCGATGAGCAGCGCCTTGCGAATGCCGAGGCTGTCCGCGATGAAGCCGGCGACGAATACGACGAGGCTGATCGCCGTCAGCCAGATGCCGACGCCAGAGCCGGCGGCCTTGTCGCTGTACGAGAAGTCTTCGCTCAGGTAGATGACGAGCAGACCGTAGACGCAGAAATATGCGACGGACTCGAGCAGCTTGATCACGTAGATCAGCCACAGTTCGCGGGGTGACGCTGCCAGGTTGCGCAGGTCGGTCGCGATCGAAGTCGAGCCGCTCGCAGCGAGAGCCATGGTTCCCCTTTTACGTCTGGGCCGGCGCTGCGGGCGCGAGGCCGAAAAGTCGTTCCGCCGTGCCGGACAGCACCTTGCGCCGCACGCGCTGTTGCGCTTGCGAGGGGCCGTCGGTCGCGATTAGCACCTTCGCGAGCACGATGGCCTGATGGTAGAAGGGCCAGTCTGACCCCAACATGCACTTGTCGGGCCCAAGCACGTCGATCGCACGCCGCACGTTGGGCAGCGACTGGCTCGACAGTTCGACGTACGTGTTGGCGTGCTGGCTGGCGAGGCGCAGGGCCTCTTCGAATTGCATCGCGCCGGTGTGGCCGAGCACGAAGGTCGTCTCCGGGCATTCGGCCAGGGCGCGCGCGTACCACCTCACCTGGCTCATGTAGCGGCCCAGCAGCGGCTCGATATCGACTGGCCCGCAGTGGAACAGCACCGGCAAGTTGCGCTGCCCGCACGCCCGGTACAGCCGCATGGCACGGTCGTTGTCGGGCCGCACGAGTTGCACGGCGGGATGGACCTTGATGCCGCGCGCCCCCAACGCCACCTGGCGGTCCAGTTCGCGCTCCATGCCGGGCTTGTAGGGATGCACGGAACCGAAGCACACGATGTCGCCGCGGCCGCGCGTCGCATCCAGCCACGTACCGGCGTTGTCCGACAGAGCGGGGAAATCGATGGGCAGCAACACTGACGCCCGCATCCCGAGATCGACCATGTCGCGCGCGAGGTTGCCGATCGTGTGCGTGCGCCGCATGCCGCCCGCGGTCACACTCATCAGGCTGAGGTCGTGCTCGAGCGCCTGCAGTGCGGCCGGGGTGAAGTTGCGGTTCACGTAGATGTCGAAATCGAGCGGCTGGTCGGCGGCGAGGTAGAGTTCGACGCGGTCGGTCGGGCTGACGAGGTCGATCTGGTTGCCGCGCACGAAGCTGAGCGCCAGGTGGGTGTGCAGGTCGATGGCCCCGCGCGCGATCGGGTCGGCGACAGTGAGGCGACCGTCGGTGATGTCGAACCACGGCAGCTTGGCGAGATCGAGTTGATTCTCGAAGCGGGTAGGGAACGGGGCCACGCGCAACCTCCCGCCGACGTCACACCGAGCGCACGAGCAGAGCCAGCGCGGCGGCAAGCAGCAGCGTCCACACCAGCCGGCGGAACAAACGTTCGTCCACGCGGCCATGCACCCGGTCGCCGAGCCACAGCCCGACCCCGAGCGCCGGCAGCAGCGCCAGCGAAACCTGGCCGGAGCGGACCCCGATCAGACCCTGCACAGCGTACTGCACCAGAAGCACGACGCCCAGCACCCCCCACAGCGCCGTCAGCGTCGCGCGGAACCCAGCCTTGTCGGGCAGCGCGCGGCCGGCGGCGTACACGACGAGTGGTCCTCCGGTGCCGTACAGGCCATGGGCGACGCCGGCACACGCCAACAGGAGCGCCTCGATCGGGCGCGGCAATGGCCGGACTGCACGGGCGTGGCCCCGCGCCTCCCGCGTGAGTTCGACGGCGGCGAGGCCGACCACGAACACCGCGAACGCGACCAGCAGCGACTTGCCGGTGCCGAGCCGCCACAGGACCAGCCCGACGGCGACGCCAGGGGCCATCGCGGGCAGCACGCGGCGCAGCAGCAGCGCCCGATCGACGTGAGCACGGTGGCGCAGCAGCACGCCGCACGACAGCAGGAAGTTGACGGGAACCAGCGCCGGCAGCAGCACGTCGAGCGCCACGAAGTGGGCGCCCAACGTAACGGCGATGACCGTGGCACCAAAACCGAGCGCGGCCTCCGTCACCATGGCGAACGCGACGATGGCGGCAAATGCCAGCAGATGCAGCGGGTTGTCCAACAGCGTGTCGCGCTCAGGCCTGCTTGGGGTCGCTGGCGGCGGCAGGGCCCGAGGCCGGGTCGTCTGCGGGAGCGTCCAGCGCGTCGAGGAATGCCACGATCATCTCGGCAGCCGCCGTGCGGTCGGGGATGGAGCCCATCAACCCGTACATCGCGGCGCTGCCGACTTCGGCGGGCGTACTGTCCTTGACGTCATCCCAGGCGGCGGCGAGATCGACGAGAAAGGCATCGACGTGCGGCGCGTGGGCCGGCGTGATCATCGCGTGCAGCGCTGCCGGGCGCTGTTGGCGGTCGAGGTGCCAGCCGCGCGCCTCCATGGCGTCGCCCAGCACGTAGGGATCGACAATCGCCGAGGTGAACGCGAACACGCTGATCGCCGGCTCGCCCAGCACGCGCAGGTCGCCGATGCATTCGATGCCGTCGCGCATCTTTTTTGCAGCGGCGAGCGTAGTGCGCGCATGGCGCAGGTAGCCCTCTTCACCCAGGTAGTGCAGCACGGCCCAGGCTGCCGCGATCGGGCCACCTGGGCGCGTGCCGGCCGCAGACGGCGAGCCCCACAGCCCGCCAGGCCAGTCGGCGAAGCCCATGTACTGGTGCCTGCGCAGCTCACGATCGCGGTACAGCACAAGGCTCGCACCCTTCGCCGCCCAGCCGTACTTGTGGAGGTCCGCCGAGATCGACGTCACGCCGGGCACGCGAAAGTCCCACGGCGCGATCGGCCAGCCGAGAGACTCCGCGAACGGCAGCATCATGCCGCCCAGGCACGCGTCGACGTGACACAGGATCCCGTGTTCGGCCGCGAGCGCTGCCAAGGCCGGGATCGGGTCGATGACCCCGTGCGGATAGGCCGGCGCCGACCCTACGACCAGCACGGTGTTCGGCGTCAGCAGGGCCCGTGCTGCCGCGACGTCGACCCGAAAATCGGCTCCGACCGGCACGTGGACGGGCCGCACGCCAAAGTAGTGCGCGGCTTTCTGGAAGGCCGGGTGTACCGTCGTCGGCAGCAGCATCTCGGGCGCGGTCACTTCGGGCCGGTCGGCGCGGGCCCAGTCCCGGGCGGTCTTCACCGCCATGAGCACGCTCTCGGTGCCGCCCGAGGTCAGCGTGCCGGCGGCGTCGGCGTGGCCAAAGCGGTCGGCGACCATCGCGAGAATTTCGGTCTCCATGCGACGCAGGCTGGGGAACGCCATGGGATTCAAGGCGTTCTCGCTGAAGCAGCGCAGACTCGCGTCTTTCAGCAGGGCGAGCACGTCGTCGCCGGCAAAGTAGACGAGGCTGAACGTGCGGCCCGAGCGCCAGTCGGCGTCGCCGCTGCGGTACTGGTCGAGCAGGGCAAGTACGTCGGCGTGGGGCAGGCCGGTGGCAGGCAAGCGCATCGCAGGGCCTCGGGCGCGGCCAAGGGGCGGGCGGCGCCAGCGACGCAGCCTGCGGGCGCAGTGGGGATGGTGTCAACGGGCCGCCGCGCTGGGGCCTCTCAACCCGGCACCAAGGGACACAACACCGACGAAAACCCGCGCTCGCCCATCGCATCGAACGCCACCCGCACCTCGGACGCCGAAGCCACCCGCACCGTGCCCGCACCGTAGCGTGAGTGGCGCACGCGTTCACCGACTGCCCAACCGAGGGCGGGCGAGCCGTCTTGGGCGGCGGCGGCCTGCATCGGCAGAGGCGTGACCGGCGCCGCGATGCCCGTGAGGTACTGACTCGGCAGCCCGAGCGCCCCCGGTTCCGACGGATTCTGCACCCACGACAGAGCGACGCCGTCGCGGGCCCGGGTCATGCCGACGTACAGCAACCGCCGCTCCTCGGCATCCTCGTCCGGCCTGCCCCACGCGCGCGCCGGCGGCAGCACGCCCTGGTTGAGGCCGATGAGGAACACCGCTTCGAATTCCAGTCCCTTGCACGCGTGCAGCGTCAACAGGTGCACGGCCGCGGGCCGCGGATCGACCGCCGCACGCACGGCCAGGGCACCATCGGTGGCGAGGTGGTCGAGCGCCCCCAGCAGGGCACCGATGGGGTCCGCAACGCCGTCGACGGCCGCGCCCAGGTCCGCCAACAACTCGCGCGCGGCACGCAGACTGCGGTCCTGGTCGCGGGCAGCCGGACGCAGCAAGGAGGGCAAATCGAGGGCCGCTTCGGCGGTTGCGGCGACGGAAGCGCCCGCCGCGAGCGCCGTGTGGAGCCCGGCCAGGCGCCCACACAATGCGGCCGCTCCATGCAAAAGCGCGAGGTCACGGGCGGGAGTCAATGCGCCGGCCGCGATTCGCCCGGCGAGCACGGCGCACACGTGGGTCAGGCCAGCTGTCTGCGGTTCCGTCGGAGCACGGGAATCAGAAGATTTTGGACCTCCCTCGTTGGGCCGACGCAGCAACCGCAGCGGCAACAAGCGGCGCGGCAGGAGGCCAAAGCGGTCGTCGCACAGCACGTCGCGGATGGCGTGGGCGGCCGCCGCACCGAGCGCGGCCCGCAGCAGGTCGGCGACCCACAGGGCCGCTGGATCGTCATCGGTCCGATCCCGCTGCGCCTCACAGGTCGGCACACCAGCCCGCAGGCACGCCTCGCGCACCACGGCGAGTTGCCGGTGGGTGCGGGCCAGCACCGCGCACTGGTCCCAGCGCGACCCTGCGGCATGGCGCGCACGCACGGCAGAGGCGACTGCGACCGCCTCTTGGACGGCATCGTGGTGCCGCGTCACCTCGACGTGACCTGTGGCGCCCCGCGTGCACTGCATCCGCTGCGTCGGGTCCGGCGTCGGCAGCGCCAGCACGACCTGCGCAGCTGCCACGATTTCTTCACGCGATCGATAGTTGCGCGCCAATTCGTGAACCTCGGCGTGGCGCGCCGCCAACAGCCCCTCGACCTGCGCCGGCCGCGCCCCGCGCCACCCGTACACCGACTGGCGCGGATCGCCCACCGCGTACAGGCCCACGCCAGCCGGAGCCAACCCGCGCAGCAGGGCCAGTTCGGCGGGTGCACAGTCCTGTACCTCATCGACCAGCACGTGGGCAAACGGCGCCACGATGTCCGGTTCACCGAGCAGGAACGCCGCGCTGGCCATCAGGTCATCGAAGTCCAGCGCGTTGTGTACGCGCTTCTCCTCGACGTAGCGCGCCGCCAACGTGGCGAGGTCGTCATCCGTCTTCATCGCACCCATGCGCAGGCGGCCGTCGCGTGCCAGCGCCTCCATGCGCTCGTCGAGCCGGCTCCGGTAACGGATGGTGAGCCGGTGGACCTCGATCAGGCGCCGCCACGTCGCGGCCCGCGCGCCGGCAGACAAGACGCGAAACCCGCGCCGCCAGCCCAGCACCTCGATCGGCAGGTGACGCTGCAGCAGCGAGCGGGCCGCTGCGTGCAGCGTCGCCACCAGAACCGGTCGCTGGCCCACGCCGAGCAACCCCTCGATGCGGTCGCGCATCTCGCCTGCGGCCTGCGTCGTGAACGTCAGCACGGCGATGCGGTCGAGCGGCACACCGCGCGCGAGGTGGAGCCACACGGCCCGACCGGCAATCACGGTCGTCTTGCCGCTGCCGACGCCGGCGCGCACGTAGACGGTCGTGGCATCGGTAGTGACGGCCGCCCGCTGGCGCGGGTCGAGCGCGTCGAACGTGCGGTCAAGGGTCGAGGCCATCAACGGGGACGATCACGGGTCGCCGGCCGGCTCGCGCACCAAGCCAGCCGCGGTGACATAGCCGCCTGCGAGCTTGGCGTCGGCGCCGGTCTCTGTTGCGGGGCTTGCATCGGTCATATCGTCGTGGCGGCGTCGGATGGCGATTGCGCTGCGCAGCGCGTCGTCGCGGGCGGCGTCGGCCACGCGCAGGTCCAGCCGCCACCCCACTGGCACCGCGACCTGGGACGCGATGACCTGCATGGCGCGCTGGTGGGTGCGCCCCGCGGCCAGCCAGTCGCGCAGGCCAGGACTCGCCAGTTCGAGGATCAGCCGCGTGCCGGCGACGGTCGCGGCCGGGATGCGTGCCAGGAGTTGGGCGCCGAACAGGTCGGCGTGGACGAGGCGCGCGGTCACTTCGGGCCAGCGCAGCCCCGCTTCTTCCCACGGCACGCGGTCGGCTGCTGCGGGCGGTGCCAGCAGCCCGACACGGGTTCCCTCGCGTTCGGGAGGGGCAAGGTCTTCGCGCCATGAGCGCAGCGCCCAGGCAACGAGGGCTTTTTCGGGCCGCGCGCCCCCGAACAAGTCGCCACCCGGACGCACCCCGGCCGACGCCGCGCCCAGACACGCGGGGCAGCCAGCGTCGCACCGACACCCATCGACCAATGCGACCGCACCATCGAGCACCAGGTCAAGCTTCTCGAACGCCTTGACTGAATAGCCCAACCCGCCCGGGTGGCTGTCATGGCACAGTATGGCGGTGACCGTCCGCCCTGTTCCCTCGTCGGCGCACTGGAAACTGGAGCCCACCAAATCCGAGCGTTCCGCCATCGTCAGCAACCGGGCGACCGCAAGCACGGCGTGGACCATCGCCTGCAACACCTCGGTCGGCTGCCGCCCGATCACGTCGAGCACGACTTCGGGCACGGGCAGCCAGAACGCCTCGGTCTCCAACGTCAACCGCAGGGGTTCGTGCAGTTGCTCGTAGCCCAGGTTCTGGTGGTTGTGGAACTCAAGCATCTTGAAGCCGACCACCGCGTCGTCGACGCGCACGTCGCCCAGACAGGCCTCGACGCGCACGTCGCCCAGACAGGCCTCGCCGCGCACGTCGCCCAGACAGGCCTCGCCGCGCACGTCGCCCAGACAGGCCTCGCCGCGCACG
>SHZF01000014.1 GCA_009692425.1 Myxococcales bacterium | reverse complement strand
GTGGTTTGGCACCTCGATGTCGGCTCATCGCATCCTGGGGCTGGAGCAGGTCCCAAGGGTTTAGCTGTTCGCTAATTAAAGCGGTACGCGAGCTGGGTTCAGAACGTCGTGAGACAGTTTGGTCCCTATCTGTCGCGGGCGTAAGATACTTGAGAGGACCTGACCCTAGTACGAGAGGACCGGGTTGGACGTACCTCTGGTGTACCGGTCGTCACGCCAGTGGCGCTGCCGGGTAGCTATGTACGGAAGGGATAACCGCTGAAAGCATCTAAGTGGGAAACCCGCCTCAAGATGAGGTATCTTGGCTTGCCATAAGACCCCTCGAAGACTACGAGGTTGATAGGCCACAGGTGTAAGGGCAACCTGAGCCGAGTGGTACTAATCGGTCGAAGGCTTGTCGCCGTATTTGCATCACGTCGTCATCGCGGCCGCAGCGCAGCCCCCCAGCCGGACGGTTATCGTTCGCTGGAGGCCGCGCGGCCCGGCACGAAGTGTGAGGACCGTTTGACCGGGGCAATGGCTCCGGGCGAACGGCAGCTGCTGAAGTGACTCCGACCTGTGTGTCGGGGAATCATGTTGCGCGATCCAGGTCACCATTTCCGGTGGCCATGGCGGAGGGGCCCCACCCGATCTCATTCCGAACTCGGAAGTTAAGCCCTCCAGCGCCGATGGTACTTGGCGGGAGACTGCCTGGGAGAGTAGGACGCTGCCGGAATTTACGAAGACGACGCCCGTCGCGGGTTTGAACCTGCGGCGGGCGTCGTCATTTTTGCTTTTGCGGCCCCGCGCGCGATTCTTGGCGTGATGGCATTCGACTCCTGCATCGATCCGTTCGACCGCGCCGCAGCGGTGCCGGTCTGCGCCTGCGCAAGATGGCGTGGGCAGGCGTGCGAAACGTGGCGTCGGCTGGCGTGCGCAATGCGCTGGGAGTGGGCGCGCGGGCCCGCGGCGTTGGCGGTTGCGTCGGTTGCGGCGTGGGCGACGACGGCCTGCGGATCGGCCGTAGTGCGCGAAACCGGCTTCGACGAAATGCAGTTTGCCGAGGACGCTCCCGCCGACGACTGGGCGGTCGAGGCGATTCGCCCGGTGCGCCCTCCGCCGCGTCCGGGTTCGGTGCGCCGCCCTGTTGGCCGTGTCGAGGCAGACCTCAGCGAGCCAGTCGGTGCAGCGTCGGAGCAGCGAGCGCGTTGCGACAGCGAGAAGGTCGCCATGTCGCGTTCGGTTGGCGCTGCGACGGCCGGCAGCCTCGAAGACGGTTGCCGCATGCCCGCCCAGGGGCCCGGTTGGCTTCACGTCAACCGCAACAGCTGGGGCAGCGACGAGACCGTGGCGTTGCTGCAGTGGGCCGCGGCGCAGACCCAGCGGAGGTTCCCAGGGTCGGCCCCGTTCGTCATCGGTGCGCTGAGTCGCGAAGGTGGCGGGCGGCTCAAGCCCCATCGGTCACACCAGGCGGGCCGCGATGTCGACATCGGGTATCCCGCGCCAGACCGCGCGCTGCGGCGCTTCGAGGTTGCCGATGCGGCGACGTTGGACTCTGAACGGCTGTGGAGCTTTCTGGAACTGCTGATCTACACCAACGAGGTCGTCTTCGTGTTCATGGACTACGATCTGCAGGCGGCGCTTTTTGCCCAACTCCTCGAGAACGGCTGGACCGAGGACGCTTTGGCCCAGATTTTCCAGTATCCCGCCGGTCCGGGTGTGCCGCGCGGCATCCTGCGCCATGCAGACGGACACCGTGACCATTTTCACGTGCGGTTCCGCTGCGCCCAACGCGAACGGGAGACCTGCTCGGATTGACCCGCTCTGCTACGGCGAGGCCACGACCAGCCGGACGGAGCGCGGGGGCAGGGCCACTTCGGGGCCCGCTAGCGCATCGCCGGACAGGGCGTCCTTCAGGGCACCGGCCGGCAGGCCCGTCACCGTGGCCGCGGCATCGCCCCGGTTCAGCAGCACCCACACCGCGTCTGTGCCCAGCGCCATCTGGAACGCCAGCGTGTCTTTTGTCGCTGCCAACGTGGTGCGAGCGCCCTTGCGCAACGCAGGATGCGCCGCCCGCGCCTTGCCGATCGCCTTCATCTTGCCGAGCAACCACTGTTGGGGCGCCGCCAGGCCGGACCACGGCATCGGCCGCCGGTTGTCGGGGTCGCCCGCGCCGGCCAGGCCGATCTCGTCGCCGTAATACAGCAGGGGCACGCCCGGCGTCGTCCACAGCACGGCCTGAGCCACGAACATCCGCTCGTAGGCCGCTTGCGAAGTTACCGTGGCGGGTTGGTTTTGCCACGCCTTGTCCTTGCCGGGGTTCCACCCGTCCGTCCACAGCGGCGGGTCGGTGGCGAAGTGGATCGAGCGCGGCACGTCGTGATTGCCGAGGAAGGTCGACATGATCGCGCCCGGCCCATAGAACGTCGCGTTGACGTCGAGGAATGTGGACAGGTCAGCCATCGTGCCCTTGCGCAGCAGCACGTGCTCGATCAGCTTGGCCCGCAGCGGAAAGTCGAACTGCCCGTCGAGCTTCAGGCACGGGTCCAAGAAGCTCTTGATGAACGCCATGTCGCCCGTATACGTCTCGCCGACCAGCCACGGGTGGTGGCCGGTCTTCACTTCGACCTCGTCGAGGAGCCGCTTGCGCAGGTCGAGCAACCAGGCGTCTTCGACGTGCTTGATGGCGTCGAGGCGAAAGCCGTCCGCGGCCGACTGCTGCAGCCACCACAGCGCGTTGTCGATGCTGGCCTTGCGCGCGGCCGGATGGTCGAAATCGAAGTCGGGCAGGTACTCGCGGAACCAGCACCACACGCCCGACGGGCCGTCCCACGGGCACACGCCCGAGCCGCACACGCAAGCCTGCCCATTGACTTTGGGCGCATGGAACCAGCCGTCGTTCTTGTGCTGCTGCCACACCGGACTCGACGTGTGCACGTGGTTCATCGCGTAGTCGAGCACCACGCGGATGCCGGCGGCGTGGCAGTCGGTGACGAGGTCCTTCAGGTCTTGCAGCGTGCCGAAGTGGGCGTCGGGCTTGTTGACGTCGCGCGGCCAGTAGCCGTGGTAGCCGGTGTAGGCTTTGCCGTCGTCGCCCCCTTCGGCGGCGTCGGTGTTGTCCAGCGGCACCGTGAGCCACAGCGCGTTGACGCTGAGGGCCTGGAACCAGCCCTCCTTGACCTTCTGGCGCACGCCCGCCCAGTCGCCGCCGTGCCAGTTCGCGATGGGCGCGACGCCCGCAGCCTTCGAGGGAGCGTCGTTGGCCGGGTCGCCATTGAAGAACCGATCGACGAAGACGAAGTACAGCACGGCATCGCGCCAGTCGAAAGTGCCGGGCGCTGCGGCCGCACCGCACACGGTCTGCGCCGGCTGGCACGACCACGGGTCGCAGGTCTGTCCGGCGAGCAGCGAATTCTTGCCGCCAAAGCCGTCGGACTGGGTGTTGGGGTTGGCGGGGTCGTTGTGCCACTCCGTCTTGCCGTCGGCGTACGTCACGTAGAACTTGTACTGCACCGCCTTGGCCCACGGCAGTGCGATCGTGCCGTGCCAGCCGCTCGCTTCCTGTTGCAGCGCGACGCCTTGCTGCCACGTCTTGGGGCCCCAGTCGCCGCGCACCTCGACCGCCGTCTCGCCCGCGCCGGCGAGCCACGCAAACGCGGTCGCGCATTGCTTTTGTGCCGCCTCGCACGTGGGTGGCGGTGGGGCCGCGTCCAGGGCAGCAAGGAGGTCCACTTCTCCGAGGGCATCCAGTGCAGCGAGGGCATCCAGTGCGGCGAGGGCATCCAGTGCGGCGAGGCCGTCCCCCGTGTCAGCACCACCCGACACGTCCGTTATCACGTCGGGGGCACCGGCGGAGTCGTCCGGCCCGGCTCCCGCCGCACTGTCCGCGTCGGCCGGACCGGTCCCCCTCGCGTCGGCGCCCGGCGCCAAGGCATCCAGGCTGCCGAACGCGAGGACATCGACGACGTCGGCGGCTGCGGTAGGCGCCGTTTCCGACTGGACCGGAACGCGACATCCTGACGCAGACCCCGCCAGGACCCAAGCCGCGCAGAGGCCGCACGCCGGCCACGCGGGCGACCTTGCCGCCTGGCCGCGGATTCGAGCGACGTTCATGGCGGTGTCCACGCTTCCCAGGCGCGCCGACCTGCCGGGGCTCCGGCATCCCACAGGGCGAGAAAATCGACGGCAGTCTGCGGGCGCTGGCTGGGCCGCTTCTGCAGCAGCGCGAGCACGGCATCTTCGACCTCGGCGGGCACCCACTTGCCTCCGGGCCGCGACGCAGGGCGCGGTGGCGGCGCGTGTACGTGCATGCGCAGCATCTCGTAGGCCGTCGCCGCGTCGAACGGCAGGCTGCCCGCCAGGCACTCGAACAGCACGATGCCGAAGCTGTACAAGTCCGAGCGCCCATCGACGTCCATCGCGAGCACCTGCTCGGGTGCCATGCACGGCGGTGAGCCCATGATCTGGCCAGTGCGCGTCCGCACGATGTCGCTGTCGGCGACGCCATCGGGCCGCAGCCGGCGCGCCATCTTCGCCAGGCCGAAGTCGAGCAGGCGCACGTGCAGGCGCCCGTCGCGCCGCGTCTCGACGTGGAGGTTCTCGCCCTTGATGTCGCGGTGGATGATGCCGACGCCGTGCGCGACCTCGAGCGCACCGGCCACCTGGCGCGCGATGCTGTCGACTTCAGGCCACGGCAACGCGGTGCAGATGTTCATCAGGGCTCAGCGCAGGAAACAGCGACACTACGCTAGCGCACGGCACACGGAACGCAAGCGGCGGTTCGCCTGCTCACTGCGGTCAAAACGGTCGCGGCAGGCGTGCCCAACTCGTCGTATACGCCCGCCAATTCAACCCGACCAGCACCTGGACGTCGCCGAACGAGGGCGCTGGGTCGCGCGGACCGAATGGCAGCATCCGCAATCCGCCGCGCCCGACCAGCCAAAGGCCAGAGGTGCCGGAGCGGGGACCGACCGGCACGTCGACGCCGACCCCCACCGCGATGCCGCCCGCCCAGCCCGAATGGCGCTCGCCGCTCCCGCCAACGTGCACAGTCGCAGCCGCGCCGTGGACGGCTGCGTGCACGACCGAAGCGCCCGCGTAGCCGTGCAGCCCCGCCGCGACGTCGGTGGCGAAGCTGCTGAACACGATCAGGGGCAGGCCGGGATGAAAGGAGACCTGCACGCCCAGTTCGTCGCGCCTGAAGCTACCGGCCCCCGTCTGCGCGTTGCCGTGCTGGGCGTGTTCGTAGCCAAGTTCGACATCGAGTATCTGGGCGACGAAGGCCATGCGCGCGGCGGCCCGGACGCTCCAGCCCTGCTCCGCGACACCGGGAGGTGCGTGGTCGAGCCACGTCGGCCCGGCCGCGACGAGGGCCCCGGTGTGGTTGCCGTCCCAGCGCGACGGCGTGCGCGGCGGTTCGGGCGCAGAATACGGCACCGACCGCAGGGGCGGACGCTCGGCGGGATTGGCCCATGCCGGGCTGGCATGTTGCGCCACGGGACCCGGCGCGGCGGCCACCGAAACCGCTCTGGCAAAGGCTTCGGTTGGCGCGCACGACAAACCCAGCCAAGCGCTTGCCCAGGTCCACGCCTGCGAAAGTCGGCTTTGCCACCATCGGCGGCTCATGGCTTGGTGCTGGCGGGCACGCCGCCGTGGCCCGGGACCAAAAGCCTTGGCCGGTAGGCGTCGAATGCGAAGCGCGGCGCATGTTCCGGCGTGTGGCAGCCCTCGCAAGTCACGGCGGGCGGGCTGCGCACGATGCGGCTCAAGGGCGCCCGGCCCGGCGTGGCGATATGCAGCGAGCCGGGGCCGTGGCACGCCTCGCATTGGACATTCTGGAGCGGCTCCAACTTGCCGAGCGCGCTGCCGCCCGGCAGCCCGAAGCCAGTCACGTGGCACGGCACGCAGTCGAGGTCGCTCGTCTTGGCGGCCGTCTGCAGCGCGGCCCAGGCGTGGGCGTGGCGATCCTGCTCCCAGAACGGGCGTACCGCCTGGTGGCACGCGAGGCAGACGACTGCGCCGACGTACCCCGCGCCGCCTGCGGGCACCGGCGGCACTGCACCAACCGCTGATTCCGCCATCTCGGCGACATCGGCATCGTAGGCTTGCACCAGGGCATGCACTGCGGCATCGACCGGCGCCGACCACGCCAAGCCGACCGAACGGAATGCCGCGAGTGCTCCGTCGGGAGGTGGCTTGCCAGCGGCTGCGCGGGCCCGCTGCACGCGGCCGAACAGCGCGGTGCGCTCGGCCTCGTAGACCGGCACGGCGAGGCGCGTGGCGACGGTTGCGTGGTGGCGCCACAGGGCCAGGCGCGTGTCGAGATCGGCGAGGCGGGCCTGGAGTTCGGAGGCCGCGCCAGGCAGGTACTCCGCGGCATCCGTCCAGCGCGTGGCGGGGTTGGCGGGGTTCGGGGGAGCGGCGCTGGCGGCCGGCACCAACGTCAACGCCGCGTAATACGCACCCTGGCGAGTGGCATGGATGAGCAGCGTTTCGCCTTCGCGCTCGACGTCGGCGAGCGGTTCGGCCCTGGGGTCGAGCACGCCGGCCACAATTGCGTCGAGGCCGGGGACGGCGCGCGCAAGCTGGCGGGCCCCGCGCAGTCCGAGATTCGACAGCACGACGACGACGTCGGCCCCCTGGCGCCGCAGGTCCGCCGCCGCCTGCTGCACGGCGGCCGCGCGCTCGCCTTCGGGCACGGCGGGGTCGATGCCCAGGAAGCCAGCTACGGCTCCGCTCTTCGTGCGCACCAGCGTGCCCGCCGCCACACCCGCCACCGCGGGCGCACCGCCACACGCCACGAGCGTTGCGCCGAGCCCCGCGTAGGCCGCCCGCACCGCATCGCCACCGGCCGCCAGATCTGCGCTCGACACGGCTGCGACCTGCAGCGGCAAGCGGTCGACCGCGTGTTGGAAGGTCGTCAGGCGCCGCGCCACCTGAGCGCGTTTCGCCTCGTGCGCCGGCCCGTCTTCGGCGAGCAGACGGCCCGCGTGTACCACCACGACGGAATCGTCTTCGGCCCGCAGCGCCCCGATCGCCCGCGCGATGCGCTCGATGCCCCCCTTTTGCGAATCGACGGTGCAACCGCACGGCTTGAGCACGGCCTGCCAATCGGTCACCGCCACGATCGTGACATGGGGACGCGCATACAGCCCGGTCGTCGTCGCGCTCGGCGCCGGCGGTGTCGCAGCCTGCTGGCGGCCGCAGCACGCAGCCGTCAGTGTCGCGAAGCTCGCCAACACGACGCACGGCGACCGCAAGGTCATCAGTGCTTGATCGTCGCCTGCGTGTTGCCCACCAGCTTGGAGGGCGGCGTCGTGCAGGTCGCCTTCGAGCGGCTCGGGTACACCTCGATGACCGTGAACGCGCCACCCTTGACGCCCTTGATCACGCCCTTCATGCCCTTCTTGACGCCCTTGTTGTCGCCGGCGCTGAGCGTCAGGATGGCGCCCGTCCCCGCCTCGCGCGCGTCGATGATGGCGCAGTCGATGTCGGGCTCCTTCTCGGGGCCCCCTCCGATCGTCGCGGGTCCCGGGCTGCCGACCGTGACGCAGCGGCCCGTCGAGCGTTGGCATGTCTCACCCTTGGAGCAGTCGACCCCGGCGCACTTGTTCTCGGGCGGGTCGGCGCGGTCGCGCTTCTTGACGCACTTGCCGGACGGCTTGTCGCACGAAAGCCCTTCTTCACAGCCGCCGCCGCAGGGCTTCTCGACGCATTTCTGCTCGACGCACTCCTGCTTGTCCGTGCACGCCGCGCACGGGTCTTCGGGTTCGCCGACCTCGACCGCGTACTTGCCCTTGCCGGCCGTGGCCTTGAAGCGCACGAGGTAACGCATGTTCGTGTCGACGTCGAAGGTCTCCTTGATCGTGATCTGCGAGCCTGGCGAAATCGTCCGCTCCAACACGCGATCGCCGACCTCGGTGTAGACCGTCACGAATCCCTGAATCGTCGACTCTTCCCATTTCCCAATAGAAATCCGGATTTCCCACCGCGTCTTCTCCGGCAGGAAGAAGCGCCAGTCCTCGAAATCGCCGACATTCGCGTCGAGCTTGTCTTCCGTCGGTCCCGTGCGCAGGAATGCCCGTGCTTTCTGGCGGTTCTCGTCACCGTCCGGGTCCTTGACGCTCTGGCCCGAACACGCCGCGCCGACCAGTGCGACTGCGGCTACCAGGGTAATCGAGGCGAGGTCGACGCACACAGATCGAAGCCATGCGATGCGGTCTGCTTGTGCGCTGTGGGGGTCTGGCTTCATCGCGCGGTCTCTCCATCGGCAAGGGGCGGGTGCGTAAAGCTAGTCCAGCGCGCCGCAGCGGGTCAAGCCCGCCTGTCTGTGGACGATTCTGACGCACAGCCCCTACACTCCACATCCAACACACGGCAAAGAGGGACGAAATGCCCAAGACTGTTCATGTATTTTGCAAGGTCGCCGGCATCGCAGGAAGTGCGGTGTGCTGGGCTTCTGTCGCCCAGGGGGCAGTCCCTGCGCCGGCGCCGGCGTGGAACGCATTCATGCCCGCCGAGGTCATCGGCGCGCGCAGTTTCGTGCAGGCCCACCCCCACCTCGACGGCCGCGGCCTCGTCGTTGCGGTGCTCGACACGGGCGTCGACCCGCTGGCGACGGGCTTGCAGCGCACGTCTACCGGAGCGCCCAAGGTCATCGAAGCGCGCGATTTCACCGGCCAGGGTGACGTGCAACTGGAGCGCGCGGCCGTGGTCGACAGCGCGGGCAAGCGCACGGCCCAGGCCGGCGACGTGGCCCTCGCGGGCCTCGACACGCTGAAGGAGCCACCATTCGACGGAGAGTACTGGCTCGGCGCCTTTCGCGAGGGCCAGATCGGCCCGCCGGAATTGCGCGACTGGAACCACTCCGGCACGCCCGACGATCGCCTCGCGCTGCTCGTGTGGCGTACCGGGCCGGGCGCCGACGATTTTCGCGCGCTGCTCGACGCCAACCACGACCGCGATGCGACCGGCGACGCGATCGTGCGGCCGTTCCACGTGGCGCAGGAATTGCTGCTGCCGCCGCTGCCCCAGCCGCAGCGAGATGTGGCGCAGTTGAGCCTCGCCTTCGAACCCGACCTGGGCCGCAAGCTGGCGAGCCTGCACTTCACGGACGGCAGTCATGGCACGCACGTGGCCGGAATCATTACTGGTGTTAACGTGTTCGGCAAGCCCGGCTGGGATGGCGTCGCGCCCGGCGCCCAGGTGCTGTCGCTCAAGATCGGCCACAACGCGCGCGCGGGTGGCGCGACGCCGACGGAGTCGTTCCAGCGCGCCCTGCAGTTCGCAGCCGACTGGGCGCGGCGCTCCGGACGACCGCTCGTCGTCAATGCCTCGTACGGCGTCGGAGCGGGAGCGGAGCGGGAGGCCGCGATTGACAAGATCGTCGACGATCTGGTGGCGCAGAGTCCGGGTCTGACGTGCAGCTTCTCGGCAGGCAACGACGGCCCGGGCATCTCGTCGGTGGGCACCCCGGCCGCCGCCGATCTTGCGCTCGCCGTGGGCGCCTTGGTGCCGCGCGACAGCGTGCCGACGCTGTACGGCGGCAAGGTCGCAGGGCACGAGATGTTCGCGTTCTCGTCGCGCGGCGGGGACCTCGGCAAGCCCGAAGTCGTCGCCCCGGGAGTGGCAGCCACATCGGTGCCCATCTGGGACGGCCGCGAGGTCAAGAACGGCACCTCGATGGCCGCGCCGCACGTCGCCGGCGCCATGTTGCTCGTGTGGGCGGCGCTGCTCCACGCGACCGACGCCCGGCTGCTGCAGCCGACGGCCCGGCTGCCGACCACGCTGCATGGGGGACTGGTACGCCGGGGGCTCGTCGGCAGCGCGCAGCCGATCGCGGGCTACGGTTTACTCGACCAGGGCCACGGACTCATCGACGTCGGGCGAGCGGCGGAACTGGCCACCCGGCTGGCGCGGCGGGGCGAGGCCCAGGCAACACTGGGCTACCGTTTGGAGACCGCCGTGCCGCGCGGCGATGGCTCCAGGCCACCGTCGAACTACTGGCGCACCGGACCCCTGCCGTCGTGGCCCGATCTCACCATAAAGACCGAAGTGCGCGCGATCCTGCCGTCGACCTCGACCGCCGTACAACGCGAGGCATTCTCAGCCGTTTACGACCTTCGCGCCGACGCCGATTGGGTCGAACTCGTGCGGCCCCAGGTGCTGCTGCGCGCCGATCGCCCCATGCCGTTCGAGGTCCGGCTGAAGCCCGCCAAGCTGACGGCACCCGGCGTACACGTTGCGCGCATTACCGGGCGCGAGGCCGGCGCAAAGGACGACGAGGTCGCGTTCGAGGCGTGGCAGGTCGTCGTCGTGCCGCAGCGACCGGGACCCGGTGCCGGTGGCGCGCTGCGCTTTGCCAACGTCGCCATCGCGCCGGGCAAGGTCTGGCGCACGTGGGTGCAGGTGCCGCCTGGCAGCGGTCAGGTGCGCGTGACGGCGGCGCGGCGCAGCAAGACCGGGGTGTCCGCCGCGACCGAGTTCGCCGATGTGTTTCTGGCGGTGTTCGATCCCGATGGGCGCCGCCTTCGCCCCGCCCAGCGCACGATCAACAGCACCGCCGGCACCGATGCGGAATGGACCGAGCACGGCAAGCGCCTGGTGCCGGGGGTGTGGGAACTCACGCTGGCGGGCAACCTCGCGGCGGCCCAGGACAGCCACGTCGACGTGGACGTGCTGTTCACCGGCGCGCGCGTGCAGCCGATCGAGCGCCTTGCCGCGAAGTCGGGCGGCTTGCCCGAGGCGACGGCGACCGTGACGAACCTGTGGGGCGACCCGTTCGTCGGCAAGGCGAAGGGCACGATCGGCCGCGCCGTCAAGCGCGACAAGGCCACCGCGAAGGACGACGTGCACACGTGGAAGGTGGCCTTGGGGCCGCTGTACGCCGGCGCCCGCGTCCGGTTCGAGGTGGACCGCGAGACATACGACCGCTGCACCGACATCGCGATCACCGTCAAGGACGGCACCGGCAGCGTCGTGGCCGAGACCGCGTTCCACGGACCCGAGGCCGAGGTCGAGTGGCGCAAGCCGGCGGGGCGTACCGAAGGCACCTACACGGTCGAGGTGGCGCCCGGGTTCGCCAGGCCGCGCAAGGACCCATGGAAGATCACCGCTGACCTCGCCCTCGATCTCGTACGCAAGGTGAGCCTCGACGTCAAGGCGCCTGCCGGACCGGGCGGCGCGGCGGCGCTGTGGGC
The DNA here is from genome assembly GCA_009692425.1 of Myxococcales bacterium. GTDB lineage: Bacteria > Myxococcota_A > UBA9042 > UBA9042 > UBA9042 > SHZF01. The sequence goes on along the minus strand of SHZF01000014.1, from coordinate 72,779 downwards.
GTTTCCCAACGTGCCCGTCAAACTCGAGGTCAAGGCGACGGAGCCGCTGCCTCAAGCGCCGGACGGCTTTGAACTGGCCGGCGAGGTCGAGTTGTGGAGCGCCGACGGCCGCACGAAGTGGCTCACCGTGCCGATCGGCGACGAATAGCCCCGCGACGCACGGACCGGTGCTTGCCAGAGACTGGAGCGCGCCCTCCTGCACACGGCGTGACGCGGGAGTGACAGGACCAGCCGCCTCCCGCGCCGAACTCGCGCGCTTGACCCCTGTGCAGCGCGCGGCACCCCGCTACACTCCGCGCCCCACGCCGGGCCCCTGCCCCGGCTGCACTGGAGGCATCATGAGCGCCACCCGCATTGATCGCGTTGCCGTCGTGGGCGCCGGCGTCATGGGCACCGGCATCGCCACCCACCTCGCTTCGTGTGGCTTCGACGTGCTGCTGGTCGATATCGTGGGCCGGGACGCGCCGGCGCCGGTGGTGGCCGATCACCCCGATGCCGGACGCGTGCGTGCGGCCCGCAATGCACTGACTCGTGGGGGCCTCGAACGCGCACTGAAACTGAAACCCGCGCCGCTGCAGCACGCCGCCGACGTCGGCCGCATCACGGTCGGCAACCTCGAAGACGACGTGGCTGCGCTCGGGCGCTGCGACTGGATCGTCGAAGCCGTGCTGGAGCGGCTCGACGTCAAGCAGGCGGTGTTCGGCAAGATCGATGCCGTGCGGGCTCCCCACGCCATCGTATCGTCGAACACGTCGGGCATTCCGCTCCAGACGATGGTCGAGGGGCGTTCGGCGGGCTTCGCGCGGCATTTTGTCATCACCCACTTCTTCAATCCTGTTCGATACATGAAGCTCGTGGAGCTCGTTTCCGGCGCGGCCACGGATCCGGCAGTCACGGCACGCATGGAGTCGTTCCTGCAAGATCGCCTCGGCAAGGGCGTGGTGCGGGCCATGGACACGGTCAACTTCATCGCGAACCGCATCGGCGTGCACGACATGTTGCAGGCGGTCCAGTTCGCCGTGGCCGGAGGACTGCGCGTCGAAGAGGTCGATGCGATCTGCGGGGAGCCGCTGGGGCGCCCGAAGTCGGCCGTGTTCCGCACTGCCGATGTCGTCGGGCTCGACACGCTCGGCCACGTCGCGCAGAACTGCTATGACAACCTCGGCCACGACCCGCGCCGCGGCGTTTTTGCCCTGCCCGCCGTGCTCCGCCAGTTGATCGCGGCCGGCACCACGGGCCAGAAGGTCGGCGCCGGGTTCTACAAGAAGGTCGGCCCCGACATCCTGGCGCTCGACCTGGCGACCGGGCAGTACGCGGCGCAACAGAAAATCGAGCATCCGTCGCTGGCAGCGGCGAAGAAGACCCGCGATCTGGGCGCCCGCGTGCGCGCCCTGGTGGCCGCCGACGACGGCGCGGGCCGCTACGCCTGGGCCGTGCTGTCGGCGTCGCTGACGTATGCGGCCGACCTGCTGGGCGAGATCGCCGACGACGTGGTCAGCATCGACCGCGCGATGCGCTGGGGCTTCAACTGGCAACTGGGCCCATTCGAGTTGTGGGACGCGCTTGGCGTCCAAGCCGTGACCGACCGCTTGCGCGCTGAGGGCCGCCTCGTGCCCGCTGCCGTCGCGGGACTGCTCGCGCGTGGCGAGGCCACGTTCTATGCCGGGGTGCCCGCAGCCCGCAGCCAACTCCAGGTCGGCGGGGCGCACGTGGCCGTCCCCGCGCTGCCGGGGCTGCACCTCGCCGACCTGCGCGCGCAGGGCAAGGTGGTCGATCAGAACGCGTCGGCCGAACTGATCGACCTGGGCGAGCGCGTGTTGTGCCTAGCCTTCCGCTCGAAGATGAATGCGCTCGACGCCGGCATCATCGAGATGGGGTGGAAGGCGTTGGCCCGCGTCGATGCCGAGGGCTGGACTGGCCTCGTGATCGCCAACGACGGCGCGAACTTTTCCGTCGGTGCCAACCTTGGCTTCATCGCCCAACTGGCGGCTGCGGAACAGTGGGCCGGGCTGGACGCGGCCGTACAGCAGTTCCAGAAACTTTTCATGGCGTTCAAGTACAGCGCAGCGCCCGTCGTCAGCGCGCCGCACCAGTTGACGCTGGGCGGTGGTTGCGAGATCGCCATGCACGCCACGCGAATGCAGGCGGCGGCCGAGACGTACATGGGCCTCGTCGAGGTCGGCGTCGGGCTCCTGCCAGGTGCGGGCGGCACGAAGGAGTTGGCCGTGCGCGCGCTCGATGGCGTGGGGGTCGACAGCCGGGTCGATCGGGTCGCGCTGTTGCAGAAGGCGTTCGAGACGATCGCGCTGGCCAAGACGTCGACGGGCGCCGGACAGTTGCGCGACCTTGGCTTCCAGCGTGCGATCGACGCCGTCAGTGTGGACGGCGATCAACGCATCGAAGACGCCCGCCGTGTGGTGCTGCAACTCGCGGCGAACGGCCATCGTCCGCCGTTGCCGCCCGCAAACCTCCTGCTGCCCGGCCAGGAGGGCGTGGCGACGTTCGACTTGGCGCTCTATGCGTTCAAGGTCGCCGGGCAGGCCACCGCCCATGACTGCGAGGTCGGCCACCGCATCGCACGCGTGCTGTGCGGCGGCACGCGCGGCGGCCTGTGCACGGAGCAGGATCTGCTCGACCTCGAGCGCGAGGGATTCCTTGCGCTGTGTGGCATGGCCGCGACCCAGGCGCGCGTCAAGCACATGCTCGAAACCGGCAAGCCGCTGCGCAACTAACCAAGGAGAAGGCCATGACCCTGCACGACCTCACCCCCGTCATCGTCGCCGCCGTGCGCACGCCGTGCGGGCGCGGGCTCAAGGGCAGTCTCGCGCGCGTGCGGCCTGAAGACCTCGCCGCCGCCGCCATCTCCGCCGCGCTCGCCCGCACGCCAGGGTTGCAAGCGACCGACATCGAAGACGTCGTGCTCGGTTGCGCGATGCCCGAGGGGCCGCAGGGCATGAACATCGCGCGGGTCGCCGCTTTGCGCGCCGGCCTGCCGGTCGAAGTGCCCGCCGTCACGATCAACCGGTTCTGCTCGTCAGGGCTGCAGGCCATCGCGATGGCGGCCGATCGCATCGCCGCCGGCTCGGTCGAGGTGGCGATCGCGGGTGGCGTCGAGTCGATGTCGCAGGTGCCGATGGGCGGCTTCAAGATCGCGCCGCATCCCGTTGTGATCCGCGACTGGCCCGAGGTCTACATGCCGATGGGCAATACCGCAGAACTCGTCGCGGCACGGTACGGCGTCTCCCGCGCGGATCAGGACGCGTTTGCGCTGCACAGCCAGCAGAAGGCCGCGGCTGCGCTGGCGGCGGGCGTGTTCGAGGCGGAACTCGTCGCAGTCCAGACGGCCGACGGCGCGCTCGATCGCGACGAATTGCCGCGGCCGGACACCACGCTGGACGGGTTGGCGAAGCTGAAGCCCGCATTCCAGCAAGGTGGTACGGTGACAGCAGGCTCGTCGAGTCCGCTGACCGACGGAGCCGCCGCCGTCGTCGTCATGAGTTGGGGGCGCGCGCGGGCCCACGGGCTGAAGCCGCTCGCGGCGTGGCGTGGGTTCCAGGCAGTCGGCGTGGCGCCGGAGGTCATGGGGATCGGGCCGGTCGCTGCCGTGCCCAAGCTGCTGGCCCGCGCGGGTCTCGCCATCGACGCGATCGACCACTTCGAACTGAACGAAGCCTTCGCCGCCCAAGCCGTCGCGGTCATGCGAACGCTCGGCATCGACCCGGCGCGTGTCAATCCACTGGGCGGCGCCATCGCACTCGGGCACCCGCTCGGCGCCACCGGGGCCAAGCTGACGGCGACCCTGTTGCACGCGTTGCGGCGCTCGGGCGGCCGGTTCGGCGTCGTCACGATGTGCGTCGGTGGAGGCATGGGCGCGGCCGGGCTGTTCGAGCGGTTGGACTGACCGCAGAAGGGTCCACCGAGCGACTCTCCGCGGCTCGACGTGCCCGCCCCGACGGGGCAATCTGTTCGGTTGCGATCGTGCCGCGCCGTGTTATTTTTCATCAGCTTGATGGGCCCGCGAACTGTGACGACGCCATGATCCAAGACCGCCGCAAGCAGCCGCGCCATCCGGTCCTGATCAAGGCCACCGTCACGATCGAGTACGAACGAACCGAGATGGTGTGCACCGAACTCGGGCCTGCCGGCGCGTTTTTTGCGACGCGCTCGTCCGCCAGGGTCGACCAGATCGCCACCTTGGTACTGCGCGCGGGCACGCTGGGCAGCCCGCTGGTCGAGTTGGCGGGCACGATCGTGCGGACGAACCCGGCGGGCTCAGCGTGGCCGCAGGGCTTCGCCTTGCGGTGGAAGCACGCGCGCTGCGAACACGGCGCCGAACCGCTGATCCGCCTGCTGCAGAATGTGCTGCGGATGGCCGATGTGCGCAGTGCCGAACTCGGCGACGATCGCGTCGCACACTTCGACTTTTCCAATCATTTCAATCCACCGGTGTTGTCGCAGCGCTCGCGCAGCGGCTCGGCGATCGCGCTGGGGACCGCGCTAGCCAACCCGGCGAGGGGGCGCGCGTCTGGGTCCACCATGCAGCGTTCGCTGGGTTCTTGGTCACCGGCGGTCGTCGCTCCTGCCGGCGGCGCGTCCCCGGGCGTGCCGGCGAGCGAAGGCGTGTCGAAGCCCATCCCCGCAATGCACGAGGCACGCGCTCAGGTGTCGGCCGCTCGCTCGATGGGCGGCGTGCCGGCGCCGCCACCTGCCTCGCCGTACGCGAACCAACCACGCACTGCGGCGTCGGGCTTGTATGCGAGCGTGAGCGCGCAGGCACGATCGCCAACTGCTTCGCATGCAGCCGCAGCGTCCGCCAGCGCTGTACGGCCTCCCGGCGGCCCCTACGAGGCCGCCCCACTCGCAGCGGTACTCGACGAATTCGTGCCCCCGCCGCCCGTGCCCCCGCCGCCCGTGCCCCGCCGCCCCCGCGTGCCCGACAGCGAATTCCGATTCCAGCCGCAGTCGGCGGCAGCCCCTGAGCCCGACCTGCCGGTACCGCGCCAGCCGTCGGGCTCCGTCCCGACGGCCGACTTGGTGGGCTACGAACCGAGCGGCATGTTCGACCCGCGCGAGTCTGAACCATCGGTCGCCATCGGCGGCCGGCGCGGAGAGAACACTTCGGACATCGGGTCGGACGGGGCGTCGCAGTCATGGCCGGTCTATGCGCTGGCGCCGGGAGAACGGCGGCCGTCCAGCCGGTTTGGGTACACGAACAGCGGCGTGTCTGCTGACGAACTGCTCGACGGCATTCGCCCGCCCGATACCGGCTCGTACCGCACCGCCGAATCCGGCAGCGAGACGACCGATGCCATGGGACCGGGCACAGCGCCCGGCGAAGGACCGATCACGGCGCTGTCGCCCATCTTGCCCAGCGACGCCGTGGCGGCGCGCGTTGGCGGGAGAACGTACCAACCCCAGGGTGCGGCCGCGCCGGAGCCCTCTGCAGCGCAGTCGAGGCTCGGTCGCTCCGTCTCGGATACTCCGTCGGCGACGGCACGCGCGCAGTCGCTCGACTTCGCCATCCCAACGCGACCGGAGGCGCCCCGGATTGCGGGCGCGCGTAGGCCAGTCGATGACTCTGCGGCGATCGTGCCCTACAAGTATGGCGTCGGGCGCGGCCCCGTGCCGGCGTCGAGCGAGTCTGTCCGCGCGATCGCCCCGGGCGTGGGGCGGGCGCCGGCGGGCGTCACGGCTGCGTTTCTGGGTACCTCGCCGGGTGCGGCGAATCCTGCGGCCGCCAAGCCCGGTCTTGGTCGTCCCGGCGGACCAACCCCCGTCATCGGGACCACGGCCAGCGCACCCGGTGCGCGCACAGCGGCAGCGGGCGCCAAGCCGGATCCCAAAGTCATGCGGCCGGTCGATCTGCCGATCACCTACCAGCGCAAGAACCTCCTCATTCCGGCGCGCCTCGTCGGCCTTGGCCAGGTGGCGTGCGCCATCGTCAGCGAAGCGGATTCGCCGAACATGGACGAGCAACTCACGGTCAACCTCGCCATTCCCGTCGCCGGCGTCTGGCGCACGGTCTACCTGAACGGCAAGCTGTTGCAGAGCGCGACGGAGACGGATCAGGGCAGACGCTTCGTGATGCACATCGAGAAGGCCGAAGACGGCCGCCATGAAGGAGCCTTCCGCAACTACCTTGTGGCCATCCAGGCGGCGTGACGTCTGTTGCCCCGCCAGGTGAGCCCGCGCGCGAACCTCGCCACGCGGCGGAGGTCGTGCTTGCCGTCGCGGCCGTCGCCGTCGCGATTGCCGCCGTCGAGGTTGCGGCAGAGTACTCGGACTGGATGGCCCGCGAAGGGGGCGCACTCGTGGCGGCGGCGTTTCTCGGCGTGCCGTTGCTGGTGGCGCGGCAGCGACCGTTTGAAGGCGACCCGCTCGGCCTGCCGGGACCGCAACCGTGGCGCGCGCTTGGCCTCGGCATGGCCGTCAGTGCCGTCGTGCTGGTCTTGTTCGCGGCCGGCTTCGACGGGTGGCAGACGACCGTGCATGGCCTCGCCCGCGGCGCCGGCCCGGGGCTCTGGACGGCTCCGCCGGAACTGGCGCAGTGGGGGCCGGGCTGGCTCGCATGGCTCGCCTTGACGCAATTCGTGGTCGTCGCGGTGCCCGAGGAAGCCTTCTTTCGCGGCTACGTGCTGGCGCGCCTGCGCGGGTGTTGGCCACCGCAGACGCGCATTCTCGGCGTGCCGTTCGGGGCGGCGCACGTGGCGTCGGCGGCACTGTTTGCCGTGATCCACCTCGTGGCGACGCCTGCGCCGCACCGACTGCTCGTGTTCTTTCCAGGCCTCGTGTTCGCCTGGCTCGCCCAGCGTTCGGGCGGCGCGCTCGCCCCGGCGATTCATCACGCGCTGGCCAACGTGGCGATGCAGGCCCTGCACCGACTGTACGGCTAGCCCACTGGGCCTGTGGACCGAAAGCGACCGCGGCCACGGGCCAGCCACAGGGCCAGCCACAGGGCCAGCACCATCACGCTGGCCAAGAATCCGCCGCCGCCGCCGGAGGTGCTCGCGGCGGCACAGCCTGCGCTGGAGCCTCCACCTGAAGCAGTGGAGTCTTGGCACACGGTCGCCGCCCCGCACCGTGTCCGATAGGCGTGGCACGCGCCGAGGCGATCGTCTGCGTGCAGCGCGCACGTCGACTTGACGCCTGACATGTACATCGTCGCGTCCGGGTTCAGGCTGTGGTCGAGCCCGAGAACGTGGCCGGTCTCGTGCGTCAGCGTGTAGCACAGTGAAGCCGGCGTGAACGTCTGGTGCACGTCATTGAGCAGGACGTCTGCGTCTGCGATGTCGCCGTCCGCGTGGTTGAACGTCAGTTTTGTGAGGCCGACGACGCCGATGCCGTAGTGCCACTGGGCCGGATCCTGCACGCCAAGGAAGAAGTTGCCGTTCGACGTCACGGCGGTGCAGGTGCCGGTGGAGGAGCGCTGCGTGCAGCTCGCGCCCGCCTCCGTCGCCGTCGCTGAGCCGGCCAGCGTGAACTCGAGTCCGAGCGGTTGCGGCGCACATGCGACGGGCGCGCACATGGCGCCGTTGGGAGAAACGCACACGCCGCACGAGATCGCCTGCCACGATTGCAGGGCCGTGCGCACCGTCGCCTCGAACGTCCCCTGTGGCACGTCGCGCAGCCCGCGGCGGTCCGTCTTGAACTCGATGCGCGGAACATGCCAGCGCAAGCCACAGACACCATCGCCGGTGCGGTACTGGCTCCAGCCCGGGGCAGCCCCTTTGTTCGCTGCAGTGACGTTGCTCGGTGCGATGACGTCGCTCGAAAACACCGAGTCCGGCGGAGCACCGGCCGCGCCGGCAGCAGCTTCACCGCAAGCCGCCAGCCCGAAGCCTGCGCCGAGGAGGGTCGCGCCGATCGCTGCCCATGCATCGCCGCGCTGCGTCCTTGTGTCGCTTTTGCGGCCCACCGCTACCGTCCGGCGCCACCCGTGCTGCGTACCGGGCTCCGGCGCAAGGGGGCCTTCGCAGCATACTTGACCCGTCGCCAGCGGCCAATGAGACTTCGGTGCCCACCGTTGATGATTGCCGCCCATGTCGAAGTCTCCGTCGCCCGCAGCCGCCGTAGCCCCCGCGCCCGCGCCCGCCCTGCCGCGGCCTGCCCGGGTCGCCGTATTCGACTCTGGCGTCGGCGGCTTGACCGTCGTGGCGGCCGTGCGGCGCAGATTGCCTTGGCTCGACGTGCGCTTTCTTGGCGACACGGCGCGGCTGCCCTACGGAACAAAAAGCGCGGAAACGGTCGTCAAGTACGCGTTGCAGGCGTCGGCACGGCTGCTCGACGTTCCGGCCGACGCGCTCGTGGTCGCATGCAACACGGCGTCGGCCTGCGCGCTTCCGGCGCTGCGGGCCCGCCATGGCCTCCCTGTGCTCGGTGTCGTCGAGCCCGGCGCGCGCGCGGCCGTGGCGGCGACCCTGTCGGGCCACATCGGCGTGATCGGCACAGAGCGCACCGTCGCTTCGGGTGCCTACCCGGCTGCGATCGCCGCGCTTGCACCGGACGCGCGCGTTCATGTCCGCGCTACGCCGCTCCTCGTCAGCCTCGCCGAGGAGGGTTGGTTCGACCATCCGGCCGCCGAAGCCACCCTGCGCGCCTACTTCGGCCCGTGGCTGGCCGAACCCGACGTCGCGCAAATCGACACGCTCGTGCTGGGCTGCACGCACTACCCCGTGTTCAAGCCGTTGATTGCCCGCGTCGTCACCGAGATTCTCGGGCGCCCCGTGGCACTGGTCGATTCGGCCGACGCCGTCTCGAACGATCTCGCCGCGCTGCTGGCCGCCCCCGCGTTGCCGGACCGGCCGGGCGCAACGCAACTGTGCGCCACCGACTCGCTCGATCGGTTCTTGCGCGTCGGCGGCCTGTTCTTTGACGTCGCGTCCGCCGACGCCTGCGTGGTCGATCTGTAGCGATCAATGGCCGATGCGCCCGGCGGCGACGAGTTCGTCGAGGTGCTTCTCCGCCTCGAGCGCCGCCATGCACCCCATGCCCGCCGCCGTGATCGCCTGGCGGTAGCGCTTGTCGCACACGTCCCCAGCGGCAAAAACGCCCGCCACGTTCGTCGTCAGCCGCGGCCCGACGCGGACGTAGCCGTCGTCATGCAGGTCGAGGTGGCCGCGAAACACCTTCGTGTTTGGCTCGTGCCCGATCGCCGCGAACACGCCCTGGCACGCGAAGTCGCGCACGCTGTCGTCGGCGGTCGAGCGCAGGCGCACGCCGGTGACACGGCGACCATCACCGACGACCTCGTCGACGACGGCGTTCCACTGCACGGAAATGCGCGGGTTCTGCAGCGAGCGCTGCGCCATCGTCTTCGACGCCCGAAAACTGTCGCGGCGGTGGACGATCGTGACGCGCGGGCAGTAGCGGGTCAGGAAGTTCGCCTCCTCCATCGCCGTGTCGCCGCCGCCGACTACGACGACCTCCATGTCCTTGAAAAAAGCCCCATCACATGTCGCGCACGCGCTCACGCCGCGGTTCTGGTACTCGGTTTCTCCCTTGCAGCCCAGCCAGCGCGCGTTGGCTCCGGTCGCCACGATCACGGTGGCGGCCTCGACCCATCCGTCGCTGGCACGCAGCCGCAGCGGGAATCCGGAGAAGTCGACCTCTTCGATGACTTCGTCGCGGTGCACGGCGCCGAACCGCTGGGCCTGCTTGCGGCAGCGTTCGACGAGTTCCGGGCCGGTGACTCCCTCGGGAAATCCCGGAAAATTCTCCACTTCCGTCGTAATCATCAACTGGCCGCCGGGCGTCATCAGTTCGCCCGTGTCGTGGAAACCGCCCTCGAAAACAACAGGTTCGAGGAGCGCGCGGCCGGTGTAGATGGCGGCGGTCAGGCCGGCCGGGCCGGAACCGAGGATGACGACCTTGTGCATGGCTCTCCAATCGGCGGGCTGCATTCCGCTCGGGGTCGCGCAGGGTAGGACGCGGGGCTCGCCGCGTCCACGCCTCGACACAACCCGGCAAGCATCAGGTGCAGCAGCCCGCCGCCGGAGGCTTGGTCGCCGCCTGCACCCACTGCTCCGACGCCGGCAGTCCAGCCAGGATGCGCGCGTTGGCCCCGACGTGCCCCGCATCGGCCATGCCGACGAGCGCACACGTCAGGCCGGGCACCGAGCGCGCGTAGGTCACGGCCGTCTCCGCCGCTGTCGCCGTCTCGGGCAGCCCCGCGCCATCGCTTGGAGCCGGGCGCGGCAGGCTCGGTACATGCGCGGGCGTGCGCCGCGCGAGCCGGCCAGCGTGAAGCGGACTTGAGCCGAATGCCACGAGGCCCAGTTGCGCCGCAGCGTCGAGAACGGAGCACGCAGCGCCGTTCACCCGTTGGTTCGCGCACGCGACGGCCTCGGGCATGTCGAGGCTGAGCGGAAACTGGATCGCCCGCATGCGGTGGCGCTGGCCCGCGACTTCCTCGGCGACGCGCACGGCGTCTTCCAGTGACACGTGGTCCCGCTCACTGGGACCCGCACGCAGTCCGCTCCACGTCGCCAGGCCGTAGACACGCAGGCGGCCCGCGTCGGCCTCGCCTTCCAGTGCTTCGAAGGCCCGCCGCAGCCGGTCGCGGAACGTTGCGCGATCGACGACCTGCAACTGGGTCTCGGGGTTGTGCAAGAAGTAGACGTCGATCGTCTCGAGGCCGAGGTTCGCCAGCGATTGCTGGAGCGTGGCACGCACGAAGTCCGGCGCCATGCAGTGGCACCCCGCGGCGAGTTCGCCGGCGCTCGCGAGCCCGCGCCCGACCGTGGCCGCTTGCATCCAGCCCGTCGGATCCGGGGGTGGCGCGCCATCGAATGGCACGAACCCGACCTTCGACGCCACGATCAACTCGCTGCGGTACACCTCGCCGCGCTCGAAAAGTCGGCCCAGTGCCCGCCCCAGCGCCCGCTCCGAGCGCTGGCAGCGGTAATTCGACGCCGTGTCGAACACGTTGATGCCATGGCGCACTGCCGCTTCGACGGCCGCCTCGTAGCGAACGTCCGTCGCCGCATCCGCGGGCCCGAGGTAGGTGCCCAGGCCGAGCGCCGAAAACTGCAGGCGGTACATTGCACGGTAGGCGTCAGCGGGACGGTCGCGTCCGTGGCGGCGCGCAAAACGCTGCGTGCCCGCTTCGGTGGCAAAGGCCCGGTCCTTGATGAGTTCGGTCACCATCAGCGCGCATCCGCCCAAGCGAGCGTCAGAAGATAGGACGGGCCGAGCGCCGGGCAAGCGCCGCACCGCGCAGTTCACATGCGGCGGTGCTGTGCGCAAGGCAGGTTCCTGCGCACGTCTGCCAGCTTCGCCGGGTCGAGCCATGCCGACGCGAACCCCTCGCCGTCCGAGCAGCGCGCCACGACGTGCCCCCACGGGTCGATGATCATGGAATGGCCCCAACTGTGGCGCGGTCCGCCGTGGTGACCCCACTGGCCCGGCGCCAGCAGCCAGCACTGGTTCTCGACGGCGCGCGCCCGCAGCAGGAGTTCCCAGTGGTCCTTGCCCGTCTGCAGCGTGAAGGCCGCCGGCACGAGCAGCACCTCAGCGCCGCGGTCCAAAAGCGCCCGGTACAGTTCGGGAAAGCGCAGATCGTAGCACACCGTCAGTCCAAACCGCGCTCCACAGCCATCGGCGACCACCGGATCGTGGCCGGGCGCCACGCGGGCAGACTCCAGGAACGACACCTCGCCCGGGATGTCGATGTCGAACAGGTGGATCTTGCGATACGTCGCCACCGTTTCGCCTTGCGGGCCGACCAGCAGCGACGTGTTGTAGACGCGCGCATCGCCGTCGATCGACTCCTGCAGCGACCCGACAAGGATGTGGCACGCCAGTTCGCGCGCGAGATCGGCGAAGAAGGTGGCCACGCGCCCGTCGAGCGGCTCGCCGTGGTGCCCCGTCGATGTCACCCGCAGAAACGCAACGTTTTCTGGCAGGGCGATGAACTCGGCGCCGTCCTGGCGCGCCGCCCGCACGAGTTCGGCTGCACGCGCCAGATTCGCCTCCACGTCTTCGGTGGACCGCGTCTGCACGACGGCGGCCTTGATGCGGCGTTGCATGGGATGCTCCTGCTCGGCCAACCGAGAGGGCTGGCGGGACGCAGGGTCGCCCAGCACTGCGCTGCGTGGCAAGGTCGATGTGCAGTGGCAGCTTCGATGTGCGCGCCGGCCTGCTTTGCCGCACGCGCCACACTCGCGTTGACCCGCCTGCCCGCGGCACCGTACGCTCTCGGCCCCGAAACTTGCGGGCGGAGTCTCCCCATGCGCACCGCGATCCAGCGCGTCCACGGCCGCGAAGTGCTCGATTCGCGCGGCAATCCAACCGTCGAGGTCGAGGTCACCCTGGCGGGCGGCGCGGTCGGCCGCGCAATGGTGCCGTCTGGGGCATCGACGGGGACGCACGAGGCGCTCGAACTGCGCGATGGCGACGACCGCTACCTGGGCCGGGGTGTCCGTCGCGCGATCGCCCACGTCATCGACCGGATCGGCCCGGCGCTGGCGGGGCGCGACGCGGCGGACCTGCGCGCCGTCGATGCCGTGCTGCTGCAACTCGACGGCACCGCCAACAAGCACGAACTTGGCGCCAACGCGATGCTCGGCGTCTCCCTGGCCGCGGCGCACGCGGCGGCGGCGGCCTATGAACTGCCACTGTGGCGCTGGCTGGGCGGCGCGCAAGCACGCGTGCTGCCCGTGCCGCTGATGAACCTCGTGAACGGCGGCGCCCATGCCGTGGGTGGCATCGACATTCAGGAGACGATGGTCGTGCCGGTCGGCATGTCGACCTTCGCCGAAGCGCTGCGGGCGGGCGCGGAGACGTTCCACCACCTGAAGAAGCTCCTCGCGAAAAAGGGCCTGGTCACCGCGGTCGGCGACGAAGGCGGCTTCGCACCACGCTTGCAGTCGAATGCCGAGGCCCTCGAATTGCTCGTGGCGGCGATCGAGGCGGCCGGCTATCGGCCCGGTACCGATCTCGCGCTCGCCCTCGACGTTGCATCCTCGGAATTCTACGACGCCAAAACCGGCCAGTATTCGCTGCACAGCGAGCACCGAGCGCTCGATTCGGCGGGCATGGTCGACTACCTCGCCGGGCTGTGTGCTGCGTACCCGATCGTGAGCGTCGAGGACGGCATGGCCGAAGACGACTGGGCGGGTTGGAAGCTGTTGACCGAGCGCATCGGCGACCGCGTGCAGCTCGTGGGCGACGACCTGTTCGTTACGAATCCGCTGCGGCTGCAGCGCGGCATCACCGAGGGGATCGCCAACGCGATTCTCGTCAAGGTGAATCAGATCGGCACGTTGTCGGAGACGTTGGATGCCATTGCGATGGCACACGGCGCCGGCTACCGCACCGTGATTTCTCACCGCTCGGGCGAGACGGAGGACACGACGATCGCCGACCTCGCCGTGGCGACCGGGGCCGGCCAGATAAAGACCGGCTCGCTGTCGCGCTCGGAGCGCACCGCGAAGTACAACCAGTTGTTGCGCATCGAGGAAGCGCTCGGTGCCGCGGCGGTGTACCCGGGCCGCGCGGCGTTGCGGGTGGCAGCATGAGGGCGGACACGACCACGGCCCGCTGGCGCGCCATGTACGCCGCTCTGGCGTGTGCCGTCGCCTGTGGGGCGTGCGGCAAGAACGCCGGGGAGCCGGCAGCCAAGGGAGCCGCTGCGGTGGCCGCCGGCGCGGCGTCGGCCCTGCCCGCTTCCGCAACCGCGACGGCAGCCGCGACCGTCAAGTCCGCCCAGGAGTTGGCCGCGGCCTACCATGCCGTGCGCTGCGCGCTGGTGGGTGCGGCTCCGGGCGACCTCCAGCCATTCGTCACCCGTGGCTTCGCCAGCGGGACCGATTTCTCCCAGGCGTTCGCAGAATTCGCGCGCAGGGACCCCGCCGCAGCCGAGCGCACGATCGCCGATTCGTACCGCCGTGGCTGCGCCGGTGACCGCCCCGCCGCCGGAGCCCATCCATGACCCGCCTGCCCTGCCGCGCGCGTTGCCGTACCTTCGCGGGCGCGTGCGTCCGCCTTGCGTTCGCCTGCCTCGGGTTGGTCGCGTGCGGTCCCACCGTGGGCGATGAGTGCGCCGCCGACAGCCAGTGCGGCACCACGCTCACGTGCGACACCACGCTGCCACAGGGCTATTGCCTGCGTACGCCCTGCCGCCCCGGTGAGTGCCCTCCGGAGGCCATTTGCGTCGATTTCGGGGCAGATGTGCGGGCGTGCATGCGATCGTGCAGCGCCGAGGACGGGTGCCGCGAGGGTCTCGTGTGTCGATCCGACCTGCTCGGCAAGCCCGACCGGCTCGAAGCGGCCACCCACTCCTTCTGCGGCGCAGCCCCATGACCGTGTGGCCGCGCTGGACGGTCATGCGGTTGGCGGCCGTCCTGGCCGCCGGCGTCGGCTCAGTGTCTTTCGGCACGGTGGCCTGTGGCGCGGCAAGCAACGCAGAGTCGGGGCACGCAGAGCCCGCCAATGTGAACCCTGCGCCCAGCACAGAAGGCACTGCCGCCCGCACCGTGGCCAGTGGAGCGGTGGCTGCCAGCGGCGCGCGACGCATCGATGCGGACGGGCTGCAGGAGCCTCTGACGATCCCCGTCGCCCAACTCGACCGGGTGCTCCAGCGGGGGCCCGGTTGGCTGTTGCGCGACGTGCCGCTGGAGCCGGTGCTCGACGCGCGCCGCCAATTGATCGGTTTTCGGATCGTTAGCCTGTGGAATGGCGACCCGCGCGTGGCGCGCAGCGGGGTACGACCAGGGGACATTCTTCGTGCGATTAATGGAGTGCGTATCGTGACGCCCGACGATCTCGTGACCGCATTTGCCAAGGTTGCCGCAGCGAACTCACTCGACCTCGACCTCGGACGGGCCGGAGAATCGACCCGCGTGCGCATTCCGATTCAGCGACCGGCGGCCCAACCCTGATGGCTCCGGCAGAAATCTTGCCGCAAGCCCGGACTTGCGTGTACATTCGCCTGCGGTGCTGGAGGACCTGGCCTGACGGGCAACGGAGGAACTCTGGCGGTGCGGTGCGCACGACGTCGCGCTGCCGCCATGCGGTGGCAGCCGGGCAATCCGACCCCGGTCCTTCGGCCAGGTGGACTTCGTGACCGAATCGACTCCCGGCGCGCCGACCAATGCCCGTGTGCCGTTCCGCGTGAAGTATTGGGGAGTTCGCGGCAGCATCCCGGCCCCGGGTCCCGACACCGTGCGCTACGGCGGCAACACGACCAGCCTCGAACTCGTCGCGGGCGACCAGACCTTTGGTATCGACGGGGGCACGGGCGTACGCCTGTTCGGCAACTCGCTGATGAAGCGCGCGCCGGTGAACGTCACCTTTTTCATGACGCACCTGCACCTGGATCATGTTCAGGGCTTTCCGTTCTTCGTCCCGTTCCTCGTGCCCGGCAACACGTTCGACGTCTACTCTGCCCTGCACAATGGCTCTGCCGTAGAGGATGTCCTGCGCGCCCTCTTTGCCCAGCCCGCGTTCCCGATCTCGATGGACGACCTGAGCGCCACCATCACCTTCAAGCGGCTGACGATGGGCGATTCCCTCCAGTTCGGCCCACTCCACATCCATACGCGCCGCCTGCACCACCCAGGCGGTGTGGTGGGGTACCGGTTCGAGTGCGATGGCCGCTCGTTCGTGCACGCATCGGACTGGGAGCACCCGGCAGACGGAGAACTCGACCCCGTATTCCTGGAACTGGCGCGCGACTGCGATGTGCTGTCCGTCGATGCGACCTATACCGAAGACGAATACCACGGCCGCGCGGGTCCGCCGCGCCGGGGCTGGGGCCACGCCACGCACGAAGCGGCGCTGCGGCACGCCAAGGCAGCGGGAGCCAAGCGCGTGCTGCTTTTCCACCACGAGCCCGCGCGCGAGGACGGACAACTCGATGAGATCGCCATCGCCTTGCGCGATATGCACCCGAATGCGGCGTTCGTGCGGGAAGGCGAAGTGATCGAGTTGTAGGCGTTGCTGGCCTGGCCGCATAGGCGCCCGCTGCGCGGGACTTTGGCGCGGCGTGATGATACCCAAGCCCGCCGAATCGGATCGAGGGCTCGCGACGAACGCGGCGAGCGAGTACCGAGCAGAATTCAAGGGATTTGGTATTAGTCAGCCAACATCTCGATCGCCATTTCAAATTTGTTGAACGGCGGCATCAGGTACGTGCCGGCAACCAGCGGTTTCACGGCGGCCAGGAACTCGCGGCCAATCGCGACACCCTCGTCGGGTCCGCGCTCCCCTGCCTGCCGCATGCGCTCCCGAATCGACAGCGGGATCGCCATGCCCGGGACTTCGTGGTGGATGAAGTGGGCGTGGCGCGCATTGCGCAGCGGCAGCACGCCCACCAGGATCGGGATGGGCGGGCGCGCGCGTTCGATGAATCGCTCCAGATCGACCGGATCGTACAGCGGCTGCGTCAACGCGTACGTGGCTCCGGCATCGACCTTGCGGTGAAAGCGCTCGACCTCCCGATCGAGGTCTGGCGCCGTCGGATTCACGGCGCACGACAGGCGAAAATCAGTGCGGTAGTTCAGCGCTTTGCCGTTCGCGTCCTGGCCGCGGTTGAGGCGCGCCAATGTCGCGAGCAAGCCGATCGAGTCGACCTCAAACACGCCGCGCGTGCCGGGGTAGTCGCCGACAGAAGGCGGATCGCCCGTGACGCACAACAGGTGGCGCACGCCCAGCGCGTGTGACCCCATCGACTCTCCCAGCAAGCCCAACAAGTTGCGGTCTCGGCAGGACATGTGCAGCAAGATTTCGATGTCCACCTGTTGGCGGATCAGCACCGCCAAGGCCAACGGGCTCATGCGCGCCGTCGCGAGTGGGGAATCGGCGATGTTGATCGCGTCGACTCCCGCCTGCCGCAGCGCGACGGCTCCATGAATCAGCCGCTCGCAGTCGATGCCACGTGGCGGGTCGAGTTCGACGCTGACCACGAACGCGCCCGCAGCCAACTTGCGCTCGAAGTCCGAACCGACGCGCCCGCTCGCCTGCGGGACGGGAGCGTCCGTGTCGCGGGCCTCCGGCAGTGCTTCGTTGGCGACCACCCGCACCTGCGGCGACCGCACGCCGACGGCCGTGACCATCTTGGCGACGTGGCCCGGTCCGGTGCCGCAACAGCCGCCGATCGCGCGCACGCCGGCGTCGGCCATGCGCACGGCCCACTCGGCGAAGTAGTCTGGAGAGGCCACGTAGACGTAGCGGCCATCGACCAGGCGGGGCAGCCCGGCGTTGGGCGACAAGGCGAGGCGCGCGTGCGGGACGCGCCCCATGCGTTCGACGACCGTGTCGAGCGCCTGGGGACCCGTCGAGCAATTCGCGCCCACCGCGGCGGCTCCTTCGGCGAGTAGGCCGCGCGCGATCTCCTCGGGCTTGTGGCCGTAGATCGTCTTGCCCTCTTCGGTGAACGTCGCAAACGCCAGGAACGCGACACCCGGCGCCACCTCGGCCAGCACGTGGGCACACAGGCGCAATTCGTCGAGGTCCGAAAACGTCTCCAGCAGGAACAGGTCCGGGTCGGCATCAGCCAACGCTTGCAACTGCTCGCGAAACGCCTCAGCCGCCAATTCGCGCGTCAGTCGGCCGATCGGTGCCAACGGCTGCCCGAGCGGCCCGACGCTTGCGCCCACCAGGGGACGGTTGTGCGGCGGCCGCGCGTGGACCGCCTCGCGGGCCAGCCGAACGCCGGCCGCATTGATCGCTGCCACCTGCTCGCCCAGGTGCGTGCGCTGCAACCGCAGGCGGTTGGCTCCGAACGTATTCGTGGTCACGATGTGCGCGCCGGCATCCACGTAGTCGCGATGCACGCGGCGCACGACCTGCGGGTGGCTGAGGTTCAGGCCGTCGAACGCACGCTCGTAGCTGAAGCCGGCGTCGTAGAGCTGCGTGCCCATCGCGCCGTCGAGCACGATCACACGCTCATCGAGGAGCGTCCGAAGCTGGTCTGCTGCCCACAAATCGCGCGCCGCCGGGCGGAAGAAACTGCCGCTGCCCGCCCGTTGTCTTACTTGCCGCCCACGAGCGCCTTGAGCCAAGCCAGGAAGCCGAAGTCGACCTCGTACTTGCCCGTGCCCTTGGCCTTGCCGACCGGCCCCGACGGGCCGACCAGCATCTGGAGCTGCTTGTCGCCCGACTTGCCCTGCACATAAGCCGAAGAGAACGTGATCGCGACCGACGTCGGTTTGCAGCCCTCGTCCGTCTTGCCGTCGCAGGTGTCGTCCTTGCCGTCGCAGGCCTCGGACTTCGACGGCACCACTTCATTCTCGCACTTGTCCAGGATCTTGCCCGTCGCCGGGTCGCACTTCTTGACGCCCTCCTTGCAGACGCCGACGCCCTTGGACTTCTCGTCGCCAGAGTAGCACGAGAACGTGCCGGCGTTCGGCTTGGACTGGCAGCCCTTGAGCGTGTCGCACACGTCGTCGGTGCACGCGTTTGCATCGTCGCACTTGAGCGGGTCCTTGCCGGGCAGGCACTCGTACACGCCCTTGTTGTCGCCGCAGCTGTCGCCGATCGAGCACGCATTCGCATCGTCGCATGAGCCGACCAGGTTCGGGTTCGCGCACTTCCCGTTCGTCGGGTCGCACTCGTCCTTGGTGCACTGCTTGGCGTCGCCGCAGTCCTTGACCTTGCCGATGCAGGCGCCCTTGCCGTCGCAAGCGTCTTCGCCAGTGCACGCATTCTTGTCGTCGCACTTCGAGGAATTCGGCGGATTCGTGCAGGTCGAGGTCGTCGAAGCGCACGCATTGTCCGTGCACTCGTTCTTGTCGTCGCAGGTCAGGTCGTCGAGCTTGCCATTGCAGTCGTCGTCGACGTTGTTGCAGTCCTCGGTCGCCTTCGCCTTCGCAGCCGTGGAGCACGCCGCCTTGATGTTCGTCTCGCAAACGACGGAGCCGCCCGCGCACGGTCCGGCGCCGCAACTGGCGCCCCACTTCAGTTCGGCGCCGTCCACCGGGTTCTTCCAGGTGAACTCCTCGTCGGTTGCGCCGTCGCAGTCGTTGTCCTTGGCGTCGCAGGTTTCGGCCACCGGCGGGTCGATCTTGGCACAGCTGGCCGTGCTGCCGCACGCCGGCTCGCCCTTGCATTCGCCGATCAGGACCGCGCACTTGCCGGCGTTGCACTCTTCGCCCTTGTCTGTGCATTCGGCGTTCGTCGTGCACGCTTTGTTCGTGCCGTCCTTGAAGCCCTTGACCGAGCACGGCACGACCTTGGCCGTGCAGTCCTCGAGGCCGTTCGGTCCACACTTGCGCTCCGCCGTGCAGCTCTTGCCGAAATCGGCCGCGCTACAGGTCGTCTTCAGGCCCGACTGCTTGGCCCACGCTGAGCAAGCACACGCCGGCTGGATCGCGCACTTGCCCGCGTCGCACACTTCGCCGGTGCCACACACCTTGGCGTCCTTGCTGCAGTCGGCGCCGGTGCCGGGCTTCGTCTTCAATTTGCACTGCTTCGACGTCTTGCCTGTGCCTTCGTCGGTGATGTTGACGCAGCCGTACTCCTTGCCCGGGCACTCCTCGTCCTTCGTGCACGCCGAGCCGCAGAACTTGCCGGCGCCGCCGTACGCGATGCACAGCGCGTCGGTGAGGCCCTGCACCTGACAGTCCTTGTTGACCTGGCACGGCGAACACGTGGCCAGCGCGAGGGGCACGCAGAAGCTCACGGGATCGCCGCCGCCGGTATCGACAACCTTGCAGCCGTAGCCGGCCGAGCACGCCGCATCGGAGCACTTCTGGCCGCACTTCTTGCCGTCGGGCGTCTCGAGGCAGAGCCCCGTGTCGCATTCCTTCGAGTCCTTGCAGTCGCAGTTCGCGCCGCCTGGGCACAGATTCGTCTTCACCTCGGAGGTGTCGATCGGAACCACGTCGGGCTCAGGGGCCACGTCGGGCGAAACGGGGACATCGGGCGTCACGGGGACATCGGGCGTCACGGTCACGTCAGGAGCCGCGGTCGTGTCGGGCGTTGTAGCCACCTCACCCGTCGCGCCTTGCGAATCCGATTCGGCGACGTCGGTCTTCTCACCGCCAGCGGTGGGCACGTCCTCAGCGCACGCGCCCAAGCCGAGCACGACGACGCCGAGTACGGCAACGGGGGCGGCACGTAGCCAAGCACGGTCGATCAGGCGAGACATCATTTCCTCCGTTCTGCTGCCCATGGTTCTTCCCTGCCGCAGCCGATGGTTCCTCAATGCTATAGCACTCGTCTGAAGTGCCTCCGCCCGAGGCTCCCGCGTGGGAGCCAAGCTGGCGCGTCGCGACAACACTCCTAGCAGCAACACAGCGTCAAGTCCAGCGCGCTGGACTCTTTGGGCGGCGTGCCCGTTCAAACCGACCGACGTGCCGATGCGGGGGAGACCCGCCGAGCAGGCGAACCTGAGCGCAGGCCTCGCCGGTGCGGTTCTTACGGTTAGACAACCTACCATTCGGCCGCTACGAGTGTCAATTGCCCGCGCCGGCCGCAGCTTGGCCAGAAAAATGGTGCAGCGCCAGCCCCTTGCTGCTGAGGCTCGTTGCGCGATCGCAAGGGGTCCCTCAGGGGGCCTCCCGGCCCGCGACCAGCCCGTCGTACAGACGAACCGCGAGGGTCGTCTCGCCCCACAGCGCCGTGCCCTTGATGCGGACCTGCACGTGGAGGCGCAGCCATCGGCCGCAATACTTGGCAGATTGTGTGCCGGGCTCTGGAAAGATGAGCCACAGCGGAGGCCCGCTCGGGATGACGTCCGTGTAGGCATCTGCCGCGCCCGCCGCCTGGACGAGCCAACGGGCCGGGATCGAGGTTGCCGCCACGGGATCGCACGACAGCGCTGCCGTGGCGTGAATCTGGGCCAGCAGCTTTGCCGCCTTTTCGCCGGGAAGGCCCACCCGGATGCCGACCGCCACGTGCATGCCACCCTGGACGCCGTGATCGATGGGGCGCCACGTGCCCGGCGCCAGGAGGGCGAATGCACCGTCGGGCGGAGCGGCGATGCCAAGTTCGACAGCCAGCGTCGGCGGTGGTGCCGCCTCTTCGGCGAAGAGGGGCGACGGCGCTGCCGGGCAGGTGGCGGGCGGCGGCGGCACGTCTGCAACGAAGGCGTCCGGGCCAGGCGGCTTGCCTGTGCCGCAGGATGCCGCAGGATTCTGGCCCACGTTCGCGATCGAGGTCCGCGACTCGGCCGCGCCGGCGGCGTCTGATCCTCCTGCAGGGGAGTCCTGCTCGGCGGTCGCGTCGCTGGAGCGTGTGGACCCGGCAGCGGCAGGCCCGACGGAAACCGCCAGCGTCCGTGTGGCGCAGCCGCAAGCGAACAGGAACAGCAGCATCGCGGCGAGGCCGTGCATCCAGACCCGAAGCCTGCCGCGGGCAGGCTCCGTACGGTACCGCACGCGGCGGGGTGCGACCACATCGACGGTGCGCGTGGCGATGCGGCGCGCCACCGCTCCGAGTTGCCGACCGCGCGGCCCGACGCTACAACGCCCGGGTCGGCTCCCTTCTTGCCGGCGGCGGCGAACGGATGCAGACGCGCCAAGCCTGGGCATTGCTCGCCTTGCTGGCTGTCCTGACGGCCTTGATCGTCGGGCACTTCGCGGTGGTCGACCCGGACCCGACGGCACCGATGCCGCAGCGCCCCATCGCGTCGGCCGACGACCGCACGCTCGGCGCCCCGCAGACAGAGGTGCCCCGGCCCCGCCGCGTGGCTCCGCTGGGTCCCGGCAGGCGAATTGCCGTGCCGCTGCCCGACGGGCGCACGCTCGATGTGCGACTGTGGCCGTCGCGCGAGGCCGGCGCTCCGCTCGTGGTGGCGGCCGCTGCGGATGCTGCCGACGTTCCGGCGTGGCTGCCTGTGCTGGAGACGCTGCGCGCCCACCGCGACGCCGCCGTGGCAACCCTCGAGGGCGTGGCCGGCGCGCCGCCTATCGCCGATCGGACGGCACGCGTGCGCGAGCAGGCCTTGCTCCTGGCGGCCGCGCTGGCCGCCCTGCGCGTGCGGCCGGGGGCTGCGCCGGCACCCATTGCAGTGCTCGCTGCCGACGACGCCGCAACCGCCGTCCTGCTGTACGCCGCCGGGCACGACGAGGTCAGCGCGCTGGTGGCGCTCTCGGCTGCTATCGACGTCCCGGACCTCGATGTTCGGGACGCGGTGGAGTCGATCGCGCGGCGGCAGGTCTTCGTGGCCTTTGCCGACAAGTCGGAGAGCGCCGACGCCGGCCGGGAATTGTTGGCGCGCCTCCTGAATCGCCGCGCCGTCGTCGTGCCGGGCCTGCATAGTGGCATCGCACTGCTGAGCCTGCCCACCCTGCGCGGCGACCTTGTCGGCTGGCTCTACGCGGCGCTCGGGCCGGTGCTCGCACGGGCACCGGTGGCCGCGCCGCCCCTCGATTCGACGCCCGTCGCGTACTAGACTGGCGGACCCCGGCGAATGCCGGAAGGCGGCGCCCATGCTCGATCTCCGCCACGTCGCCGCGAACGTCGAAGCGGTCCAGGCCAATTGCATCCGCCGCCACGTCGATGTCGATGTCGCCGCGATCGCCGCTGCTTACGCTGAGCGCAACCGGACGCTTGTGCGCCTGGAAGAGTTGCGGCACGGAGCGAACGTGCTCGCCCGCCAGACGGGACGCCTCGATCTGGATGGCGGCGGACTGCGCACCGCGCTGGCGCCGTGGCTGCACGCGGAAATCGGGATGCCTGCCGACTCCCACGCCTTTGCCAAGGACCGTGCGTGGCTGGTCGGCGCAGGCAAGCGCTGCAAGACGCTCGAGCCTGAACTCCGCGCCCGCGTCGAAGCCCTCGACGCCGAACTCGACGCCCGCAACCGCAGCCTGCCCAATCTGACGCATCCCGATGTACCGGCAGGCGCCGCCGACACCGATCACCGTGTGCTGAAAACCTGGGGCACTCCGCGTGCATTCGGTTTTCGGCCCAAGGACCACGTGGAGCTGGCGGAGGCCCACGGGCTCGTCGACTTCGAGGCGGGCGCCAAGGTCGCGGGGCAGAAATTCTACTTCCTGCGCGAAGAACTCGTATTCCTCGACCTGGCGCTCCAGCGATTTGCCCTGGAACTGCTGGTGAAACGGGGATTCCGGCCCGTGATTACGCCAGACCTCGCGCGGCCAGCCGTGCTCGAGGGCATTGGCTTCGCGCCGCGCGGACCGGAATCGCAGGTCTATTACATCGAAGGCCACGACCTGTGCCTGGTCGGCACCGCTGAAATCCCGATCGGCGGCATGTTGGCGGGCGACGTGATCGATGCGGAGCGGTTGCCCTTGCGGATTGCAGGCCTGTCGCATTGCTTCCGGACCGAGGCCGGTGCGGGCGGCCGCGAGTCGCGCGGGCTGTACCGTGTGCACCAGTTCACCAAGGTCGAGATGTTCGTGTTCTGCGATGGCGAACTCGCCACATCGGATGCCCACCACGCCGAACTGCTCGCGATCGAGGAGGAAATCTTCCAAGCGCTCGAGGTGCCGTACCGCGTGCTGGACATTGCGGCGGGCGATCTCGGGGCGCCGGCGTGGCGCAAGTTCGACGTCGAGGCGTGGCTGCCCGGGCGCGGCGTGTGGGGCGAAGTGACGTCGGCATCGAACTGCACGGACTTCCAGGCACGCCGTCTCGGCATTCGCGTCAAGCCCGGCGAGGGCCAGAAGCCGCGCTTCGTCCATACGTTGAACGGGACCGCCGTCGCCGTATCACGTGCACTGATCGCGGTGCTGGAGAACCACCAACGCGAAGACGGCTCAGTCGCGCTGCCGGCCGCGCTGCTGCCGTACCTGCCGTTTGCACAGATTCCGGCGTGGTCACGCTGACTTGTCCGCGTATTCGAACTAGGCTGCCACCTGAAAATCGCGCAGCGCCGCGTTTAGCGACACCTTGCGGTCGGTCGCCTCGCTGCGCAGGCCGATGATGAGCGCGCACGGCACGCCGTACTCGCCGGCCGCGAAGCGCTTGGGCCGCGTGCCTGGAATCACCACCGAGCGTGCGGGCACCCGGCCGCGATACTCGACGACCTCAGCGCCGGTGACGTCGAGAATCGCCGTCGATGCCGTCAGCACGACGTTGGCGCCGAGCACGGCCTCCTGCTCCACGTGGACGCCCTCGACGACAATGCAGCGCGAGCCGATGAAGCAGCCGTCTTCGATGATCACGGGGCGTGCCGCCGGCGGTTCGAGCACGCCGCCGACGCCGACGCCGCCCGCAATGTGCACGTCTGCGCCGATCTGCGCACAACTGCCGACCGTCGCCCAGGTGTCGATCATCGTGCGGGCCCCGACGCGGGCGCCGATGTTGACATAGGCGGGCATCAGGATTGCGCCGGGCTCCAGAAAGCTGCCGAAGCGGGCGACCCCGGGCGGCACAACGCGCACGCCCTGGGCCGACAGGTTGTGCTTGAGCGGGATCTTGTCGTGGAACTCGAACGGTCCGACCTCGTGGACCGTCATCGTGGCGACCTGGAAATACAACAGGATCGCCTGCTTGACCCAGTCGTGCACGATCCATCCCGCAGGCGTCGGCTCGGCAACCCGCAGCGTGCCACGGTCGAGCGCGGCGACCACGTCGAGTACCGCACCGGCATGGCGGCGATCGGCCAGCAGGGAGCGATCCAAAAATGCCGCGCGGACCAGCGGTTCGAGAGCGTGGGGCATCAGGTTCCTTTGGGCAGGAGACTACGGTGTGGCGGGCGTGGCGGCCGGGGCGGCGGGCGCTGCGGGCGCAGGTACGGCTGCGGCGGCTGCCGGCACGGACGGAACGGCAGTTGGCTCTGACGGAGCGGCGGCGGGCACGACGGGCACGACGGGCACGACGGGCGTTGCGGCCTTGTCGTCCGGCTTTTCGGGCGCAGCGGGTGCACCGACCGCGGCCGCTTCCGGCAACTTGGTGCCGTCGACGGCCGACGAATCACTGCCGGCGCGGGCGAGCACGATCGACAGGATCATGAAGGTTGCCGCCGCCCCCGTCGTGATCCGCTTCATGATCGGCGAGACGCCGCGGCCCCCGAACGCCGAGCCCGTTGACGAACCGCCGCCGAAGGTGCCGCCGCGGCCGCGCATCTGGCCCGGCTGCAACAGGACGACGACGATGAGGAACAGGCTGACGATCACGTAGACCGTGACGGCGAGGGCGTAGAGCATGGCGTGTGACCTTTGCGGGGCAGGTTGCGGGCGAGTGGATGGAGACTAATCGGCGCGGCGGGCCCGCACGATTGCGGCGAAGCCCTCGGCTTCGAGGCTGGCGCCGCCGACGAGAAAGCCGTCGATGTCGGGTTGGGCCCACAGGCCGGCGGCGTTGTCGGCCTTGACGCTGCCACCGTACTGCAGGCGGACCGCGTCGGCGAATGCGCGGCCCAGCAAGTCGGCGACGGTGCCGCGCACGAAGGCGTGGACTTCCTGGGCTTGGGCGGGCGTCGCCACGAGGCCGGTACCGATCGCCCAGACAGGTTCGTACGCGATGACGAGCGCTCGCAACGTGTCGGTGGCGAGGCCCGCCAGCGCGGACTCCAACTGCCGCCGCACGACCGCAAACGTCTGGCCCGCCTCTCGTTCGGACCGGCTCTCGCCCACACACAACACCGGCTTGAGCCCGACGGCCAGGGCCGCGCTCAACTTCTTGGCTACGACTGCGTCACTGTCGCCGAACACGCTGCGCCGCTCGCTGTGACCGATGAGTACCCACGACGCACCGCACGACGCGATCATGGCACCGGCCACCGCGCCCGTGAACGCTCCCTTGGCCTCGGTGGCCACGTCTTGGGCGCCGACTTCGACCCGACAACCGTCCAGGCGTTCCGTGACTGGGCGCAGGAACGGAAACGGTGGGAAGACGACCACGTCACAGCCGCGCTGCGAACCGAGCCGGTGGCGCACCTCAGCGGCCAGCGTGCCGGCCTGCGCGAGGTCCGTGTTCATCTTCCAGTTCCCGCCGACGATGGGCGTACGAGGCATCGTTCGCTCCTGCTGGCGCTAGCGCCGGCCGCCGCGCAGGGCTTGGATGCCCGGCATCGACCGACCCGAAAGGAATTCGAGGCTCGCGCCGCCACCCGTCGAGACGTGCGTGACCAGGGGCGTGACGCCCGCCTTCTTGATCGCCGCCGCCGAATCGCCTCCGCCGATCACGCTGACCGCTGCCGACTGGCCGACTGCCCGCGCGACCGCCGTCGTGCCGGTGGCAAACGCGTCCATCTCGAACACGCCCATCGGCCCGTTCCACAGCACGGTGCGCGGCGCCGTCGTCTGACCCGGGACGCGGCCAGCGAGCGCGTTCGTGAAAAGTTCGATCGTTGCGGGACCGATGTCGACCGCCATGTCGTCCGGTTCGAATTCGCCGTTGCGCACCACCCGGTGCGGTGCAGCGGGCGTCAGCGCCTTGACCACCACATGGTCGAGCGGCAGCAGCACGAGCACGCCCCGCTCCGCACACCGCTTGAGCAGGTGGCGCACCAGGCCCTCGTGATCCTTTTCGACCTTCGACTTGCCCAGATCGTGGCCCTGGGCGGCGAGGAACGTGCACGCCATCGCGCCCCCGATCACGAGGCCCGAGACGAGCGGGATCAGACTTTCGATGACCTCGATCTTGTCGCTGACCTTCGCGCCCCCGAGCAGCGCGAAGTACGGCTGATCAGGGCTCTGCACGAGGCGCGACAGCATCTCGACTTCGCGTTCCAGCAGGAGCCCCGCGCCCCGGGACGGGACCAGCCGCGGCAACGCGACGACCGAGCCGTGGGCGCGGTGCACGGTGCCGAACGCGTCGTTGACGTAAACGTCGCACAGGTCTGCGAGTTTGCGCGCGAAATCTTCGCTGTTCTCTTCCTCGCCAGCGTGGTGGCGCAGATTTTCCAGCAGGATCACCTGGCCCGGTCGCTGGTTCTGCACAAGGTGGGCCGCCGCGTCGCCGATGCAATCGTCGGGCACCAACACGTCGCTGCTCAGCGCTTCGGCCAGCCAGCGTCCCACGACCTCCAACGAATCCTTCGGCGACTTCTTGCCCTTCGGCCGGCCCAGGTGCGACGCCAGGATCAGCCGCCCCTCGGCCTTGCGCACGAATTCGATCGTCGGCAGCGTGCCGCGCAGTCGCGTGTCGTCGGTGATGCGGCCTTCGGCGTCCATCGGCACATTGAAGTCGGCCCGCACCAGCACGCGCCGGTTCGCCAAGCTCAACTCCTTGAGCGTGCGGATGTTCAGTTCCTTGAGGATCGCGCCGGGTTCCATGGCCGCTTGCTGCTCCGGAGCGCTACGTCAGCGCCGCGTAGTGTTGCACCAGCGCATAGAGCCGGTTTGCGTAGCCGCCTTCGTTGTCGTACCAAGCGACGACCTTGACCAAGCGATCGCCCTGCACATGGGTCAGCGCGCTGTCGACAACGGAGCCATGGACCTCGCCGATCAGGTCGGACGACACGACCGGCTCGTCTTCGATCCGCAGCGTGCCGGGGCTCGCTGCCGCCGCCGCCGTGCGCAGCACCTGGTTGACGGACGCGATCGTCGCAGGTCGCTCCACCTGAGCCACGAGATCGACCAGCGACACGTCGGGCACCGGAACGCGCAGCGCGATGCCGTGCAGCCGCCCCTGGAGTTCGGGCAACACGAGGCCGATCGCCGCCGCCGCCCCGGTCGAGGTCGGCACGATGTTCTGGGCGGCGCTACGGCCGCGGCGCCATTCCTTCTTGTGCGCCGTATCGACGAGGGCCTGATCGGCGGTGTAGGCGTGGACGGTCGTCATCGTTCCTTGCACGATCCCGAACGCGGCGTGCAGGGCGTGGGCGACGGGAGCCAGACAGGTTGTCGTGCACGAAGCCGCTGAAATAACGGTATGTTCAGGTCGCAAAACGCCGTGATTGATGCCCATGACGACCGTCGCGTCCGGTGGGTCCTTGCTCTCGCCCGGTGCGGAAATCACGACGCGGCGCGCACCAGCCTTCAGGTGGGCAGCGGCCTGGGCGCGCGTGCGAAAGCGGCCTGTCGATTCCACCACGACGTCAACGCCGAGTGCCGACCACGGCAGGGCCGTCGGGTCCGTGATCGACGAAAGTACGACGCGGTGGCGCCCCGCCACGATGGCGTCGCCGTCGGCGTGGACGGGGACCTTGGCGCCGCCGTGCACGGTATCGCGCCGCGTCAGCCAGGCGAGCACACCGACATCGGCGAGGTCGTTGGCTGCGACGATGTCGAACGGACAGTTCGCGTCCTCGGCGGCGATGCGCAACAGGGCGCGACCGATGCGGCCGAGTCCATTGATGGCAACCCGGGGGCGGGGACTTTCACTGAAGGGGCGTGCGTGGCTCATGGCGGCGCCGGCGCGGCGGCCGGGGATCGGCCAGGCCGGAAGGGGGCGCGATGGTAGGGATCGAAGCGGGGGCCGTCAATGGAGGAAAAAACGAAGCCAAGCTGGCCGTCTATTTCACGTCCGGTAAGTCCGCCACGTTCCACGTCACGGTCTCGACACCCTCCGCGCCGCCTTCCACCAACCGCTCCAGCGACCGATAGACCTCATGCATCTCGGCCGGCATCGGCTTCTTGGCAAGGCGCTGCGCGTGGCTCCACGAATCGTAGCCGTGCAACTCCGTCCACTGCCAGGCATCGCCATCGTCTTGCCACACGTCGAAGGTCGCGACGCCCAGATCGAGCGCATACGCCCGGATCTGTCCCAGCAGCGGCAGCAACCGCTCGCGATCGGTCGGCGCCACGCGGTAACGGTGCTGCATCACGAATTCGCCGAGTCGCGCCATGCTGCTCCCGAGGTGCCGCGGCGCCGCCGCCTTGCCGTGCACTAGAACGGAATGTCGTCGTCTGGCGGCGGACCGTAGTCTGTCGGCCCGTCGTGGCCCATGCCCGGCGCCGGGCCTGCGCCGCCGCCCGGGGCGTCCGATCCGCCTGGTGTGTTCGAGCCGGCAAAGGAGCCGCCGCCACCCGCTGCCGCCGGCCGCGCCGGCCGTCCTTCGCCCGGGCCGCGCTCGCCGTCGCGCCGATCGCCGATGAACTGCATCCGCTCGCAGACGATCTTCGTCCGCGACCGCTTCTGCCCATCCTTGTCGACCCAATCGTCGTTCGTCAGGCGCCCTTCGATGTAGACCTCGCGGCCCTTCTGCAGGTAGCGCTCCGCTGTTTCGGCCTGCTTGTCCCACACGTCGACCGAAAACCAGTCGGTCTTCTCTTGGCGCTGGCCGCTGCGGTCGGTCCACACGTGGTTGACCGCCATCCGCAACTCGGTGACCGCACGGTTGGCCGGCGTGTAGCGCAGTTCCGGTTGGTTGCCGAGTCGGCCGATCAGGATGACCTTGTTGACGTTCGCCATGACATTCCCCGCTCTGCAGCGGCGCGGGACCCGATTCCGTCGCGCGATCGGAGGCTGCAGTCGGCGCCAATGCTAAGCTGTGGCGCAGGGCGCCGCAATGGGCTAGGCTCGTCCCCTGCGCGCCGCGTTCCGGCTGGATTGCCTGCGCGGGACACGATGCCAGAAACCCGAAGGTTGACGGTAGGTTTTCAGGATTCTGAGGGGCTGCGCGCTCTCTGCGGTGAGCGCGACGCGAACCTGCGGCGCCTGGAGGCCCGACTGAACGTACAGGTCATCCCGCGCGGCCACGACCTGCACCTTCACGGGGGCAGCGAAGAGGTGGCGCTCGCGGCTGACGTGCTGCATTCCTTGTTTGCCCGGGCGCGGGCCGGCGGCGTCGTCGATTTTGCCGCGCTGGATCGGGCTGTCGATGCCCGCGGGCAGCCCGTCGCGAGCCTCGACGCGCACCGGGCGCGAACGCCGCGCCGTGCTGACGATGCCGACCCCGCTGGCGGCACGGTGCTGGCCCGCACGCCCGGCCAGCGCCGCTATGTCGACGCGATTGCGGCGCACGACGTCATGTTCGGCCTGGGGCCGGCGGGCTCGGGCAAGACCTTCCTCGCGATGGCGTGCGCGCTTCAGGCGTTGCAGCGCCGCGAGGTCAAGCGGCTGGTGTTGACGCGGCCGGCCGTCGAGGCGGGCGAGCGGCTCGGCTTCCTGCCCGGCGACCTGACCGAGAAGGTGAGCCCGTACTTGCGCCCGCTGTACGACGCCCTGCGCGACCTCGTCGACGAAGACCGCTTCGTGCGGCTGACCGAGCGCGGCAGTGTCGAAGTGGCGCCGCTTGGGTTCTTGCGTGGCCGCACGCTGGCCAACAGCTTCGTGATCCTCGACGAAGCCCAGAACTGCACCATCGACCAGATGCGGATGGTGCTGACTCGACTGGGCGAGCACAGCAAGGTGATTGTGACGGGCGACCCGAGCCAGTCCGATCTGCCAGGACACGTCGAGCAAGGGCTGTCGCACGCCGTCGGCGTGCTCGAAGGCACCGAGGGTGTCGCGGTAGTTCGCCTCGGCATCGAGGATGTCGTGCGCCATCCCCTGGTCGGTCGCATCATCGAAGCCTACGACGCCGACCGTGCCCGCCGCACGCAAGGGACGCGCGGCCAGGCAACCTCGCAGCCGAAGGGCCACCCGTGAACATGCACCGCCGTGGGCCGTTGCCGGGCGGTCTGCCGGGCGAGATGCAGCACGCCCGCGAGCGGCAGGCGCTCGCGCGGCAACGCATCGGCAACGCGTTGCTCACGCTGGTCGGGCTTGCGGCGCTAACCGTCCTGGTCGGGCCGACGCGCACCTTCGAGGAACCGCCGCCACTCGGACCTGCCGAGCGCGACATCGTGGCGCTGCGTGACTTCGATGACATCGAGCCCGTGCCCGATCTGGCGGTGCTGCAGGAGCGCGCGGCGGCGGCCGTTCCCGTCCATTATGCGTTTGACGCAGACGCCGTGCGTCGCCGGGCCGATGCGATCCACGCGGCGTTCCGGCTCGTGCGGCCACGGTGGCGCCTGTACCTCGCCGATCGGGGACGGTTGGTGGCCGAGAGCGAGCCCACCAAGGCGTCCGAGCCGCGCCGCGCCAAGCCCGAAACGGGCCCGCCTACCACGCCCGACGTGATCGTGCAGGCCCACGTCACCGCCCTGGATGCGGCGATCGACGAGGAATTGTCGCGGCTGCGTCAGGAATTCGAATCCATGGTGGCGGTCCGGACGACGGAACTGCACGGCGAGGTGTTCCCCGCATTAAAGAAGCATGGGTTTGCCGAAGACATCGAACTCCTCGTGGCGGACGTGGCGGGCGTGCTGCTGAGTCAGCGCATCGTGCGCGACATGGACCGCTTTGCCGACGACCTGGCGCGCGGCGTGTTCGACGTGGGCGCTGGCCAGCGTTACGACCGCGCGTCGGCCCGCGGCAAGGCGATCGACGTCGAGGGTGCGCTGCGTCAGGCCGAAGTCTACGTCGGCGAGTTCGTCAAGCAGAAAAAGCCGTCGCGCTTTGACGATCCGTTGCTGCACGCCGCGATGCGGGCCCTGGCGCGCGCGATGGTGGCGCCCACGCTGCAGCGCGACATGGCCGCAACCGAGGCCGCCGAACACCACGCCCGCACCCAGGTGCCCCAGCGCCGCTACCAGAAGTTCGCGCGTGGCGAGCGGCTCCTACCGCGCGGCGAGATCGTCACGGCGGACCTGCAGCGGCGCGTCGCCCGCATGTTCGACGGCCTCGGCGACGACCATACGCCGCGCGCGTGGCTGGCCACGGCCATCTTGCTGGCCCTCGCCGTCGGGCTGTTCGCCGGGTTTGCGAGCCGGCACCTGCACCACTTCCGCTACCGGCCGCGCGACGCGCACCTGCTCGGCGCCATCCTGCTCGTGCACACGATCGCGCTGCGTGCCATGGTGGCGCTGGCGCCGGTCGTCGTGGTGCCCGGCGGTCCGATCACGGCCGAGATGTGGCTGGTCGCGCTGCCGTACGCGTTGGGGCCGACGCTGGCAACACTTTTCCTGCGCCCCTTCACGGCGGCGCCGTTTGTCGTGCTGTGCGCCACCGTCGCCGGCCTGATGGCGCAGAACGCCGCGTTGTTGCGCCAGAACCAGACCATGGCGCTGCTCGTCACGCTCGAATCGCTGGTGCTGGGCCTGGCGGGCGTGCACGCGGCGCGCCACTTTCGACAACGCTCCGATCTGGTGCGGGCCGGCGTGACGATCGCGGCAGTGGCGGCGACCTGTGCGCTCGCCGTGGCCCTGTACACCCAACCGATCGGCACAGAGTGGCTCGACCCGCAAAACGGCCTGCTGCTCACTGCGGGTCTGGCGTCCGGCGTGGCCTGCTACCTGCTGTTGTCCGCACTGACGCCGATTTTCGAGAGCGGCTTCAATCGCCTCACCGACATCAAGCTGCTCGAACTGACCTCGATGAATCACCCCGCGCTGCGGCTGTTGGCGACCGAGACGCCGGGCACGTTCACGCACTCCGTCATGGTCGGCAACCTGGCCCAGGCCGGCTGCGACGCGATCGGCGCCAACGGCCTGCTGGCCCGCGTCGGTGCCTACTATCACGACGTCGGCAAGACGCGGGCTCCCCGCTATTTCGCGGAGAACCAGTCGGGCGAGAACCCCCACGACAAGCTCAAGCCGCACCTGTCTGCGTTGATCATCAAGAGCCATGTGAAGGACGGGATCAAGCTGCTCAAGGACTTCGGCCTGCCCGACGAGATCATCGATTTCGTGCCCCAGCACCACGGCACGAGCTTGATCGCGCACTTCTATCACCGCGCGGTGCGGGCCGGCCTCGAGGCGGGCGACGGCGTCAACGACGCCGACTTTCGTTATCCAGGGCCCAGGCCCCAGCGGCGCGAGACGGCGGTGCTCATGCTGGCCGACGCCGTCGAAGCCGCCGCCAAGGCGCTGCCGGAGCCAAATCCGCTGCGCGTCCAAGCACTCGTCAAGAAGATCATCGCGGGCAAGCTCGAAGACGGGCAGTTCGACGAATGTGACCTCACGCTGCGCGAATTGGCCGCCGTCGAGCAGGCCTTTGTGCGCACCGTCATCGGGATGCGCCACACGCGCCCGCTCTACCTGCCGGCGCCGGGGCACGCGCCGGCTATCGGGCAACTGGGCGAGGCGCTCGGGCCGGCCCCCGGTGGGCGTGCCGCCGTGTCCGACGACGTGCGGCGGGTGGCGCTGATGGCCGATGGCGGCGTGGGGGTGCGGCCCCCGCAGCCGAAGGGGAAGTTCACGCAGACCGACCCGAACCTGCGGGCAGCGACGCGCACGGACCCGGGCCCCGCCGGCACGCACGCGAACGGCGCGGGGGAGTCCGACGGCGATGGCGTCACGTCGCCCACGGCCGTCGTGTCGAGCCGTGCGGTCGTCAAGCCGTCGGCCGAAGCGTAAGGGCCCGTGAAAGAATTACCGAATCGACTGCCTTTCTGCGAGTTGGATCGTGAAAGTCATTCGGCACGGTCCCTTGTCGCTGGTTGGGTCGCCAAGTTCGCGGCTGAAGCCGACTCACGGCGATGCGAAGGCGATCGACTTGTTTTTCCACGCGCCCTAAACGGGCCGGGAGTACCATGAGCGTCGACGTACGCAACGATCACCCGAGCCAGCGAGTCGGCCTGCAGCGCCTGGCCCGGCACCTGCGCGGCGTATTGCGGGTCCTCGACCGTGGCCGCGCCCATGTCGACGTCCGCCTCGTGACGGATCGCGCGATGCGGCGGCTGAATCGGGACTGGCGCGGCGTCGACCGGGCCACCGACGTCCTGAGCTTCGCCCTGCAAGAAGGCGGTGCGCCCGATCTGGGGCCGCACGGACCCGTCGATCTGCTCGGCGAAATCGTCGTGTCGCTCGATGCCGCGCGCCGCCAGGCCCGCCTGGTGCGCGAGTCGGCACGCCAACTGGGTGCGGCCGAGCGCGCCGTGCGCGGCTATGGCGTCACGTTGGAGGCGATGTTCCTGGCGACCCACGGCGTGCTGCACCTGCTGGGCCATGACCACGTCGAGGCGGAGCAGGCCGAAGTGATGGAGCAGTGGGAGCGCCGCCTGCTCGCTGACGTGACCACGCTGGACATCCACGCCCCGGACCGCTCCGAACATGGGGTGCGTACGGCCAGGATCCGCCACCCTGAAACCTCTCCGGGCCGTCGAGACGGGTCCAACTCCTCGGCAGAGGGAGGACTTGGGGCTCGATAGGACATCAGGTCGATCGAGCACCAAGCCCGCAGCGACAACGATGGAGGTGGGCCCGTATCGGCGGATCCGGGACGGGCTGATCGCTTGCGTTCTGGCCCGAACTACGGCTTGCGGCAATCGTCCGACACGAACAGCAGGTCCGCGTCGGCGATCTTGGGCGTGTTGACGGTGCCCGGCGCAAATGTCATCTGCAGCGCGTTCGCGTTGGGATTGCCGGCATCGATCGCGACCTTGTCGGGCCCGGGCTGATCCATGTGGTAGAGCGCGACCGTGTTTTTCGTACCGTCGGCGACATGTTCCAGAGCCGCCTCCTCCGGTGCTGCGACGGCATCGGCCATCAGGTGCACTTCGTCGATCAGCCCCTGGTACGTTCCCGGCAGCCCCTTGATCGGGAAAAACAAGGCTCCGATGTTGATGGCCGCCTCCCTGTTGGCGGTCTGCGAGGCTGCAAAGCTGGGGTGCATGCCCTCCGACTTCGTCACGTACTTCCCGCCGTCGAGCGAGGCGCGCAGTTCAAGCTTGGTCTGGGCACCCTGGCCTTGCTGTTGCAATGTGCAGCGCAGGTGGTGCCACGACTTCTTGGTGACCGTGCCGGCATCGACGAGCAGCAGGCCTGCCTCTTGACCCGGTGAGCCGACGACGCACGTGGCCGCCAGCGTGTCGTCCGCGTGACGCGTCAGAGCCAGCCCGAACACGAGCGTCTTGTCGGTCGGAGTCGAGACGGACAACACGGCAAATGCAGTGGTGCCGGGCGCGCTCGGCTCGTCGGGGCGGAACCAGGCCGACAGGCTCCCCGGCAGCTTGGGCAGGAATTTCGCAGAATCGGCGCGCGCGAGCGACTTGTAGTCCGTGATCTTCAACGCCTTGCGTAGCTTGCAATTGTCGCAGCCGTCGCAGGCGTTCTCGTTGCCGTCGTCGCACTGCTCGCCCAGGTTCGTCTGCGTGATCTTGTCGCCGCAACCGGGGCCCGCTGCGACCGTGTCGGAGGCTCCGGCAACGTCCGTCGCTCCGGCGCCGTCGCCAGATCCGCCCGCGACGGCATCTGCGATGTCGATCCGCTTGCGGACTTCGGCATCCGAGAGAGCGGAACTGCACGCAACGCCCGCACTCCAACTCGCCAACGCGAGCAAGGTTAGCACCCGCGCCTTCACCACGCGGCCTCCAGAGCGACCGCGGAACCCGCAGCGGAGAAGGTTGGCACGACGCGCAGTGAACGGGCTGTCGATACTGCGGGTTGCGGCCCCCACAGGCGCCAGCCGCCCCAGCCAGCAAGCGCCAGACCGCCGAGCGCGACGATGCTGCCCATCGCAGCCAGTTGTTCGTGCGATTTGACTTGGGCGCGGTAGTCCGTGACGCCCTTGTCGACGGCGCCATGGTACGCAACATATCGAAAAGTCGCGCTGATCTTGTCGATATCGTCGTTGGCTGAGCCGACGCCGCCGAGGCCCGTGAGTACCAAGACCAGACCGCTCCCGAAAAGCGTCCAACTCGCCCAGCGGGGGGGCGGCACGGCGACGGAGGCCGACTGCTTTGCTGACGACAGCGCCGTCGGGGTAACGCGGAACCCGGGTGCCGGCGCCGTCGGCGCAGCGGTGGGAGCGGATTGGATCGCGGCGGGAGCGGGCTGGACCGCGACGGGCGGCGGCTGGGCTGGCACCGCGGCTGCAGGTGGATTGGCAGCTTCGGCGCGCTGCTCCTCGACGAGCGGCTGCAGTCGGGCAATGCGTTGGCGCGCGTCCTTGCGGCCATCTTCGGGTGCGGCTGCCAGGCCTTCATAGCGTGCAAACAGCGCGAGCGCCTTGGCGTGGGCCTTGGCCTCTTCCAGGGCGCGCGCGGCATTGTAGATCATGTCGGGCCGCTTGCTGTTGGCGTACGCCTCCATGAACGCGTCGGCCGCTTCGGAGAACAGG
The DNA here is from genome assembly GCA_009692425.1 of Myxococcales bacterium. GTDB lineage: Bacteria > Myxococcota_A > UBA9042 > UBA9042 > UBA9042 > SHZF01. The sequence continues at coordinate 36,935 of SHZF01000014.1, read as the reverse complement.
CCCGACTTGAAGTAGGACTTTGCTTCTTCGGCCTTTGCCTCGCCTTTCTTCAGGTCGGCCGCACTCACGGACTGGGCCCACGCACTGGACGACAGCAGGCCCGCGCTTGCAACCGCGGCGCACAGGGCCGTCGCGCTTACGAGCGCGCCCAGCGGCGACCAAGCTGCACCACGCGGCGCAGCCAGATGCGTGGTGGGCAAGCGGGGATTGGCACTGCGAAGGCACACGCGGATCATGGTCGCGCTGCGGGACCGCTGCGTCAAGCTGGGCACCTTTCGGCCCGGAGAAGTGAGGGGGAATCGGCGGCAGGGTTCGCGCGTTGCAGCCCTAGGCCGGGCGCTCCGCGGCGCGTCTTGCGTTGACAGTCGCGCACGCCGCCGCAAAACTGGGCCGGTTCCTCTCAGGCGGGGCATCGGACACCCCGAAAAGGCACCATGCGCAAGTTTCTCGTGATCGTTCCTGTTCTGGCTGCCGCCGCGTTCGTCGTAGTGTCGCGCGCGGCACCAGCGGGGGGCCAGGCCGCCGTCCCCACCGTGGTCACCGTCCCCACCGTGGCCACCGTCGCGGCCGTTGCGCCCGCGGCACCCCCGGACGTGCGCGGCGCAGCGCCCGCCGCAACGCCGACCAGCGAAGGCAAGCAGTACGCCGTCGATGCCGCACACGTCGATCTGAAGTCTGGTGCCAACGGCACGGCGACGCTGACCATCAAGCCGACGAAAGGATTTAAGTTCAACAAGGAGTACCCGTCGAAGTTCACGGTCGCGGCCACCCCGTTTGCGCGCGCCACGAAGGAGAAGCTCACGCTCAAGGATGGCGACGTGAAAATCTCGGGCACCGACGGCGTCGTGACGATCCCGCTGGCGGGCGTTGCGGCGGGAGCAGGCACGATCGTGGTGACGGGCAATTTCTCGATCTGCAATGCCGAGCAATGCTTCATGCTGCGCAACGAGGCGCTGGCGCTGCAGGTCACGGTCAAGTAGGCGTACGCCCCGTCGTCGCGGTTGACAAGGCCCATCGCCCCGCACACGCTTCTGGCGCACGGGGGATTCTGGCATGCGGGATTAGCTCAATGGTAGAGCGTCAGCTTCCCAAGCTGAATGTTGTGGGTTCGAGTCCCATATCCCGCTCCGACCGTCCGAGACGCCCCCGCCGCCAGGCGAGGGTTTCCCAGATTCACGCAGCCCCGCCGCCCGCGCGCTGGGTTGCGGAGGACCGCCGGCGTGTTCAGCCGCTACTTTCAGCCGTACGGTATCAAGCGACGTCTTCCGGTCGCCGACCGCGTCTGGCTCGACGAACCGAGGCAGTTGCGCTACGTCGAGATCGCCGTGCGTCTGGGTGCCGTGCTGGCGCGAGCGGAGCGCATTGCCCTGCTGGTTGAAAAGGCCGGCATCGACATGGGGGCCGGCCGCACCGACTCCGCCATGGCCGCGCTCGACGAAGCCCGCGCCGCTGCCGAGACTCCGCAAGGCCGCCGCGAGATCGACTACCAGCGCGGCCGGGCGTGTCTGCGCGCACGGCGCAATGGCGATGCCGAGGTGCTGTTCCGGCAGACGTTGGCCGGCACGCAGTTGCCCGATGATCTGGGTCGGCGGGCGCTGCTGCAACTCGGCCGCACCCACATTTCGCAGGGTCGCTACAGCGATGCGATCGCCAGCCTGCGCCAAGGCCTCGAAGGCGGCGGCCACACGCGCCAGAACCACGTCGGCGGCCACTATGACCTCGTCTACGCGCTCGTGCACGAGGGCCTGAACTCAGAAGCCGACGCCGTGCTCGATGCGGCAGAGAGCGCGCTCGACACGTCGGAGACGCTCGCCCACGCCAGACTCGCGTACTACCGCGCGTGGGTCGCGTTTGCGCGGCGCGACATCGACGCAGCGGGCACCTTGGTCGACGACGCCCGCCGCGAGTTCGTCGTGCACCGCGAGTTCGAGTCCGTGGGCTGCGCCGACCTGCTGCGCGCGTGCATCGACTTCGAGCGGGCCGACCTCACGGCCGCGGCGTGGCGCTGCGACGCGATGCTGCAGAGCACGGCCGTTTTGCGGGCCGACCTGTTGCTCGCGGTGCTCCTGCTGCATGGGCTGACGCTTTTCGTCATCGGGCGGTTCGCCGAAGCCAAGGCCGAATACCGCCGAGCTGCGCGGCTCGGCGAGACGCAGGAACTGCCGCTGCTGCAGGCTCGCGCGCTGGAATGGCTCGGCGACGCGCACGGTTTCTGCGGCGAGTGGGAGCACGCGCGCACGGCGTTGGCCCAGTGCATGGCGGTGCGGCGCAGCGTCGGCGACCGGCTCGGCGAGGCGATGGCGCTGGCGAGTCTCGGCAACGTCGAGCGCCAGACCGGGGGCATGGCCGCGGCCGCTGCGTACTATGACGAAGCGCGTACCCTGGCGACCGCGATCGGCAGCCGCTGGGAAGTGGCGCGCATCGATGGCGAGCAGATGGAGGCGTGTTTTCTCGCGGGCGACACCCGCGGCGCCGAACGCTACGCGGCCGAGGCGATGGCGGCCTACGAAGCGCTCGGCGACTCGCTGCGACTGGCACGCGTCGTCAAGCACATGGGGCAGATCGCCGCCGTGCGCGACGACTTCGACATCGCTGAAGACTGCTTCCAGCGCGCCATCGACCTCGTGAACTTCGACGCCAACCGCATCGTGCGGGCCGAACTGCTCGACTCCCGTGCCGAGTCGCGCGCCGATGCCGGGCGTGTCGACGACGCGCTGCGGGACCTCGCCGCCGCCCAGGCGCTGGCCGAGCCGACCGGGTCGGTGCACCTGCTCAACCACATTTCTGCCCACGCGGCACAGATTCGCGAACGCCACGCCGCGCAGAATGTGCTGAACCGCTACATGGAGCCCAAGATCGTCTCGCGCCTGCTCGCCCGCGGTCCACGCCGGCTGGCCGAGAACGTAGAGCAGGACGCGACGATCTTGTTCAGCGACATCCGCGGCTTTACCCACCTGACCGAGAGTCTCGGGCCGCACGAGGTGGTCGCGTTGCTGAACGAGCACTTCGAGGCGATGACCGACGAGATCGTGCAGCGAGGCGGTACTATCGACAAGTTCATCGGCGACGCCGTCATGGCGGTGTTTGGCGACCCCGGCCGGCCGCGGGACGACGACGCACAGCGGGCGGTGCAGGCGGCAGTCGCGATGGTGCGGCGCCGCACGCGGCTGAACCTGACGCGCAAGGTGGTCGGCCTGGCCTGGATCGACATCGGCGTCGGCGTGAACACCGGCACCGTCGTGATGGGCAACATCGGGAGTGCGCGGCGCATGAACTACACCGTCATCGGCGACGCCGTGAACGTGGCCGCGCGCCTCGAAGCGCTGACGAAAGTGCACGGCCACCCGGTGCTGATCAGTGCCGAGACGCGCGGCCGCCTGACGCACGACTGGCGGACGATTCCGCTCGGCCACATCGAAGTGAAGGGCCGCGCCGGCAAGGTGGACATGTACGCCGTGCCGTGCGACGGAGACGACGCCCTGTAACGGGCAAGGGGAAGCCATGCAGGTCTGGTTGAATGGACAATTCATCGAAGTCAATGTGTTGGACGCGCAGGGCGGCTACGGTGGCTATGCCTACCCGGTCCAGGGGGTTGGCCGCCAGGAAATGGTGCAGGTCGCGATGGACGTCGTGCAGCGCGCCCAGCAGTTCGGCCACGAGCGCGACGTGCACGTGCTGATCGGGCGCAATGCGGCGGCGGCCTTCCTACAGCCCGGCGTGCCGATCCAGCCGGTGCACGCGGCCGAGTTGCAGAACCTGTGGACACTCGCGGCCCAGGGCCAGTTCGAGAAGACGGCAGCGCGCGCGCTCTACCTGCTGCTCGCGGCCCGCCACCGCCAGAAGGCGCTCGACGTGCTGTCGATCGCGGCATCGCTGCAGCGTTCCGCGTGGGAGGTGATGTCGGCGCTGCGGTTGCTGCACGACTACGGCGCGATCGGGTTCGGCGCCGGTGCCCACGCGGGCGGTCAAGTGCCAGACCCGGCGGACACCTCGGTCCAAGCCGCGCGCAATGGCGTCCGGTTGGCGTCGGACCCGCCCGACGTGGCGCGCTTGACGCAGTTTGCCGATGGCCTGGCGCGCGTGCCCGACGTGCTCGCGCAGCGCTAGCGCCTGCGACCCGGAGCGAACTTCAGACGGCAGGTACCAGCCGATCGGTGCCGGTGTTGCGCCCGGGCTACCAGCCGCCCGGCAGGCTGGCCAGGCTCAGTCGCTCGCCCAACACGAGGCTTGTCTCCTGCCAGAACGGCAGGCGCTGCTTGGCCACGATCGCGTCGAGCACGTCGAGCGCGGGCGCTGCGGCCGGGTCGGGGCCCATCTCCGCTTCGAGCCGCGCCAGCCCTTGGCGAGCCAAGGCCAACACGCCGCGCGCCCACTGGCGCAGGTCTACGTCGCCCATGCGCCCATCGAGCGCGGAGCGGCACGCCAGTTCGCGCAAGGCCGCCCGATCCAGCCCGCGATCGCCGTCGCGCAGCAGCGCCAACGTGTCGCGTCGCGCGGTCACGTCGTAGAACAGGCCCTTGCACAGGGCCGGCAGCGCCGGCAGCGCCTCGGGCGGCACGCAGTCGGCCTGGCGCACTTCGACGTAGCGCTTGAGCCGCACGTCGGGAAACAGGGTCGATGCGTGCAGTTCCCAGTCTGCCAGCGTCGGCCGCCGACCGTCGATGCCGCGCTCGAAGAAGTCGCGAAACGTCGTCTTGCCGTCCATGCCCCGGTAGCCGTGGCTGCCGTCCGGGTTGAGCACATCGAGAAAGTAGACCGGCACGTCGAGCGCCCAATCGACGTAGTCTTGGATGGTCGCGGCCGGGTCGTAGGCGAAGCGGCTCGCATCGCAGCGGGCGCGGTCCACATCGGTCCAGATGTGGGCGCGAAAGGTCGCGTAGCCGGAATCGAAGCCGTGGCGACGTGGCGAGTTGGCAAACAGCGCGATGAGCACCGGCCCCAGCAGGAAGCCGAGCCGCACGAGTTCGATCGCCTCCTCGGGCGTCTCGAAGTCGAGGTTTGCCTGCACCGTACACGTCAGGTGCATCATGTCGAGGCCGAGCGAACCGACCGTCGGCATCCACGCCCGCATCACGCCGTAGCGGCCCTTGGGCATGTTCGGCACGGCATCGACCGTGTCGCGCGGATTCAGGCCGACGTGGATCAGAGACACGCGAAGGTCGTGGGCGACCGCCTTCATTTCGGCGAGGTGATCGACCAGTTCTTGGCGCATTGCCGTGATGGACGGCTGCGGCGCGCCCGACAGCTCGAACTGCCCCGCCGGCTCCAACGAAATCGACGCACCGTCGCGGAACAGCGCGATGGGCCTGCCGCCTTCGAGGTAGGGCTGCCAGCCGCGGGCCTGCAGGCGCTCGAACAGCGTGTGGATGCTGATCGCGCCGTCGTACGGCAGCATGTTGCCGGCCACATCGACCGCGAAACGCTCGTACTCCGTGCCGATGCGAAAGGCCTTGCGCGGCTTGCAGCCCGACACGACCCAATCGGTGCACGCCCGCAATGACTCCAGAGGCTCCGATGCTTGTCCCATGCCCGTCTCCCGCCCGATAGATGCCGTGGCCGCGCCGCGCCCGCCCACTCAATCGTAGTAGAACCCTTCCATGCGACCGAACGTCACGGCGCCGAACGCCTGCACGACGATGCCGAGCACCACGAGCGCCTTCCACCGCCGCGTCAGGTACGGCAGGCGCAGCGCAACGACGCCGAGCAACGGTGGCCAAAAATCGAGCGCAAACCGATAGCCGAACTGCTGCCACCCGTCATTCTGGTACAGCACGCCCGGAATCGCCACCGCGGCCACCGTGAGCATCAGGTTGCGCGCCAGTCCGGCGCGGCGCTCGGCGAGCGCGGGGTCTGGCAGAGGAGTTCCGGATGGTGGCTGTGGCGGCGTGCCCAGCAGGGCCAGCAAGGCCGGCGTGCACGCGAACAAGCCGAGCCCATGGCGCGTCACGAGCACGAACGGCGGCTCGAGCAGGAACTGCGGCAGGTTCAGCAGAGCCGTGCCGAGATTGTGGTTCAGGAACCAGAAGCTGAACAGGCCGTGCTCGCGCGTCGGCCCGCGCGTGCCTTCGAGCAGGTAGAAGTGTCCGAATTCGAATGGATTCTCCCACCGCACCCAGTTGTACCACGCCAGCAGCACACCGATGCCGACGGCGGGCAGCGCGAACAACACCAGCGGTCGGATTGCGCCGCGCAGTCCCGCAATGCCGGCGCCGCCCAGCACGCGGCGCCCAGGCCATAACACTTCAAGGGGAAAAAACGCCCCGGCAAACAACAGGGGCGTGCGCGTCGCCACGCCGAGGCCGAAAAGCAGGCCCGCCAGCAGGGGACGGCGCCCCCCTTCAGCGGCAAACACATAGGCAAAGTGGAACGTGACGCCCATGACCAGCGCCGTGAACCACACCTCGCCCCGGATCGAGCAGTACAGCGCCACCGACGAGAATGCGAACAGGGCCACAAGCCACAGTCGGTCGCGCGCACCGTGGGCGTGCAGGCCCGCGCGGCCCATCCGCTCGATCCAGGCCAACGCGAGCACGGCAGACAACACCGCAAACGCCAAGGTGAACAGCACGTCGTGGACCCGGTAGCCGACGAGCGCGACGAGCGGCGCCATCAGCACGGCTGGCAACGGCGGGAACGACACCTGGTGCACCACCTCGTCGCACGCCGCCCAGGCGCGCGCCGGGTCACAGCCGGTCTGGAGATCCTTGGCGATGTCGATGACGTAGGTGCGGCCGTCAGTCGCGAAGAAGTCGCGGTTGCGCGTGCCGGCGTCGTCCTTCCACGGGAACACGCCGCGCACGTGCTGGCCACCCTTCAAGACGAGCTTGCGGTAGGACGCCCAGTCGTTCCAGCCCAGGTTCTTGCCGTTGGCGTCGAGCAAGTGCCGATCGATCGCTTCCTGCAAGCCGGGCGGGTCGTCGGGCTTGGGCGGAATCCCCGGCGCACGGCGCGGGGTGTCGGTATCGAGGCGGCCGTGCAGCATACCCCAGGCCATGTCGATGAAGTGGAAATGGCGCGACGGCGCGAGCAACCAATTCCACGAGAAACCCGCGTACACAGCCGCCACGACGCACGCGACGGCGAGCGCGCGCAGGCGCGACGGGCGATCCGGGAACAGGCGCGGCAGGGGCATGGGCAGCAGGCCCGCATCGGGCGGGGCGGCGCCCCCGGGACGGGTACCCTACGGCCCGGGCTGCGATCTGGTCAATGGCGCCCGCCGCTGCTACCTTGACCCGGCGCGTGGCCGTTCACGAGCCCGCTTCGGACCCTGCCCATGAACCTGCCCATGAACCTGCGCAAGACCGTCGTCGCCGTCATCGCGATCGCCGTGCCGGCCGCTGTCGGTCTGTGGCTGCTGCACGGTCGCAATGCCGGCGCTGCCCAAGGAGTCGCCGCGCCGGTGCCCGCAGGGATCGCTGCCCAAGCCGCCTCACCACCGGTCGCTGCCACCCCGCAAGCGCCGACGTCGGGAGCCCAGGCCGCCGCCGCCGTGCACGCCCGCCTGCTCGCCGCCGCCGAAGCGCTGCCGCCGCCCGCGACGATGCCGCCCGTGGGCGTCGCCGGAACGCTCGCCAGCCTGCCCGAGCCGAGCCCTGCCGACGCCACCGACCCGCCGCAGCCGCCGGTCGCCGCCGAGATGGAAGTCGTCGTCGGGTTTACCGGCAACGTGATCGGTGAGACCGATCCGTGCGGTTGAGCGCGCGCTCCGCTGGGCGGTCTGGCCCGGCGCTCGACATGGTGGCAAGACAAACACGGCAAGCGGCCGCACACGTTGCTGGTCGACACTGGCGCGCTTTTCACTGTCAACCCGATGGCTCCGACGGAACGGCCGGGTGAAGCCGTCGCCCGCGCCGAGGTGTTGCTCAAGACGTACGACCACCTCGGCTACACTGCGCTGAACGTCGGGCTCAACGACCTCGCCCTGGGCATCGCCGACCTGCGCCGGTTGACGAAGGCCCACAAGGTCGCTCTGCTCTCGGCGAACCTGTTCGACAGCAAAACGGGCAAGCCCGCGTTTGCGCGTTCGATCGTCAAGCAGGTCGGGCCGCTGAAGATTGGTCTGTTCGGCCTGATGTCCGATTCCCCGCCGGAACTCGGCAAGTACGTCGTTGACCAGGGCCTCGAACTCCGCGCTCCCGGCACCGCCGCGCGCGAGGTCGTGGCGGAACTGCAGGCCCAGGACTGCGACGTCATCATCGCGCTGACCCAATTGCGGCGGATGGAACTCGAGCGCGTACTGACCGCCGTCAAGGGCATCACGCTCGCGCTGGGCTCGACCGACATGGAGCTGTCGAACCAACTGACACGCATGGGCAATGCCTGGTGGGCCGATGCCTACACGAAGGGCAAGTACCTGGGCGAGCTCAAATTCGAGGTGCGCGCCGACAAGCGCAACGTGTTCCCGGCCAAGCTCAAGGCGTCGCTGATGTCTGAGCGCGCACTGCTCGCCCAACAGGTCATGAGCCTGCAGGCCCAACTCGACGGCGCCAACAAGCCCGACTCGCCGCTGCAGTTGAACGACGAGACCCGCAAGATGATGGAGGGTCAACTCGCCAGCACGCGCGCCCGGATGCAACTCGTGTCGATGCAGTTGGACGATGCGGTGACCACGCCCCACGGTGCGACGACGATGGACCTGCAGATGTCGCCTCTGGGCGCCGACATCGCCGACGACGCGACGGTCGATGGGTGGGTCAAGAAGTTCCAGGAGAAGTTTCCGAAGACCGGGACCGGACATTGATCGTTCGCGGTTGAACGGGTGTCGGCCACGGCGTAGAGTCTTCGTGCCGCCAGCGCGTCGTCGATTCCCGCGCGCCCGGCTGGAGGCTCGATGCAGCGCAACCGCCCGTTCCCGTCCGCCCGCCTGTTCGTCGCCAGCCTGTTCACCTGCGGAGCACTGTCGTTGCCCGCGGTGCCGGCCTGGGCATGCGGCGGGTTCTTCTGCTTCACCCAGCCCGTTGACCAGAGTGCCGAGCGCATCCTCTACGTGCAGACCGGTCCGGGCAAGCTGTCGGTGCATATCCAGATCAGCTACACCGGTGACGACAAACAGTTTTCGTGGGTGCTGCCGCTGCAGAAGTTGCCGAAGCTGGGCATCGGCTCCGATACCGTGTTCCAACTGCTCGAACAGTACACGTCGCCGGCATTCCAACTCGACTGGCAGAACAAGGCCGATTGTTGGGGTGGCGGGCAGTGCCTCGAAGACGCAGTCGCCGGCAGCGGGGGCGGCGGCAACTTCGACGGCGTCACCGTGTTGGCCCAGGAGACCGTCGGCCCCTACGACACGGTCGTCATCCAGGGCCAAACCGCCGCGGCGGTCATCGACTGGCTCAACAAGAACGGCTACCAGCAGCCAAAGTCGACCGAGCCGCTGCTCAAGGTGTACGTGGATCAGAAGTACGTGTTCCTCGCGCTCAAGCTGACCAAGGACAAGGGCACCGGCGATCTGGCGCCGATCGTCGTCACGCTCGACGAAGTGGCGCCGTGCCTGCCGATCCGGCTGACCTCGATCGCGGCGGCGCCCGACATGCCGATCGTGGCGTGGGTGCTGGGGGCGGCGCGCGCGATCCCCAAGAACTTCCTACACGTGGAGCTCAACGACGCTGTGTTCGACTGGATGACGGGCGGCGGCAACTACAAGACTGTCGTGTCGAAGGCCGTCGACCAGGGCTCCGGCCACGCCTGGCTGACCGAACAGGCGGCGCCCACGGCCAAGGCCGCGATTCCGTTTGCCCAACCGGGGTGGAACACGGCTGAGCTCGCCAAACAGGGCAGCGCCGGCAAGTTCCTGCAGTACATGATGCAGCACCAGTACCCACGCTCGAGCCAGATGCAGAGCCTGATCCGCAAACACGTGCCCAAGCCCAAGGCGTTCGGCAAGGCGACGGATCAGGAATTCTACAATTGCCTCCAGTGCGACGACTGCACGCAGACGCCGTGCGCTGACTACAAGACCGCCGTCGCCGCCCAGCCCTTCGATGCGGCGAAGTTCGCGGCCGAAGTCGATCAGTTGATCATCAAGCCGCTGCAAGAAGTCGATGCCGCCTGGAAGGCCGCCAAGTGGATGACGCGCCTGTACACGACGCTGTCGCCGGCCGAGATGGACAAGGATCCGATCTTCGCGTTCAACCCCGACCTGCCCGAAGTCGAGCGGGTGCGCAAGGCGAAGGCCGAGCCGATCTGCGCGCCGGGCGTCAAGCAGGCCCACGAGGTCAAGCTGACGTTCGCCAACGGCCAGACGCTGACGGTGCCGGTGCCGAAGGATCAGGGTCTCTGCTGGGGCTTCGGGCCCGGGCAGGTCGGCTTCGGCAAGGGCGCGGGACCGCTGAACGACGCAGGCGGTCAACCGGCCCGCAAAGTCCAGGTGATGGACGAGTCGGGGGCGCCGCTCGACATCCACCCAGACGATGCCGACAAGGTCGACGCGGAGTTGAACAACGCGCAGGTGGGCAAGCCGAGCCTGTCGGCGGCGTTCAAGCAGGGGCTCAAGGCGGCGAGCGGCTGGAATCCCACAAAAGTCGGCGGCACTGCCGGCGGTGCCGACGCCGGGGCGGGCACTGCGGACGCGGGCTCTGCCCCGGCAGCTACAGACGCCACTGACGCGGGCTCTGCCCCGGCAGCTACAGACGCCACTGACGCGGGCTCTGCCCCGGCAGCTACAGACGCCACTGACGCGGTCGGTGCGGCACCAAAGCCGGCTGCTGCGGGCGGGACTGCCAAGTCGAGCGGCGGCTTGTGTTCGGCGGCGCGTTCGACCCCAGGCTCCGCGGCCTGGCTGGCCTGGGCGCTCGCGGCCGTAGCGGTCGTGGCCGTGCGGGCGCGGCGTGATCGGGCGCGGCGTGATCGGGCGGGCGCGTGAGCCGCGCTGCGGGGGCCGCGCCGAGCCCCACGGCAGCACAGAACCCCGCGTCGCCCAGCACCGTTGCGCTGGACCCCGAGCGATACTGGCTCGAACACACGTACCAGCCCGGCGCGCGCCAGTTGACGGTGCGCGCGGTGCTGACCGGCATGGTGCTGGGCGCCGTGCTGTGCTTGTCGAACCTGTACGTCGTGCTGAAGACGGGTTGGTCGATGGGCGTGACGATCACGGCGTGCGTGCTCGCCTTTGTGCTGTTTCGCGTCGTCCAGGCACTCGGCCTGTCGCGCACGCCGTTCACCGTGCTCGAAAACAACGCAATGAGTTCCGTCGCGTCGGCCGGTGGCTACATGACCGGCGGTGGCAACATGGCGGCGGTTCCAGCGCTGCTGCTGCTGACCGGTTTTCGCCCCGAGCCGTTCTGGATGGTGCTGTGGTTCGCCGTGATCGCGTGGCTCGGCGTGTTCGCGGCGATCCCGATCAAACGGCAGTTGATCAACGTCGAGCAGGTCGCATTCCCCACCGGCATCGCCACCGCGGAGACGCTCAAGTCGCTGCACCACACCCAAGGTGGTGCCGGCAAGGCGAACTGGCTGATCGGGGCCGGGGCCATCGGCGCCGTGTTCGCGTGGCTGCGCGATGCCAAGGTCGCGTGGATGCCGTTCAACCTGCCCGCGACCCTGCCCGTGTTCGGCGCCGGCGCGGCGAAGTACACGCTCGCCATGGAAGGCAGCCTGCTGCTCGTCGGCGGCGGCGCCCTGATGAGTTGGAAGACCGGTTGGTCGCTGCTGCTGGGCGCACTCGTCGCATACGGCGTCTTGGCGCCCGAACTGTTGGCGCGCGGCCTGGTTGCGGGGCCGAAGTTCAAGCAGATGGTCACGTGGACGCTATGGCCAGGCGCAGCGCTGCTCGTCTCGGCGGGGCTGCTGTCGTTCGCATACCAGTGGCGCAGCGTCGCCAAGGCGTTCGCGGGCCTTGGCGCGTTCATCGGGCTGGGCGGGCCCAAGGCGGCCGAAGACGACCCGCTTGCGGCCGTCGAATGCCCGCAGTGGTGGTTCCCCGCCGGGTTCGCCGTGCTCGGTCCGTGCGTGGTCGCGATGCTCGGGTACCTGTACGGCGTGCCGGTGTGGGCGGGTCTGATCGCGCTGCCGCTGGCGGTCGTGATGGGCGTGATCGCCGCGCGTGTCACCGGCGAGACTGACGTGACGCCGACCAAGGCGCTCGGTCCCGTGACGCAGTTGACCTACGGCATCCTGTTGCCGGGCAACGTCACAGCGAACGTGATGAGCGCCAACGTGACTGGCGGCGTCGGCCTGCACGCGGCCGACCTGCTCACCGACCTGAAGAGCGGCTACCTGCTCGGCGCCAACCCGCGCCAACAGTTCTATGCGCAGTTTTTCGGCGTGTTCGCGGGCGCCGCCGCCGTCGTGCCGGCGTTCAACCTGCTGGTGCCCGACGCGAGCGTGCTCGGGTCCGACCAGTTTCCCGCCCCGTCGGTGCAGGTGTGGGCGGGTGTCAGCAAGGTGCTGGCCGACGGCATCGCGGGGCTCGACGAAACGAAGCGGTGGGCCGCACTGGTGGGCGCCGCGGTCGGGATCGGGCTGACCTTGCTCGAACGCCACGGGCCGCGCCGCCTGCAACCCTGGCTGCCGTCGCCGAATGGGCTGGGCATCGCCTTCGTGATGCCGGGCTTCAATGCCGTGTCGATGTTCACTGGCGCCGCCATCGCCGAGGGCCTGCGGCGCTGGAAGCCGGCGCTGCACGAGCGCGCGGTCATCGGCGTCAGTTCAGGGTTTGTTGCCGGGGAGAGCCTGATGGGCATCCTCGTTGCGATGCTGATCGCGTTCGGCGTGCTGGCCAAGTAGGTAGGCAGGAGAGGTCCGATGGCACGCGCTCCAGGGTCGTGGGTCGCGCCGCGTGCGCTCCGGGCGCTGCTGTGCCTCGCGTTCGCAGCGCCCGTGCCCGCCTGGGCCGGTGGGCCGCACACCCAGATATTCGTCGCGCTCAAGGCGATCGACCACGTCCAACCGGGTCCGCTGCGCACCTTTCTCGACCGCGCCGATGTGCGCGACGCGTTGCTGTGCGGCGCGTTGTTGCCCGACGGGGCCGCCGCTTTGGGGCGGGCGCACGCCGATGCGGAGGGGTCCGACGCCCTCGTGCGCGCCTTGGCCAAGCGAATGCGGACACGTTGGCCCAAGCCGTCGCTCGACCCCGAGGGCGCGCGCACGTTGGCGTTCGTGCTGGGTTTGCAGAGCCACGGCATTGCCGACGAGGTGTTCGTCGGCTTTTTCCTGTGGGCGGCTGCACGCTTCGACAAGAAGGGGTGGTCCACCGTGCCAGAGCACTCGCCCACAGCCGCTGCCGACGCGATGCTGATCGGCATCCGCGGCCCATCGCCCGTGCCGGGCGCGTGGCTGCCTGCGGTCGACCTCGCCGCCGCCCATGCCGACCTCGGACTCGACGTGTCGGCCGCGGCGCTCGAAGCCGACCTTGATGCGGCACGCGGCACGGGCCTGGGCGCAGCGGCCAACCGCGGTGCGGACCCCGGCGTGCGCGCTCAGGCGACCGCCCGTTATCCGTGGATTGCCGGCCACCTGTTTGACCCGTTTACCGCCGGAGGGCCGCAGATGCAGGCGCGCGTCGTCGCGGCGTCGTGGCAGGCGACGTGGGACGAGATCGCGCTCGGCAAGCCTGACCCACACCACGCCGTGCTCGCCGTCGTGCCGTCCGATGGCGGCGCCGGGCATCCGGTCGCGCGCGATGATGCGGCAGGCGTGCTGGGGGTCGTGCTGGCCCGCGCGGTGCGGTCACAGGATGTCGGCAGCGGTGCAGTCGTCGTGCGCGACGACCTCGCTCGCACCTGGGCCATGACCGTCGAGCCGGCCCCGGCACCGCGCGTCGGCCGCACCCTGCGGTTCGTGCCGAGCGCCGATGCCCAGGTCGGCCGCACCTTTATCGCGAACCTCAAGGCCGGGCTGCGCTTCGAGGACGGAGCGCGTCTGGACTTGCCGGTGTCGTGGTCGTTCCGCTCCGGACACGGCGCGCGCAAGGAGCCGGGCGATCCGCCACCGCTGTGGGAAGGGGCGTCGCCGGTGTTCCTCGACCAGCCCGAAGGCCATGCGGTCGAGCCAGGTTGCGCGGCTCGTCCCGCCGTGCGTGCCGGTGCGCGGTCGTCGTGGGCCACCCTGCTGCTGTTGGCGCTCGGATCGGTGTGTGCGCTCTGGCGGTGGCGCAGCGGGCTGGGCAGGTTTGCGGGCCCCTGATTGCGTCGAGGGGCGCGGCCTACCGGCCGAGTGTGCCGAGGGGCGCGGCCTGCCGGCCGAGTGTGCCGAGGGGCGCGGCCTACCGGCCGCTGAGCGCATCCAGCAACGCCGCGACCTGGGCGCTGACGTGCGCCACGTGCCGCAACGTCGTGGACAAGGCCACCATCACGGCGGTCAGCGCCAGGGCGCCGCACGATGCGACGATCGCGGTGGCGCCCCCGACGAAATCGCCGCCCCGGCCCATCAGGATCGTGACGAGCGACGCGATCAGCACGGCCAGCGCGACCGTGCCCAGCAGGCCGGCACCGATCTCGAGGCCGCGCGCCCACAAGTCGAGCAGCGCCAACCGCGAACGGTGTTCGCCCACCAGCGCATAGACCCGATCTGCGTGCAAGGGCAGCAATTGCGGCCCATTGGCCATGAACTGCGGCCCGTTGGACATGAACTGCGGCCCGTTGGACATGAACTGCGGCGCGTTGGACATGAACTGCGGCGCGTTGGACATGAACTGCGGTCCATTGGACATGAACTGCGGCGCGGCGGCCCCACCGGGCAACGCCGTCGGCGCCGCCGGTTGCTGCGGCGGATGCGCAGGGCGCCGAATCAGGCGACCGGCGGCCGGCGGCGGCGCGGCCGGCGGCGGTCGCGACACGGGCCCGCCGCGGTTTTGCATCGGCGTGGGCACGGACTTGGGACCGTCGACCGCAAACATTGCGATGATGTCAGACGATTCCCGTGGCTGGCCGACGTTCTGCTTGGACGCATCAATGCCAGGGCGCATCGGGCGCACGAGCGCGGGGTCGCCCGTCTTCGGCGCGCCAGGCAGCTTGGGCGGCATCTCGAAGCCCGCCGGGAGCAACGTCGGGCGCTGGCCGCGCGGCGCCGGCATGCGACGCTCCAAGGCCTTGCGCAGGTTAGGCGGCGGCGCCGCCGCGAGGTCGCCCTCGTCGAACGCGTGCATCATCTGCTCGCCTGTTCCCGCGCGCGGCTCGAAGTCGCGACCGTGTGGGAGGTCCCCGGGCAGATCTTCCAGCAGATCGTCGGGCAGTTGCGGCGAGCGGTCACCTGCCGATCCTTGGATCATCGTGTGCTCCGGCCCGTCGTCATCGCTGGGCATCGGGGGCGGCAGGTCGGGGCGCTTGATCGGCACGAGACTCGACCTCGTCACTTCGGCGCGGGAGCGCCTGCCGGCGGCGGCACAGACGCCGGGGCAGCGGGGCTCGGGCAGCCGGCGTCGATGGTCGCGAACGCTTCGAGCAGGGCGGCCTTGGCGGGCTCAGGGAGCGCCGACTTCTGCACCACGAAGCGTGCGCCGTCTGCCCGGGTGCGCGCCCGGCAAGGGTCCGCCTTGCGGTCCGCGTCGATCTGTTGGCCGAGGAACAAGATCGGCCCCAGCAGCGCGTTCGCCGGGATCAGCGCCTTGCCGTGCATGAACAGTTCCGCCGCACCCGCATCCATCGCCGGCCCGTCCGGCACACCGGGCGCGAAACCGAGGCTCGCTGCCGCCCGCGCGTAGCCGTATGCCATGGCCTCGGCACCGGTCAGGTCCTTGACCTTGATGGTCCTTTGCTTGTCCTTGCTGTCGATCGCCCCATGCCGCCGCGCGATGGCCCACCAGGCGACGTCGGCGTTGTCCTCCTGGCTGAGCTTGCTCGACAACAGGGACGCGTTGAGCAGTGCGATCGCCCGGTCTCCCGTTGGGTCGCTCTGCAGCGCCTCGGCCACCGCGACCTCGTCGCAGCGGCCGCCCGGCAGGAACACCTTTTGCACGAGCGGGTCCTTGATCCAGCCCTTGAACACGGGCGCCGTCACGACGAATGCGTCGCGGAACGGGTGAAACGCCGCGCTCGCCCCCGCTGTCGGCCGCTCGCCGTGTCCACCTCCCAGCGGCGCCACCGTCTCAGCGACCGGGGCGGGCAGTTGCAGCGCGCCCGCAAACGCAGCGAGTTCCTTGCCCTTGCACGCCTTGCCCATTTCGGCGGCGAGCGCGACCACCCGTTCGGCCGCCGCGAGCCGGATGGGCTCTTTGCCGCCGGCGCGCGCCGACAGCTGCAACTGCACGGCCCGGGCGCACAGTTTCTTCTGCTGCGCGAGGTCGGCCGCCGCCGCGGCCAGCGCCAACGCGACCCGCGGTGCCTGGTGGTCCGGGGCCAGCGCAACGGCCTTTTCGAGCAACTGCAGGGCACCGGCCTCGTCGATGCGCGCGGCCTTGCGCCCGAGCGCAGCGGGGTTGCCGGCGTTGGCCAGCGCCCGCGTCCACCCGAGCGCCAGTGCCGCGCGCGCGTCGAGCTTGTCGAGGGTCAGTTCCGCCTTCCGCACCGAACCGCTGGGACCGATGCTGAGCTGGGTTTGCACGGCCAGCGTAACGAAGCGGTCCATCGCTTGGGCCCCGGCACCCGCGCCCATCGCGTCGGCAATGGCCAGCGCGCGGTCCGACGGCGTGCCCTTGCGCAACAGGCGGTCGCGCGTCTCGACGGTCAGGTAGCCGACGCGCGCGACGTCGGCGACGACGGGGTGGTCAGCGTAGGCGTCGTGCAGGCGCACGGTGAGGAGCCAGGGCACGGGGCCGGCTGGCGAACCCGTCGGAGGGAGGTTCGCACTGGCGGGCCCCGCCGGTCCCGCAAGCTCGGGGGCCGGCGCGCTGGCCGTCGGTCGACCTTGCGCGCGCGCTGGCGCAACGGCGAGCGTGCCGACCACCAAGGCCAACGCCAGCGCCAAGGCACGGCCACTTGCCGACAGGGGCGAAGCCGCGACGCGGGTGTCTAGAAGTGACGGTGGGGTGTGACCGGTGGGCATTCCGACCTCCAGATGGCGAAGGTAGCCGTGGCGTGGACGGTTGGCAATCCCTGGAATCACCCCAAGAAATCGACGAAGCGCCCCGTTGCTATTGAACTTCAAGCGGATCGTGATGGCGTCGTGCAGACGAAACCTCACCAGCGGGCGAACTCTTGCTCGAAATCTGGAAGCGGGACAAGGCGATGCGCCGAGCCCTGTACAACGCAGCGCGGGCCTGCCAACTCAGCGGCAAGCTACACCGGGTCGTGAAACGGATTCTCGCGCACCTCGGCCTGGCGACGACGGCAGAAGACTTCGTCGAAATTCGCGCGTCGCCCGCCGAACTGTGGAAGCGGCGCCGGCTGGACATCCCCGCCTGCCACCGCCACCATCCCTCGCCGCCGCGCCTGCCGTCCGCGGCCCTGCCGGGGGAGAGTGCGCAGCGAGCTTTTCCAGCGCCGGTTCGCGATCGTGTCCGGCAAGGGCGGCGTCGGGCGATCGACCGTGGCCGCCGCGCTGGGCTGGGTCGCCGCGCGCTACGGGCTCAAGACCTGCATCGTCCAACTCAACGCCCGCGACGACCTCGGGCGCATGGTCGGTGCCAGTTCCGACTGCTACCACCCGGTGCGCCTGCTGCCCGATCTGCCGCTCTACGGCTGCACGCTGCGCCCGCCCGAGGCGCTGCGCGAATACGGTGAGATGAAGCTGCGGTTCCGCGCGCTGCACAACCTGGTGTTCGAGAACGACGTCATGCGGCGGCTTTTGCGCATGGTGCCCGGCATGAACGAAATGCTGATGCTCGGCAAGGCGTGGCACATGGAGGCTGCCGACAAGGACGCCAGCGGGCGTCCGACGTGGGACCTGCTCGTCATCGACGCGCCGGCAACCGGTCACGGCGTGTCGCTTTTGCGCTTGCCGCAGGCGATTCTCGACGCCGTGCCGTTCGGTCCGATGGCGGACGATGCCCGCGCGATGCGCGACCTGCTGGCCGACCCGCGCCGCACCGCGCTGCATGTGGTGACTTTGCCGCAGGAACTCCCCGTCAACGAGGCGCTGGAATTGTGCGAACAGGCGCGCTCGGTCCTCAGCGTTCCCACTGGTTATCTGTTTGTAAACATGATGTTGCCTCGTGTGCAGGGTGAGAGCGACCGCCGCCTGCTGCGCGAGATCGCTGACCGCGCCGAGAACGCCGCCGAGCGCGACCTCGTGCGCAACGCGCTGGCCTACGAACACTGGCGCGCGGCCCAGCAGGTCCAACTCCAGCGCCTCAAGCGCCAAGCCCCGCTGCCGCTTGTCGAACTGCCTCACCTGTTTGCTCCCATCGACCGCGCCGCCATCGAACGGCTGGGCGACCTAGCGGAGGCCGGGATGCAGGCGGCCGACGTGCACCGTTCGGGCACCGAGGCAATCGCATGAGCGCGTGGCGGCCCCGGGCCGTGTACTCTGCGTGGGCTGCGTGGGCTGCGCTCGTCGCCATCGCTGCCGCCGCCGTGCCGGTTGCCGCCCAACCGCAGCCGGCGCGATCTTCAGTTGCCGGCGGACTGGAGCCTGCGATGCCTGCTGTTGCCGCCCCGGGGCTTGCCGGGAGCCCGATCTCCGCCGCGGCCAGCGCGGTCCAAGCCTACGCGGTCGCCGCCCGTCTCGCCGACCTGGTCGACCCGCCGCGCTTCGAGTCCGTCGAGGCGTTCGGCGCCGGCGTCGTCCAACTGTGGCGGCTGGGCAACGGCATGCGGGTGGCGCTGGCGCCGGATGCGTGGGCCCCGACGGTGGCCCTGCACACCTGGGTGCCGTCGGGTTCTGCGGACGAGCCGCCGGGCCGCACGGGCATCGCCCACCTGCTCGAACACCTGCTGTTCAAAGGCACCAAGGCGCATCCGGCTGGCGCGTTCGACCGCGTGCTCGAGCAGGGTGGCGCCGGAGCCAACGCGGCGACGTGGACCGATTGGACCATGTACCACGAGGCCGTGCCGCCGACGTTGCTGGGCGAAGTCATCGCGATGGAGGCGGACCGTTTTGCCGATCTCAAGCTGTCGCAGGTCGCCTTTCGCAGCGAGCATACCGTCGTGCGCAACGAACGGCGCGAGCATGTCGACAACGACCCGGACGGCCAGATCGAAGAGGCGGTGCTCGACGCGCTCTATGGTGCCCACCCGTACGGGCATCCCGTGCTCGGCACGGACACCGACCTCGACCGCGTCACGCGCGAAGATGCGGTCGCGTTCTTCCGTCAGCACTACGCCGCGCGCCGCCTGCTCGTCGTGATGGCCGGTGCCGTCGATGTCGAAACCGCCTTGCGTGCGCTGGTTGCCCACCACGGCCGCTTGCCCGCCGGAACCGCGAACCCGGCCGCCCCAGAGCCGCGGGTGCCCGAGGGTCCGGCGACGCGCACGGTGAAGTTGCGGGCGCGCGCGGAGCGGCTGTCGATCGCGTGGCGCACGGTCGTGGGCACTCACCCCGACCAGCCCGCGCTGGCCGTGCTGGCCGAAGTGCTGGGCAATGCCGAATCGACCCGCCTCGTCCGGCGACTCGTCCACGCGCGCCCCCTGGCCAGTCACGTCGAAGTCACGGCCGTTGCGCCGCGTTGGACCGGCATGGTCGAGGTGCGCGTCGTGCTGCAGCCCGGCGAGCAGGCCGCGACGGCAGAGCGCGAAGTCGATGCGGTGCTGGCGGCGCTGGTCGCCGGCGACCCGCCCACTGCCGCTGAGGTCGATGGTGCGCGCGCCCGTTTGCTGACCGACCACTTTCGCGAGCACGCAACCGCCGACGGCCGGGCCGATGCGATCGGCCACGCGCTCGCAACGTTCGGAGGGCTGGCCGCGGACGCGGCGTTCTGGCAGGGCGTGGAGCGCACGACGGCAGACGATGTGCAGCGGGTGGCGCGCACCTGGCTGGTGCCGGGGCGCAGGGTCGTCGTGCGCGGCGAGGTGGCCCCGGTGCGTGTTGGCCGAGCGCGCACGCGCGGAGCAACAGGTGGCTGACACAGCGGGTGGTCGTCGGTGCGTGCGGGTGCGCGCCGGTGGGGTTGCAGGCGGGCTTGGCGTGTGCGCCATCGTCGTGTGCTGCGGGCAGTTGCCCGACGCGTTCGCCAAGCCGAGGAGGATCACGGTGCCACAGATTGTCGTCGTACCACGGCCGTGGCCGCCGCTCGTGACGGTGAGCGTCACGGTCGGTGCCGGCTCTTCGCGCGACCCCGACGGCCAGGAAGGGCTCGCGCTGCTGACGGCGGAGTCCTCGCTGCGCGGTGCCGGCGACCGCGATCGCGAGGCCCTGCAGGCCGCATTCGATGCCTTGGGCGCGAGCGTGCAGGCCGATGCCGACAAGCTCGCAGTCAGTTGGCGCGCCGACGTGGTCGCCGACCGGCTCGACGGCCTGGTGGCGCTGCTGGCCGACGTCGTGCAGAGGCCACGGTTCGAACTTGCGGAGGTCGAGAAGGTGCGCGGGCTCCAGCGTGCCGACCTCGACCACCTGCGCGACGACGACGCCAGCTTGGCGCTCGAGGCGATGGGGCGCTACCTGTGGCGCGGCACGCGGCTGGGGCGGCCGACGGTAGGCACACCGGAGTCGCTAGCGAAACTGGGCGCCGACGCCGTGCGGCAATGGCACCAACGCCACGTGACTGCGGCCACCGTGCGCATCGGCTTCGCGGGCCCGATCGATGCGAACCGGGCGCGCGCTCTGGTGCAGACCCACTTCAGCGGCCTGCGCGCGGGCACCGCCTTGCCTGACCTGCCGGCACCCCGGCCCGAAGCTGCCGGCCGCCGCCTGCTGCTCGTCGATCAGCCGCGTCGCTCGCAAGCGCAGGTCGTGCTGGCGCTGCCGGTCGCGCCGCCGGGGCACAAGGATGCCGTCGCGCTGCAGGTGGCCAACGTCGTGCTCGGCGGCACGTTCACCTCGCGGCTCGTGCACGACCTGCGCGAGCAGCGTGGCTGGTCATACCATGTGTGGTCGGCGCTCGGCACGGGTCCTGGCGTCCAGGTGCTGCAGGCGGGGTTCGGCCCGGAACTTGCCGACGTCGGACCCGCCATCGACCTCGCCACCCGCATCGTCGAAGAGCTGCGCCAGACCGGCATCACCGCAAAAGAGCTTCGCTTTGCCAAGGATCACCTCCAGGGCGCCCACCGGCTTGCGTTGGAATCCGCCGACCGCGAACTGGCCGAACGGATGCGCGGCGCGCTGCTGGGACTGCCCGCCGACGAACTCGACACCTTTGCCAGGCGCGTCGAGGCCGTCGATGCCAAGGCGATCTTGCGCGCGCTGCAGACGCACCTGCCCACGCAACACCTCGTGGCCGTCGTCGTGGGGCCGGCCGCGGCGCTGCGCGACAAGCTGGGCGCGCTGCGGGCGCAGTTTGCCGTTGAGGAGATGCCGGCCGACGGGCGGCCCGAGGCGACCACGGGACAGGGCGCCGCCGTTGCCAACCTGCCCGCGCTGCAACCGGAGGCGCCGCCGCCGTCCGACGACGACGACGCAGGCGACGAATTCGAGGGCCCGGCCGAAGAAGGCGCGCCTGAGGCCGTTCCGGATGAGGCCGGCTCACCCGACGAGCCGGCGGACGCAGTCGTGGAGCCAGCGGTCCCGGGTCCGAGCGGAGCCCCGCCGCGCAGGGGGTCGTCGGCCAAGCCAGCGCAGTCGGGCCAACCGAAGAAAACACGCGAATCGGCCAAACCAGGCAAATCGGCGAAACCTGTCAAGGGGATGCACAAGTGAAGGTTGATCTCGCCGCCGTCGATGCCTTCGCAGCCGCCAGCCACGCCGGCCAGACGCGCAACACGGGCGACGCGACCGCACCCGCCGTGCCGTATATCGTTCACCCCCGCGCGGTGCGGGCCCTGCTCGAAGTCGAGCACCCCGGCGCCGACGTCAAGGCCCCGTGGTTGCTGGCCGTGGCGCTGCTGCACGACGTGCTTGAAGACTGCAACGTCCACCCCGACGCGATCACCGCGCGCTTCGGTGGCGATGTGTGCGGGGCGGTGCGCGCGCTGTCCAAGCAACTCCGCGCGGTCGAGGCCGCGAAAAAGACGAATGACCAGTACTGGACCGTGCTGGCACAGTCGCCGTTGCCCGTGCGTCAGGTCAAGGCCGCGGACCGCATCGACAACTTGCGCTCGTGCCTGCGCTGGCCGCGCGCGGACATCACGGCGAAGTATCTGGTCGAGACACCGCAGCGCGTGCTGCCGTTGATTGTCGACGACCCGTGGCTGTATGCGGCGCTGTGCGACCTGCTGGCGGCGTTGCGACGCGCGTACCCGTAGTGCAGCCCACATCAGGGTCCACCAACCAACCTTCCCCGAATGCCGAATTCGGATGCAGTTCTAGGTGCCTAGGAGGTTGGCGGTGAAGGCGTACACCGGGCACCTCGAGCCACCAACCGACGACGGCAACGACGAAATGCGCCGAAGGCGGCGGATCGAGGCCACAGCGCCAGGTTGCCGGCCGGATTCGACGCGCTACACTGCCGACGCCCTTATTCTTGCGCCCCGCGCGCCCGGAGCCCTCATGCACCGCCGTCTCGCCCTCCTGCTCACCTGCGCCGCCGCCAGCATCGCCGTGCCGGCCCACGCGCTGAGCGCCCTTGCGCTGAAGGCGTTGTGCGGCGAAGTGCCCAAGGCGGCCGGTACGCCCGAGGAAGCGAAAAAGCAACGTGAGGCTGGCGACGCGGCGTTCGAGCTCCGCCGGGACCCCGCCAAGGCGCGCGAGGCGATCGCCGCCTACGAGGCCTCGCTCGCCGCGGACCCGGCCCAGCCCGACGTGCGCATCAAGGCGAGTCGTGCGTGGTACCTCGTGGCCGACGGCTACAACCGCCTGGCTGAAAAGGACGACGACATGGTCGCGGGCTTCGAGCAGGGGATGACCCACGCCGCCCTCGCACTCGGCCAGGTCAATCCGGCGTTCAAGCGCAAGGTGTGCACGTCGGCCGGCATCCCGGAGACGACCGCGACACTCGACAAGACCTCGGTGGCGCCGGCCTACTGGTTTTCGACGCACCTCGGCAAGTATGGTCTGGCGAAGGACCTGCTCGAAGTGCTCGCAAACAAGGACTTCATCTTCGCCGTCATGGACCAGTTGCGCCGCCTGAACCCGGCCTTCTACAACTACGCTCCCGAGCGCTACCTCGGCGGCTACTACACCAAGGTGCCGTTTCCGAAGGGCGATCTGCCGCTGGCGTTCACATTCTTCCGCGCGTCGATGAAAGGCAATCAGAACTACTTCGCGACCTACGTGCTGGTGGCCGAGATGTATGCGCCGCGCGTGGTGGGCCTCATCGACCCGCGCACCGAACGCTGCGTCGTCGGCGGGCCCAAGATTGCCGAAGATGCGCCGGCGCCGAAGTACCACCCGTGCCGCGCGTTTTTCGAGAAGCTCCTGAAGACGGTGATCGACGGCAAGCCCGAAGTGATCGCGGAACTGGCGGCCGAGCAGGCGGTCGAGCAGCGCAAGGCGGCAAACCTCATGAAGGAAATCGACACATTCTTTCCGCCGCTGGGAGACTGACCAGGATCCACCACCGACTCCCATCCCCCGCTGCCGAATTCGGATGCAGATCAAGGCGGAGCAAGGATTCGGCGGGAAGGCGTACACGTCGAACGCCGAATCCGCCGCGACAACGCAGAGATGCGCCGAAAGCGGCGGATCGGGGCTGACCGGAGCCCTTGCCACGGGCACCCCGGCCACGCAGAATCCCGCGCCGCGCCGCTCCCGGCGCCCTTGCCCTGAGGCGTTCCCATGCCC
The DNA here is from genome assembly GCA_009692425.1 of Myxococcales bacterium. Taxonomy (GTDB): domain Bacteria; phylum Myxococcota_A; class UBA9042; order UBA9042; family UBA9042; genus SHZF01. The sequence goes on along the minus strand of SHZF01000014.1, from coordinate 13,313 downwards.
AATCCCACCGCGACTTTTGAAACCAGCCTCGGCACGTTCGTGGCCGAAATCTACCTCGACAAGATGCCGGTGACGGCGACGAACTTTCTCGACCTCGCGCGCTCGGGGTTCTATGACGGCCTGCACTTCCACCGGGTGATTGCCGACTTCATGATCCAGTTCGGCTGTCCGATCAGCCGCGACCCGAACGACGCGCGTGCAGGCACCGGTGGCCCGCCGCACGGCACGATCGTCGACGAGCACCCGGCACAGCACAAGCTGTCGAACGAGCCGGGTACGCTGGCGATGGCGAACACGGGCCGGCCGAACTCCGGCGGCTCGCAGTTCTTCATCAACACGGTCCACAACGCCTACCTCGACTGGTTCAGTTCGGGCCAGTCGCGTCACCCCGTGTTCGGCAAGATCACGGGCGGCCTCGATGTCGTGAAGAAGATTGAGCGCACGCAGACGGTGCAGTCGCGGCCGACGGTGCCGGTGCAGGTGCGCAAGATCACGATCCAGGATTGATGGATTCCGATCCAGGATTGCAGTTGGCGCCGCGGCAGCGCCGTCAAGGCACCCGCCAGTTCAGTTCCCCCGGCACCAGCACGCCCTGGCGGCTCCACACCACCTTGCCATCGGCGTCGACCACCACCGTCGATGGTAGCGCGCGCACCGGCCACAGCGCGGTCACGTCCGCCGCCGGCCGTACGACGCGGAAGCCCTTGTCTGTCGAAGCGAGTTCCCGCCACACGTCGTCGTCATCGTCCATGGCGACGCCGAGAACCGCCACGTCGGGGTGGGCGCGCGCGAACTGACCGACCGTCGGCGACGTCAGGCTGCACGCGGTGCACCAAGTCGCCCAGAAATACAACACGACCGGCCGCCCGCGCAGGGCCCTCAGCGCGACCGGCCGGCCGGCCAAGTCCGCTGCGCGCAGTTCCGGTGCGATCGCAGGCAGGTCGATGCCGCCGCGCAGCGAGCCCAGCACCATCGCGACGAGGGCCGCCACCGCGAGCCACAGCAGCAGCGAGCGCGCCTCGCGGGCGGCGCGGTGGAGCCAGGCTGGCAGCTTGCGGCCCGCAGCGGGTGCAACAGGCGACGGAGCAGCGACTGCGGCGGGCTCGGGCTCGGGCATGAAAGCGACCTCCAGATCGCTCGCCCAAGCTAGGACGTCCACGCGGCGTCGCCAAGCCCGCCGGGTCGAGGTCTGTGCCGCGCAAGCACGACACGGCCGTGACGCAGCGCGTCTAGACCCTGCGCCGCACGCGGGAGTATACAGCCGCGCGGCCCGCCCGAGCGGGTGTGGCCGCACCCAGTGGGCGCCGCCGTGCCGCCGGAAAATTGTGCAGCATTTCCATAATGTTTCCGTTGTCCGCGAGGTTGCCGATGTCCACGCTGTTGCCCCCGTCCGCACCTGCCCCGGTGCCGGCCCGCCCCAGCCAGAATCATCTGAGCCCAGTGCGCGTGTCGGGCAGCTATGCCGCGCCGACGACGGCGGACCTTGAGCGCTCCGGGCGCCGCAACCGCTTCTTGGAGGTGGTGCGCAGTTCGGATCAGTTCACCACCGAACAGTCCCGGCGTCAGGCCGTCTACGTCGCCGATGCCGTGATCCGCCGGGCCGACGGCGAATTCGTCAGCCGCCACCCAGCCGAACAGTTCCCCGGCCATGTCGAGTGGGCCCTGCGCGCCGTCGCCACCCGCCAACCCGACGACGTGCTGGTCGGCTGCTGCCGCCCGAACCGCGCGGATCATGGCTATGAACTGCCGCTCGTGGTGCTTGAGACGTGCATGGCAGACCAGCCCTTCATCGTCGACACCATCAAGATGGCGCTGCGCCGCATGGGTGTCCACGTGCTCGGCACGCTCAACATGATCCTGCCAGTCGAGCGCGATGCCGACGGCAAGTTCATCGACATCGGCACCGACAGCCCGGACGCCAGCGCAGAGTCGTTCTCGTGCCACCTGTTGGGTCCAGCCAGCGTCGGCGACCGGCTCGACGCCGTGCGGGCCAGCGTGCACTGGCACTTAGAGCGCGCGGCGCGGATCACGGGCGATTTTCGCACGATGCGCAAGCTGTTGGGCGACCTCGGCACCACGTTGCAAGCCAGCGCCGACCGCAGCAACGGCAGGGGCCTCGGGTTCGCCGAATCCGTCGCGTTCTGCGACTGGCTCGACGACGACAATTTCGTCTTCATGGGCGCCTACGGGTTCGATGCGAGCGGCCGCTCCACGGGACGCCTTGGCCTCGGTCGCTACGATGCAATCGACACGCCGTCGATCGAAGGCTCCGCGGTCCACGCGTTCGCGCCCGACGCGTCGCTCGTCAGCATCCACCAGTCGCGCGTGCCGTCGCCGGTCCACCGCGACGCTCCGCTCGTCGAGGTGCGCATCCGCCAGTTCGACACCGACGGCAATCCGGACGGCGGCGTCGTCTACACCGGGCTCTTCACCTACAAAGCGGTCATGGGCCGCGCGAGCACGGTGCCGTTCCTGCGCGAGCGGCTGTCGCGCATCCTCGCCGCCGAAGACCTCGTGCCGGCGTCGCACCGCATGAAGGTGTTCCTGAGTTTTTTCGACCGCTTGCCGCTGACCTACATATTTGCGGCGTCGGACCTCGCGCTGCGCCAACTGGTCAACACCGCGATCGACGTCGACTTCGGTGGGGCGCCGCGCACGTCGTACCGCATCGACGCCGTCGGCACCGGCGCCCAGGTCTTCGTGATGCTGCCGCACGAGCGCTACGGCGACACCCTGCGCCAGGACCTCGAAGACCACCTGCAGGCTTGTTTCGGTGCGGCCGAGATCCGCTTTCGCATGCTCGTCGGCAAGACCGACACCGTGCTGCTCGACTTCCTGCTTTTCGACGACCGGCCGCTCGTGAAGCCGGACTCCGACGCACTCGACGCTGCCGTCGCCGCGATGGTGCGGCCCTGGCTCGAGACGATGCGCGACGTGCTGCGTGGCCTCGACGTGCCCGAGGCGGACGTCGATCGGCTGTGCCTGCTGTACGGCGAGGCGCTGCCCATTACGTATGCGCACCGCATCGAACCGGACCACCTGTACGAAGACCTGCAGAGCTTCGACGCGCTGCGTGACAGCGGCCGCGTGCAGATCCGCCTGCGCCAGGACGCCCGCGACGCCGCCGCCAACACGGTGCGCCTGCTCGTCTACACGCCGGTCGACATCGCGCTGACCGACATCCTGCCCACGCTCGACCACTTCGGCCTGCGCGTTCAGGGAGAGAACACCGAGCCGGTCACCGACGCCGACGGGCGCACGTTCTATTTCGAGCAGTACCGCATTGCGACGGACCGCGACCACGGCGCCCACCTGCTCGCGCGCGGCCAAGCGTTCATCGACGCCCTGCACGCCGTGCGCGACGATCGCATGAACTCGTCAGCGCTCAACCGCCTGCTGCTCCCGGCGGGCCTGACGTGGCGCCAATTGCTGGCGCTGCGGGCCTACCTGGCGTTTGCGCGCCAGCTCGGCACCAGCTTTCCCACCCAGCTCGTGCAGCAGGTCCTGCTCAACCAGCCGCAGTTGGCGCGCACGCTGATGGACCTGTTCAACGCGCGCTTCCAACTCACCCTGGACGGCGAGCCCGGCGCACTGGTCGGTGGCCGCGACCCCCGGCGCCTTGCGCAGGTCCACGCGGTGCAGCAACGCTTTGCCGAACAGTTGCGCGGCGTCCAGGACGCGACGGAAGACAAGGTCCTGCGCATGTTCGCCAACTTCATTTCGGCGACGCTGCGCACGAACTTCTACCAGCGCCCCGACGACGTGCGCGCGCTGTCGTTCAAGTTCCGCTGCCAGGACGTCGAACTGATGCCCGAGCCGCGTCCCATGTTCGAGATTTTCGTATACGCGCCCGACCTCGAGGGCGTGCACCTGCGCGGCGGTCGCATCGCGCGCGGCGGCATCCGCTGGTCGGACCGCATCGACGACTTTCGCACCGAGGTGTTGGGCCTGATGCAGACGCAGATGGTCAAGAATACGCTGATCGTGCCGGTCGGCTCCAAGGGCGGCTTCGTGCTCAAGAAGCCCGCCCGCGACGACGCCGCGCGCCGCAAGCAGGCCGATGAGCTGTATCAGGTGTTCATCCACGGCCTGCTCGACGTGACCGACAACCTGGCGTCGGGCCGCGCCGTCTACCCCGACGAGGTCATCGCGTACGACGAAGGCGACCCGTACCTCGTCGTCGCCGCCGACAAGGGCACGGCGCACCTTTCCGATACCGCCAACGGCATTTCGCTGACGCGCGGCTTCTGGCTCGGCGACGCGTTTGCTTCGGGCGGCTCGCAGGGCTACGACCACAAGAAGTACGGCATCACGGCGAAGGGCGGCTGGGTGTGCGTGCAGCGGCACTTTCGCGAGATGGGCGTCGATACACAGAAAGACGTCTTCACGGTCAGCGGCATCGGCGACATGTCGGGCGACGTGTTCGGCAATGGGCTGTTGCTGTCGCAGACCATCAAGCTGGTGGCGGCGTTCGACCACCGGCACATCTTCATCGATCCGGACCCGGATCCGGCGGCGAGCTGGCGCGAACGCAAGCGGTTGTTCGATACGCCGCGGACGAACTGGTCGAGCTACGACCCGGCCCTGATCTCGGCGGGCGGCGGCATCTTCGCGCGCACGGCCAAGGCGATTGCGCTGAGCCCGCAAATGCAGGACCTGTTCGGCACCGACCGCAGCGAGATGGCGGGCGACGAGATGATGCGGGCCATCTTGCTGCTGCCGGTCGACCTGTTCTGGAACGGCGGCATCGGCACCTTTGTCAAGGCCAGCCACGAGAGCCACGTCGATGCCGGCGACCGCAGCAACGACGCCATTCGCGTCGACGCCAGCGAGCTGCGCTGCAAGGTGGTCGGCGAGGGCGGCAACCTCGGCTTCACGCAGGCGGCGCGTGTCGAGTTCGCGTTGCGCGGCGGGCGCATCAACACCGACGCCGTCGACAATTCAGCGGGCGTCGACCTGAGCGACCACGAGGTCAACCTCAAGATCCTGTTCGCGCCGCTGTTGCAGTCGGGCGACATTTCGGCCGATGAGCGCAATGCGCTGCTGGTGGCCATCGACAGTCAGGTCTGCGACCTCGTTCAGTACAACAACTACCAGCAGTCGCTCGGCCTGTCGGTGGCCGAGGCGCGGTCGGCGGCTGAGATTCGCGGCTGGGGCGATGCCATCCGTTTCCTGGTCGATGCCAAGAAGATCGACCAAGCCGTCCAGATGCTGCCGTCGAAGGTCGTCATTGCAGAGCGGCGCAAGGCGGGGCTGGGGCTCACGCGGCCGGAACTGGCCCGCATCACGGCGTTTGCCAAGATGTGGGTCTACGATGCACTCGTGGCCGACCCGCGCTCATCGGCGCCGGTGGCGCGCGCGTACCTGGCGTACTACTTTGCACCGGAGGTGCGCGCTCATTGGTCGGCGGCCATCGACCGGCACATGCTGCGCCACGAGATCGTGTGCACGCTGTGGACGAACGCGCTCGTCGACTTCGGCTCTGCGCTGTCGTTGCCGAAGCTGGCCATGGAGTATGGCCGTTCCGTCGCCGACCTGTGCCAGACGCACACGTTCAGCCTCGAACTGCTCGGCGTGCCCGCGCTGCGCAAGGCGATCTGCGCGCTCGACGCCCAGTTGCCCGCCAAGATCCAGTACGAGGCGCTCGCGCTGCTCGAAGAGACGGCAACCGAGGCGACGCGCTGGCTGTTGGCGACGTTCCCCGGCGACGCGCTGCTCGAGCAGTTGACGCAAGGCGACGCCATCGCGGCGTGGGCCGGTGGCCTGGGTCGCACGATGGCTGCGGCGCACGCGGGCCGGCGCAAGGCCGAGGTCGAGCGCTGCACGGCGGCGTGGGGGGCGGCGGGGATGCCGGCCGATCTCGCGCAAGCGATTGGCGACGTCGCCGCGATGGGCCACGTGTTCGCAGTGTGGCAACTGGGGCGCGAAACGGGGCTGGCGGCGCCGGCGGCCACGGGCGTGTATTTCGCCACGGCTCAGGTGACGGGCCTGTACGAGGTGCTCGCGCAGATTCAGGACGCGACGCCGCAGAACCGCTGGGAGGCCATGGCGCTGTCGAGCCTCGGCCAGGGCATGGCGTACACGCTGTACCGCCTCGCCGTGCGCGTGGCCCAGCAGATGCGCCAGGCTCAGCAGCCCACGCTCGAACACGTGCGCGCGGTGCTGGAGGGCGAATTGAAGCTGGGCGCGCTGTGGGAGCTGGCGAACCAGATCCAGGCCGAAGCCGTCGTGCAGATTCCGGCGCTGGTGGTGCTGACGGAGCGGCTGAGGGCGCGGTTGCGCTAGCGGCGGACGCGGTTTGAAGCGTGCCAAGATCCAGCCCAGGATTCACCGCCGATCTCCCGTCCCCGGCCGCCGAATTCGGAGGCAGATCAAGGCGGAGCAAGGAATCGGCGTGACGACGTGCACCCGGTACTTCGAACGCCGATTCCGCAGCGACAACGCAGAGCTGCGCCGAAGGCGGCGGATCGGGCAGCAACGCGCGTTGACCCCACTGCCCGCGCCCCCTATCGTCCCGGTGGGTGCAACGCTGGCTGCCGTGCCCTGAACCGCCGCGCCAATCCACCGACGCGCCCGCTTGCCGAAGGCCCGATGACCGCCGCCACGCTCGAATCCGGCGACGTCGTCGCCGACACGTGGACCGTCGAACGCTCGCTGGGCGCGGGCGGCATAGGCGTCGTGTACCTTGCGCGCGATGTCCGCCTCGACCGCCCGGTCGCTATCAAGCTGCTGCACGCGGAGTTTGCCGCCAGCGAGGACGCCGAGGCCCGCTTCAAGCGCGAGGCGCGCGCATTGTCGCGCGTGCTGCACCCGAATGTGGTCGGCATCCATGCGTTTGGGCGCCACCGCGACGCGTGGTACCTCGTCATGGAGTACGTCGAGGGCAAAAGCCTCGACCAGATAGTGCGCGACGGCCCGCTCGACCTCGGCCTTGCGCTCGAACTGACGCGCCAGGTGGCGGCGGGGCTGGCCGAAGCCCACGCGCTCGGCATCGTGCATCGCGACGTCAAGCCGGCCAATGTGCTCGTGCGCACGCTCGCGTCGGGCGGCCTGCTCGCCAAGGTCGCCGACTTCGGGCTGGCGCGCACGTTCCAAGGCGATGTGTCGGTGGCGCTGACCGGTGCCGCGACGATTCTCGGCACGCCGGCCTACATGTCGCCCGAGCAGATCCAGGGCCACCGGGTCGATGGCCGCAGCGACCTGTATGCGTTGGCCGTGATGTTCTGGCAGATGCTGACGGGGCAACTGCCGTTCCAGCGCGACACGATCCAGGGGATGCTGATCGCGCACCTGCTCCACGAGCCGCCGCCGCTGCCGCCCGACCTGGCGCGCGGCGTACCGGCGCTGGTCGAGCGGGAACTGCGACGGGCGCTGAGCAAGGACCCGGCCGATCGCCACCCGGACGCGACCACGTTTGCCCAATGCCTCGACGTGGCGGCGGGCCGGCACACCGCGCGGCCCGCTGCCGATGCCGTGGCGTGTCCGGGGTGTGCCGGCCCGGCGCCCGCGGGTGGCTTCTGCAGCAACTGTGGTGGCGCCGTGCCGATGCGGGCGTGCGTCGCCTGCGGGGTCGAGCGCGTCGGCGAGCGCTACGCCTGCGATGCGTGCGGGGCTTCGCTGTTGTCGTGGCCCGCCACTGCGGCGGCGTTTGTCGGCGCCGTGCGGCAGTCGGCCGCCGCCGTGCTGGTGGCGCGACTCCCCTACGCCGATGTCGAGGCGTTTGCCGAGGCTGCCGCAGCGTTTGCGACCATCGTGGCGCGCGAGGGCGGCCGCACGCTCGCGATCTGTGGTGGCGAAGCGCTGGCAGCGTTCGGTCTTGGCGGGTTTCGCGACGGCGATGTCGAGCGTGCCGTCAATGCGGGCCTTGCGATCGTCGGTGCCGCGCCGGGGGCAACGGGCACGGCTCGCGACGGCGTGCGTGCGGCCGTCGAAGTGGGCACCGTGCAAAGCCACGGCACGGCCGTCAGTTGGGGCCTCGCACTGTGCGGCGGCGAGGCAGTTGAAGACGCGCGCAAGGTCGTCAGTCTCGCCAGCGCCGGCCAGGTGGTCGTCGGCGCCAAGGCCTACCGCGAGGTGCGCGGCGTGTTCGAAGTGCGCGCCGATGCGAACCGCAAGGCCCACCGCGTGTTGCGGCGTCGCGACGCGTCGCTGGCGCTGTCGGATTACCTGTCGCGCGACGTGGCCCGTCCCCTGGTCGCGCGCGGCGCCGAACTGACGCTGGCGCTCAAGGCGGCGCGGCGGGCGCGGCGCGACGGAGCCTTCATGGCCGTGGCACTGGCCGGCACGGCAGAGGTCGGCAAGTCGCGGCTTGTCGGCGAAGTGTTGAGGACGCTAGAGGAATCCGGAGAGTCCTGGCGCTTCGAACTCGTGCGCTGCAGTCCGGTCGATCTGCCCGCCGGGTGGCAGCCATTTGCGGGCCTCGTGCGCGACGCGGTGGTGACCGACTCCGACCATGCCCAAGTGCGCCTGTCGCGCCTGCCCGGCATGCAGGACGGCGACCCGGAGCGCGCCATGCGCCGCGTCCAGGCCTTGGTGCGCATGCTCGGACTGGAACGGCCCTCGACGCCCGACGCGACTCCGCGGCCCGCGTCCGAGTCCGAAGTGACCGCCGCGCTCGAAGCCTGGGCGGCCGTCGTGCGCGGCCTGTGCTCGCTGCAACCCGTCGCCCTCGTCGTCGAGGACCTGCACTACGCGCGCCCCGTCATGCTGCAACTGCTGGCCCGCATCGCGGCGGCATGCGACGATGTGCCGCTGTGTCTCGTGCTGCCGTTGCGTTCGGACCGCGCCGACGCCGTACTCGAAGCACTGCGCCTGGCGCCGCAGCGGATGGTGAGCGTGGCCGTCGAACCGTTCGACCCCGACGACACCGAGGTGCTCGTGCGCGAACTGCTCGATGGCCTCGAACCCCCGGCCGGCCTGGCGACGCAGGTGCACCGCTTCAGCGACGGCTTGCCGGGGCGGGTGGCGCAGGCCATCGACACGCTGATCGACGAAGGCGCGCTGCTGCTGACCGAAGACGGCTGGTTGCTCGAACCGTCTCACGATGTCACCGCCCTGCTGCGCCGCTCGCTGCAGGACCTGCTGATGCGGCGCGTGGGCCGCCTGTCACCGTCGGATCGCGCCCTGCTCGAAGCGGTCGCCACTGCGGGCGGCTCGGCGCCCCACGGCATGCTGTCGGCCCTGTTGCAGCGCGAAGTCGGGCCCGCTGACACCGACCGCGTCCGCCAGTTGGGGTTGCTTGGCGAGTCGCGGACCCAGCCATTTGTCGGGCACCGCGAGTGGCAACTGCGGCCCGAGGCCCTGACGCCGCTGTTGCTCCATGCGATGCCGCGGTCGGCGCGCGCGGCGCTGCATCAGCACGCGGCGACCTGGCTCAAACTGTGGTCGGGGCCGCAGCCACCCGCGTTGGCGGCCCGCCTGGCCCACCACCACCTCGAAGCGGGCGACGTCGACGTCGCCGTGCGTCAGTTGCTGCGCAACGCCGTCGATGCCGTGCACGCCTTTGCCAACCGCGACGGCTTCGAGGCGTACGCGCTCGCCGCCGCCGTCGCGCAGGGATGGCTGGATGCGGGTGGTTCGGCCACCGAAGACGCGTGCTGGCACCGCGTCCGTGCGCTTGTCGGCCACGCAGAGACCGGCCTCGTCGTGGGCGAAGTGGCCGCCGCACTGCAGTCCGCCGATGCCGCGATTGCGCTCGCGCTCCAGAGGCCCGAACTCGGGTCCGAGCGGGTGCGGGCCCGGCGCATCCGCGGCCAGGTGCTCGACAGCCTCGGCCAGCCCGAAGACGCGCTGGCGGCCTTGCGCGCGGCGGTCGACGATGCGCGCTCGTTCGACGATGGCTTCGACGCGTCAGTGTATGCCGTCAGCCTGATCGCGATGGTGCTGCTGCGCACCGGGCGCCAGGCCGAGGCCGAAGCGACCGCGCGCCGGGCGCTAGACGAGTGTGCCGAGGAGCCGCTCGCTGGCCATCCGGACCTGGCCGCCGGTGTCGGCCGGCTGCACACGTGGCTGGGTCATGCCGCCGCTCGCAAGGGCGAGCAGGCCGAGGCGACGCTGCACTACCAGGCCGGGGCCGATGCGTTTGCCCACGCGGGCGACGATGTCGCCGCTGCCATGACGGAGTTGTCGCTCGGCAACCTGGCGTGGCGGGTCGGGCAACTGGACCACGCCGAAGTCGTGTTTCGTCGGGTCGCGCGACGCTGCGTCGCCCTCGACGCGGCGATCGGCGTCGCCAATGCGCAGACCAACCTCGGCCAGGTGCTCGTCGATCTCGGGCGCCCGCGCGAGGCACTCGACGTGCTGGCCGAGTCCGAACAGACGCTGCGCCGCATGGGCCGCATGGATTTTCTCGCCGAGACGCTGCGGCTGATGGCGCTGGCCCACCGCGCGCTTGGCCAGACCGAGCAGGCCCGCACGGTCGCGCGCCAAGCGCTGGAAACGGCAGAGCGCACCGGTCAGGCTGCCGAGGCGAAAGCGGCGCACCACACGCTGAAGGGAATGGTGCCGCCGCAGGGGCGCGACAGCAGCCGCTGACGGCGCTGCACTCCCGTGCGGCTACAACCCTTCGGCCACCGGCAACTCGTCATCGGCTGACTCGCTGGCCACCCCGTCGTAGCTGTTGCCGGCGCTTTTCGGCGCCGCCTGGGCCGCCGCCGCCTCGTCGCTCTGGCTGTAGGTGCCGTTGACGACGATGCCGTACTTGCTGCCGCTGATCGACGTCGACGTCACCTCGACGTCGGGCAGGCCGAGACCGTTGGCGGCGCACTGGCGCGCGAGGATGCCGGCGCGCGGGTTGGCGTCGAGCTTGGCGCCGGAAATGCGGGCATGGGCCTGGCCGTAGATGCCGATGCCGTCAGCCATTTCGAACGGCGCGCCGCCGTTGGCTGCTGCGACCTTGACTGGCCGCGTGCCGGAGATGCGGCCGCCGCTCATCTCGAGCGTGGCGCCCGCCTTGACGGCGACCCCGACCAGGCCGTTGTCGGCGAGAAGGGCTGCTTGCAACACCCGGATTGTGGTCTGCGCGCCTTCGGCCCAGACGCCGGCACGGCCCGCCAACGACACTTCGGCTTCGACGTCGACGGTTGCGGCGGCGCTGAACACGGCCACGCCGGCCCGCGCGTTCCCGGTGACTATGGAGCGCGCGTCGAGCCGCACGGTGGCGGCGGGCGTGGCCCCTTTCGTCGCGAGCGCCAGCTGCAGGCCGTCGCCGCCGCCGAGCTTGCCAGCCTTCGTGCCGCGCAGGGCGGTCGCCTCGATCGAAGCGCCCGCGCCGTTGAGCTGGACGCCGAACAAGCCGTTGTCCGCCACGTCGGTGCCGGCCAGCCGCAGCGCTTGCGGGCCGCCCGGGGTCGGGACGAAAAGCGGGTCCACGATCGCGATGCCGCCAGACAGGTTGCCCTTGACGAGGCTCGCCGGCAGAAAGAGCGGATCCACGATGCCGACGGTGCCGTTGCCGCGCGCGGTCGCCTTCGGGTCCTTCAGGAAAAGCGGATCGACGATCGACACCGCGCCACTGGCTCTGGCCGCGACGAGACCAACGCCCTCGTTGTCGATCAGTTGGCAGCCTTCGAGCACGAGGGCTGCGGGTTGCGTGGCGCTCACGCCGTGTCCGCTACCGGGCGTGGTGTCGGCCTTGGTCTTCTCGATCCGCACGCTGACCAGCGTTACCGCGGAATCCTGCACGGAGACTCCTGCGCCGACGGCACCCGTGACCCGCAGGCCCGCGATGCGTGTATGCCCCTTGCCCGTGATCACGATGCCGGCCTTGCCCGGGGGCGCCAGCGTGACCTCCAGCAGGCCGCTGCCAGCGAGCGAGACGCCCGCAGCCACGGCGAGACTTTCGGCGTAGGTCCCCTTGGCGACGACGACGGTGGAGCCAGGCTTGGCGACGGCAAGTGCGGCGCTGATCGTCAGGTAGGGGCGCGCCGCCGAGCCATCGCCCGTGTCGCGTCCGCACGAGGCAACGCGAGTCACGGCACCGCTCGCTGCGGGCCACGTGACGCCGCGACAGGGGTCGGCTGCGGCGGCTGGCGTCGCACCGTCGCCTAGGTCGCACCCCAGCAGGGCGATGCAGACAAGGCCGGCACGGCGCAGGAACAGGAGATGGGGGCGGCTCATGGTCGGTTCCTCGGTCGGCGCGCGGGCTGGCATGTAGCGGAACCACGCGGCGCACAAGGATAGTGTCGGTCGCGCCTCTTGACAACGTATCACGTCGTGATACATTGTGATCCGTCGTGATACGAGGTGTTCATGAGCGCGAACCTGATCCGAACTCCAAACGCAAGCGCTGTGGCTCCGGCCGTGGCTCCGGTCGTGGCCACTGGCGAAGTGCCCGACGCGGTGACCGCCGACGAACGCGAGCGCAAGGAGCGCGTCCTGCACACCCGCGTGCCCGCCGTGCTGGAGGCCGAACTGAAGCGCTTTGCCCAGTCGATGCGCGTGCCAGTGTCGAACCTCGTCCGTACGATCCTCGAAGACGCCGTCGCCGTTGCCGACCGCGCCACCGACCGCGTGGAGCGCGAACTGCGCACGGCGGCCGAACGCGTCAATGACGAGCGTGGGCGGATGCGGCGGGCCGTCGCGCGTCTCGACCCGCTGGACGGTGTCTACGGCTACCAGCCGCTCGTGATGGCCGTGACCGCACCGTGTGCGCGCTGCACGGCACCGCTGCAGCCCGGTGCCCATGCCTGGCTGGCCTTGTCCGAACGCGAAGGACCGCGGCTGTTCGTGTGCGCACGGTGCGTACCCGGCGCTGAGGTCGAGTCTGTGTGATCAAGAACCGGAGGAATTCTCATGACATCCCCATTCACCGCATCCGCCACCCCCACGACTCCGAGCGCGCCTGCTGCGGTCGATGCCCTGATCGACGTCGGCCTCGGCTGGGCCCGCTACGGCCTGATGACGGGACGCCTCGCCGTGCAGACCCACGCCGCATTGCTGCGCAGCACCGCCAGCCTGCTCGACGAGGCCGCAACGCTGCTCGACGCGCGGCTGCACACGGCCGGGCAGACGGCGCCGACTCCGCCCAGCCCGGGGAGCGCGTCGCCGCCGTCGTGAGCCAAGCACAAGTACGCAAGTTGGTTTGACACTGGACCTGCGCGGCGCCATGCGACGACGCCAACGCCTGCACCGAGGGCGACGTCTGCAAGACCGAGAGCTGCGACGGCGCGCCAGACAACGCCTGCAAGATTGCGCCGGCGACGGTCGTGGTGTGCGACGCGAGTGCCGACAAGCCCTGCTTGCAGAACGCGTGTGCGCCGGCGGCCGGAAAGTGCTTGTTTGCGGCGAAGGATGAGGGCAAGGCGTGCGATGCC
>SHZF01000063.1 GCA_009692425.1 Myxococcales bacterium | reverse complement strand
CGCCGTCGACAAGTGCAAGAGCGTGCCGAAGCCGTGCGACGACAAGAACTCGTGCACGGTGGATTCATGCAATTCTGAGGATCTCGACGGCAACCCGTGCGTGTTCCTGGCCGGGGCCGCGACCCAGGTGACGTGTACGGATTCCGATCCGTGCACCGACGACACCTGCGTGGCGGGCAAGTGCACGGCGACCACGACGGTGTGCGACGACAAGCTGCCGTGCACGACCGACTCGTGCAACGCGCTCAAGGGCTGTGTCGTCGAGGATGTCACCGAGGGCGGCACCTGCGACGACGGCGACGCCTGCACGGACAAGACTGTGTGCCAGTCCGGCATCTGCTCGGGCGGCGCGATCACATGCGAATTGTGCCTGACCGGCGCGCAGTCGGAGTGCGACATCTTTGACGACAACAACAAGTGCAACGGCTGGAAGAAGTGTACGAAGAAGCAACCAGGCGACAAGGGCGGCGTGTGCGTGCCGCAGAAGGAGCCCGTGGTGTGCGATTCGGGCCAGAATGGCGCGTGCATCAAGAACCAATGCAACTCGGCGTCGGGCAAGTGCGAGATGACCGAAGCCGTCAACGGGACGAAGTGCGAAGACGGCGTTGGGTGCACCGCGAACGACTATTGCCTGTCCGGCACTTGTGCAGGGGGCGGCCCGACCGATTGCGGCGCAACAAAGAACCAATGTTACGATCCCAAGTGCATCGAAGACCCGGGTGGCAAGGCTGGCTACGTGTGCGTCGCCCTGCCGAAAGATGGCAGCCCGGCTTGCGATTCTGACGGCAGTGGCTGCACGGCAGGCGATTATTGTGCCGCGGGTGTGTGCCACACGGGCGCCACGGTCGATTGCTCAGGAGTGGCCGCCAAGTGCCAGGTCGCGGCGTGCAAGTCGTTGACGTCCGAGAAGTTCGAGTGCTCCGTGTCGCTTGCGGTCGACAACACGCCGTGCGACGACGGGCAGTTGTGCACGGTGGGCGACACTTGCAAGGCGGGCAAATGCAACGCCGGGACCAAACCGTATGACTGCGCGCAGTTGAATGGCGTGTGCGCGCTCGGTTTCTGCGACAAGAGCGGCAACGCGGGCAGCGGGGCGTGCTTCCCGCAACCGCAGAACGAAGGTGCGACGTGCGACTCCGATGGCAACGGCTGCACGACCGCGGACCGCTGCGTTGTGGGCTTCTGCGTGCCGGGAGTGCCGCCGGACTGCGAAAACGCGTCGGGCCAGTGCACGATCGGGGCGTGCAAGTCAGTGAACGAGAAGACGTTCCTGTGCATCGGTGCGCCCAAGAAGGACCTGCTGCCGTGCGAGGCCGACCAGGACGGCTGCACGGTCGGCGACTCCTGCAAGGCGGGCGTCTGCGGCGCGGGCAACGCGGTGAACTGCGGCCAGAAGACCTCGGTAGACGGCTGCCTCGTCGGCACCTGCAAGTCGCTGGGTCCGGCGCAGAATACCTGCGTGGCCGAACCTGCCAAGCTCGGCACGACGTGCGACTCGGACAGCAACGGCTGCACCAAGGGCGATGCCTGCAACAAGGAAGGCGCGTGCATCCCCGGCAACGCGGTGGATTGCCTCGCGTTCACCGGTTCGTGCGCCCAGGGCCTGTGCAAGTCGACGGGCGGCTCCACCTTCCTGTGCGAGGGCCAGCCCAAGCCCGACGGCGCGGCGTGCGACGCGGACCTGACGGGCTGCACGGACAAGGACACGTGCAAGGGCGGCAAGTGCATCCCCGGCACGCTGATCGATTGCAGCAGCAAGGCCGTCAACGTGTGCCTGACGGCGAAATGCATTCCCGCAGGCTCCGACAAGTACCAATGCGACGCTGCGCCGCTGAAGGAGGGCACGTCGTGCAACTTCGACAGTGACGGCTGCACGGTCGACGATGGCTGCCAACTCGGCTTCTGCACGGCCGGCGACTACGACACGTGCTCGGCGTTGCAGACGGTGTGTGCGGACGCGAAGTGCAAATCGACAGGCACGAACACACGCAAGTGCGACCTGACCGCGCGGGAATCGTACGTGACGCTCGACCCGGCGGTCACGTGCACGCCGACCGACGTGCCGTCGAACTGCGAGGTGGGCTACAAGTGTCTCTTGGTGGACCAGTCGACGAAATCCGGCATCTGTTCCCCGACCAAGCAGGTCGGCTGCGACGACAAGAACCCGTGCACGGAATCCGACGCGTGCAGCGCGGGCAAGTGCTTGTCTGGCAAGGAGAAAGACTGCGACGACAAGGATCCGTGCACCCTGGATGCGTGCAACGTCGCGTCGGGCAAGTGCGTGAACAGTACGCTCACCGGTTGTACCGCGTGCGTCTACGAGAAGTTCGACGACCCGTACCCGAAGGGCGTGCAGTTCGTCGGCGACGAGCCGAAGTGGCTGTCGTGGAAGATCAGCAAGGAAAAGCCGTACGACACGAGCGTCTCGCACATGCGCACCGTGTGGACGGTGCCGAAGATCGACACGCCCCCGGAACTCCAGCCGAAGACGCAGACGTTCGCTGCGGTGCGCCTGCGCCGCATCTACATGACGACTGCAGTGGCTCCGGTGCTCGACTTCTACCTCGCGACGAAGGTCTACACGCAGGACTGCGGACTCGACGACTTCACGGTCGTCATCAACAAGAAGAAGGTCTACGAGAAGTGCGGCGACACGAAGACGGCCGAACTCGCGGTGGGTTCGTCTCACTACGAGCACGTCACCGTCGACCTCAAGGCCTTTGCGGGTACGCCGATGGACATCGAGATCGTCGTCAACGTGAAGATCGACACGGGCAAGACTGGCAGCATCGACGTCGACAACTTCCGCGTGACGGGCGCGTGCGGGCCAGGCTGCCTGGGCGCCACGTTCGAGCCGCATCCGACCACGGAGAGCTTCCCGTTTGACCAGATGCCGCAGCCGTGGGGCTTCTCGACGTCGGGCGGGGCCGAGACGTACATGCCGTGGCAGTTGACGGAAATGAAGGCGCCGGCGACCGCGCACAACGGCTCGTGGGTGGTCCAGTCCAAGTACTCAGGCGCCGCGCCGGGAGGCAAGCTGGCCACCGCATCGCTGCGCGTACCGCAGGTGCGGGGCGAGAAGGGCGACAAGTTCTACTTCAACGTGCGCGCCGCGGACCTGGGCGACGCGGCCTGCGGCAGCGACGACCTCGTCGTCATGATGACGCCCTACGACGCGGCGGGCAAAGCCTTGGCGGCAAAGGAGATGTACAAGCGCTGCAACCCGCAGCCGACGTGGAAGGAGGAGTCGTTCGACCTGCCTGACGGCGTCACGGTCGACATCGAGTTCCAGGTGATCAGCGGCGCCGCCTCGACGTCAAAGGGCACATGGCAGCTCGACGACCTGGGCGTGCTGGGTAACTGTCGGTATTCATGCTTCTTCTCCAACTTCGACACCAACGGCATCGGCGGCTGGACGGCGACATCGACGGCACCGGCGACGATGCCGCTGTGGAAGTCGGACAACACGAAGTCGTTCTCGGCGCCGAACTCTGCCTTCCAGGGCTACACGGCGGTGGCAACAGCGGACAAGGTCTCGGCGCTCACGCACAAGACCGGCTTCATCTGGCCCGTGCTGCTCGGCACATACCACATGAAGTACAACCTGTTCGTCGAGAAGGACGTCTGCAACACGCCCGGCCCCAAACCCGTGTCGTTGAGTGCGGTCGCATTCTTCGACCCGGCGCAGACGATGACGAAGGAGCAGATCGAGGAGAGTGCGGTCACGTCGTGGTGCAAGTCCACGGGGACCGGCGCGACCAGCGCGTGGGAGACGCACAGCGACGAACTGCCGGCCGACCTGTTTGGTGGCACGCAGTATTCGGCACTGCGGTTCCAGTTGTCGGTCATCCGCATCGCCGGGTTGAACCAGGTCAAGGCGTACTTCGACGACGTGCAGATCATGTGCCGCTGAGCGGCGCAGGTCGCTGCCGCTGCCGCCAAACCCGTCGTGGTGGTGCGCCTGCACGTCTTGGCGCTAGACCACCGCGCGCCCATCCGGCCAGCGCGGCCCCGCCCCGATCGACTCCTCCCGCCCCGGCCCCACGCTCACCGTCTCGATCGGCAGCCCCGTCGCGTGGGCCACTCGCTCTACCAGCGCACGCGCCGCCGCCGGCAAGTCGGCGAGCGTGCGTGCGCCCGAGATGTCCTCGCTCCAGCCCGGCAGCCATTCGATGACGGGCTCGACCGCGGCGAGGTCGTCGGCGTGACCGGGATAGTCACCGATGGCGGCGCCCGTTTCACGATCGCGGTACGCCACGCCCACACCGACGCGCTCCAGGCCGGACAGCACGTCGATCTTGTTCAGGAACAGGCCTGACAGCCCGTTCAGTCGCGCGGCGTGACGCAAGGCTACCAGGTCGAGCCAGCCACAACGCCGCGGCCGCCCGGTCGTGGCGCCGAACTCGCGCCCTTTTTCGCGCAAGCGCTCGGCCTCGGTGCCCGCCATCTCGGTCGGGAATGGCCCGGCACCGACGCGCGTCGCATACGCCTTGGTCACGCCAAGCACTCGGTCGATGCGCGTGGGGCCGAGGCCCGTGCCGGTGCACGCGGCGCCCGCGATCGTGTGCGACGACGTCACGAACGGTGCGGTGCCATGGCGCACGTCGAGCAGGGTGCCTTGGGCCCCTTCGAGCAGCACACGTTCGCCGCGCTGCAGGGCCTCGTCGAGGCGGGCGCCGACGTCGTCGACGAATGGCAGCAGGCGGCCCCCGAACGCAAGACTGGAGAGCAGCAACGCGTCGAAATCGACGGGGCCGCCGCCGAGCGCGCCAACCAGGTCCTCGACGTCCTTGGCAATGCGGTCGAGTGCGCGCACGAGGCGATCGCGCTGGCACAGGTCGTGCACGGTGATGGCGCGCCGGCCGACCGCGTCCTCGTAGCACGGGCCGATGCCGCGACCGGTCGTGCCGATGCGGCGCTCGGCCAACCGGTCTTCGCGCAGCCGGTCGATGTCGCGGTGGAACGGCAGGATCACCGGAGTCTGGCCGCCGATGCGCAGCCGTGCCGGCCCGAGGTCGAAGCCGGCGCGCGCCATCGTGTCGATCTCGGCCAGCAGTACTGCGGGGTCGAGCACCACACCGGGACCGATCGCGCAGCGCACGTGGGCGTGCAGGGCGCCCGACGGCAGCAGGTGCAAGACGTGCTTGCGGCCGTCCACGACGAGAGTGTGGCCGGCGTTGTTGCCGCCCTGGAATCGCACGACCCAGTGCGCATCGCGGGCAAGCGCGTCGACGACCTTGCCCTTGCCTTCATCGCCCCACTGGGCTCCGACCACGACCACCGCCGGCATGCGCACCCCGGCCCCGGCATCGGCCGCGGCAGTGGGATCAAGGCGCAGGGGAGGCGGGATTGCAAGGGCGGCGGGATTGCAAGGGCGGCGCCGGCCGGCCGGCGCAACGCAAGGGTCGTGAAACAGCCGCTGCGCCGGTTTTTCGGGTCAGCCGGCCAGCGGAACCGCAGCGGCCAGCGCGTCCTGCAAACCCGGCGCGGCGGCCCCGGCCAGCGCCCAGAAATCGGCACCTGGCGCACGCTGGAACCGCAACACAAGGCCACCGGCTCCATGCCGCAGGGTCAGGTCGGCAGCGTGCAGGCCGAGCCGCGCCAATCGATCGCCAATGTCTCCGTAGCCGCGGTCGCCGACGACGGCGCCGATCGCCCAGGCCAGGTGCACGCGAATCTGGTGGGTGCGCCCGGTGTCGAGTTCCACATGAACGAGTCCGATGCCGCGGTCAGCGTCGAACGCAATCGGTTCCACGCGGCTGCGCGCGGGCTGGCCGGTCGCGTGCACCTCGCGGCGGCCATCGGGGCGCTCGCGGATCGGCTCGTCGATGACCTGGCTCGTCGGCGCGGTCCAGGTGCGCACGAGCGCCAGGTAGCGCCGCCGCATGGTGCGCGCCCGCAGTTGCTCGGAGAGCGCCGCGGTGGTGGGCGCGTCGAGCCCGAGCGCAACAAGACCCGACACGCCAGCGTCGAGCCGGTGGACGACGCCGACCTCGGTCCGCTGCCCCACCTGACGCAGCGCGGCCTCGACCCGGGCACTCAAGGCGACGGGCTTGCTTTTGCGGTCGCGCGCCGGCTGCACGAGCGTCCCGGCGGGCTTGTCGAGCACGAGCAGCCCGCCTTGCAGGGCGACGACTTCGAGTTCGCAAGCGTGGAGCGCGGTGGCCAGCGCAGCTGCGGCAGTGTCGGGCAATGCAGGCTCCGGTGGCGCTGAGAACGCGCCGTCCATCGTGGGCGCCGCAGACGGCGCTTGGCAAGGGCGCCCATTGGCAAGAAGAAGTGGGTCGCGTAGATTCCTGCGCCGGACGGGAGCGGGCACCTTCTTGAGTTCAACGTACGCCATCGAGCCCGATGTTCCCCGCGACCCGCTGGCCGCGGCCGAGAGCCCCCAATGGGCCGTGGCGCGCCGCTCGGCAGTGCTCGGTTTGCCGCTCGACGAGCGCGAAGAGCGGCTGTTGCAGAGTCTCGAAGGGCTCGACGACCTGCTGCGGGCTCTCGAGTCGGGCGGGGCCGACAGTGCAGCGCCCGCCTCGTTGGTCGACGACGTCGCGTTGGACCCGGACGCCGATTCCGACGTCGCCATCGAACTGAGTCCAGACGAAATCTCCGACGTGGATCAGCCCGATGTGGCCGAAGCGTTCGTGGCGGCCCAGGGGCGCGATCGGGCAGAGATGGCTCGATCCGACACGATCGTGCTGTCGGGCCCCGACATCAAGCGCAAGATCCGCCACAAGCAGTCGGTGATGACGAGCCACATCGCCCAGAACCTGTACGAAGACATCGGCGCGCTGTTCGCGATCGGCGACCGCGAAGGCGCGCTGATTTCGCTTGAACGCCTGCTGACGGTCGCGCCCATCACACCGCAGATCGAGACCTTCCTCGAGCACAACGAGAAGCGTCTGTTGGAGTACTACGAGAACGTGCTGGGTCCTCTCTCGCGCCTGGCGAAGATGAGAGACGGCGAATCCACGATGCCCGCCGGCTACTTTCGCTTCGACAAGGTGCAGCGCATCGTGCGCGCCGTCGATGCCAGCCACACCGTCGAAGACGTGATCGCGCAGTCGGGCCTGCGCCGCATCGAAGCGTGCGCAGTGCTGAGCCAACTTGTGCGGGCCGCGGCGATCGATCTGGGCGACAAAGCCGAAAGCTGATACCAAAGCCCGCCGAATCGGATCGAGGGCTCGCGGTCGTCGGACTGGTTCGCACGGCAGCGGGCATCTGCAGCGTCTCCCTGCCTCCACGGTGGCGCTCCTTCGGCGCAGCATGTCAACCGCCACCCTCAGACGATCATGGCTACCCGTAGCACGCCCGCGCCTCACCTTGCCGCCCCACCCGGAACCGCCCCCATCCGCTCCGCCTCACACCTGCGCCGCGCCTCCCCTTCCTCGTCCCTCGCCCCCGCCCGGCCCGCCGCCGCCGCCAGTTCGCACCACGCCTCGGCCCGCTCGCTCGCCGCCGCCGCCCGCTCGGCCGCCAGCCGGTACGGCACCAGCGCACGGCTGTCGGCGCCGGAGGCGACTTGGCTGCGCGCCTCGTACAGCACGCTTGCGCGTCCGGCGGGATCCGACTCCTCGAGCGCACGCGCTGCCGCCATCAGGTCGGTGCGGGCCGCGCCACGGTCCAGCGGCGCCGGCCCGCTCCACGCCGCCCACGCCAACTGGGCCAGCAGCAGCGCAGGCCGGGAATCGTTGGGCTCGATCGCCAAGGCCTCCCGCAACGGTCGCCGCAACGCCGCTGCGGACCCGTCGGGTGCGAGCGCTCCCCGCCATGCCAGCGTCGCCGGACTGGCATCGGTGCGCGCCGCCAGGCCCACCACCTCGACCCACGCCTGGGCCAGCCCGGGGTCGGTCGGGTCGAGGCGCCACGCCGCTGTCAGGTGGCCGACCGCACCACCTGCCGCGCCGGCCTTCTTCAGCAAACCGAACAGCACCATGCGCGTCGCCACGCCGTCGCAGCCGGGCGTGGCCACCAGCGCCTCGGCTTGCTCGCGCGCCACCGTGGCATCGCCTTTCGCGCTCGCGAGCTGCATCCAGAAAAAGCGCAGCCGGCATACGTCGAGGCGATCGGCGTCAGACAACTTCGCCACGTCGCCCGCCTGTGTCACACCGGCGGCGAGTGCCTCCCAGGCCGGCGGCCCACGGCCCGCTGCCAGCGCCGCCACCGCCCGCTCGAGCCGTGCGCGGTGGGGCGTCGTCGACGGCTGCGCGGCGGCCGTCGATGAGACCTCGGCAGGCACGTCGAGCGCCGCGGCATCCTTGTCGTCAGCTGGATCGTCCGCACCTGAGCCGTCCAGTTCGCCGTCCGGTTCGCCGTCCAGTTCGCCGTCCAGTTCACCGTCCGGTTCACCGTCCGATTCCGCAGTGCCGGCCCGCGCCGTCGCCGCCGCCGCCTCGCCCAAATCGCGCGCCGCCCCTTGGACCCGTTCACGCGCTGCCGCGTTGGCCAGGTCGCGCTTCACGCTGGCGAGCGTCGGCCGAAAGTCGCGCGCGTAGCGCCCCAGCCGTGTGCCCAGCCACGTCTCGAAGCGCCGATCGACTTCGGCCGGCTCCACGCCCAACACCGCGCGCACCACGTCGGGCGTCGCACGCCCCGGCCCGTGCCCGGCCACCAGAGCGCGCAGCTTGTCGAAGCCGTGGGTCTCTGCGAGGTACTCCGCCAACAGCATCGACTGGTAGTACGCATCGACGATCTCGCCCATCGAGCGCGCCTGGCTGAACGCGAGGTTGAAGCGCGCCAATTGCGCCAGCCGCCCCGCCTGCCAGCGATCGTACGCGCGCCGGTCCATCCGCACCTGCCAGCGCGGGTCGGCCCACGTCGACTCCATCATCGCGATGCCCTCGGTCAGCCAGCGCGGCACCCGCCCCTCCGTCATGCGGATGTGGAACACGTGGGCGAGTTCGTGGCGCAGCACCATCTTCCAGTTGAACGGCGCCGCTACCGGGCTGCGGCTCGTGATCAGGTGGCCGAAGCACACCGCGTGCGCGCCCAGCCGCGGCAAACCCACGGTGCGCACGCTGAACTGGTCCACTTCAGGGAACACCTCGACCAGCAAGGGCTTCTCCGCCGTCATGGCGTACTTCTTCTCCAGCTCGCCGAGCGACTCCTGCAGGAACGGCAGCACCGTGCGCTCCAACGCCTTGCGGTCCTTGCGGTGCACGCGCAGGTCGACCTTGGGCCCGCGCAGGATGACCATCTGCTTGAGCACGCCGTCGTAGAGCACGTTGAGCTGGTTCGTGGTGCGCACATCGAACGGGTCGCCGCGCCAGGCCTCCTGCAGGTGCCGCACCGCCTGGGCATCGTCGCCGAGGCGCGCGTGCGCCACGCCGAGCATCGCGTGGGCCGGCCACAAGTCGGGCGCGCGTTCGATGGCCGTGCCGAGCAGTTCCATCGTCTCGCGGTAGCGGTGGGCCTGTTCGAGCCAGGTTGCCGCCACCAGGTAGAGCCTGCCGTCGTCGGGATTGACCTTGCGCGCGGCCTGTTCAGCGCGCTGCCAGCCGCCCGCGTCGTCGGTGAGGCGGGCCAGGGCGCCGTCGACATGCAGCAAGCGCGGCGCGTCGGGGCGCAGGGCACGGGCGCGGTCGAGCAGGCTGCGGGCGGCCGACCAGTCCTCGTCGTGCAGGGCGACCTCAGCGCGGGCCACCAGCGCTTCCCAGTGGCGCGGGTTCTCGATCAGCAGGCGGTCGAGGCGGCTGCGTGCGCGCCGGATGTCGTGGTCCGACGCGATATCGACCCGGGCCATCCCGATGGTGGCGTCGGGGTCGCTCGCGTCGAGTTGCAGCACGGAGCGAAAGGCCTTGTCGGCGTCCTTCCAGTTGTACTTGTCGAGGAAAAGCGCGCCCCAGCCGCGCTCGACCGTGGCGCGCTCCGGCAGGTCGGCCGCCGCTTCGAGCGCTTCCTGGAACACGCGATTGGCATCGCGCACGTACCCCATGCGGTGCAGCGCGCGCGCGACACAGGCCAGCTCCCCGGGCTCCTTGAACTGGCCATTTTCGTAACGACCGACGAGCGGATCGAGCAGGCGCCGCGCCTGGGGGTCCTTGCCGGTTTCGAGGAGCGCGTCGCCGGCCTCCAACGCCAGCGCGGCATCGCCTGGCCACACGCGCAGCCCCGCCATCACGACCGCCAGGCGCGCCGGCCCCGAGCCCGCCATCTTCTCGACTTCAGCGAGTTGGCGCACACACCGGATGTCGGCCCGCTTGCCGCTGGCGCACCTGCGCACGACGGTTCGCGCAGACTCCCAGCGGCCGAGTCGCCCGAGCAGATGCGAGACGACTGCCGCTTCAGCCGGCGGCCACGCCACGGCGGCGATGCCCGACGATTGCGCGGCGTCCGGGTCGGACGGTGGCGCGTCCCCTGGCGGCGTCAGGCCGGCCGGCGGCATGGGGACCGGCGCGCGTTCTGCGGCCCTGCGTTCGCCCAGTTGGAGGGCGGCCGTCACGTTGCCGTGCTGCAGCAGTTCGAAAAGTTCGCGCGCCAGCGGCGTCGAGGCGTCGGCCGGCGGCGCAATTGCAGGCGGCGCGGCAAGGGCCCGCCCTGGCGCCGAAACCAGCGTGGCGAGTGCAACCCAACAGAGCGGAGCGCCGGCGCCGCATCGTGCCATGATCGCCTACAAGCCGCCGACGATGCGCCAGTCGCCGCCCTCGCGCTCCAAAGTCATGCGGTTGAAGTCGTCGAACGTCTTGTATCTGTCGACGCCACCCTCGGTCAGCAGCACGCGGCCGACGAACTCGAAATCGACCGTCGCCACGTCCTTGCCGACGTTCATGTCGAGCAGTCGCATGCGCAACTGCACCTTCTTGACGTTGTCGCGCAGCATCGGCATCGACTCCGCCAGCCGGTCGATGCCGAAGTCGTCGTCGGGCGTCTCCGTCGTGCCGCCGTTCGAGTGGTACTTCGGGCTGACGAGCTTCTTCAGCGCATCGACGTCCTTGCCTTCGATCGCGGCGTGGTAGGCGCGCAGGACCTCGAACACTTCCTTGTTCGGCTCCGTCGCCGGCACCTTCTGGCCGACGTCGAGGTAGCCGGGACCGCACGCAGCCACGACGCCAAGGCAAGCGAACAGGACGGTAGCGCGCACGGCGCGGAACGAACGGCGGATCAGCATCGGCATGGTCAGTTCAAGCGGCGCGCACGGCCGCGGCCGGGATCATGGGGGCGCCCAGCAGCCGCGTCAAACCTTTGGCGCGGGCGGCTATTCCGGGCAGGCCGTGTGTCAGGCCGTGCGCCGGCGGCGCATCCACAGCAGCACCGCGACCGCGAGCGCCAGCAGGCCGCCCATCGTGGCGCGCGCGTCGCCCGTCCAGCCCGTGCCGCACCCCGACCCTGCGGCAGCCGACTGCACGAGCGCGTCCGAAGCCGGCGGGGTGAAGCGGGTGGCCGCCTTCTTCAGCGAGAATGCCGCGTCGAGGCTCGGTTTGCCGGCCTGGGCACCGGAGATTGCGGCATCGACCAGCTCGATCTGGCTCGGGTCGATAGGCCGCGGGTCACCGGTCTCGTCGAGCAATTCGACGACGGCTGCGGCGGGGGTTTTCTGGAACCGCGCATCCTTCGCCGTGTTCGGCAGCAGCGGAAACTGGTTGGCGGTAAACGGCGCGCCGGTCTGCAGGTCGACCACCCAGGTGCCGAGCCCGTCGAGAGTCAACCGCCACGCGTCGGTCTGGTAGTCGCCCTTGCGGCACACCTGGCGCACCGTGGCCTTGCGCACGTTGGCCACGTCGGGGAGCGTCTTGTGGTAGGCGAACACGGGGTCCTTCGTCATCTCTTTGGGGTCGATGCGCAGCACCATCCGCGTGAATCGGTCCGCGCCCAATAGCAGTGGCAGCACCGTCTTGATCGGCTGGACGAATTCCGCCTCCAACTTCTTCGCCAGCGCCGCACCGTCGAGCTTGATGTCGATCGCCAACGCCGTGCCTTCGTGCGCGCCCGACCAGAACGCGACGAGTTGATCGGTCTGCTTTGCGGCCTTGGCCAATCCGGTGAGCTTCTCGAACTCGGCGGCCGTCTCCGCCGTGATCGGGAAATTCGACGCCCGCAGCGCCACGATGAGTTCCTTGGCGTTCTTGGCAGTCGCGATCTTGGCCGTGTCGAGTTGGGCCTCGTCGACGAAGGCCTCGGACTCTGAGCCTCCGAAGCGCTGCGGCACGGCCACCTTCTTCGGCAGCTTGCCGGCGAACTCCGTGACGAACGCGTGCCCCGCCGCCTCGTCGATGGCCGCTGCCACCACCTGGCCGTAGTTCGTCTGCGGCGCGAACCAGTTGATGCGCAGGTCGTTCACGCGCACGTGCAGGTAGTTCTTGGGGATCGCGCGTCCCGGCCCGGCGATGTATGTCTGCACCGCCATGTTGTCCGCGGCCGCAATCGCGGTCAGGCGCAGCGGCACGCACGGCTCGGCGTCGGTCATCTTCAGCACGATCGGGCGGATTTCCTTGGCGCCCACGCCCTGCAGCAGCTTGACCGCGACGAACACGTCGCCCTTCTTCACGTGGGCATCGAGCACGTCTTTGGCGAGCGCCGGCATCTTGTAGCCACGCGCGTCGAGCCAGGTCTGCACCGCATCGCCCGAGGTGCCGGCGATGATTTGGTAGTCGTACGGTCCCGTTTGGCTGTGTTCGAGCACGCTGACGGCCGGCTTGCCGTTGGCGTCCACTTCGGCAGCAAACGCGCCGCCGGCCGAGGTCGCGCGCTTTGCCGACCCGTTGAAGTCCGCCGCACCGCAGCCTCCGCCGGACGAGCGCTCGGTGCGCCCGCAGTTCTCTTGGGCAGAGTCGGTCGTCACGTCGAAGCGCGGCGCCGTCGCCACGTCGAGCCGGTCGAACAGCCACGCGGAGCCGACCGAGACCTCAGGCTTCTTGGGCAGCGGCAACACCCAACCGAAGTCGTTGGCCGGGCCGTTGTAGCGGATTTCGACCCACACGACCGACGATTTCGTGGCGGGGTCGAACGCGAACAGGATGCGCTCGGCGTCTTGCACCACCGCGGACTGGCTGGCGGGCACGAAGCAGCCGCCGCACGCCGCCACCTCGCGGACCGGGAGTGCGACGGCGGCGAGCGCCAGCGCGGAGACGACGACGGCGGGGCAGGGGAGAACGCAGCGCATGGAGGCACCTCAGCAACAGGCCGGACTTCAGTGTAGCAAGGTGCGTGCCAACGTCGACTTGGAAGAAGATTGCGGCGCAGTCCATCGTTTCGGCCGGTTCGATGGTCGGTGTTTTTTGGCGGGCTGTGTCAGTTTTATGCCACATGCTGAAAAAATCGACAACCGACGAACACCAAGCTACGGCTCCACCGGCAGCGGCTCCAAGCCCAGCCGCGTCTTGATCAGCCAACGCCCGAGGTAGAGGAGCGGGGTCAGCCCAAGCGCGATGCCGAACTTCAGCACATAGCCGGTGGCCGCCATCGTCAGGATCGCGGCGAGCGGCAACGGCGCGCCATCGGCTTGCGGCACGCCAGTGAACAGGATGTAAGTGACCACGAGCGAATCGACGAACTGCGACACCACCGTCGAGCCCGTCGCGCGCAACCACACGAAGCGGCCGCCGGTCCAGCGCTTGAGCAGGCCGAACAGTTGGATGTCGGCCAATTGCCCGATGAGGTACGCCGACAGCGACGCGACGTACAGCCGGTTCGACATCGCGAACACGGCCTCGAAGGCGTCTTGCGGCACCGGGCTCATCGAGGCCACCGGCATGTGGCGGCCCACGAACAACAACGCAAACGCAAGCAGCGCGGCCGCCAAGCCAACGTAGGTCAACTGGCGCGCGGCGTGCTTGCCATGGTACTCGTTGACGACGTCGGTCAGCAGAAAGGTGACGGGGAACGAGATCATGCCGACCGAGTGCGTCACGAATGTGTACGAACCGAGCGTGAAGACGTCGAAGTGGAAGAACTTGCCGCCGGTGATGTCGGCCACCACGAGCGACACGCAGAAGAAGGCGGTCAGCCACAGGTAGAGGCGCTGGGCCGGGGGCAAGGCGAGCGCCGCGGGGGTGGACGGCATGGGGGCTCCTCGACGCAATGCGGGCGGGCTCGCAGGTCCATTCATCACGACAGGTCCAACACTTGTTGCAACGCTGCCGACACGGCGGTCAGGTCTGCAGCGCCCAGACGACCGAAACCGACCTCAAGCATCGACGCTTTGATCGTGCGCAGGATGCCGGTGACGATCGTCGGCTGGGGCAGGCCCGCCGCGTCGGCTGGGTTGTCCCACAGTTCGGCGAGCAGCAGGTCGTCGGCGGCCGTCAGGACCGCAGGGTGGCCCTCAGACAGCGCGCGCGAGCGGGCAGGCACTGGCGGCATGGCGGTGCTCACGGCGTGGGTGACCCTGACAGGATGGTGCCACGGCGCCAAGGCGTCAAGGCGTGAATTCTCGTGTGCAACCACCGGAACCGCACACGCAAAGCCCGTGCGCTGTGACCGCTGCATGGCGCCAACTCGCCGGAAGCCGTACACTGGGTCGAGCCGCAACGTGCCACCCCGCCCTTGCCGGTCGGCGTGTGCAACTCGCCGCACGTTGCTACCCCGTGCCGTTCCCCGTGCCGTTCCCCGTGCCGTTCCCCGCGCCGTTCCCCGTGCCGTCCCCTGCGCCGTTCCCCGTGCCGTCCCCCGCGCCGTTTCTGAGGTTCCCATGACCGCATTGCTGTTGGATCGTTCCTGCACCGCGCCGCGCGTCCCTACGACCTTGCCGCTCTGGGCTGCGGCGGGGCTGGCGGTGGCGCTGCTTGCAAGCTGCGGCACCGACGCGGCCGTCGACGGGCCCGGCACGTCGGGGCAAGACGGGCTTTCCGGTGGCGCAAGCACCGACGTGGGCGGCCTGGCCGATGCCGCCAAGCCCGACGCCGGGCCTCTCGATGGCGGTGGCGTCGATGCGGGCGGGGCCACGGAGGGCGTGACGCTGCTGCCCGATGTCGCGCGACCGCCGGCCGACGTGCCGCCCGCCGACGTGCCGCCCGCCGACGTGCCGGTCGTGCAGATCGACGTGCAGGGACCGGAACTGCCGCCCGGCGGGTGCCAGGTCGCCGACGACTGTGCCGGCAAGGTCGCGGTAGGGCCGTGCCAGGCCGCGGCGTGCGAGGCCAGCAAGTGCGTCGTGGTCGCGGCGCCCGAATCGAGTCCGTGCCCGAATGCTGACGCGTGCGCGCTCAAGTCGACCTGCCAGGGCGGTGTGTGCGCCGTGGTCGCCAGCGTCGTCTGCAACGATGCTGACAAGTGCACCACAGACGCTTGCGACCCGAAGACGGCCGCCTGTGCCGTCACCCCGGTCCCCGGCTGCGTGCCGGCATGCAAGGGCTCGGGCGACTGTGACGACAAGGACCCGTGTACGGCCGACACCTGCGACCCGGTGGGTGGCCTGTGCACGCACGCCCCCGTCGTCGGTTGCCCTGGTTGCACGAGCAACGCCGCCTGCGAAGACAAGAACACGTGCACGCTCGACAAGTGTGAGGGCGGCAAGTGCACGTTCACGGCATTGGGCGGCGCCGCGTGCAACGATGGCAATCCGTGCACGACCGGCGACACCTGCACGGTCGACCAATGCAAGGGCATGCCGTTGGCGTGCGACGACAAGAACCCGTGCACGAAAGACGCATGTGACCCCGCCAGCGGCCAGTGCGCGGCAGCGGCGGCCGACGGCCTGTGCGAAGACGGCAGCCCGTGCACGATCGCGGACCTGTGCGTCAAGGGCAAGTGCCTGCCGGGCGCCCAGGCGGTGTGCGAAGACGGCAACCCGTGCACCCTCGACACCTGCGACGGCGCGACCGGCAAGTGCAAGTCGGCGCTCGCCGCCACTGGCGCTCCGTGCAGCGACAACCAGGCATGCACGGCCGGCGACGCGTGCCAGGCCGGCCAGTGCCAGGGCGTGGCAGTGCCGTGCGACGACAACAACGCGTGCACGACCGACGGCTGCAACCCCACGACTGCGGCGTGCCAGTACGCGCCGATCCCCAACTGCCAGGGCCAGTGCGGCGGCGGGCCGGGCGGCGGTGGACCCAACGCGTGCAACGACAACAACCCGTGCACGAACGACGTCTGCCAGCAGGGCCAGTGCGCCAACACGCCGCAGGACGGCAGCGTGTGCAGCGACGGCAACGCGTGCACGACCGGCGATGCGTGCGCTCAGGGCAAGTGTATCGGCTCGACCATCGGCTGCGACGACGCCAATCCGTGCACCAAGGACGCGTGCAGCCCGTCGCAGGGGGGCAAGTGCTTTGCGGTCGCGGGCGCCGACAACGTCCCGTGCGACGATGCCAACCCGTGCACGACGGTCGATACGTGCCAGAAAGGGACGTGCGCCGGCAGCGGCGGCGTGGCCTGCAACGACGGCAATCCGTGCACGGCGGATGCGTGCGACCTCAAGACGGGCAAGTGCGCGGCGACGCCGATCGTCGGCTGCGGCTCACAGTGCCAGACGGATGCCGTGTGCGACGACAAGAACGTGTGCACGAAGGAGCAATGCCTTATCGGCAAGTGCGTCACCACGCTGAACGACGGCGGCCTGTGCACGGACGCAAATGCGTGTACCGCGGGCGACGTATGCAAGGGCGGCGTGTGCAGCGGCGGCGTGGTCACGGCGTGCAACGACAACAATCCGTGCACCACCGACGTGTGCGACCCATTGACTGGCAAGTGTGGCGCGACAGCAGGCCCGGCCGGCGGCAAGTGTGATGATGGCAGCCCGTGCACGACCAATGACACGTGCGCAGGCGGCGCTTGCGGTGGCAGCAAGGTCGAGTGCAGCGACAACAACGTGTGCACCTTGGACGTCTGCAACCCGGCGAGCGGCGGCTGCGTGTTCGTGGGCATCCAGGGCTGCAATGCGAACTGCGGCGGCGGCGGCGGCTGGCCCGGCGGCAACAACAACTGCAACGACAACAACCCGTGCACGACCGACAGCTGCGTGCAGCAGAAGTGCCAGCACGTCGCACTCGAGGGCAACCTGTGCGCCGACAACAACGCGTGCACGGTCGGCGAGGCGTGCACCAGCGGCGTCTGCCTTGGCAAGCCGGTGGCGTGCGACGACAAGAACCCGTGCACCAACGACATCTGCGTCGTCGCGAGCGGCCAGTGCGTGGTGCTGCCGGCGGGCGGCCAGTTGCCATGCACCGATGGCAACTCGTGCACGACGATCGACCTGTGTCAGGGCGGCGTGTGCACTGGCGGCGTGCAGGTCGTCTGCAACGACAACGACGCGTGTACGGCGGACGCCTGCGACCCGGCCAACGGCAAGTGCAAGTACGAGCCCATCATCGGCTGCGGCGGCAAGTGCAAGGTCGACGCCGACTGCGACGACAAGAACGTGTGCACGACCGACACGTGCGCCAACGGCATCTGCGCGGCCGGCCTGCTCAGCGGCAGCGCGTGCAACGACGGCAACCCGTGCACGACCGGCGACACGTGCGCGGCGGGCCTGTGCCAGGGAGGCAAGGTGGTCAACTGCGACGACAAGAACGGCTGCACGACGGACGCCTGCAACCCGGTCACGGGCCTGTGCGCCTGGGGTGCGGTCAGCGACGGCAGCGCGTGCTCGGACGGCGTGGCGTGTAGCGCGGGCGATGCGTGTGCGGCGGGCAAGTGCACGGGCAAGCCGGTCGTGTGCAACGACAACGATGCGTGCACGATCGACAGTTGCAACACGACGACGGGCAACTGCACGTTCCAGCCCGTGTTCGGCTGCGGCAACAACTGCAACGGCAACGGCCAGTGCAACGACGGGAACCCGTGCACGCAGAACGCGTGCCAGGGCGGCAAGTGTACGTACACGGCGCAGACGGGCAACCAGTGCATCACCGGAAACCCGTGCACGATCAACGACACCTGCCAGAACGGCGTGTGCGTCGGCGTACAGAAGGACTGCACCGACAACAACCCGTGCACGCTCGACGCCTGCAACGCGGTTTCGCAGAACGGCAATTGCCTGCACGCCCCGGCCATCGACGGCGGCCCGTGCGATGACAAGAATCCGTGTACGGCCAGCGATGCCTGCGCGGGCGGCGGCTGCACCGGCAAGGCGCTGCCGTGCAATGACAACGACGCGTGCACCACCGACAGTTGCGACGTGGCGACGGGCAAATGCACGGCCAAGGCGATCCCCGGCTGCGGCAAGGCGTGCGCGACGCTGGCCGACTGCAACGACGCCAATGGGTGCACCAGCGATTCGTGCACGGGCGGCAAGTGTGGCTATGTGCTGCTGAGCGCGGTCAGTTGCGACGACGGCGACGCGTGCACGACCACGGACGGTTGCCTGACCGGCGCGTGCGTGCCCGGCAAGGCGGTCAGTTGCGCCGACAACAACGCGTGCACGGTGGACCAGTGCGACAAGGCGACCGGCAAGTGCGTCAATCCGCCAGCGCAGGGTGGCACGACCTGTAGCGACGGCCAGGCGTGTACGACGGCGGACGGTTGCGTGGCCGGGGCATGTGCCGGCAAGGCGGCGGTGTGCAACGACAACAACGCGTGCACGAACGACACATGCAACAACGGCGGCGGCGGACTGGGAGGCCTCGGTGGCCAGCCGGGGAGTTGCGTGTTCACACCGATCCCGACGTGCAACGGCAACTGCCAGACGGATCTGAACTGCAACGACAACAACGCGTGCACCAGCGACAAGTGCACGGCTGGCAAGTGTGCGTCGACCGCGGTGGCCACGGGCACCACCTGCAGCGACAACGTGGCGTGCACCACAGGCGACAAGTGCACGGCCGGCAAGTGCGCTGGTACCGCGACGGTGTGCAACGACAAGAACGCGTGCACGAACGACCAGTGCAACCCGCAAAGTGGCCTGTGCAACTATGGTGCGATCCCCAACTGCGGGCCGGGCTGCAAGACAGCGGCCGACTGCAACGACAGCAACCCGTGTACGTTCGAGGTGTGCAACAATTTCAACGGCACGTGCGTCTACCAGAACCTGCCGAACTGCAACCCGACGCCGAAATGCGCGGTGAACGCGGACTGCAACGACAACAACCCGTGCACGAGCGACCTCTGCAACCCGGCGAACGCGACCTGCCAGAACCAGCCGATTGCCGGGTGCAATCCCAATCAGCAGTGCAAGAGCGATGGGGACTGCAATGACGGAAACAAGTGTACGGTCGATTTGTGCAATGCGTTCAATACAACGTGTGTGCACGTGACGTTGCAGGGGTGCGTGCCGTAGGCGGTGTGCAGGGTTGGCGGCGGCGGCGGTGACGAAGGGGACGCGGCGGGATCGTGTGCTCGGGGCTGTATCTTCGGCTGTATCTTCGACGACACCTTGTGCAGACCGGTCAAAATTGTGTACGTGTGTGAGATCGGGCGCAGGCGTCGGAGGGACGTCGGCTGCCAACCGGGCCGCGCGTTCGAGCGCGCGACCGTTCCATCCGGTCGATCTCAGGGGGAATGCATGCGTCAGCCGTTGCGGCAGGGGTTCTTGTTGGGGCTGGCAGTAATCCTGTCGTCGTGGGCGTGCGCGGCCGGCCCGGCGGTGGGTGGCGGCGCTGCGGTTGACGGCGAGCCGGGGGCAGACTCCGCGGGCGAGCTGGGTGCCGTGGATGGCGCGGGTGCTGCCGACGGCCCGGCCACGGTCGTTGACACCATGGGGCTCGACAACGCGGGGCTCGACGACGCGGCCGACGCGCAAGTCGTGCTCGCCGACGCGACTGATGCAGCAGACGCCGCCCTGGTGGAAGACGCCGACACGATCGCCGGGCCCGATGCAGACGCGGGCCCCAAGTGCCCCGGTCCACCGGGCTGCGGGTGCTCGGCTGCGGCGGACTGCGCCAGCAGCGTCTGCACGGCCCAGAAGGACGGCAAACTCGCGTGCGCAGCGCCCTGCGACGCCACCGGCAAGTGCCCAGCGGGGCAGGCGTGTGGCGACAGCGCCGGCAAGAAGGCCTGCTTCGACCTCGCCGTGACCGCGTGCGCACCCTGCCAGGCTCACGCAGACTGCGACACGCCCGGGCTGCAGAACGGGGCGTGCGTCGTGGCGGGCGCGGTCGGCGCCTTCTGTTCGCTGGCGTGCAAGGTCGATGCCGAGTGCCCTGTGGACGCGAAGTGCGCGGACGTCAAAGGTCCCGGCGGAGGCGCCGTCAAGGCGTGCGTGCCGAACGTGGCGGTGGACCCAACGACCTGCGCCTGCGGACCGGTGGCCATCGCGAAGAAGGCCAAGACGGCGTGCGGGACGCAGGCTCCGTGCATCGGCACGCGCCAGTGCCTGGCCAAAGGCGAACCTGGCGCGCCGCCCGCAGGGGGCCTGTCGGCCTGCGACGCACCCGCGCCTGCAACCGAAACCTGCAACGGTGCCGACGACGATTGCGATGGGGCCGTAGACGACGGCGCCTCGTGTGACGACGGCAGCGTGTGTACGACCGAGGCCTGCAAGAGTGG
This sequence comes from Myxococcales bacterium, assembly GCA_009692425.1. Lineage (GTDB taxonomy): Bacteria > Myxococcota_A > UBA9042 > UBA9042 > UBA9042 > SHZF01. Next base: position 6,024 of record SHZF01000063.1, on the reverse strand, counting down.
CAAGTGCGACACGGTGTCCGTGGTGTGCGACGACAAGAACGTCTGCACGAAGGACGCCTGCGACCCCACCAAGGGCTGCACGGCGGCACCCGACGCGGCGGCCACCTGCGGCGACGGCAACGCGTGCACCAACGACGCGTGCGTGGCCGGAGTGTGCTCAAGCAAGCCCGCGCCGTGCGACGACGGCAGCAAGTGCACGAAAGACTCGTGCGACCCCAAGACGGGGTGCCAGGCGACGCTTGACCCGGCGGTATGCGACGACGGCGATGCCTGCACGAAGGACGCGTGCGACAAGGCCGCTGGGTGCAGTGCCGTGGTCATCGCGGGTTGCGGCGTCAAGCTACCGTACCTCGACGTGTTTGCTTGCCCGGACAAGGTGTGGAAGCTCGACGCGGCTGTCGATGGGGGCCCGGCGTGGGGCATCGACGCGACGCCGAGCCCGCCGGGGTATTTTTCGCCGTCGTGCTCGCTGAACTTCAACGACGGCAAGGCGTTCCCGTGCGCGTCAGGAGCTGCCGGCGTGGCACCTGCCGTGGCGCTGGGACCGTGGATCGACGGCACCGGCACCAAGGCGGGCGCGGGTCTGGAGGCACGCTTCAAGCTGGCCGGCGCGTGGGAATTCGACGAGTACGACAACCTCGAACTCGAAGCGACGACGGACGGCGTGCAGTGGACGTTGGTCGGGGACTACGACAGCGGCGCGCCGTGGGTGCAGATGGCGGCAAACCTCGACGCGCTGGCGGGCATGACGTTTCGCTTGCGGTTCCGCTTCTGGACGTTGGATTGCTTCGACAATGGGACCGTGGGCGCCTTCATCGACGACCTGCGCGTCGGCGCGCCGGGCTGCACAGGGGACGGCGAGTGCGACGACGGCAACGGCTGCACCGCAGACAAGTGCGTAGGCGGCAAATGTACCGCGGTCGATGCTGCCGGGGTTTGCGACGACGCGAACCCGTGTACGACCGGCGACGTTTGCGGCGCGGCCGGGACCTGCAAGCCGGGCGCTCCCAACACCGACGCGTGCGACGACAAGAACGCGTGTACCGCCCCGGATGCCTGCAATGCTAGTTCATGCAAGGGCGGCGCGGCGAAGGATTGCGACGACAAGCAGCCGTGCACCACAGACAGTTGCGACACCAAGACGGGGCTGTGCGTCAACAAGGAGCAGGCCGACGGCGTGACCTGCAACGACGCTGACCCTTGCACTCTCGCCGACGTCTGTGTGGGCGTGAAGTGCGGCGGCAAACCGAAATGCCAGGATTTCAATGCGTGCACGCTCGATGCCTGCGACGCCGCCAAGTCTGGCACCTGCAAGTACACGCCGCTCGCCGACGGCGACAAGTGCGACGACGACGACCCGTGCACCGCAAGCGACGTGTGCGCGGCCAAGGCGTGCACAGGCAAGCCGACGGCGTGCAAGGTGGTCGCCAAGGACGCCTTCGCGTGCGGCCTGGGCGCCGCCTGGGTGCTGTCGCCGCCGGGTGACGCGACCGCGGCCGTCTGGGGCATCGACGGCACGCCGTATCCGCCGGGCTTCCACAGCCCGGGCTGCTCGCTCAACTTCAACAACGGCAAGGACTTCACGTGCGCCGCCGGCTTGCCCCGCAGCGACGGCACGGCGACGAGTGCCCAGGCGTTCGACCTGACGGGCGCGAAAGAGGCGGTGCTCACGTTCTGGTCCTACAGCGACAACTTCTCGGCGGCGACGCAAGACCACCGCTACGTCGAAGCGAGCGCCGACGACTTCGTGACCGTCGGGGCCAAGCTGTGGCTGGAGAACAACACGCAGTTGAAGACGTGGGTGCCACTCAAGCTGAACCTGACCGCGCTCGCGGGCAAGAAGGTCAAGCTGCGCTTCCGGTTTGACTCGCTGAATTGCTCGTCCAACACGTATGCCGGCTGGTTTGTCGACGACGTCGCGGTCGTGACGGACGGCGCGGCCGGCTGTGGCAAGGATGCCGAGTGCGACGACGGCAACACATGTACGACCAACACCTGCAAGGCGGGCCAGTGCGCCATCGCCTACGCCGGCATCGCGACACCGTGTGACGACCAGAACGCGTGCACCTGGAGCGACAGTTGCAACGGCGCGGTCTGCCTGCCCGGCACCGTGACGGCGTGCGACGACAAGAATCCGTGCACGGTGGATGCCTGCGACCCGCTCAAGGGGTGCGTGTTCACCGGGCGCGACGACGGCTCGTTTTGCTCCGACGGCGATGTGTGCACAAACCAGGACGTGTGCCAGGGCGCGCAGTGCGTCGCCAAGCCAAAGTGCAACGACCTGAACCCGTGCACCGACGACACGTGCAGCGCGGCGGGGACGTGTGCGTACAAGCCCAGCGCCGATGGCAAGGCCTGCACCGACGAGAACCCGTGCACTGGGATCGACGCCTGCAAGGCCGGCACGTGCGCGGGCGCGGCCGCTGCGTGCAGCATCGTCGCGACGGAAAAGTTCAACTGCGCCGACGCTGCGGCCTGGGCCGTCGACCCACCGCAGGCCGTGACGGGCTGGGCGGTCGACGCGAGCCCGTCGCCGCCGGCGTTCAAGTCGGCGGGCTGCTCGCTCAACTTCAACAACGGGGTCAATTTCCAGTGCGCGGCGGACGGCAAGAACGTGGCGGGGCAGGCCACGTCGGCCAAGGCCTTCGACCTGGGTGGGGTGAAGCAAGCCGTGCTGCTTTTCTGGAGCCAACCCCAGACCGACACGAACGACGCGACCGACCTGCGCTGGGTCGAGGCCTCGGCGGACGACTTCAAGACGACGCCCGTCAAGATGCTGCTCGACAACGACGCCGCGCTCGCCAACAAGTGGACGCTGCACAAGCTCGACCTGACCGCCCTGGCCGGCAAGGCCGTCAAGGTGCGCTTCCGCTTCGACTCGGTGAACTGCACCGGCAACACCGGCGCCGGCTGGTTCCTCGACGACCTCGCCCTCGTGGTCGATGGCGGCAAGGGCTGTGCGGCGCCCGGGGATTGCGAGGACGGCAATCCGTGTACAGACAACCCGTGCGTTGGCGGCAAGTGCTCGCTGGCGGCGAACACCGGGGCCGCGTGCACCGACACCCTGCCGTGTGCCGCGGAGATGCAGTGCAAGGGGGGCTGGTGCGAAAGCGCGAAGGCGAAGGTCTGCGACGATGCGAACTCGTGTACCGATGACTCCTGTAATGTCGCGGCCGGCTGCAAATTCACGAGCCTTGCCGATGCGAGCGCTTGCTCGGACGGGAACTCCTGCACGATTTCGGACAAGTGCGGCGCCGGCAAGTGCATGGGCATCGTGCAGGTCGATGCCAGCGCGTGTTCCGACAGTGACAACTGCACTACGGCCGACAAGTGTGCGGGTGGCGTCTGCAAGGGTGGACCCGCGGCGCCGGATGCAACGTCATGCAACGATGGCGACCCATGTACGGGCTCCGACAAGTGCGCGGCCGGCAAGTGCGGCGGTGTGCCCGACACGGGCGCTTGCGACGACAAAAACGGCTGCACGCTCGACACCTGCAGCAAGGTCACCGCCACCCAGAAGGCGTGCAAGTCCGTGCCGGTCGCCGATGGCCTGGCGTGTGACGACGGCGACATCTGCAGCCTCGACGAATCGTGCAAGGCGGGCCTGTGCGCGGGCACGCCGAAGTGCATGACGCACTTCACCGAGGCATTTGCGTGCGGCCCGACGGCGTGGGGATTGGACCCGCCCGTCAAGGGCATCGGCTGGAACGTGGACGACAAGCCGAATCCGCCCGGATTCCATGACGCCGCCTGCTCCTTGAACTTCAACAACGACGTAGACTACGACGCGGGGCAGAAGGTCGCGGGCAAGGCGACGTCGCCGAAGTTCCTGGTGCTGGCGGGCGCCCAACTGGTGTTCTGGTCCTACCACGGTGTCGAGGCCACGGACGGCTTTGACGTGCGCAAGGTCGAGGTCTCCAACAACGGCTTCGGCAGCGGAACCGGGACGACGACCCTGTCGAACACGACGGGCCAGAACGCCTGGTCGCTCGTCAAGCTGTCGCTGGCGAATTGGGCGGGCAAGTCGGTGCAAGTGCGCTTCGCGTTCGACACGGGGGACGGCGGCGTCAACGCCTCGCCGGGCTGGTTCCTCGACGACATCGCGGTACAGACGGCGCCCGCGCCGTGCACGCAGGATTCCGAGTGCAAGGACGACGGCAACCCGTGCACCGACGCGAAGTGCGCGGCGAAGGTGTGCGCTCATGTCCCGAATGCGGCGCCCGTGTGCGACGACGGGGAAGTCTGCACGGCACAGTCCGCCTGCAAGGACGGCAAGTGCAGCGGGACCGCGCCGACGCAGTGCGACGACGGTTCGGTGTGTACAGCGGATGCGTGCGCGCCTGGCAAGGGCTGCACGGCGACCTTGATCCCGGGCTGCGGGCTGACCAAGTTACCGTATGTGCAGAACTTTTCCTGCGGCGATGGGAGCCTGGCGACGTGGGCGTTCTCGCCTGCCCCGAGCGGACCGAAGTGGGCAGTAGACGCGACGCCGCAAGCACCTGGCTTCCTGTCGCCGTCGTGCTCGCTGAACTTCAATGACGGGGCGACCTATGACTGTCCGAAAGGGGCCAACACGGTCGGCGGCGCGGCCGTGACGCCCTTGTTCGATGCGACGGCCCTCAAACCCGGGACCCCGCTTGTCGTCCAGTTCGCGCAGTCGGGCGAGTACGAGGACTCCGGCACGTTTGACGAACTGACGGTCGAGTCGACGATCGATGAAGGCAAGGCGTGGAAGGCGGTGGCGACCGACATCGCGCCGAGCAAAGCGGTGTGGCAGACCGTCAAGTTGGACATCAGCGCGCTGGCCGGCGCGAAGTTCAGGCTGCGCTTCCGATTCACGACATCGAACTGCGGCTTCAACGGCACGTCGGGCCCGTTCATCGACGATCTCAAAGTCTTTGACGCGACATGCACCAAGGACGTGGACTGCGCCGACGGCAAGCCGTGCACGGCCGACAAGTGCGACCTCGCAACGGGCAAGTGCGCCAACCCGATCGCAAGCGGAGCGTGCAGCGACGACAATCCGTGCACACTCGACGATGCGTGCGTCGGCGGGGCCTGCAAGGGCGCCACCAAGCCTTGCGACGATGGCATCACCTGCACGAACGATGCGTGCGACACGAAATCCGGCGCGTGTGCGTTCACGGCCAAGGCCAACGGTTCATTCTGTTCGGATGGCAATGCGTGCACGACGGGCGACTCGTGTCAGGCGGGCCTGTGCAAGCCCAAGGCGAACGCGAACGAAGGCAACTCGTGCTCGGACGGCAACTCGTGCACGACCGGCGACAATTGCCAGGGCGGCACGTGCGTGTCGAAGGCCAACGTCGCCGACGGTGTGTCGTGCACGGACGCGAACCCCTGCACGGTGTCGGACAAGTGCGGCACCGGCAAGTGCAACGGTGTGCCGAAGTGCGACGACCAGAATGTCTGTACCGCCGATGCGTGCGAGAAGATCGACAGCCTGTCGTCGAAGTGTAGCGCCCCTCCGGTCGCCGATGGCGCCGTGTGCGACGACGGCGTGGCGTGCACGGAGCAGGACGCGTGCAAGGCCGGCAAGTGCGAGCCCGGCGTGAACAAGTGCCCGGTCGCCAAGACGCACAAAGTGACGACGGTGGGCTTCGCGTTCTCTCCTGCCGACCTGACCATCCAGGCCGGCGACAGCGTCGAGTTCAGCCCGGCCTCGGTCCACAACGTCGTCGAAGTGAGTCCGGCGACGTGGGCCGCCGATGGCAAAGCGCCGGTGGCGGGTGGCTTCCTGGTCGGGTTTGGCGAGGTGAAGAAAGTGGCGTTCCCGAAAGTGGGAGCGTACTTCTACGTGTGCGGACCGCATGCCAGTGGCGGGATGAAGGGCAAGGTGACGGTCGCGCCGTGAGCCGGCATGCCCGGGCTCGACGGCTTCCTGAGGCACCACGCGCCGCGCCTGACCGGCGTGCTCAACGGCGTCGACACCGAGGTCTGGAACCCCGCGTGCGATCCATACCTAGCTGCGCGTTACGACGCTGACGACCTGGCGGGCAAAGCGGC
>SHZF01000062.1 GCA_009692425.1 Myxococcales bacterium | reverse complement strand
CAGCCACCCTGCGCGCTACATCCACCCTGCGCGTTCGATCCCGCCCCACACCAGCGGCAACTCGGCAGCGCTCCCACTCCAGCGCAACATGGGCAGACCCGCCTGGCGGTCGCGATCGTGCGCGGTGATGCCTGCGGGCGCCGTCGGTCGCAGGGCCGGACGTCGCCACGGGCCGGTGCCGGTTTCGCGGTCCGCGTCCCACCACGTCACTTCGGCAAGCCCACACGCGGCGGCACACGCCAGCGCCGCCGCCGTCAGCGTCGCTGCGTCTTCCTGGCCATTGGGCCGCCAGGCCAGCACGTCGAGGCGCGGTTGCGCAGCCTGGGCGGCCCACAGGGCAAACCCACCATCCTTGCCGCGCGCCCCGACGGTCTCGCTCGGTTGCTCGCCGCGGGCCCACGCGCGGTGTTGAGCACGCATCCAGTGCCAGGCGACTTTCGCGCCGTCGAGCACTTCGACTACGGTCGGTGCGACAGGCTCCAGCAGCCACATGGCCGTGCGTTCCCGTTCCGATTTCAGCACGTCGGCAACCTCGCCCATGCTGAGCGCGGCGACGCCTTCGGGCCAAGGGTGCTCCGTCGTGATGGGGACGACGGTTTCGCGCGCCGCATGGAGCAGCCACCCGGCGCGCCGGTACAACACCGCGCCGACATCGGAATACAGGGTCGATACTGCCACGCCTTCGCGCGCGAACGCTTCGGTGAGTTGGACCAACAATCCCAACGCGTAGCCCCGGTGCCGCAGGCGCGGTTCGACCAGCACGGATGCGACGACCTCGCCCCGTAGGTGGTGCTGGTGGCCGCTCGGCAGCGCGTGGACGAAGGCGGTTGTCCACGTCTCGCAACTCGCCAGCGCCTGCCCATGCCCATCGACGAGCAGCCACATGCGCAGGCGATCGCGCAAGACGTCGGACTCGCCCAGAGCCTGCTCGCGCCGCAGGAAGCCATGCTCGTCGAAGCCGTCGCCCCATTGGGCATGGTGCAGGCGCCAGCGGGCGGCGCGCTCGGCCGGGTTGGCGATGACCAGCGCGGTGCAGTCGGCAGCGTCGGGAAAAGCAAGGTGGCTCATGCAAGCAAGGTAGGGCTGGGTGGGGTGGCGGCGCAAGGGTCGAGCCCAGCCCAGCCCAGCCCCATCTTCCGTTTCCAGCGCAGCCCGAAAAGCGTACCATGTCGCCCGCAATCCCCGCGGCTCCCGTCCCGCCGCGGCCCCGGATTTCCGCCCACCCTGAGGAATCCTTCATGAGCCACCGCCTCGGCCATACCGCCCGTCGCGTCGCCCTGACTGCCGCAGTCCTTGCCACCGCCGCCTTGACCGCGTGCGGCAGCGACGACACCCCCGTGACCGGCGCCGAACCGCGCGCCGACTTGGGGCTCACCGACGCTGCCCTGGGCGACGGCCTGTTTGCCGCGAAGGACTCCGCGTTCCCTGACATCGCAAGTCCGGGCACCGACGCTGTCGTCCTCGATGTTCCGTCGCCCGAGGCGACCGAAGACGTGCTCACGCCGGCCGACACGCCGCCGCCGCCCGACGGGACTGTGACGCCCGATGCCGCGCCCGACGTGCCCGCGTGTGCCCCCGGACCCTGCGAAGACGGCGACGCGTGTACCGAAGCCGACACGTGCGACGCCAGCGCAAAGTGCACCGGCAAGCCCAAGACCTGCGACGACGGCAACGTGTGCACGACCGACGCGTGCGAGCCCGCCAAGGGCTGCGTGGCGCTGGCGAACGCGGCCACGTGCAGCGACGACAACGGGTGCAGCATGGCCGACGCCTGCGACGCGAGCGCGTGCAAGGCCGGCAAGTCGAAGAACTGCGACGACACCAACGCGTGCACGAAAGACGCCTGCGAGCCCAAGACCGGGACCTGCAGCCACGACGCGCTCGACACGGCGTGCGACGACGGCAATTCGTGCACGTCCGATGACGGCTGCAAGCCCGGGCTGTGCACCGGCAAGCCGATCGTATGCGACGACGGCAACCCGTGCTCGACCGACAAGTGCGACAACAAGACGGGCTGCGCCTTCCTCGACAACCAGGGCCCGTGCAACGACAACAATGCGTGCACAGACTTCGACAAGTGCGACGCCGCCAAGTGCAAGGGCGCAGCCAAGGACGCCACCGACTGCGACGACGGCAACCCCTGCACGACCGATGCGTGCGACAAGAAGACCGGCTGCACGGTGGCGAACAACACGGCCGCATGCGACGACGGCAACGGCTGCACGCAGGGCGATGCGTGCAAAGACGCGAAGTGTGGCTCCGGCGTCAACACGTGCGACTGCCAGTCGGACGCCGAGTGCGCGCCCAAGGAAGATGGCAACGCCTGCAACGGCACGCTTTTCTGTGACAAGGCCAAGGGCCAGTGCGTGGTGAACCCCAAGACCGTCGTTACCTGTGGGGCCGACGGCAACGGCCCGTGCGCGCAGCAGAAGTGCGACGTCGTGGGTGGCAAGTGCGCGCTCCAGCCGATCAAGCAGGGCAATCCGTGCGACGCCGACGGCAGCGCGTGCACGCCCGACGACGCGTGCACCGATGGCACCTGCAAAGCCGGCGTCGCGCTCAAGTGCGACGACGGCAATCCGTGCACGACGGACTCCTGCGACGCGGGCGCCGGCTGCAAGAACACCGCCAACGAGAGCGCCTGCGACGCGGACGGCACCGCGTGCACCGCCAACGACGCGTGCAGTGCCAAGGTGTGCATCGCGGGCAAGCCAAAGGTGTGCAACGACGACAATGCGTGCACGGCCGATGCGTGCGATCCCAAGAGCGGCGCGTGCAATTTCGATGGCGCGGCCAAAGCTGGCGAACCGTGCGATGCCGATGGGTCCAACTGCACGGTGAGCGACGCCTGCGCCGGCGGTGCGTGCGTAAAAGGCAAGGCGCTGGCGTGCGAAGACAACAACGGCTGCACGATCGAGGTGTGCGACCCGAAGAACGGCTGCGTCCATCTGGCGGCGGCAGCGACGTGTGATGCGGACGGCGATGCGTGTACGGTGGGCGACCAGTGCGACGCCAAGGCGTGCATGGCGGGCCCCAAGAAGGCGTGTGACGACGGTGACGCGTGCACGGCGGATGCCTGCGACTCCAAGACCGGCGGCTGCAGCGCCAAGGCGATCACGGGCTGCGGCGGCAACTGTGGCAAGGACGCCGACTGCGATGACAAGAATCTGTGCACCGACGACACCTGCAGCAACGGCAAGTGCGCGCTGGCTACGAACAAGGCCGGGTGCGACGACGGCAACGCGTGCACGAAATCCGACGACTGCTCCGGCGGCGCGTGCGGCGGGGCGCCCGTGCTGTGCGACGACGGCAAGGTGTGTACGACGAACGCCTGCGCGGCGAAGACCGGCTGCTCGTACCCCAACAACCTCGCGTTCTGCGAAGACGGCGACCTGTGCACGCACAGCGACCAGTGCAAGGATGGTGCTTGCGCGACTGGCAAGCCGAAGGCCTGCGACGACGGCGATGCGTGCACGAAGGACTCGTGCAATCCCGGCGACGGCACCTGCAAGTTCAACCCGGTGCCCGGCTGCGGCGCGTACTGCATCAAGGCGACCGACTGCGACGACAAGAATCCGTGCACCGACGAATCGTGCGACGGCGCCAAGTGCAGTTCGAAGCCGAACACGATCGCGTGCGACGACGTCAATGCGTGCACGCTCAACGACGTGTGCCAGGCCGGCAAGTGCCAGCCCGGCGCGGCGAAGAACTGCGGCGACAACAACGTGTGCACGGTTGATGCGTGCGCCAAGGCCAACGGCGCCTGCTCGAACCTGGCGCTGGCGGCGACTGCGACATGCGACGACAGCAACGCGTGCACGGCCGGCGACAACTGCGGCGGCGTGGGCGTCGGCGGCAATCCGACCTGCGTCGGCGCGGCCAAGGTGTGCGACGACGGGAACGCCTGCACGAACGACACCTGCAACGCGGCATCGGCCGGCTGCGTGTTCACGAACAACACGTTGGGTTGCGAAGACGGCGCGCCGTGCACCGCGGGCGAAGCGTGCCAGGGTGGCAAGTGCGTGGCGGGCGCGACGCTGTGGGTCGAGGCCTTGGCGGGTTCCGGCGTCAACGCCTGGGCCGATGGGACGGGGAGCCAGGCGAGCTTCCACTACCCGCTCGGCATCGCAGTGGATGCGGGCGGCAACTCGTTCATCGCCGACACGTACAACCACCGCATCCGCAAGGTGACGCCGGCGGGCGTGGTGACGACGCTGGCGGGCGGCGCGGCCGCAGGCTACGTCGACGGCAAGGGGACGAGCGCACTGCTCAACTTTCCACATGGCATCGCGCTCGACGGTGCCGGCAACCTGCTGATCGCGGACCACTCCAACGACGTGCTGCGCAAGCTGACGCCCGACGGCACGGTCACGACGCTGGCCGGCACGGGCGCCGGCGGCTCGAACGATGGGGACGCGCTGCTGGCGAAGTTCAACCGGCCGTTCGGCATCGCGGTGGGCCCGGGCGGCCTGGTGGCGATCGCCGACGGCAACAACCACCGCATCCGTCTGTTGCACCCCAAGACCGGCAAGGTCACGACGTTGGCGGGCAGCGCGGCGGGCTGGGCCGACGACCCGGACGGCACCAAGGCGAAGTTCAACCTGCCGATCGGCGTCGCCTTCGATGCGGCCGGCAACCTGTTCGTGGCGGATCAGACGAACCACCGCATCCGCAAGGTCACGCCGACGGGCGCCGTCACGACCCTGGCGGGCTCGGGCGTCGAGGGGTTGCTGGACGACGCGGTGGCCGTCGCCCGTTTCCGCTATCCGTGGGGCATCGCAGTCGGACCCGACGGGGTCGTGTACGTTGCCGACCGGTACAACCACCGCATCCGCCGCATCGTGGGCGGCGCCGTATCGACCTGGATCGCCACCGGCCAGGCGGGCTTCCTCGATGGACCCGCGAACCTGGCGCGCCTGCACTATCCGGCCCACATCGCCTTCGACCCGGCGGGCTACCTGTACGTGGCCGATGGGCACAACCACCGCATCCGCCGCGTGCGCGATGGGTCCAACTACTGCCAGATCGGTGGCCAGTGCTGGACGGGAGGCTGGACCAACCCCGCAAACGGCTGCCAGTCGTGCAATCCGAAGGCGAGCGGCACCCAGTGGAGCACCGCGACTGACGGGGCCGCGTGCCAAGACGGCAAGGCCTGCACGGGACCGGACGTCTGCGCCAACGGGGCGTGCGCGGGGACTCCCACCGCCTGCGACGACAAGGACGCCTGCACCCAGGACGCTTGCGATGCCGTGACGGGCCAGTGCGGCTATGTGGCGATCGTCGGCTGCGGCGGCAACTGTACGAAAGACGCCGACTGCGACGACAAGAACCCGTGCACCGACGACGCGTGCAAGGCGAACAAGTGCGGCAACGCCAACAACGCACTGGTCTGTAGCGACAACAACCCGTGCACGCTGGGCGACACCTGCGCGGCCGGCGCGTGCGTGCCGGGCAACCAGGTCGAAGTCTCGACATTGGCGGGCGGGACGGTCGGCTGGCTCGACGGCAAGGGCACGGCCGCCCAGTTCCGTCGCCCGCTCGGCATCGACATCGACACGGACGGCACCGTGTACACTGCGGAGTACGAGAACCACACGATCCGCAAGATCGCTCCCGATGGCACCGTCACGACCGTGGCCGGCAGCGGTTTTGCCGGGTACGCCGATGCCAAGGGCAAGAACGCGAGCTTTTCGTACCCGATCGACGTCAAGATCGGCCCGGGCGGCAAGCTGTACGTGGCCGACCGCTACAACCACCGCATCCGCGTGATCGACCCCGATGGCAACGTGTCGACGTTCGCCGGCGCGGGACCGGCGGGCGGCGCCAATGGACCGGTGGCGGCGGCCCAGTTCAACGAACCGCTGGGCGTCGCGGTCTCTGCTGGCGGGCTCGTGCTGGTGACGGAGTACCAGGGCCACCGCGTGCGCCGCATCCAGGGCGGCATCGTCAGCACGCTGGCGGGCAGCACGGCGGGCTGGGCCGACGGCAAGGGCGCGGCGGCCAAGTTCAACGGGCCCATCGGCATCGCGATCGACGGGGCCGGCGACGCCATCGTCGTCGACCACCTCAACCACCGCATCCGCAAGGTGGCCCCCGATGGCAGCGTGACGACGGTCGCCGGCAGCGGCGTGATCGGCTACCAGGAGGGCGACGCGGCGGCGGCGACCTTCAACCACCCGTGGGGCGTCGCCGTCGATCGCGCAGGCACGATCTACGTGGCCGACCGCGGCAACCACCGCGTCCGCACGATTCGCGCCGGCATCGTCGCCAAGCTGGCGGCCAACGGGATTGCGGGGTTCAAGGATGGCTGGGGCACGGGCGCCCAATTCAACTCCCCGACCGGCGTTGCCGTGGACCGCTTCGGCCAGGTCTGGATCGGCGACGACCAGACCCACCGCGTGCGCAAGATCGTCGACGGCACTGCGCCCTGCCTGATCGGTGGCACCTGCTATGCCAACGGCGTCGTCAATGCGGCGAACACGTGCCAGGGGTGCGAAGCGGGCAAGTCGGGCGTGGCCTGGACGACCCGGGTCGATGGTGCCACGTGTGGCGATGGCAAAGCGTGCACCGCACCGGACCAGTGCAAGGCCGGTTCGTGTGGCACCAGCGACGTGGTGTGCGACGACAGCAACAAGTGCTCGACCGACAGTTGCGACGCGGCGAGCGGAGCGTGCCTGTTCAAGCCCATCCTCGGTTGCGGTGGCTATTGTGAAAAGGACGCGCAGTGTGACGATCAGAACGGTTGCACGACGGATGCCTGCACCGCCAACAAGTGCGTGTTCGCGCCCAATGTGGCGCCGTGCGACGACGACAATCCATGCACGCTCGGCGACGCCTGCAAGGACGGCAAGTGTGGCGTGGGCACGGCCAACTGGCTCGACACGGTGGCCGGCAGCGTCCAGGGCTACGTTGACGCGACGGGTACGGCGGCACAATTCGCGTACCCGTACGGCGTCGTCCCGGCCGGGGACGGCACCCTGTTCGTGGCCGACTCGTCAAACCACCGCATCCGCCGCATCGCGCTGGATGGCACGGTGACGACGTTCGCGGGCTCAGGCAACGCCGGCTTCCTCGACGCCAAGGGCACCGTCGCATGGTTCAGTGTGCCGGTCGCGGTCGCCTTCGATGGCAAGGGTGTCCTGTACGTCGTGGACCGCGACAACCACGCCGTGCGCAAGGTGGCGGCAGACGGCAGCGTGACCGCGCTGGCCGGCGGCGGCATCCCCGGGCTGGTCGATTCCAACGGTGGCAAGGCGCGCTTCAACACCCCGTACAGCATCGCGGTCACGCCGGCGGGGGTGGCCTACGTCGCGGACTATGGCAACCACCGCGTGCGCCGCATCCAGCCCAACGGCGACGTCTCGACGCTGGCGGGCGCGGGCGCCGGCTACGCGGATGGAGTGGGCAGCAAGGCGTTGTTCAACCAGCCGATCGGCGTGGCGCTCGACCCGCACGGCAACCTGATCGTGGCCGAGCACGTCGGCCACCGCATCCGCAAGGTGACGCCTGGCGGGGTGGTGACGACGGTCGCCGGCACCGGCATCGAGGGCCTCAAGGACGGCGATCCGCTGCTGGCGAGCTTCCGCTATCCCTTGGGCGTCGCCGTGGATTCGACGGGCGCCATCTACGTCGCCGACCGCCACAACCACCGCATCCGCAAGATTGCGGGCGGGGCGGTTTTGACCGTGGCGGGCAACGGCGGGGCGGCGTGGAAGGATGGCATCGCCCTGCAAGGCTCGCTCCACTTCCCGGCGAACCTGGCGCTCGACGCCAACGGCGCGCTGTTCATCTCCGACGGCCACAACATGCGCATCCGCCGCATGCGTACCACGGCCAATGCCTGCGCCATCGCTGGCGCGTGTTGGGGCGATGGCCTCGACAACCCGGCGCAGCCCTGCCAGGTGTGCGACGGTGCCAAGGCATCGACCCAGTGGAGTGCCAAGGCCGATACCGCCGCGTGCAATGATGGCGACTACTGCAGCGTGAAGGATACGTGCGGGTCCGGGCTGTGCATCGGCGCGAGCGACGGCTGCGACGACGCCAACGTGTGCACGGCCGATGCCTGCGACTCGAAGACGGGGGCGTGCTCGAACGGGTTGCTTGCCGGGTGTGCGCCGTAGTTGCTGAACTCTCGCAATCGGTCAAAATCCCGGAATCTGTGCACTACTTGCACTTGTCCGCCTGCTTCTGCGAGCACACCGCCTTGGCATTGATGAGTTCGACGCCCGCCGGCCCGCCGCCTTCGAGCACGCGGCGAGACACGCGTCGCCGTTGCAACCGGAGCCGCACGCCCACGCCGCCCGACACGCCCACGCCGCCCGACACGCCTGCGACGCCCCGCACGCCGCGAGTTCGGTCGCGCACAACAGGTCGCCGCACAGCGTGCAGGCAGGCGGGGCCTTGGCAGCGTTCTTGCACTGCGCGCAACCCGGCCCGGTCTTTATCGGATCGAGGCACGTCTGGCACGCTGGACCGGTCTTTTGCGGGTCCTGTCACTTGCATTCGCCGCCTGCGCCGCACACCTTGCCTGCGCCGCACGCCGTGCCCGCTGGCAACCACGCGATGCCGCAGCCGTCCGAGGGGTCGCACGTCGCCTGCTGGCACGGGTTGTCCGGCGTCGCGCAGGTGATCGCCAGCTTGTAGCCCAGGCCATCCTGGGCGCACTGGAAGCGCGCAGCGCCCGCGCATGCGTCGCCCTTGCACTTGGGTGCGATGCACTTGTGGTCGGCGCTGCACACCTGGCCCGGCGGGCAGTCGCCGATCGCCATGCACTGCAGGCACGCGCTCATGGCCGAGTCGCACACCGCCGCACAGTCCTTGCTGGTCGTGCACGCGGGCACGCAGTTCTCGTCGGCGCACACCTGGCCCGGCTTGCAGTCCGCCGAGGTCTGGCAGGCGACGCAGAAGCCCTCGATCTTGTTGCAAACGCCATCGACGGCCTTGCACTGAACGTCGCCGGTGCACAAGGTCGCGGCCACGCAGGCGTTCACGCGGCAGCGCTGGCCGGCGGGGCAGTCGGTCGACTTCATGCACGGCACGCACAGGTGCCGCAGCGCGTTGCACTTGCCGAAGCCGATGCAGTCCGTGTCGTGCGTGCAGGCCTTGCCGGGCTGGCCGCACGCGGCGGGTGGGGTGCAGGCGGTGTCGGGGCCTGAAGCGCCATCGCCGGCGCCGGCCGGTGCGTCTGTGGCCGGGGCGTCGAGGTTGGCGGTGTCCGCTGCGGGGCCAAGGGAATCGGTCGCTGCGGCGCTGTCGGATGCAAAGTCGGTGAGGGTGGCGGGACCGGTGTCGGTCGCTGCGGCGTCCTGGCCTGACAGGCCACCGACGAGGCCGCCGCCGGGTTGGCCGGGATTGACGCACGCGGTGGCGAGCCAACACCAACTGGCGGTGAAGGCAAGTGACATCGCTTCCATTCGATGAGATGGCGAACACCGGGTCCTTGCCCGTGCCGTCGAGCCGTGCAGGGCTGCGGCGTGGCTTGAGTTGGACCGGTTGCCTACCGTCGCAGACATGTTGCCCATGCCGGGATGAACGTGGCCGGCGCCATCGACCAGGATGTCCTTGGGAACCCGCACACCCAGGCCGCGGGCGGACGATTCGCACAACGGCAGGCCGTCGGCGGCGGCTTTCATGGATCGGGACAGCAAGTTCATCGCCTTGCCCCGTCGGCGCCGGGCAGGGCTAGCAGGGTAGCACGGCGCGGCTGGTGAGGCACTACCGCCGCCCGCTCAAGGGGCACGCCCACCCACCGCGTCGCTTCGCTATGCCAACAGCTTCACGCCCGCCGCCAGCACCAGCGCCGTCACCGCCAGCTTCAGCGGCCGCGTCGGCGTGAGCCCGGCCAGCCGCGTGCCCAACAGCACCCCCGGGATCGACCCGCACAGCAGATTGAGCGCCAGCCCCATGTCGACCGTGCCGATCGACAGGTGCGCCAGGCTCGCCGCCGCCACGAGCAGCATCGCGTGGGCGATGTCGGTGCCGATCAGCCGCCGCGCGTCGAGCCGCGAGGTCGCAAGCAGCAGCATCGCCACAAGCGAGCCGGAGCCCACCGACGTGAGGCCGACCATGAAGCCGACCAGCAAGCCGGCCAGCCCGACCTTGATGCGCGGGGATCCGCCGATGGGAGTCCAGTCGGCGACGGGACCGGGATTGCGGCGGCGATGCGGGCTCAGTTCCGTCCACAGGTTCAGGCCCGCAGCCAACACGAGGACGACGCCAAGCGCGGTCTTCACGATGTTGTCGGCCTGCAAACCGTGGCGCTCGCGCAGCACCTGGATGAGGAAACTGCCGCCGAGGCCACCCGGGATCGAGCCGAACGCGAGCGCCCACGTCCAGTTCCAGTCGACGCGGCGGTCGGCGACGTTGCGCACCGTGGCGACGAACTTGGTCAGCGTACCGTAGACGAGGTCCGTACCGACGGCGACGGTCGGCTGCACGCCCATGAACACGAGCACGGGCGCCAGGATGACCCCGCCGCCGACGCCGGTGAGACCGACGAAAAAACCGACCGTCAGGCCGACGAGCGCTGTGGCGATTGAGAATTCCAGCCGACCCTCCCAGTGGGAGCGGCGGGAGCGTACGGGCGGCGCGGCGGGCTGGCAATTGCGGCCGACGCTTGTCCGTTGCGCGATGCGCGTCTACGGTGTGCAGGAACCTGGGCGGGCCACCCGGCGACCGCTGACCGCCGACGTGCCCATGACCAGCCCGAGGTGCCCATGACCAGCCCGAGGTGCCCATGACGAGCCCGAGCCCACCCCGCTTCGTGCGTACCCAGAACGTCTCCGCGTTTCGCACGCTGGCCGCCGTCGCGTGGGATCCGCCGTTCGATCCGACCATCTACGGGTCTTCGGAGATCGACGCCGAAAAGCTGCAGGCCTACCTCGCCGCCGTGCGCACCCGCACCGGCCAGAAGGTGACGATGACGCACGCCGTCGTACGCGCCTTTGCCGCCGTGCTGCGCGCCCAGCCGGCCCTGAACTGCACCGTGCGGCGCGGGCGCATCTGGCAGCGTTCGAGCGTCGACGTGTTCTGCCAGGTCGCGGTGCCGCCCGACGAGAAGGGCAAGCTGCAGGGGGCCGACCTGTCCGGCGCACTGATCAAGGCCGCCGACACGCTCTCGACCGCAGGCATCGCCGCGCGCCTGGCCGAGATCGCCGAGAAGATTCGCAATCGCGACGATCCGCTGCTGAAAGCAATAAAGCGCAACCTCGAGGTGCTGCCCGCCTGGGTCACGCGGCCGCTCATGCGCCTGCTCGGCTGGCTGTCGCACGACTGGGGCATGGACCTGCGCTGGGCCGGCATTCCGGTGGACCCGTTTGGCTCCATCATGATTACGAGCCTCGGCATGTTCGGCATCCGCCACGCGTATGCGCCGCTGTTTCCCCAGGCGAAAGGGCTTGGAGTCGTGCTGGTCGGCGGCGTGTACGACGGAGTGGTGGCCCACGACGGCGTGGCGACAGTACGGCCGCTGCTGCCGCTGTCGATCGCGCTGGACCATCGCGTGATTGACGGGCTGCAGGCTTCGGTGCTGGCGCGCGAGGTGACGAAGCTGCTCGAAAACCCTGACGGGCTGGACGCGGGCTTTGCGGACGGCGGCGGCATGGGACCCGGCTGAGCGAAGCGACCGGTAGACCGGAGCGAGCGGCGAGGAGTTGGCATCGGGCGTGCGCCAATGTCAGCGTCGCCGCCCCGCACCCAACTCGCGCCCCGCGGAAGACCTCCTCGTCGTTCGCGTACGCATGGGCGGCCAAGGTCGGGCATCCGCGCTGGCATGAGGGGTGGTCGGCTAGCGCAGCCCCGCTCGCTTGACGCCAGCCACCCCGCCCGGCACCGTGCGCTGCGTTCGGCACGGAGACCAAGCGCCATGTCCATCCCCAAGTCCTACCAGCGCATGAAGGAATCGCACCCCGACCTCGTCGCCGCCTACGAAGGGCTCGCGGCCCAGTGTGCCGCGGCGGGCCCGTTGACCGGCAAGCAACTGGCGCTGTGCAAGCTCGCGATTTCGCTCGGCGCAGGCTTGGAAGGCGCCGCCCACAGCCACGTGCGCAAGGCGCTCGAAGCCGGTGCCACGCCCGAAGAAGTGCTGCACGTGGCGACGATCACGGCGCCGACGTTGGGCTTTCCGACGATGATGCGTTGCCGGGGCTGGGTGCGCGACGTGCTGGACCTCTGACTTCGCCCGGCAACAGGAGACAAGATGACGCGGACATGGACCCGTAGGGCGCTGTTGACGGCAGCCGTGGCCGGTCTCGCAGCGTGCGGTGACGACGACGCTCCCGCCACGGACGCGGGCGCCGCGGACGTCGCCGATGTGGGCATCGTGGTGGATGCCGCCGTGGCCACCGATGCTGGGCCTGCCGTGAGCGATAGCGGGCCGCCAGCCGACGTGGCGGGCGACGGGGCTGTCGCGGCGGGCGCCGACATCTCGCAGGCCCAGCCGCCCGGACCAACCGAGGCCGAGGTGCTGGCGAAGTTTCCGCCGCGCACGAAGTTCGATGCGACGGTGCGCTGGACGGCGTGGGGCATCCCGCACATCACGGCGGCCGACGTCGGCGGTGCAGCGTTCGGCCAGGGCTATGCGTTTGCGCGCGACAACGCCTGCTACCTCGCCGATCAGGTCGTCAAGGCGACCGGCAACCGCGCGCGCTGGTTCGGCGAGGGCAAGGACAAGGTCCACTTGAAGTCGGACCTCGCCTACAAGGGCCTGATGGTGCGCCAGCGCGCGCTGCAGACGTGGACCCAACTCAGCGCCGACGCCCGCGACGTGATGGCGGGCTACGCGGCCGGCTTCAACCAACGCATTGCCGAACAGGGGCCCAAGGGACTTCCGGACGGGTGCGTAGACGCTCCGTGGGTCAAGCCGATCAGCGCTCTCGATGTCTTGACCTACCTGCACGACGTGGCGCTGCTGGCTTCGGGCCGCAACTTCCGCCAGGCCATCGTCGATGCCCAAGCGCCCGCCAAGCAGGGCGCTGTGCTCGAGTCCGGGCCCGCGTGGCTGCGGCCGGTCACCGACATTCTCGCCGCGAGCCGGAGCCAACTGGCGTGGGCGCGCGAACTGCCCGATTTCCGCCACCTCGACATCGGCTCGAACGGTTGGGCCATCGGCAAGACGCGCAGCGCAAACGGGCGCGGCATGGTGCTGGCGAACCCGCACTTTCCTTGGTTCGGCGAACTGCGCTTCTGGGAGTCGCACCTGACCGTGCCCGGCGTCGCCGACGTCTACGGCGTCAACCTCTACGGCCTGCCCGGCATCGCGATCGGCTTCACGCCTCACATCGCCTGGACGATGACGGTGTCGGCCTCGCGCAAGTTCGTGCTCTACCAGTTGGAACTCGACAAGCAGAACCCGACGACCTACCTGGTCGATGGGTTGCCGCGCAAGATGACGTACCGCGACGAAACCGTGGACGTGAAGCAGCCCGATGGCAAGCTCGCCCCGGTGACGCAGCGCTTCTGGCGCTCGCACTTGGGCCCCATCGTGGCGGTCGGCGGCGTGCCGTGGACGCCGGACCTGGCGATCGCGCTGTGGGACGGCAACGGCGACAACGGCCTGCTGATCGAACACATGCTCGGCCTGCACAAGGCGAAATCGGCGGCGGAAGCAGAAGCGGCGAGCCAGGCGGTGCAAGCCAACCCGTGGACGAACACGATGCTGGCCGACAAGGACGGCGAGGTCTTCTACACCGAGTCGAACAGCACACCGAACCTGAGTGCGGCCACGGCGGCGTGGCACAAGGACGCCATCGACAAGGGCACCCACGCGTGGACGACGGTCGCGTGGACCTCGGGCGCCGTGCTGCTGCCGGGCAACGCTGCCGCCTTCGAGCCGGTCGCCGAGCCGGGGTCGCGCGTGCCGGGCCTCGTGCCGTTTGCGAAGACACCGCACCAGCGCCGTTCGGACTACGTGCTGAACGCCAACGACAGCCATTGGTTGACCAACCTCAATGCGCCGCTCGAGGGCTACGGCTACCTGTTCGGACCGGAGAAGACCACCCGCAGCGCGCGCACCCGCGAAAACCTGTTGTTGGCGACCGAGGTCACGGCCACGGGCGCGTCTGGCGCAGACGGCAAGTTCAGCGCAGACGAACTGGCCGCGGTGTTCAGCGGGGGCCGCAGTTGGCTGGGCGACTCGTACGCGCCGGGGCTGGCGGCGCATTGTGCGGGGGCCGGCAAGCTCAAGATCGCGATCGACAAGGCCGGCAACTCGTGCCTGGCCGGCAAGGCGTGCGACGGCAAGACCGAGCCCGAGGTCGATCTCGCCAAGGCGTGCCAGTTGATCCTGGCGTGGGACCGCCGCTTCACGGTCGGCAGCGTCGGTGCCGTGTTGGCGCGCGAATGGTTTGCCCATGTGCCCGGCGCGCTGTTCTTGCTGCCCTACGACCCGAAGAACCCAGGGCTGACGCCTGCGCTGTTGAAGGCGCCGCCTGCGCCTGGCCTGGAGAATCCGATCCTGCTCGGGCTGGGCGCAGCCATGGTGCGCTTGCAGGAGGCGGGCCTGGACCTTGCGTCGCCACTGGGCAAGGTCCAGTTCACGCTCAAGGGCGACAAGCGCCTCGAAGTGCCCGGCGGCACCCACGGCGAGGGCGCGTTCAACGTGATCGGTTGGGGGCCGCGCAACGACACGCGGTTGCCCGACATGTTGGCGGGCAAGTTCGTGAACCCAGCGACGGCGTTGACCAAGGACGGCTACCCGGTCAACTACGGCTCCAGCTTCGTGATGGCGCTGCACTTCACCGACACGGGGCCGGTCGCCAAGGCCGTGCTGACGTATTCGAATGCAGCGAACCCGAAGTCGAAGCATTTTTCGGACCAGACCGAGGCGCTGGTCCAGACCGGCAAGTGGCGCGACGCGCTGTTCACCGAGGCGGCGATCGCGGCGGACCCGGAACTGAAGACGGAAAAAGTTTCTGTTCCTTAGTTTGAAAAACTTCTGGCGGTTGGCATCACCTGACCCGTTGCCGATGACCTGCGGGTGGGGCACACTCGTTGCCGCTGCAGGTTCGGTATGGTGGCGCCTCAGCACCCACGCCAGCCTCTGCGTTGGCTTCAGATCGGGGGAGGGATTCATGCGATCGTTCAGTGACATGTGGGCAGCTGTCGCGCGGCTGGCGTGCGCCCTGTTCGTCGTCGCGGCCTGCTTGCCGATGCCGGCCTGGGCCGACGGGGGCACTTGGGAATCGCTAGGGACGTCCGACAACGTCAAGACCTTCCGCAAGCAGGTGCCGGGCTCCGACATCCTGGCGTTTCGCGGCGAAATGACGGCCAACATCCACATCGCGCGGCTGACGGCGACGTTCATCGACAAGACGCAGCGCAAGTACTGGGTCGACCGCTACGTCGAGCACAAGACGCTCGACAATCCGAGTCCGATGCTGGAGACGTATTGGATTCACTTCGGCCTGCCGTTCCCCGTCAGCGATCGCGACTACGTGCTGCGGGCCGAAGGCATCGCCGATGCGGAACGCGGCGTGTTCACCACGAAGATCAAGTCGGTGGTCGACAAGCGTGCGCCGCCGGATGACTTCGTTCGCGCAGAAGCCTACGGAACATATTACGAATTCACGGCTGTCAAGGGCAAGGAGCAGACGCGCCTCGTCGTCGAGGTCCACACGAACCCCAAGGGGATGCTGCCCGACTGGCTCGTGAACATGCTCCAGAAGAAGTGGCCATCGAAGACCCTGTCGGCGCTGGTGGCGCGGGCCCAGCAGAACAAGGTGCTGCAGCCCGGCTTCGAGACGTGGCACGAGCAGGCGCCGCCGCCGCCGCCGCCACCGCCTGCTCCGCCGCCGCCCCCTCCCGCAGTGGTCGCGCCGCCGCCACCGCCGCCGCCACCGCCACCGCCGGCTCCCGTGGCTCCCAAGAAAAAGAAGTAGCTCTGGTTGCTCCAGCGCGCAGAGTTGGCTACGGCGCGACGGGTGGCACCGGCAAGTTCGTCGCGGGGATCCCGACGCCTGCGGGCAGTCCGAAGCCCTGATCGACCGCGTCGTTGTACACGTTGATCGCATCGTACAGGTGCGGCTGGGCGCTGAGCGTCACGAACAAGCCGCCGTACATGATCGCGAGCCCGCCCGCGAGCATGCCGGCGGCCGGCCCCAGGTTGTCGAGGTCGCCGCGGTTGCTGCGCTGCAGCATCACCGGTGACGCCGTCATCAAGCCCAAGCCGCCGATCATCATCACGAGCGCCGTGGTCATGCGCGAGTGGAACTCGTCGGCGTGCTCCAGCGCCCCCGGATGGTCCGCCACGGTGTCGGGCAGCCCACCGCCGAGCACGCCAAGCGGGCGCGTGACGCCATCCCGCACGAGCGCGGGCGAACCCGAATCCAGTACCAGCGAGACGCGCGGCCCCCGGCGTGGCGTGTAGGTGCTTGAGCAGGCCGTCGCGACCGTCAAGGCGAGCAGGGCGGCCAACGGGCGAGTGCGCGACATCTTGACCTCTCCGAGCTCCCGTCCAGGGTTGCCCCGCTGGCGGTCTGCAACATGGGCGGCGCCCTGTCAAGACACTGCCCACGGGCGCGCGACCGGTGTAGGCTCGCCTCGTTGATTCGCGAGGTCTTCATGCGCACGTTCTCGAGCTTCTTTGGCGGCGCGACACACCCCTCCCACCTGTTGCACGAGGTCCGCGCGCCCCACTCCGGCGAGGTTGTTGGCACCGTGCACATGGCGACGGCGGCCCACGTCGAGGCCGCGATCGCGGCAGGCAAGACGGCCCGCGCGGCGATGGCAGCGCTGCCGGCGTACGAACGGCGTGCCATCCTGCGCAAGGTCGAGGCCGGGCTGCGGGCGCGCGAAGACGAGTTTGCGGCGGTGCTGGCGGCCGAGGCGGGCAAGCCGATCGACCTTGCCCGCTCCGAGGTGCGGCGCGCGCAGGACACGTTTGGTTTCGCCGCCGAAGAGGTGTCACGGCCCGAAGGCGAACTGCTCGATCTCGGCATCGCCCCGCACGGCAGTGGCCGCTGGGGCCTGGTGCGGCGCGTGCCGGTCGGGCTCGTGTCGGCGATCACGCCATTCAATTTTCCGCTCAACCTCGTCGCCCACAAGGTGGCGCCGGCCATCGCGGCGGGTTGCCCGATCGTGGTCAAGCCGGCTCCGCAAGCGCCGCTCAGCGCGTTCCTGCTGGCGTGGCTGTGCGCCGAGGCGGGCGTGCCAGCGGGCGGCATCGGTGTCGTGCTCGCCCGCGTCGAAGATGCCGATCCGCTTGTCACGGACCCGCGCATCCAGTTGCTGTCGTTCACCGGCTCGGCGCGCGTCGGCTGGCACCTGAAGGCGCGGGCGGGACACAAGCGCGTGGCCCTCGAACTCGGCGGCAACGCGGCAGCCATCGTGCACGACGACGCCGACCTCGACGAAGCAGCCCGACGCATCGCCGTCAGCGCCTTTGCCTACGCGGGCCAGACCTGCATCTCGGCGCAGCGGGTGCTCGTTCACGCCACGGTCTTCGACGGGTTCGTGGAGCGGTTGGTCGACGAAACGGCCAATCGCATCGTGTGTGGCGACCCGAGCCATCCCGGCGTCGTGTGTGGCCCCCTGATCGACGAAGCGACCGCCCACCGCGTCGAGGCCTGGATCGCCGAGGCGACGCAAGCTGGCGCGCGCGTGCTCAGGGGTGGCGGGCGCGGCGGCTGCTTCGTCGAGCCGAGCGTGCTCGTCGATGTGCCCCACCATGCGCGGCTCTGGTGCGAGGAAGTGTTCGGCCCGGTGGTCTGCGTCGAGCCCTACGCCGACCTCGCCGAGGCGATCGCCAAGGTGAACGACTCGCGCTACGGCCTGCAGGCGGGCGTGTTCACCCGCTCGATCGACGTGGTGTGGGCCTGTTTCGAGGGGCTCGAGGTGGGTGCCGTCATCCACGGCGATGCGCCGACCTTCCGGGTCGATGCCATGCCGTACGGCGGCGTCAAGGAGAGCGGGCTGGGGCGCGAGGGGCTGCGCGAGGCGATCCGCGAGATGACGGAGCCGCGCCTGCTGGTGCTGCGGCCGCGCGGGTAGGTCCTGCGTTGGCGCTCACCGGGCGCTGGCGCTATCCGGCCCTTCTGCGCGCATTCTCGGCTCCGCGTCGCTGAGCAGGGTGCCCAGGTCCTGCGCCTGAGTGAATGTCGAGGGGTAGCGCTCCCGCAATAGCTTGGCGAAGTAGTCGTCGAGCACCGGGAACTGGCCAACGAGCGAGCGCAGGTCTCCGCGCGACATCACCAGCACGTCGACCGCCCCCGTCGCGCGCACCGTGGCCGTCCGCTTCGTGGCCTGCAGCAGCGCCTTTTCGCCGAATACCTCGCGCGCACCCAGCCTGGCCACGACGACTTCCGGCGCACCGGGCGGCCCCGGCACGACGACCTCGACCTCGCCGCGGATGATCATGTAGAGCTCACGCCCGACCTGACCCTGCTGCACGATGACCTCGCCCACCTCGTAGTGGTTGACTTGCAGGCGGTCGGTGCGAAACAGCTGCATCTGCGTGATGTCGCGGGGAAAAAACAGGTCCAGCGTCCAGTCCAGCGCCACACGCACGCGCCGCACGAAGCCGGGGAGCTTGCTCAGGTAGATCGTGCGCCACATGAACCACGCGACGAAGCCCGACAGTTCCACGCCCATCAACTGCGCCACCGCGCTGCGTTGCCCCAGCGATGCCAGCATGCCCAAGGCCTTGAACCGAAAGGGCTGCATCGGGCGACCATCGATGCGCGCCAGCACGTTCTTGGCGCACGTCTTGGCCTGACGGATGGCGAACTGCGCGGTCGGCGGGCAGAAGCCGGGCCCGTTGGGGTTGGGGATGGCCGCGCAGTCGCCTACGGCCCAGTAGCCGGGATGGTCGACGCATTCCAGCGTGGCGTCCGTCAGGAACAGGCCCATCTTCTTGCCATTGGTTTCCGCTTCGACCAGGCCGCCCTGTGCCATGGCCTGGCGCGCGACGGGGTTCGGCGCGTTGCCGACGGTGCACACGAACGTGCGCGTGGCGATGTGGCTGCCGTCGCCCAAGTAGACCCGTTCGCGCGAGGCGGCCTTGACGCGCGCCTTCAGCACCATGCCGATGCCGCGGGCCTCAAGAATGCGCTTTGCCGCCGCGCCGAGGCCATCGGGCATCTCGGGCAGGATGCGATCCTGCGAGTGGACGAGCTTGAAGACGACTTCGCTTGGCGCGATGCGTGGGAAATACTTGAGCGACCTCGTGACAAGCTCGTGCAGTTCGCCGACGGTCTCCACGCCGCTGAAGCCGCCGCCGGCCACAACGAACGACAACAGCGCGGCCTTGTTGTCAGGATTGGCCTCAATGTCGGCGAGTTCCAGACAACGGATGACGTGGTTGCGCAGCTTGAAGGCGTCGCCGAGGTCCTTCATGGCCAGCGCGTGCTCGGCGACACCCGGCATCGACGCGAAGTTCGTCACCTTGCCCAGGCAGAAGACGAGGTGGTCGTAGGGCAGGGCGACGAACTCGAGGCCCTCGCCTTGCGCGACCAGCACCTGCCGATTGGCGGAGTCGACCTCGACGATGCGGCAGCAGCGAAAGCGCGCCTTGGGCACGAGTTCGCGGATCGGGTTGACGACGTGGGTCGCGGCGATGCCGCCCGCGGCGACTTCGGGCAGCAAGGGCTGGAAAACGAAGTAGTTCTCTTCGCTGATGAGTTCGACCTCCACGTCGGTGCGCGAGCCGAGCAGGGCCGTGAGGTACTTGGCGGCGTGGATGCCCGCGAAACCGCCGCCGAGGATGAGGACGCGTTTTGGACTCACGGGGACCTCGCAGAAGAGCCAGTTGGCGCCGGAGCCAGCCGAAACCGCACATAACCGAGCGCATCCTGCTGTTCGCCAAAGCCAAGCCGCACGGCCGGCACGAGGTCGGCACCGCTGACGATCTTGAGCATCCCCTCTTGCACGGTGCCTCCATCGTCATCGCCCAAGGTGAAGCGCACCTCGGATTTTGCGTCGAGCGAAACCGCGCACGCGACGGCGAGCGTCACGTCCAACTGGTCCTTGGCAGGCGCCGAGCGGCACACTTCCCTGCCGCCGACGCTGACTGCAGCGACCGGGTCGCCGTCGCCGTCCTTGTCCCACGGGTTGCCGTTGCCGTCGTACGGGCTCAGTTTGGCCTTCTCCACGGTCAGGACGTAGGCGCGCGGAAAAATGGCGACGCACTGCGGGGCCGTGCACAACTCGTCGGGCTTGCAGTCGATCGCACCCACGCAAGCCTTTGCCGTCGCGGTGGCTCCCAGCGGTGGCGCCGATGGACCCGCCGTCGCGCAACTGGCCAGCATTGCCACTGCGCCCCACTGCAACTGTCCCGGCCCGGCGCGTGAAGGTGGGAACCGGGTGCCCTCGCGTCGCTTCATTTGGACCTCGTCACCGATTCGACGAGCCCCGCCAGCAGCGCGCGGCCATCTTCGCTGCCAAGGCTCGCCGTGGTCGCACGTTCTGGGTGTGGCATCATGCCGATCACGTTGCCGGCCTCGTTGCATACGGCGGCTGCGTCAGACAGCGCGCCATTCGGGTTGGCGCCGTTGCCGCGCTCGCCAGCGGCCGGATCGACGTAGCGCAGCACGATCTGACCGCGCGCCTCCAGGGTGGCGAGTTCATCGGCATCGACGCGGAAGTTGCCCTCCATGTGGGCCACCGGCATCGTCCAGCGCGACCCGTACGGCAAGCGCGCGGTCAAGCGGTTGCAGTGGCCGTCGACGCGCACGGTGACGTCCTTGCAGACGAAATCGAGGCCGACATTGCGCACGAGAGCACCCGGCAAGAGGCGCGCCTCGCACAGGATCTGGAAACCATTGCAGATGCCCAGCACCGTGCCGCCTGATGCGGCGAATCGTCGCACTGCACCCATCGCCGCCGCGTGGGCTGCGATCGCGCCGCAGCGCAGGTAATCGCCGTACGAGAAGCCTCCGGGCAGCACAACGAGGTCGGTCCCGTCCGGCAGTTCGGGGTCCTCGTGCCACCACAGCGCGGTGTCGAGGCCCAGCGTGACGCCAAACGCGCGCACGACGTCGCGGTCGCAGTTCGAGCCGGGGAATTGGAGCACTGCCACGCGCATGGGTCGCCTCAGCGGTCGTCGATCGGTGCGGTGGGGCGCCTGCGATGCCAGAAAGCCGGGAATCGGAAGGTCCACGAGCTCTCAGCCTATCCTGCCGGCCACTCCACGGCAAAGTCCTCGATGACCGGGTTTGCTAGCAGTTCCCGCGCCATCGCGTCTACCTGGGCCGCAGCCAGCGCGCGATCGAGACGGTCGTCGAGGTCCACGTCGATCACACGACCGACGCGCACTCCTTGCACCCCGCCAAAGCCCAAGGATGCGAGCGCGTGGCCCACGGCCCGGCCCTGAGGGTCGAGAATGTCGGGTCGGGGCAGGACGACGACGCGGGCGCGCATGGGAGACTCCGGTGGGGCGCGGACCATGCCCCGGGACGGCGCTGGCCGCAAGCGACAACTGTGCGACGGGGCGGCTACTCGCGCGGTGGCTCGCCGGCAGGGCCGCCGTCATCGACATCGGCCACCTCCCCGCCGCCTGCACGCGGCAGATCGAGCCAGGCTTCGCCGGGGAGTTCATCCACTTCCCACACCTTGTCGTCGGGCCCGCGCGGCACGCCCGGCGGCGCAAAGACCCTTGGCGTCAGGTCCGGCAGCCGTTCCGGGTCGAGCCCCACGCCGCGCGCGAGCAATTGGCGTACGTCCCAGGGAAGGCGCCGCAGGTGGACGAGGGCGAACTGCACCCTGCGCGGCAGCAGGGGCGCCAAGGCCAGCACCAGCCACGGCGGCGTCGCCTGGTTGCGCGCGACCGCCTCGCCGACCGTCCCATTCGTCAGCCAGCGCGGCGCCATCAGCAGCGCCGCCAGCGCGTAGGGGTGCTGCGGACGCAGGGTCGCGATCTGCACGGCGTGCGGCTCGAAGATGCGCGGGTTCTCAGCCAGCACCTGGACGACGGACGGCGTCGTATCGAGCAGCAGCACGTTGAGCCGCTCGCGCACGGTGCCACGCGCGCGCTCCTTGCGCACGCCCAGGGGGATTTCCTCGATCGACGGGTGCAGCTGCAGCAGTCGGGCTGCGTTGGGCGACGGTCGGCGAAAGGCGTCACGCAGGATGCGTCCGACCCAACCGCGGCCCTCGCGTGTCGCGCCAGCGAGCAGACCCGCCAGGCGCAGGTCGTCAATCAGCAGGTTGCGCTCCGGCAGCGGCAGCGGACCGCCGGGCAGTTCGGGGCGCGGCGCCAGGTGGAGCAGCAACAGCACGAACGCCAGGTGGAACTCGCGCAGCAGGCCCTCCTGTGCGCCGCACGCGGCCCGCTCGAGTTCGGCCAGCACCTCGCCCGCCGGGGCGTCGCGCAGGTACTCAGCCAATCGCCGCAGCCGCTGGTTCGGCTCCGGCAACGCGGTCACGATGCGGGCAATGGGCGCAGTCACGAAGCCCCGGCGTTCCGTTTGTTCTTGCTAGCGGAGGTCGACTTCGAGCGAAGTCGTCAGCCCTGGTCCGACTTTGACCTTGTATTCGCGGCGCAGCCCGTGTTTGGGGCTTTCGAGCACGATCAGGTGGGGTCCGGCCGCCACGGTATAGGCGAGGATCGGCGTCTCCTCGGGCAGCACGACACCATCGACCGTCACCTGGGCGCTCGGCACGCTGTCGATGAAGAGATAGCCCTCCGCACCTTGCGCGCCCGTCGGCGCGTGCCAGGCGATGTCGCCGGCGGTCGCCACGACGGCCTCGCGCACGGCGTTGATGAATTGGGCATAGCGGCGGTCGGCGAGCACGTAGGGATCGGCGACGAGGAAGGTGTTTTCGCGGCCGCCGAGCCGAAACGACAGCTCGTAGATCGGCACCTCGGAGTGCGCGGGACCCAACAGCGGGTCGGGCGCATCACGGGCAGAATTCTCGCGGCCGGCGGCCACGCGCCGCGGCTTGGACTTCGCCTTGGAACCCGGCAGCCCGTCGGCCGCGCTGGCTGCGCCGGCAACGGGTGGGTGCGGGAAATCGAGAGCGCCCAGATCGCGCAGGCGACCCAGCAGCGAACGCAACGCCGCGCGCGACAGCAGTTCAGTCCGCGTGATCACGTCGCGCCGCCCCATCACGCCGCGCACGTGCGACGCGACGCCGGCCGTGCCGCGCGCGGTCATTTCGTAGGCCACATACTGAAACGGCCCGGGATTCGCGCGCAGCAGCACCCGCGCCCAGGATTCCTCGAGTTCCGCATCGGTGGGCAGCCCATCGGTCGGCGTGGTTGCCGTGGGTCCCGGGGCGGGAGCCAGCACGGCGGCCAGCGCGCGCTTGGCCTCGGGTGCCGGTACCGGCTCGTCGTCGGAGTCCCCTGGAGCGGACGTTGCGCGCGCGGCGGCGGGCGGCGTGCTTGCGCCTGCCGGCACGGGTGCGGGCGACGCGGCCACCGATTCCGCAGCGACCGGGGCCGCACCACAACCCGTCACCGCGATCGCGAATCCGGCCAGGACCGCCACGCACGCGGCGCCGCCCAGTTCACGCCGCACGCGGCACCTCGGGCGCACCGACATCGGCGGCGGGCGTGGGGCCATCGTCGAATTCCGGCCCGGCGAAGCGTCCGGTCGTGCGGGCGAGATCCGGGATGGCGACGGCGTCGGCGCGCGCTTTCATCCGGTCGGCGCGCGCCCGCTCTGCTGCGCGGCACACGTGGGCGGCCGTCTCGAACACGGGTGACACCGGCGTCAGGTTCGCGTGGGTGCCGACGTGCGCCGAGAGTTCGGGGCTGAGCAAGCGCACGAGCACCGGCACACCCTCGCGTGAATCGCTCATCCGCAGCGCGACGTGGAGGTTCACCGCGTCGGAATTCGTCAGCGCCAGGACCACCTTGGCTTGCCAAGCGCCGGCGACGTCCAGCGTCTCGTCGACCGTCGCATCGCCGACCACGACGGCGATGCCGCTCGCGCGCAGGCGCTGCACGTTGCGGATCGCGTTCGACGCTTCGATCACGACGACCGGCAGCTTGCGCGCGTGGAGCAGTTCCGCGACGCGGGCGCCCACGTTGCCGGCTCCCACCACGACGACGTGGTCGCGGCGCCGCACGGGCACGCGCAGGGCGACGGACTCGAAGCGGCGTGTCAGCAGGTCGTCGAGCAGAAGGCCGATCACGCAGGCGAATGCGACCTTGCCGCACAGGGCCAGCACCAGCCCCGCGACGCGTACCGTTTCCGAAGCCCGTGCAAGAGCCACGTCTTCGAGGCCCGCGCCGAGCAGCACCGACAGCGCGAACTGGGCGCTGCGCCCCGGATCACCCCCGCGGCCGTCCACAAACGCGGCGCCGGCCGGCAGGGCCACGGCAAAGCTGATTGCCAGCATCGACGCCATCGTCACGGACGGCCGCCAGCGTCGCGCCCGCGCCGACGGGCGCGCCTTGGCATGAGGTCCGCGGCGCCCCTGGGGAGCCGTCGCCGCGGCCAGCATGTGCACCGCGAGGTCGGCAGCCACCGGAGCCGTGACTGACCCCATCGAAAACACGTCGACGTGGGGCACGGTCATCCGCAGGAACCGGACCAACGTCGGGTCCGGCACACGCACCAGCAAGGGCACGTCGCCGTTGCGGCGGCGCACGATCAGGCACGCATCGACCTGGGCCGCCTCGTCGCCACCTGCCAGCACGACCGCGCCGTACGGGGCGAGGTCCATGCGGCCGAGGTCCGCCGTCCAAGCTGCGGAACCCGGAAACACCGCAACGCCCAGACCCGCCAGTTCTGCACCGTGCCGCTCGCCTTCGTCGGGCGTCACCAACACGTGGACCGGTATGCCGAGCGCGTGCAGTCGGTGCGCGACCGCAAGGCCGACCGGGTCGAGGCCGGCCACGAGAACCGGGTGGTCGCCGTCGCGCATCACCCGGCGGCACTCCGGCGGCCCGTCTCGATGTCGTACCCGGGCAAGGCGTCGATTTCGTCCTCGAGGTCGAGTGCAAGCCCTTCGTCGCCATTGTCGCGCCACGCGCCGTCTGCTCCCGGCGGAAGCAATCCGCTGCGTGCCAGCGCGTCGCGAATCTGGGCGTCGGTCAACGTCATGTCGGAAGCCTTGGCGCACGCCAAGACGGCTTGCACGCGCTCCTCGGTCGGCTCGATCTGGTGGTCGAGCAGCCAGCACTGCGCGTTCGCCTTGCCGCTGTAGAAGCCGACTTCTATCACCTGGCGGCAGCCAATGTCGCTCGCCGGCACCGACGAGTAGACCCGGTCGGCAAGATCGCGCCGGCCGGTCATCAGCGCCTTGACGATGGCCGCAGCGTGGACACCCGTGGCCGTGCGGAACGCGTCGCGCCCAAACGCCGGGTAGTTGTACGGGATCGGCACGCCGTAGGCCTCGCTCACCGTGTCGACGTAGCGGCGCAGCGCGCGCAGGTCGCGGTCCAACACCCCCAAAAGCTTCAGGTTCAGCAACACCTGGTCGATGCTGGCGTTGCCGACGCGCTCGCCGACACCGAGGCAGGTGCCGTGGACCCGATCGACGCCCCATTCGAGCGCGTGCAGGCACAGCGTCAGCGACAGCCCGCGGTCGTTGTGCCCGTGCCAGTCGATCTCGACCGCCGCGCCCGTCTCCGCGATGACCGAGCGGGTGAATTCCAGCAGGTTGTAGAGGCCGTCGGGCGTGGCGTGGCCGACCGTATCGGTCAGGATCAGCCGTGTGGCGCCGTGGTCGATGGCGGCCTTGAAAAGCGTGCGCAGCGTGTCGGGGTGAGCGCGGATCGTGTCTTCGGTGACGAAGCTGAGCGGACACCCGTTGCGCACTGCGAGGTCGGTCGAATCGACGACCAGCTTCGTCATGTGGGCGAGGTCCCAGTTTTCGACGAGCTGCCGAATCGGCGAACTGCCGATGAACGCGCACACCTCGATCGGCATGCCGACCGCTTGCGAGATGCTGACGACGGCCTGGACGTCGGCCAGGTGGGTGCGTGCGGCGCAATTGGGCTTGACGCTGAGCTTCTGGTCGCGAATCTCCTCACACAAGCGCGTCACGTCGGCGACCGCGACGGCTCCGGCGCCGGGCAGGCCCACGTCGGCCACGTCGATGCCGACGGCTGCCATGCAGTGCAGGATGTCGAGCTTTTGGGCAATGGCCGGGTTCGTGACCGAGGGCGACTGGATGCCGTCCCGCAATGTCTCGTCAACCAACCGAAAACCGGGGCGGATCGGGGGTCGGCTCCGCTTCAATTCGTTCCAATCGTAGATCAGGTCGTCGGGCATCGGGCACCTCACGCTGGGAGGGGAGTGTAGCACGGGGCGCGGCGGGCGGCAGGGGCTGCGCGGCGTGCGGCACCTGCCTGCGCGGCCACCAGGACTGGGTGTGTTGCAATGCGTGCATCTGGCGAAGCTCTGTGACTGCCTGTGATCATTTGAATTGCCACCGGGCGCGGTGCAGCATGACGAGGCCGCAGTCGCAGTCCCCGGGGTTCCTCTGGGTGCCATGCGGCTGCGGGGCCGGGTGCAGGCTCCGTCGGGCCCCGCACACGCGGCCGGATGGCCCCTCGTGCTGGTCGTGCACGGCTAACACGCCAACTGCCTGGGCGGCGACGGTGTGGAGCGCTGCGTGTCGGCACTGGCGTGTGGGGCGGGCCGGTCGGGTCACGGTCACGAGGTGCGAGGT